>NZ_CAJEVT010000002.1:0-1048422 GCF_903993245.1 Herminiimonas sp. Marseille-P9896 | reverse complement strand
GCCGGTACCTTCAATATTCGTACACTTAATTTCAGTCAGCAGACCCATGTCGATACCTTCAGCGCTGAAGCGGCATACAAGATCAATGACATCAGCGGTATCACTGCGGGTGCAGGCTGGGTCAGCCAGCGTCGTGACGATGGCGGCAGTGACCAGTCGACTCCTATCGCTGCCTTGAGCGGCTACATCGATGTAGATCCGGCCTGGCGTCTGAAGGGTGGCCTGTCACGCAAGGTGCGCGCACCGAGCCTGACTCAACTGTATGAAAGCGCGCGTGGCAATCCGAACCTGAAGATGGAAGAATCGACCACTGCTGAAGTTGGTGTGGTCTGGAAAGCAGGCACGCAGACTACCGTCGATGCGACAGTATTCAACTCTGCGATTCGTAACTTCATCCAGCCGGACAGCAACAGCATTCAGCAGAATCAGGATCGCTTCCGCAATACCGGCCTGGAACTGCTGGCGCGTACGGCAGTGGGCAAGGGGACGATCAGCGCAGGCTATACCTATCTGAGCGCGAAGAACCTGGTGAATGCAGAGTCGCGTACATTGCAATACTTGCCGCGTCATCGCCTGACGCTGGATGCATGGCAACCGCTGACCGATAAATTATCCTTGTTCGGTAGTCTGCTCTATGTAACTGATCAAACTTACTATTCACGTACCGGCACACTGCGCTCTGCTGAGTTGCCATCGTATGTACTGGTTAATACACGCATGAGCTATGACATCGACAAGAAAACGCAATTGTATGTAGGCATAGATAATCTGTTTGACCGTGATTACGCCACTGCCTATGGCTTCCCGCAACCGGGACGCTCGGCCTACGCGGGGCTGCGCGTGCGTTACTGAGAGTAGGGGGCTATCTTGATTCGTTTATGGTCGCTGGCGGTTGTTTTGCTGTCGACCATAGACGGGTATTTCTTATCTTGCGCATATAGTCTGGTCGCCGTTCTTGCCGTTTTTCGAGGATACTCGCCTGATTCCTCAATAGACACTCAAACTACATTGAGCTGGTAACCGAACGAATGGATGCTGACTAAACGCACCTGATTGTCTGAATTGAGTCGCAACTTGCTTCTGAGTTGAGATGCATGAGTGTCAAGGCTTCGTGAGTAGATACCTGTTTTACGTCCCCATATCTCTGACATTATCTGTTCCCTGGAAATTTGCATGCCTATATTCTTAAAAAACAGAACGGCCATGTCAAATTCCTTTGGTTTTAAATCGATTTCTTCACCGCGTACCGAGACGGTCCTGCGTAACAAATCAAAGTAATAAACACCGACTTCGATTTTGGTAACGACCGGTGAAGTTGACGGAACCTTGCTGGCAAAGGGGAGGCGCCCGCGTTTGGTAAGCGCATGTATACGCGCCGATAGTTCCGCTTCTCGAAATGGCTTTCTCATGCAGTCGTCTGCACCGGCCATGAGTATGGTGACGATATCGTCTTCCTGCGCGCCGTCGGTAAGTACAATCACCGAAATGTTTTCGTCAATATTTTCTTTCACCCATTTAATGACATCCATGCCTGATACATCCTGAAGATTCCAATTGAGGATAAGCAAGTCGTATATGTCGTTGGCAAGTGCGGACATCATTGCTTTGCCAGTCATAAACGTAGTGCATTCATGTCCGGCATCAGTGACGACTTTATGAATTTCGCGTGATTCAAGCGGATTGTTTTCTAACGTTACTATTCTCATTTTGATTTCGGTGATGCACTTCGGTACTTTAAATAATAGGGACGCTTGTTTCGCCATTGCTCCGACGGATAACGGAGATGAGCGATCCTGCGTTGACTAAGCCTGAGGGAGAAATCCAACTCAAACAGAGGCGCTGCGACATCAAGACGCAGAGGTAATGAGCTCAAAGAATCTGTTTGCTTAGTGGTTGTTTTTTATTTGCTGGGAGGAACTTTTGAAAACCTCGAAACAGAATTCTTCCACCACATTTCTGAACTTGGCTATCTGTAGTGTTTCAGGCCGAATTCTCTTTCTCCTGCGCCATTTCTGAATAACCATATGTGCCTTATCGAAGTTGCTAACAAGGCCGGGTTCTTCATAAACCAGAAATGCAGCCAGCTCCTCAGGGCGCATGTCCAGCGTTTGCCTTAACTCTTGTATTGATCGATGCAAGTCTTTGTCTAATAGGCGTGGCTTGATCCCTACTTGACTCAACGCCCGTAGGGTCATGATTACGAAAAATATATTCTTCATGCCGGGTTGGATATCCAAGTGCATCAGTGATTTGTCTCCGCCGCTGTCACCATAGAAACTAAAGCCATTGTGAGAAGCAACGGCCGCTGGAACCGGTTCCGGCTGGGATGGAGCGACATGTTTTAGGGTGGGTGATGGAAGAGTTACGGTACGTAACTTTTTGACCATTTCTACTTATTATTTAATGCTGTAATTGCAATGCAATTGCGATGGGAGATAGGTATTTACTGCGAACGTGTTCATTTCTTCTCCGCGGTTAATCTAAGAATTTTCATCTGTAAATCGGCCACACAAAAATACAATGAACATGAAAACAGAAGGGTTAATTTATGAAAACAAAAAGGCGGAATAACGACACTCTATGTCAACAATCGTAGTTAAATTTCCGCATTGAAATTTGATGTTGAAATTGAATTAATTTTCGGAAATGAAAATATATTCGACCGGAAATAATACTAACGTTATCTTCACATTTGATCGCAGCATCCACGACCCAAGTAGAAATTAAGGCAGGCTCTTTAGATGATCCGTCGTGCCAGGGCTACCTTCATACTGCGCGTTGTAGTAGGACTGAGCATTCACTGTTGAGTGGGATCCATCCACGTTACCGTTGCCGGTTATAACTACATTTGTAACATCAGCGTTGTGATTGATATAAGCGCTCCCGTCAACGATAGGTTGCCAAGCTGACACGTAAGAGTAAGTATATCCACTACCCAAGGCACTGCCTTGTACGCTAGCACTGCCGTTGCCAACTACAGCGGTAGCACTATCCCCATCGACCTTTACGCTGACGATACCGGTAGCATCGCCCACAACTCGCTCTTCACTAAGTGGATTGCCAGAATTATCGTAGCGTATACTTAGCGGCTGGATAGTGCCAACCACAACGCTACCTGATTGAATGCCATGTGCTATAGCAGCACCGACTCCTACACCAGTTACCATCCCGGATACATTAGATGTCGTACTTCCTGATATTTCGCCTGCATATGCCGAGACAGCGCTCTGCTGGTATGGCTGACCTAAATCAGATGTGTAAGCATCTTTGGCGGATGGCGCCGCAGTCTGGTAAGACGAGGCACTACCATAGTGAGTAGCTGAACCATTCGCTCCACTGGAGCTTGAGCTTGTGTTTACAGTGCCAGATACATTGACGCGCGGAGTCTGCGATGGAAGAGGGAGTCCGGCAGGCAGGCTTTGAGCGAAACACATGGTTGTCGCCAGGTTCATAAATATCGCAAGAGATTTTTTCATTTGCTAATTAAATTAGTTATATCGATCGAATGCAGCATGCCGGATCGCAAAGATGAATAATTAATTGTCACCACCACTACCTGAGGATTGAAACAAGTCAGTAGCGGTAGCGTTATAGAGACCATTTTGGGTTGCATCCGCATTCACGGTGTAGCCTACATTTCCATACATCGGAACTGCGTTTGTATTTGCATTGCTACTGCCATTGGTCGAACCTTCTGCTCTGGCCTGGTTGTTGTACCAGGCATTTGCAGGAATGGCAGTCGCTTCTGCGTTGTTGCGAGCGTTGCCATTCGAATACACCTGTACAGAACCATCGTTTGTTACAGTTGTTGAACCGCTGGAATAAATACTTGCGCTTGATTGAATATCAGCCTGTCCATGCGTCTCGGGCGCCACATAAGGTTCGGGCCAGATCGGGCTAACAGAAATCGCTTGAGCTGCGTACGCATTTCCTTGCTGTGAGGCCGCAGCATTTGCACTACCGGTGCCAGCGCCGTAGGAGCTCATTGATGAACTGCCATTCGATTGAAGTCCTGCAATGACTTGTCCCATGCTTTGGTCAGGTGCGATGTATTGGCTACTTTGCGCGCTGGTATTGTTTGTCGACGAGGCATACGAGTTGTGGTTCGAGTAGCTGTTCGGTGAGCTCGCGATGGATACACTGCTCGCTGACGTATTTGATACAGAAGCGGTGCTGACAGAGTTGGCCGGAAGTGCTGTGGTTTGCGCTTGAACTGCGGGGGGATATACCAATACGCCACAGCATACGGCTAGCGCAAAAGAGAACGTTTTATTTTTCATACATTCATTACTTGCTACCAGGCACACACGCGGCCTGTTTCGCCTTTGTCACCTTGCGAACTTTTTTCACGGGCACAGGCGTCCGATAGTTTTGTATCGGCTCTGATTTGAAAATAGGGGCAGGAAGGATAGGATTGGCGACTTTAGTAGGCTGCTCTTGAACCAAAGGCCGGAAATAGAGATATTCCGCGCGTCCGAGTTTAGGTTGCCAGTCATAACCCTGGCATTGCAAACCTTTAATTGTTTTTATACAAGGCACATCCACTACACGCGGCCATATGGTGGCTGCGGTTGGGTGACCCGGTAAGTATTGCGGTGCATGATAGAGGTCGTTACCCATGGCGGTGGCGTTTTCCAGACCCTGGATGCCGGGTGTGCCAGAGCCATACTCATTACGCAGGATGCTGACATCCAGCGCAAAAACCTGGGTACAAGCAGTCCCAAAAACCGCTGACGCTGAGACGCCCAGGACAATCTTTTTCCACATTGCTTCTTCTCCTAAGGAGGGGTTGGATTGTTCCGGACTTAGTTCAGCACTTGCTCAGGCGAGCCACGATTTGTAGTCGTGCCGTTTTCAACGGTAGTAGTTTTTCTGGCATCGTCTTCGCGTTTCTTTTGCGGACAAACGAAACCAGTCAGCTCGAGTGCTTCGCGATTGTCTTTGTCCATGCACATGCGGGCCATAGCGGCACCTTTCATGCCCATATTCCATAGCTCACGCGCATTTTTGATCATGACGCAATTGTCATCGACATAGGTTTTACCCAGCGAGATGCCCAAGCCAGGTGCTGCGACCGCACCTGATGCCGAGCCCATACACGTATCGTTCGAACTGGTGAGCGGAGCAGAATTCATCGATGGAACATTGCGTATGGTTTGTGTTCCGCCGTAATAGATGTTCTGGGTGCTGGCTTGTTCACCACCAGAACTTGTAGCACCCGCAGTACCTGCCGGCGTTTGTACCGATAGATTGATCGTCTGGTTATTACCGGCATTCGAAGCCTCTGATTGCGTCTGTGAGGTGGAAGTAGATTGTGAGTTGCTGGTCGGTACCGTTTGCGCGAAAACGCAGAGCGTAGTGGTGGTAAGCAGAGCAAGTAGCAGAGAATTAACTTTAGACATCTTATAACCTACTAAATAATTTATATTTCAAAAAAGGGAAGCGATGGCACTCGACAACAACAAGTGCGATCTGACTAGCAGCGTTGCTTATCCGGCATGTGCAAGCAGGTCTGTTTTGTAATTGGTTTTGGAGACTGACCTGATAGCGTAATTACTGGTAAATACCTGGCTACTCGCTAAGACCTTGGCTGAGATCTGAATAGCGGTGAAGGGTAAGCAATTAGTGCGGGCCTTTCCCATTTTTTCTCCATGTTTTGATTGAATTTTTGTGCCTTTAAATCAGGCAAAAGAAAAATACAATGAACATGAAAATGGATAGGTTAACGTATGAAAATAAAGCGATCTATTAACGACACTTTCTGTCAACAATAGTAGTTAAATTTCCAAGACGAAATTTAACCAGGCAATAAATTTCCGATTGGAAATTTATTGGTCTAAAAGTGGGGGTGGTTTTTTATATCGAACAATCGAAAAGTCGAATGAAAAACAGAGGAAGTATTGGTACGTACAGCAAGACCCTATCGAACCATATTGCTTCCGGATTTGCTCGACCAATTGCTGCGCATGTGTAGGCAAATCACCGTAACGCCTGACGCAAATCAGGAGCTCACGTGAGACTCACGGATCGAGCAAAGCTATTGCTGGGATTTTGATGAGTTTCTTGAGCCTGTTGGCAGCGCTGGATTGAATGGAGTGAATTGTTTCAATACTGAAGTAGCCTTTTATCAGGCCTGATGTCGTCAGCCGCAACGACCTGCTACCTGCACGGGGCAGGTATCGCGGCTGATACGTATGGGTTTAATGCAGCATCAATGACGCACCCTTTACCATTTGATACGCATACCTATCTTCCCTCCGTATCCATACGAGTCACTACTAGCCAGGCTGGAGTTGTAGCTGACTTCTCCGTACACCGAGTATTTGTCATTATTCCAGTTGTGCGAGCCGCCGAATCCGAGTCCCGCCCACAAGCGGTCATTGCGGCTGGCGAAGGTCCTATCCGCGACTGTGACTGAGGTGCCATCAAAGAACTCGTTGTACAAGTTGGCGATGCCGTAGAGGCGAGTGCGGTTTTCCTGGTACTCAAGACTGAGGCCGAGGCGACCTTGCAAGCTGTCATCACGTCCTTGTTTGACCGATGCACCAAACACATCAGTGAAATCATTGAAGCCTGCTTTGGAATAGATCAGCTGGGCTTGTGGTGTCACCGCCCAGTTGCCATTCATCTTGACGCGCTTGCCGCTCTCGACTGACCAGGCTTGGCCGAATGCATGGTTGCCGCTTTTCAGGCTGTGGACTGAATTGGCCGAGAGGTTGCTGCTGTACCAGGTCAGCTGCGCCATGCCGTCGACATAAAAACCGTCGGCACCGTACCAGGTCAGCGTCCCACCCACACCGTAACCATCGGTGGAGATGCGGCCGGAGCCATAGTTGGCGATGCCGTAACGCCACGATGTCTTGGCGCTGCCGTGCACGTAGTGAAGCATGGCACTGCCGACGAGTTTGCCGTTGCCGTTTTCCATCAGCATGGCGTCTATACCGCCCTGCATTTTGTAGCTGTCGTACTGATAGTCGCTGCCGGAAGTTGACTCCTTAGGTGTCATCCGGTTGTGTCCGCCTTCTACCCGCACCCACATGCCATTCGTTTCGGTAAACGTACCTGTTACGCCGCGACCGTTGTCCTGCGCAGATACATTGTTTTGATCATTCCAGTAACGGTTGCCTACCCTTTGCTGTAGTGTCGGCAAGCCATTTAGTCCCAGCAGGATTTGCGGATAGGCTTCGTAAGTAGGAACGCCGGGTTGGTAGAGCGGTGTGCCCGGTGCGTTCATCAAGGCCGAACGCAAATACCAGCTACCATCTGCGGGTGTGGATGCGCCACCTGCATAGAGACGGTAGGCATATGCGCCAGCCACCACCGCTTGCTGTCCTTCGAAGGTGGTGGTGCCTACCAGTGAGAAGGTACCGTTAGAGGCACCCTGTACTTCAATAATCCTGATGCCTTCGGTCGTTTGTGCCCCGGCGCCGCCGAAGTTCGTTACCGTGACCGGTGTGGCGCCCGAAGTGCTGCCGGTGATGACCAAGCGATCAGTGGCGGAGCTGTCGTCGCCCAGTTGCGTCCTGATTTCGATACTGCCGCCTGCCGGGGTGTAGTTACCGGCGACGGTGAGTGTGCCGAGGGTGCTGCTGTGACCAGGAGCGATAACGCCACGATTGGTGGTGATGCCGACCTGGCCGATACCGGTCAGGCGCGCTCCGGCCAGAACATCGATAGTGCCGCCGAGCGTGCCGTCCATTTGCAGCGTTCCTGCATAGACTGTGCTGTTGCCGGTAAAGGTTGAGCTATTGCCGGTCAGTCTCAGTGTGCCGGTACCCAGTTTGTTAAAGGTGGAGGTGCCGGTAAATGCGGTGCTGATGGCGATGGTGTGTCCATTGGTATCGAACCATGCGCCTTCGGTTCCGACGGTCAGTCCCGTGAATCCATTCAGGAAATTGGTTTCATTGCGGTTAGCGCGCAGTATGCCGCCGTTGAGGTCGAGGTTGATGGTGCCGGCTCCTGCAACTACGGAGCCAGTTTCGACGATACCGCGCCCGCTGGCATCGCCATTGAGATGCAATGTGCCGTTACCGGTGGCGTTATTACCGATCTGAACATCATCACCGACCGTTATCAAGCCGCCTTTGTCGACATTCACGGTGCCCAAGCCGTCAACGCCGATGGCCAGATCATCAGTAACACTTAAGGTCGACGTATTGCCGGTACTGCTAGAGACGTTGACTGTGCCCTGGCCGCCATTTGCGTAGCCCACATAGATCGTTGCAGCACCACCGCCATTTTGCATGGTGCTTACCGTTGCACCTTCAAGTACTTCCAGCGTTCCTGTGCTGCCGAAACCGACATAGATATTATCTACCGGGTCCCAGCTTGACCCGAAGCCGGAGACGGTAACTTGTCCAGTGCCGCCGGTCTGGTAGCCAATAATCCCCTGACCGCTATGTACCGTACCGCCGTTGTTGATCAGTAGTGTGCCGTTGCCGCTAGTCCCGATTTGAAACGATTGCGTGAGAGGATTTTCCCAGGTTGATCCGGCTCCGGAGACAAGCACAGTACCTGTGCTACCGCCATCGTAGCCGATGACGGCTGATCCGCTGTTCCTCACTACGCCGCCATTCAGAATATTGAGCGCACCGATACTGCTTGCGCTAACACCGACTAACACACGGCCGGAACTGGCCCAGGTCGAGGCATTTCCCATGCCGTCTGTACCCTGCACGGTAATGGTTCCATTACCAGTACCTGTGTTACCTATGTAGGCCCAGTCGTTGGTGACGGTACCGCCAGCGTCGATCAGCAAGGTTCCGATACCGGTATCTCCAACGGCCAGATCGCCACCGACATCCCAGTTCTGTGCACCTCCAGGGGGTAGAGAGCTCAAGTCACCAGTGGAGCTTACTGATTGCGCACGCGCCTGCTGCATACCGGCACCTGCATATAGCAATGCAGCGAGCGCGGTAGACAGGATAAAAGCGTGACGATAAGGGATGGGTGTGCTTCGATGCGCGGACTGCTGATGGTGACGGTAAGCCGCGCACCACGCTGGCATGTCGTCTTTGGAAGCAGTTACAGTATTTGCACAATGCAAAGCATCAGTATTGGAATTAGTCATTCATGGTTCCCTATTGATTCAGTATGCAGATGTCAATTTCTGCATAGTCGAGTCAAGGCCGATTAAGGAATCGATATAGATTGCATATCCCTGTATGTAATCTCGGCAGGGACGGCTGAATACTGAATGAAAAATTTCCTTCTTGCAACAAAATAACAATTGTTAACTAATTCAGGTAGGGACCCAGCAGTTCGGTCATCCAGTTGCTGAACACTTGCGCACGCGGTGACAGGCCGCGTCGGTGTGGATAGACGATCTGTACCGGCATCGATGGTGCGCGCCAGTCCGCCAACACTTCGACCAGCTCACCTGCCATTAAATGATCGCGTACATCAAACGCTGGAATCTGGATCAGTCCCATCCCGGCCAGGCAGCAAGCGATATACGTTTCAGCAGTGTTGGCCGAGACCTGCGCATTCATCACCACGGTTTGCAACTGGCCGTCTTCTTCCCATTCCCATTGCACGGCGCGCCCACCGTTCGGCAAGGCGTAATGTACCGTCAGGTGCTGGGACAGATCAGCCGGGCTTAGTGGTGTTCCATGACGGCGGAGATAGGCGGGACTGGCGCAATTAATCATATGGAAGCTGCCCAGGGGGCGGGCAACTAGACTGTCGGACACAACCTGGCCGACGCGTAGCGCAAAATCGATGCCTTCATGTACCAGGTCTATCGGGAGGTCACTGGAACCCAGGTCTATTTCTATATCCGGAAAGCGATCAAAGAACTTCGGCAGCGCAGGTGCGACGTGGCGGCGCGCAATCCTGCTCGGCAAATCCACTTTCAAGCGGCCAGCCATTCCGCGCGTACGCAGCTTGAATTGCTGTTCCAACGTTTCACTGTCAGCCACCAGATTGATCGCGCGCTCCAGCAGCATCTCACCTTCGCGGGTCAGGCTGACGCGACGCGTGGTGCGATGAAATAAACGCGTATCCAGTCGGGTTTCCAATTGCTGGATCGCCAGCGAAACCGTGGGGCGTGGCAGTCCGAGCTGATCTGCGGCTGCAGTGAAGCCGCCGCTATGTGCGACTCGGATGAAGATGCTGAGTTGGTCTATGCGATCCATGGCGCTTTATTGGTAATGAATTCTGAATAGTTTATACATAAATGAGTTGTTTATTAACAAGTGTCTTCGACCGTAAAGTGGACAGGCCTACCATCCATACAACGGAGTTGACATGAGCAAACACACTATCAAAGGTAAAGTCGTACTCATCGCCGGCGGAGCCAAGAACCTCGGCGGCCTGATTGCGCGCGATCTGGCGGCACAAGGTGCGAAAGCCGTCGCCATCCATTACAACAGTGCAGCCAGCGCCGCTGAGGCGAAAGAGACTGCAGCCGCGATTGAGCGCGCCGGTGCCAAGGCTGTCACGCTGCAGGGCGACCTGACCTCTGCTGCTGCTGTTGAAAAACTGTTCGCCGACACGATTGCAGCAGTGGGGCGACCAGACATCGCCATCAACACCGTTGGCAAGGTGCTCAAGAAACCGATGACCGAAACTAGCGAAGCCGAGTATGACGACATGACAGCTGTGAATAGCAAGTCGGCTTTCTTCTTCCTGAAAGAAGCAGGCAAACACGTCAATGACGATGGCAAGGTTTGCACGCTGGTGACTTCCTTGCTCGGTGCGTTCACGCCTTTCTATGCCGCGTATGCAGGTACCAAGGCGCCAGTGGAGCACTACACGCGCGCTGCGGCCAAAGAGTTCGGTGCACGCGGTATCTCGGTGACAGCTGTTGGCCCGGGCCCTATGGATACATCTTTCTTCTATCCGGCTGAAGGTGCAGATGCTGTGGCTTATCACAAGACAGCGGCTGCGCTGTCCGGCTACAGCAAGACCGGCCTGACCGATATCGAAGACGTGGTTCCTTTCATCCGGCACCTGGTCAGTGATGGCTGGTGGATCACTGGCCAGACCGTCCTGATCAACGGCGGCTATACCACCAAATAGGTTGAGCCGATAAGTTCAACTGACCTAGCGCTTTAAATCCCGCGAGCAATTTGTTTCATACCGCGTCTCTTCCGTGTTGAAAGCGGAAGGGCGCGCTAGCCTGCGCGCAGCACCGAGTTTGAGTACTGGCCATCAACGTTAAACACTTTAAAAAATGAGAATAGCGACGCTGGAGGCTGATCAGCTGGAGTCCAACGTCCTGCAGCGCATAGTTGTCGATGCAGGCCATGAATGCACGGCGTTTTTTAATGGGCTATCCCTGATAAACGCCTTGCATTACAAGCGATTTGATTTACTGATACTGGAGTCGCTGTTGCCGGATATGGAAGGTAGTGATGTCATCCGTATGGTCAGGAATAGCGCGAGTAAAAATATGATGGTGATGTTCCTTACGCATCGTATCTCGGACGCAGATGTAGTCCAGGGCATCAGGGCAGGTGCAAACGACTATGTGAGCAAACCTGTCAGTGCATCAGAGTTAACGTTCCGTATCCAGGCACTGCTGAAAATTTCTCCATTACCTGTTTCTGAAGAAAGGACTGTAACACGACACATTCCCGATTTACTGGGAGTTGGTTCTTATTGTTTTGATTTGAAACAGGGAATTGCCACTGTACACGGGCATCCGGTAGCTTTGGAGCCCAAGGAGTTTGAAATCGCGGTACTGCTTTTTTCCCATGCCGGCCAGGTGGTTTCCAAAGAAAAAATTATGAATGCAATTTGGGGGCGTACATCGGTAGTCGGCTCTCGCGCACTGAGCACACATATGTCGCGTATGAGGAGCAAGTTACGCCTGGACCCGGACAACAATGTAAAGTTGGTGACGGTCTATACTAGGGGGTATCGGCTGGATGTTTTCTAATCGCTCTTACCAAATCTCTTTACTCCGGCCGAACCAGCGCGCGCGTTTTTCCGACAAACAGGATATGGTCAGCAGTGATCGCTTGTCGTTCTAATTCATTGCGATCGACCACGACCAATTCATTATAGGTATTCTTGCTCAGGGATGCGTCCGGTTCATAGTGCAAGGTATTGCGTGCATAGTAATCGGACGAATACTCAGGGCGTACCTTATACGCGAGTTGCATGCCTGGTGTAGCCGCACGATGGAAGGCCTGTATCAAATCGCGGTCGGAATTGGCGCTGGCTTTGCTGACGATATATGGACCGCACATGATAGCCAATATGGCCAGCATTGCGAGTGAGATGCCAGTGCGCGTCTGCATGCTAGCCGACGCGTTTTCCAGCCATCTCGCCACCAGTACGCTGAAAGGCAGGGCAGCGGTCAGGCCATAGGTCCAGATGATGTTGCGGCTGAAGCTGAAGAATAGCAGTGGTGCCAGCGTCGCACACCAGAGGAAGCGTTCTATCGCCAGCGATTGCTTAGGGCGCTTGCCAAAGAAACGCAGCAACTCACTAACAAAGATGCCTAGCCACGGCAATATGCCTATGCTCCAGAACACCCAGATCGCACCCATAGGTTGCTGTTGCGCGATGCCGTAGTGATCGCCTTTCCAGCCGGGTACCAGGAAGCGTGAGAAGTGTTCGCCGATGATGAAGTAGTTGAGAAAGCCCGGATTGGCGTACTCAGCCGCGATATACCAAGGCATGAAGATACCCAGCGCCAGTGCCAGTCCACCCCAGCTGAATACCTGGCGGAACATTTGCCACGGACGTCGCTCCACCAATGCGTATGCGATCAATGGCAAACCGATCAGCGCCCAGGTCGCCAGGCCTTTGCACAAGGCACCGAGTCCTATCATGCTCCAGAATGCAAGCCGCCATTTGAAGGCGTCATCGCCACTACTATTTAAGGTACGCCATGCAAAGTAGAGCGCAGCAACGATGATCACCATTTGCAAGGCATCGGTCATGACAGCACCAGCGCACAGGAAGAACAGCGGCGATGCAGCCAACACCGGCGCGACCAGCCAGCTACGACGCAGCTTCATTTCCTTTGCAAAACCCATCGCGACCACGATAGCCAGCACGGATGCGAGTAATGCGGGCAGGCGTGCAGCAAATTCATTGATGCCGAATATTTCCATCGAAACAGCACTAGCCCAGGTGGAGAGTGGTGGCTTGGCGAAGAACGGTGTTTGCGGGTCGATGTGCGGCATCAGCCAGTAACCGTTGCTCACCGCTTGTCGCGCGATTTCGCCATATCTTGCTTCGGTGGTATCCGCCAAGGGCAGCAGTGCCATCAGGCCTATGCGATAAGCCAACAATAGCAAGGTGGCGGCCAGCAAGTACCAGAGATAGGAAGGTACTTTTCTATGCTTGGTAGGTGACGGAGCTTCTGCAAATGAAATGGATTCAGGAAGTGTTTGGGGATTCATGCTGCTCTCTGAGAGGGAAGGCCGGCCGGGCGTTGATCCATGCGTGGTGTGGCTTCGACGCTGACTTGTTTGATGCGTATGGTGGCGTGCAAGCCTTTGCCATCGGTGCCACTGTCCAGTGCAATGCTGGCGTCGTGCTGGGCAGCGATGGTTTTGGCGATGAAGAGACCGAGACCGCTGCCGGACTCGCCGCTGCCTTCGCGACGGTAAAAGCGATCGAAGACGCGTTCGCGGTCGGAGACAGGTATGCCGGGGCCGTTATCGGCAACCTGCAACAAGGCGTGACCATCAACACTCGATACACTGACATCGACCCGACCATGCGCTGGTGTATAGCGCACTGCGTTATCGACAAGGTTGCCGAGCAGGACGCGCAGGTTTTCTTCATCGCCGTACGCGTAGATATGGCTACCGCTGTTGCTGCCTTCGGCGGGTGCGACTACGCCCAGATCGACGTGTTTGTTTTCTGCCTGTGGTGCGAGGTCGGATACGACACCGGACACCAGTTGTTGCAGGTCGACTCGTCGATAATGCCGATCCGGCACGCGTCCTTCATGTCGGGCCAACGTCAACAGTTGTTGCACCAGATGGGTGGCGCGGTTCAGGCGTTCGTGCAATCTGGCCAGGCCGGTCTGTAGCTTGGGATCTTCGTTGTCGCGCTCCACGAGTTGCAGCTGCAGCTTGAGCGCCGCCAATGGTGTACGCAATTCATGCGCGGCATCGGAGACGAAGGCACGCTGCGTGGTGCGGGCTTGTTCGAGACGTGTCAGCAAACCGTTCAACGCCAGCAGCATGGGCTGCAATTCCGGTGGATAGGCTTCGTCGCTGATGGTTTCCAGTGCTTCCGGCGTACGCTGATTGATGGAGGCGGCGAGACGTCCTATCGGCTGCAGTGCGCGCCCGACCACGATCCAGATCAGCAGGCCGAGCAATGGAATCAGCACCACAAATGGGATCAGCGAACGCAAAGCCATGGATGCCGCCATGCGGTTACGGATGGCAGTCGGCTGCGATACCTGGATGAAGCGACCTTGATCCAGCTGGCTATAGACGCGCCAGTTTTGCTGGTTTAGTTTGGTCTTGCTGAAGCCTGTGGTGCTGACACGGCGCAGACTGATGGTCGGTGCCGAGGTAAACAGCAGTTGATTATCCTTGTCCCAGATCTGCAGCATGACTTCGTCTTCCGAGTCATCACCGACCTGTAGCGTATGACCGGTCGATAATTCTGTAGGGAAGGCCGTCGCGATCTGCTGCAACTGGTAGTCGAACATTTCATTCATCTCATGCCGTACTTGCACATATGTGGCAAAGCCAGCCAGCAAGGTGGCAGAGATCATGCCGCCAAACAAATACATGAGCAATTTGCGTCGTATGCTGATCATGCTGCCAATCCCAGCTTGTAGCCTATGCCGCGCACGTTTTTGATGAAATCCGTTCCGAGCTTTTTGCGCAAGCCGTGTACGTATACTTCAATTGCATTGCTGCCTATTTCTTCATTCCAGCCATACAAACGTTCTTCCAGCTGTGCGCGTGACATGACGCGATCGGGCTGGTCGACCAGCGCCAGCAGCAGTGCGAATTCGCGTGCGGATAAATGCAGTGGTACACCTTTGTAGGTAATGGTGCGGGTCGCCGGGTTGATACTTAAGTCTGCATAAGTGAGTTCCGGATTGCTGCGTCCGGCACGGCGTCGGATCAGCGCGCGCATGCGGGCGAACAATTCATCGAGGTCAAATGGTTTGATCAGGTAATCATCGGCACCTGCATCGAGACCTTGTATGCGGGCGCTGGTAGCGTCGCGAGCCGACAGGATGAGTACGGCGGCATCGCCTTGCTTGCGGCGATAGTCATCTAGTACGCAGATGCCATCTTTGCGCGGTAAACCGATATCGAGCAGGATGAGGTCGTAAGTGTGATTGCACAGCGCCAGCTCAGCCGCGTGACCATCCTGCACCCAGTCGACTGCGTAGTTTTCCTTGCGCAATCCTTCTTCCAGGCTCTCGCCTATCATCGTATCGTCTTCTACCAGTAGTACCCGCATGCTTGCTCCATTCATGGCAAAACCGCCCCCGTCGGGGCCAGCCTGTGCGAGCAGGCTAGCGCTGCCGACGTTAAGAGCGGGTTAAGCATGCGATTGCTTGCCCGCAGGAAATTTATTGCTTGTAAACAGGAGCAAACGCCGCTGGTCAAACAGCATGGTGACGCTGGTGACCCATGCCAACGAAAGCAGCAGGCTGGCGGCGATATCGGATGGATAGTGCAAGCCGAGGTACATGCGGCAGAAGCCAACTAGCAGCACGAATGCGCCTGCTGCTATCACTATGACGCGCAGATGGCGTGATGCACGTAGCAGGAAAACCAGTGCCAGCGCGAGCGTCATCGCTTGCATCGCATGACCACTCGGGAAGCTGAAGGTGTTTTCCGGTGCGGCCAGCGCCCACAAGGCAGGGCGGTGCCGTTCGACTATGTGCTTGACGGTCACGTTCAGGATGGCGGAGCCACCGACTGCGGTCAGCCAGAACAGCAGCGCATGCCATTCTCGCTTGAGTACCAGCACCGCCAGTACCAACAAGCTGAACACGGTAACGGCGGCCGATATTTTCAGCGCCAGCTTATCCAGCAAAGGCGTCGCGTATGCATGCAGCGCGAGCAGGAAGGATGAATCGAAGGCATAGCCGACGTCGTTCTTGATGTCGATTGCGAGTGCGCAGAACAACAATGCCGGCAGGAATACGCCGAGCATGGGCATCATGCTCTTGATGGAGAGTTTTTGCGTCCGCGTGGCCGCGACTAGGGATGTGTAAGGTGGGGCTTTATCGGTCTGGTTCATGCCTGCTTCCCGTTGTTAACTGGTACGGGAGGCAGATTAGGCGGCAATACTTAAGGACAACTTAAGGCAGTTTGCATACTGCCAAGTGTATTGTCAGCCGTTGAGTTTCTGTACCCGGGTGTTGCTGGCATTTAATTTGCGACCGTTGGCTGAGCGTGCTTCTATTTTGGGTATGACCTTGCCGCTTTGTTTTTCCAGCAGCAACGAACGTGGTTCATCTTTATCAAACAAATATTCTTCACCCCATTGCCGCAAGCTGACGATGAGCGTGAAGAGTGCTTCGCCTTTCACGGTCAGTACATAGTCCTGATAAGCGCTGCCGTCGGTTGCGGGTATCGCTTCCAATATGCCTTGCTCTATCAGCTTGTGCAGGCGATCGGACAGGATGTTCTTGGCGATACCCAGGTCTTTTTGAAAGTCACCGAAGCGTCCCATGCCGTCGAAGGCATTGCGTACGATCAGCAGCGACCATCTGTCGCCGATGACATCGAGCGCGCGGGCGACCGGGCAGGGCTCTGCTTGCTGGCTTGCTTTTCTGGACATGGATGCTTCCTCTGCAATGAAAATATCTGGTTGCATTTTAAAACCATATTCGATATGCTTCAACTGGTTTTAAATTGCAACCAGATTGGAGTGTCCTATGTCTTGCCAGCAAGTTTCAACAACCTTACTAAATTCCTGCGCAGAATCCGACACGGACGCCAGCGTCCCGGACTGGATGGTGTGGCTGTTTGCCATCGCCTGTGGTTTGAGCGTGGCCAATGTCTACTATGCACAGCCCTTGCTGGATGCGCTGGCAGCCGACTTCAAGGTGGCAACAGGTGTCATCGGCATAGTCGTGACCGTGACGCAGCTGGGTAGCGCAGTTGCTTTGCTGTTGCTGGTGCCGCTCGGTGATATGTTGAATCGGCGTCGCCTGCTGCTGGCGCAGCTGGGCGCACTGGCGCTGGCATTGTTGCTGGTGGCTGCCGCAGCGACGCCGGTTTATTTATTGATAGGGATGCTGTTCGTCGGCATGCTGGGGACGGCGATGACGCAAGGCTTGATTGCGTATGCGGCGACGATCGCTGCACCAACCGAGCGTGGTCGTGTGGTTGGCACGACGCAGGCTGGTGTATTGGTCGGCTTGCTGTCGGCGCGCATACTGGCAGGAGCAATTGCGGACCTCTCAGGCTGGCGCATGGTGTACATGGTGTCGGCAGGGTTGATGGTGATGCTGGCTTTGGTTTTGCTGCGCGTGTTGCCGCAGCGTACAAGCCATCCTTCTGGTTTGTCTTACCCTCAATTGCTGGCTTCGATGGGACAGTTGATGTGGCGTGAACGTGTGCTGCAAGTGCGCGGCGTGATTGCGCTACTGATGTTTGCTGCGTTGAGTATTTTCTGGAGTGCGATAGTGTTGCCGCTCAGTGCCGCACCCTATAACTATTCAAAGACAACGATAGGTGCGCTCGGCCTGATTGGTGTGCTCGGTGCGCTGGCTGCGAGCCGGACCGGACGTTGGGCGGACCAGGGCTGGGGACAAAGAACCAGTGCGCTTGCCTTGATACTGTTAGTTATGTCGTGGTTGCCGCTGGCACTGATGCAGCATGGTTGGGTGTTCCTGGTTGTTGGCATTATTGCTTTGGATCTGGCCGGGCAGGCGATACATGTGACGAATCAAAGCATGATCTTTAACGTGCAGCAGGGATCGTCGAGTCGTCTGGTCGGCTGTTATATGCTGTTTTATGCGGCGGGCAGTGGTCTGGGTGCGATCGCCGCGACCAGAGCTTTTGCTTACGGCGGCTGGTCGGCGGTGTGTATGCTGGGCGCTGCCGTCAGCGGACTGGCTTTGTTGTTTTGGTGGTTCAGCCGTCCGTCATCAACTGAAAACAGTGCTTGAGAAACTGTCACGTTGCAGCATGCGGGTGCGCAGGGCGGACAGCGCCGGATACTTGCCTTGCCATTCGACTTCCGGCAAACGGAAGGAGATGTAGTCGAGTGCCACGGCGATGACGATATCTGCCAGCGTCACGGAATCAGATGATGGCAAGGACACTGTATAGGCAGTGTTCAACGCGGGCAAGGTACGTTCTATCGCTTGCCGGCGACGCTGGCCGAGCACGCTGTCATCGATTTCCTTGCCGTGGTGCTTGCGCGTGATCATGGTGGTGAACGCCGCATCAATCAAGCCTTGCGCCCAGCCTGTCAGTTGCAGGATTTCTGCATAGCGCGCGGGCGGCAGCAGCGTGTCGCCAGTGCCGACCTGATCCAGATATAAAGCGATCAGCAGCGATTCCGTAATGCTGTGACCGTCATCTGTGACCAGTACCGGTACGCGGCGCACCGGATTGTGTTGCAGCAGCTTGGCATCTTCATTCCATGGATCGCTCCAGACTAATACCAGCTTGTCGGCGCAGCCTTTTTCCAGCGCAACTACGCGTGCGATGCGGGCATAAGGCGAGGTGCGATTGAGCAGGAGTTCCATATCAGTGTCCGTTCTTGCAGAGGTTGATCGTAGCGGCGGGTGTAGTTTGCGTTCTGGGTGTGAGCATGAGCAAAAGGCAGGCACTCAGCATGACCAGGCTGCCGATCGCAAACAGCGGCAGGTAAGTGCCGAGTACGCCATATAGTGCCGACATGCCGTAACCGGACAAAGCTTGTGCGCTGGAGAATGATACTGCGCCTATACCCCATACCCGTTTATAAGCGGCAGGGCCGACCAGTTCCATCACGCGTCCCGAGGTGAGGGTCACCATGCCGGTCACCATGATGCCGACGATGAGCGATGAAGCCGAGCGCCAGAAGAGTGTAATCGACAGCAGCGGAATCGCAATCGCGGCGGCCTTGATAAAAAAGCCCAAAGCCAGGCTACGGTGCCAGCCCAAGCGCTTGCCGAGATAACCGGCCAACAAGGGGCCGATGATCGCGCCTATGCCAAATAGCAGCCACTGCATGGATGCTGCGTCGGTGCCCAGTGCGTTTTCCCTATCGAGGAAGTCGACCCAGAATACGGTGTGCGGGATGAAACCGATCGCGTCCAGGCCGTAAGCCAGTACGACCAGCAGCGCGGCCAGACTGAGTGCCGGAACGGGCAATGCGACATCCGGCTGAGTGGACGTCAGTGCTTTGTTGAGTGTGAGGCGACGCAAGCCCCAGTCTGCCAGCAAGCCTGCGCCCAGCGATAAGAGCCCGAGTACCAGCCAGGCTGCGCTCAGGTTCAGGCGTAGCAACATGGGTATCAGGCTGGCCGACAATATTGCGCCCATGCCGATGCCGGTGAACACGAATGAAGCAACAAGGCCCCGACGCTCCGGCGGGATCGCGGTCAGCGCGACTGAAGGACCAAGCACCATCAACAAGCCGCCCGCCAGCCCCGAGATAAAGCGCCAGACGAAAAACCAGCTAAACGCCGCCGGCAGTGCGCACAGTACGAAGCTCAGTACGATGCTGGCAAAGGAGATGCCCAATAGTTTGCGCGTGTCAAAACGTTCGGATAAACGAACCGCCAGCAAGGCGCCCAGCAAATAGCCGAGCAGGTTGGCGGCCCCAAGGTAAACCGCCTGCGAACTGTGGAACCAGCCCTGATGGATGACAGCTGGCAACAATGGCGTGTAGGCGAGGCGTGCCAGGCCGACCGCAGCCAGGGTGGCGGTGGTTCCAACTGCGATGGCGGGCAAGTCGCTACGTGAGGGCATATGGTTTCCTGTGGCACAAGAACGCGTTTTGTAGATACATCATAGGCTGAGCCTGCTAACACTACAAACGATTAGTAATGATATGCTGTATCACGTTTAGAGATGCGGCATGAGGTGGAATCATGGATCTGAAGTCACTACGTTTGTTTCTGGCGGTTGCTGAAACCGGCAGTTTTGTCGCGGCTGCCGAGCGTCATCACACGGTGCAGTCGAATGTGACCGCGCATATCAAGAAGCTGGAAGATGAAGTCGGCGCGCAACTGATAGAGCGCGGCGTACGCGCACGTCCGAGCTCGGCTGGCTTTACCTTGATGGCTTATGCTGAACGCATGTTGCAGGCGCATGACGAAGCGCTGGCCTTGTTCAAGGGTGGAAATGTCAGTGGCAGCCTGCGGGTAGGCGCGATGGAAACGACGACTGCGCTGCGCCTGCCACCATTGCTGACGCAATTTCACGCCGATCATCCGGAAGTTGACCTGAAGCTCACCACCGGGCCGACCGCCAAACTGGTGGTCGGTCTGAATGAAGGGCGCTTCGATTGTGTCTTCATCGC
This sequence comes from Herminiimonas sp. Marseille-P9896, assembly GCF_903993245.1. Taxonomy (NCBI): domain Bacteria; kingdom Pseudomonadati; phylum Pseudomonadota; class Betaproteobacteria; order Burkholderiales; family Oxalobacteraceae; genus Herminiimonas; species Herminiimonas sp. Marseille-P9896. The sequence continues at coordinate 1,028,004 of NZ_CAJEVT010000002.1, read as the reverse complement.
TGGCAAGCTGGAGGATCCGCGCCTGTATCAGTCCAAAGCCTATCGTGAAGAGCTGGTGCTGGTGTCTGCTACTCCGATGAAGAGCATGCCGTCGGCCGATACATTACGGGCGTCAACATTCCTGGTATTTGGCCAGGGGTGCAGTTATCGTCAGCGCGTCGATGTGCTGCTGGCTGACATTGGGGTGTTTTCTTCGCGCATGGTGGATTTCGGTTCGCTTGATGCGATCCTCGGTTGTGTCGGTGCCGGTATGGGCTATGCACTGATGCCCAAGGTGGTGTTCGATGCACATAAACACCGCTTTCCGATTTACAGCCTGAAACTGCCGCAGCGACTGGGCGTGGTGGATACCTATTTTGTCGCTGCCGAGCGTACCGGCTGGACGCCCGCCTTGACCTCGTTTGCCGACGCTTTACGTGCTTCGGTTACACCCAAGCAGCTTGAAGGAAAAATTGCAGTGCTGTAATGTGAGGCTATTGCTTGTGTTCTGATCGTCGGTCCACCCATCGAAAGGAAGCAGATGATTAGCCTGGACGTACTGGAAACGCTGGTTGCAGCATCGCTGGTATTGTTATTGGGACGCAAGCTGGTCGCGTCTTCCTCCTTCCTCAAAACCTATAGCATCCCCGAGCCGGTAGTCGGTGGTTTGCTGGTTGCATTGCTCCTGTTTGCGCTGCGTGGCGTATCCGACATGCGGGTGCAGTTCGATGGCAGCCTGCAGGGGCCGCTGATGCTGACCTTCTTTGCCACCATAGGCTTGAATGCGAATCTTGCCAGCCTGAAAGCAGGCGGGCGTACGCTGGCTTTGTTCCTGCTCGTCGTGCTCGGTTTGCTGGTCGCGCAAAACATCATAGGCATCAGCATGGCGAAGCTGATGGGGCTGGACCCGCTAATCGGTTTGCTTGGTGCGTCAATTTCACTGTCTGGTGGTCATGGCACTGGTGCGGCCTGGGGCAAAGTGTTTGCCGAGCGGCATGGTCTGGCAGCAGCGACCGAAATTGCGATTGCCTGCGCCACCTTTGGTCTGGTCCTGGGTGGACTGGTCGGCGGCCCGGTGGCGGGGTTCCTGGTGCGGCGCTTCAAGTTGCAATCAACTGCAACCGAGCCGGAAGATGAGGACCAGATACTGCAGAGCTTCGAGCAGCCTAAGGCGGTGCAATTGATTACACCGCAGGCTTTCATAGAAGCGCTGGCCTTGATTGCGATCAGCCTTTCGGTCGGCACCATGTTTGCGAGCCAATTGAACGGCACCGCATTTGAATTACCGACGTTTGTCTGTGTACTGTTCGTCGGTGTGGTGCTGAGCAATAGTTTGTCGGCACTGGTGGGCTACAAGATTTTTGAACGGGCGATCCAGTTGCTGGGCAATGTCAGCTTGTCGCTATTCCTGGCCATGGCCTTGATGAGCTTGCGCTTGTGGGATCTGGCGACGCTGGCTTTGCCGGTCTTGCTGATACTGGCAGTGCAGGCAGTAGCGATGGCGGCTTATGCCGCGTTCGTCACTTTCAAGGTGATGGGTTCCAACTATGATGCTGCGGTGTTGGCGGCGGGGCATTGCGGCTTTGGCCTGGGTGCGACACCGACCGCGATAGCGAATATGCAGGCGGTGACCGAACGTTTCGGGCCGTCACATGTGGCATTTTTGGTGGTGCCCATGGTCAGCGCATTCTTTATCGACATCGCGAATGCGCTGGTGATCAAACTATTCCTGGCGCTGCCCATCTACAACTAGCAGATTCGATAAAACTATCAGGCCACCAGTTTTTTGAAGGTAGCGAGTACGGCATCGCCTTTGAATGGTTTGACGATCCAGCCCTTGATACCGGCAGCCTTGCCGCGTTCTTTCATCATCGGCGAGTTTTCGGTGGTCAGCATGATGATATTGACGCTGCTGTTGCCGAGTTCGCTGCGGATTTTTTCCGCCATGGTCAGGCCATCCATATTCGGCATGTTCACGTCTGAAATCACCAGCTTGATGGAGCTGTCGCCTTTCATCTTGGCAAGGCCGTCGCGGCCGTCGACTGCCAGCACCACATCCAGATCATTTTTCTTCAGGTAATCACCGACTTCATTACGGACGGTGGCGGAATCATCGACTACCAGTATTTTTGCCATGTTTTTCTTCTCAAGTAATTTCTAAAATAATTGGTTTAAAACAGTTCAAGTTCGCCGGTGCTGGCGCTTGCTTCATCTTCTGCTACTTCAAAATCGATATCGTCATAAGCACTGACGCACAGGCTGACGTGGAACAAAGGGCTGCCATCGACATCCACCGCGAAGTGCTGGATGTGGCTGCAATTGAGCATCTGTATATAGGACAGGCAGTGACCATCGAGGAAGTTGGGCGTGGACATGCCGATGTGCGGGAAGTAGCTGCCGAGTTCACGATTCAGGATGCCGCAGAACAAATTGCCGTACTCCGCTATCGCGTCATGGAAGGCTTGTTTGTCGTCACCTGTTTCCGACGTTTCATGCAGGCCAGCCATATAGGATCTGGTTTGCGCATCCTGCTTGAAGTGGATCATCACCATCAGGCGGAACAAATAGGAAGAAACGGTAAGGACGACCGCTTCCTGTTCGATCAGGCTGGTGACATCGGAAGTGATGCCGATTTCACTATGCTGCAGCGCCGACGGCAGGCTGGCTTTCAGTGAGCGTATGAGGAGGAGGTCAAAGCCTTCCTGGGCGTGTGGGCTGATCATGATGCTTAAACGGTGAGTGCTTCTTTGGTTTTGTCGTTGACGAGGTTGAGGCCGATGACGGCACCGACAATCATCTTGCCGCCTGCCTGCAGGTCCTGGAAGGTAGTGGTGGTGATGAGGTCGCTTTCGTGCAGATTGCTGCGATAGCTTTTCGAGAGTTTCTCTGCGCGTTGTGCCAGTGAACGTACTTCAGCGGCGACCACCGCGAAGCCGCGGCCATATTCACCGGCCCGTGCTGCTTCTATCGATGCATTCAGCGCAACGATGATGACCTGATTCACGATGAGGGCGAACTCGTCGTTCTTCACGCGCATTTCACGGTTGTGCTTGATCAGCACGCCCATGTCGTCGTGCCAGCGTTCAAAGGTTTTGATCAGACCCATCAGACGGGCAATGGTGTCGGCAGCGCGTTCGCAATTCTCTACCGCGACTGCATTGCTGTCGGCGTTACGCTCGGACAGACTTTGTATCAGTTGCTCATGCTCCTCTTGCAGCTGTGACAGTTGTTCCTGGTTCACCAGTTTTTCCTGTTCCAGCAATTGCTCATGCTGTTCCATCTTTTGCTGCATGTCGCGCATGACGTTTTGCAAATCCTGTTCCAGCGCTTGCGCTTGTGCGATGTCGACCATGCCGCTCAGGCGTTGTTGCAGCTTGCGGATACGCCATTGCTGCAACAGGCCACAGAGCAGGAAGCCGACGACGAAGAAAATAATAGAGTTAAGCATGATGAATGTGATTCTCGGTTCAGTAGTGCATGTGATGACGCTGCTTAAGCAACGCGGCTATCGTCTTGCGCATCCTTGTTGCTGCTGTGTTCAGACAAAGGCGTTTGCAACAACTCGTGCAACAAGTTGTCATCAGCTTCATCGGCCTTGACGCCAAATGCAGCGGGCAGGGCCACAGTGAGGTGGAACTGACGGAAGTCGGCGCCGACTGCATCATCGTCAAACTGGATATCTATTGTGCCGCCTTCACGGCTGACGAAGGCCAGCACCGCATCCATGCCGACGCCACGACCGGATACTTCGCTGACTTTGTCTGCGGTGGAGAAACCTGCCTGCAGGATCAGTTGTGCGGCAGCCAAGTCATCCAGTTGTTCCGGTGCTTCATGCAACCCTTTTTGCTGTGCGATCTGGCGTATGCGTTTCAATGCCAGGCCGCGACCATCGTCACGCAAGCTGATGTTCAGCGTGTGTTCATCCATACCCATGTGCAGGCTGATTTTGCCGGCTTCTGGCTTGCCGTTTGCGACGCGTACTTCCGGTGTTTCTATGCCGTGATCCATCGCGTTGCGGATCAGGTGCATAAAGACATCCTTGAGCAGGGCGCTGATCTGGTTATGCACGACGTAACCGCCATCCTTGATCTCGATGACAGGTGCTTGCTTACCCAGCTCTTCTGCCAGCGCTGGCATCGAAGCGATCACGCCGGACAGTGTTTCATCCAGACGTTCGGTGCCGAGCAGGCGCAGCGTGCGACGTACTGCATTACGGACAGCTACCAGTTCATGCAGATTTGCAGTGTTGACGTTTTCCAGTCGATGCAGGCTTTCCTGGATGTGTTTTTTATCTATCATCAGATAGCTGTCGATCTTGCCGCCGCGGCCCGGGCCTTGACGGCTCAGGCTGACTTCATTGATGCGCGCATAGCGTTCAATCGCAGCGCGTACACCGGCCAGCTCATCCAGCAACAATTCCTGGTTCCATACACGGCCGCTGTCCGGTTTGCGCAATTCGTCGTAGTGCTGCTCCGCTTCGTGGACGATGTCGGCCAGGTGCAGCAAACCGTAGGTGCGGCCATTGCCCTTGATGGTGTGCATATTGCGGAATAATTTGGCGATGGTAAATTCGCCGGTGTCGGTGCTGTGCCGGATGATCAGCTCGTTTTCATCGATGAATTTCAGCGAGCTGATGATGAAGTCATGAAATTTATCCTGGCTGACCGCGAGGATTTCACCAATGATTTCGAGTTCGCGTTTTTGTTCGTTGGCTTCTGCTGCCAGTTGGCGCAGTTCAGTCACGTCGCGTACGCACAGCATCAGGCGCACGATTATGTCGTTTTCATCAATGATAGGCGACCAGCTCAGGTCCAGTACCTTGACGCGGCCATCGGCCATGCGTTTTTCGATTTCACCAACCATCAGGTGCTGGTTGAACTCGAAGTTCATTAAGTCTTCACCTATGCAGGCACCACCGATAGCTTCCATCTGCGCCAGTGCATCAGTGCCGAGATTGGTATCAGCAAACACAAAGTCCATGATGTTGCGACCGACGATGTCTTTGGTTTCGAACACGGTTTCCAGATAGGCCGAGTACTCCGGATGGATTTTGTTGCCGTCGACGATGGTCAGGATGCCTTGCGGGATGTTTTGCAGCATGGTCTGGATATCGGCTGTCTTCTGGCGTACCAGCGCTGATGCTTCTTCAATTTTTTCCAGCATGCCGTTAAAGGCTTTGATCGAGTGACCGACTTCATCCATGCGATCGATAGGGACGCGACGGGTGAAATCCTGGCTGGCTGCGATTTCGCTCATCATCTTTTGCATGCGGCTGATCGGGCCGGTGATCTGGCGATACAGCAGGAAACCGATAGTCGCCAGGAAGATCACGGCGAGGATGGTGACGACCGTAATCGCAGTAGTGGTGGTTGCCAGGTTCGCGTTCAAGGCGGCAATCGCGACGTCCTTGCTGCGGTTTTTCTCGATGCGCAGGGTGTCGATGATTTGTTCGAGTTCTTGCTGGAACTGTACGACGTTGCCGAACAATGAGGCCTTGGCGATTTCTTCCTTGCCTGCCAGCTTCAGCTGCATGGTGCTGTCTATCGCATCGAAGTAGTTGACCAGGCTTTCGTTCGCCTGCTCGACCAGACCGCGCTGTGCCTGGCTGTCGACTTGCGCCAGTTGCTTGTCGAGTGCTTTTTCGAGGATGGCTTTCTTGCCTACCAATTTTTCATTGTTCTGTATGGCGATCTGTTGATCCGGCTCGGACACGATGGCCATCGCCGAGAGCTGGACTTCTTTCAGCTGGGCCACCAGATCGGATGAGGCGAGGGTGCTTGGCACCACGCCTTCGGTAACGGTTTTTACTTCGACCGCGCTGCCGCGTGACTGGAATACCGCGTAGCCGCCAATCAGGGAGATGGCGATGAAGGTCAGTATGACGAGTAGGGTGATACGCAGGCGTATGGTCATGGCAGAAGGTCTTCCATCGGATGGTGGGCAAGTGCCGCAGGCGGAGCGCCTGGTGTAAGAGCCGTTTGGACTTGCTTGGATGTGTTTCCGTACGGCATTGTTGCACCGGAGCATGACAGGCTTATGACAAGGAATCAGGTGTTAACAAGGCTATCCACGGCTGTTAACTACTGCGCCATGAGCTGAAGTCCCGAGATTCTTGAGAGGCACCAGCGGAAAAAATGGCCGCTGCCAGCAAACATTTTTTATATATCGTAAAATTACGATATTAAATTCTGATGAAGGCGATATTTGTTTCGCATTTTAACGAAAAGTAATGAACAGAGACATTTGGAAGGATCACCATCATGGACATAGATGCTATACACAAAGCGCTGGCTAACCCGGTACGCAGGCAAATCCTGCACTGGCTGAAATCGCCTGAAGAGTATTTCGCAGAGCAGGAGCACCCGCTGGATTTCGGTGTTTGCTGCGGCATGATCGACAAGCGTAGTGGCTTGTCGCAATCCACCATTTCCGCCCACTTGGCGACCTTGCAGGCGGCGGAGTTGATTACTCCGCGTCGTGTCGGTCAATGGGTGTTCTTCAAACGCAATGAAGCCACGATCCAGGCCTTTCTGGATTCGATACACGGCGATTTGTAATCCCATATTCAGAAAGACTGTATGCCCTTAGCTTTAGTCATCCTGGCGCTTAGCGCCTTTGCCATCGGTACCACCGAGTTCGTCATCATGGGCTTGCTGCCTGATGTGGCGCGTAGCTTGTCGGTGTCGATACCCAGCGCCGGCTGGTTGATCAGCGGTTATGCCCTGGGTGTCGCGATAGGCGCACCCATCATGGCAGTGGCCACAGCCTCGTTGCCGCGCAAACGTGCCTTGCTCTTATTGATGGGTATCTTCATCGTTGGCAATGTCTTGTGTGCGGTTGCAACCAATTACAACTTCCTGATGGTGGCGCGCATTATCACTGCGCTGTGTCATGGCGCTTTCTTTGGCATAGGCTCCGTCGTCGCTGCCAGCCTGGTACCGGAAAACCGCAAGGCTTCCGCAGTTGCATTGATGTTTACAGGCCTGACGCTGGCGAACGTACTGGGCGTACCTTTGGGTACTGCACTGGGTCAAGTCGCTGGCTGGCAAATGCCGTTCTGGGCCGTGGCCATACTCGGCGTGCTGTCACTGATCGGTTTGTGGCGCGTGATGCCGGTGAACCGTCATGAAGAAAAAACTGATTTGCGCGGCGAGATCGGTCAATTGCGCAATGCCGGTTTGTGGGCTGCATTGGCAACCACCATGCTGTTTTCTGCTGCAACTTTTGCGCTGTTTACATATGTCGCACCTTTGCTGGAAGACGTTACCCATCTGTCGCCGCGCGGTGTGACCTGGACGCTATTTCTGATTGGCGTCGGCCTGACGGTCGGTAACTACATCGGTGGTCGTCTCGCCGACTGGCGTCTGGGTACGGCCCTGACCGGCATTTTCCTGGCGCTGGCAGTAGTCAGCTCCATCGTGCGCTGGACCAGTCCTGATTTAATTTCTGTAGAGATCAATTTATTCCTGTGGGCCATGGTGTCATTCGCCGCGGTTCCAGGTTTGCAGGTCAACGTGATGATCTTTGGCAAGGCAGCACCGAATCTGGTGGCGACGCTGAATATCGGCGCGTTCAATGTTGGTAATGCGCTGGGCGCGTGGGTCGGTGGCTCCGTGATCAGTGCTGGTTTTGGTTTGCAGGCAGTACCGTTGGCCGCAGGCGTGCTTGCGCTGACCGCAGTGTTGGCAATGCGCGTATCGATGTGCCTGGCCGGTGATGAAGCGACAGCACCTGCTGTTGCAGTAGCTTAATCCTGAATAATTTTTTGAAAGAATATGATGACTAGCCATTTATTTACTCCTATCAAAGTCGGTGACCTGACTCTCGCTAACCGCGTCATCATGGCGCCACTGACACGCTCGCGCGCTATTGGCGGCGGCCGTGTACCGAATGACCTGATGGTCGAATACTATGCGCAGCGTGCATCGGCAGGCCTGATCCTGACCGAAGCGACTGCGGTGACGCCACAAGGCGTGGGCTATGCGGATACACCGGGCATCTGGTCGGATGAACAGGTTGCGGGCTGGAAGAAAGTGACCGATGCCGTGCATAAGGCAGGTGGCCTGATTTCGCTGCAGCTGTGGCACGTTGGTCGCATTTCGCATCCTATGTTCCTGAACGGTGATTTGCCGGTCGCACCTAGCGCGATCAAGCCTGCCGGTCACGTCAGCATCGTGCGTCCACAAGTTGAATATGTCACGCCACGTGCGCTGGAGCTCGATGAAATCCCTGGCATCGTTGCCGCTTATCGCAAAGGTGCAGAGAATGCCAAGCGTGCCGGTTTTGACGGTGTCGAAGTGCATGGTGCCAACGGCTACCTGCTGGATCAGTTCCTGCAAAGCAGCACCAATCAGCGTACCGATATCTACGGTGGCTCGATAGAGAACCGTGCACGCCTGATGCTGGAAGTAACCGATGCATGTATCGAAGTGTGGGGCGCAGGACGCGTAGGTTTGCACCTGGCACCACGCGGTGATTCGCACGATCTGCACGACTCTGATCCGGCTGCTACCTTCGGTTATGTTGCCGCCGAAGTGGGCAAACGCGGTATCGCATTCATTTGCGCGCGTGAATCGCTGGGCGAAAATCGCCTTGGCCCGCAGCTGAAGAAGGCATTCGGTGGTGTGTATATCGCGAATGAAAAGATGACCAAGGAAATCGCCGAGAACGTTATCGCCACCGGCGAAGCCGATGCCGTCGCATTCGGTAAACTGTTTATCTCGAATCCTGATCTGCCACGTCGTCTGAAAGACGATGCGCCTTTGAATGCGCCGCGTCCGGAAACCTTCTACAGCGGTAACGCTGAAGGCTATACCGATTATCCTGCGCTGGGTTAAGCATGTTGCCAGCACCTGTTCCTGAACGGGCAGGTGTGACCGGCATTAACAGTTGTTACGGAAAGCCGATGCTGAAAATGCGTCGGCTTTCTGCTGTTACGAGGGCGTGATGTTGCGGGTTTTTGCGCAGGTAGTTGATGAAAAAACCGCAGATAGGGACGATGCGCTTGCCCAGCGTCTGCACATGTTCGATCGCCCTGGTCGCCATGCGTGAGCCATAACCCTGGCCGCCGAGCTCGGGTGACACTTCGGTATGCATGATCATGCATACCTGATCAAAGACGTAATAGTCGATGAAGCCGATCAGACGATCTTCATCCCGCCATTCGTAGCGCTGCAGGATAGTGTCTTCGTTGAAGGGGACCAGTTTCATACCTGCAGCATAAAGCAAATTGCCTGGCTATGCGCCGCGCTGCAAAGGCAGCCATAGCTGGAATAGCGTTCCCGTGGCACTGGAGCGCCAGCTCACCTTGCCATCCAGCGCCTGTGCGCGCCTGTGCTGGTTACGCAAGCCACGTCCATTTGCATTAGCCAGTGCGTGCTCTATATCAAAACCGTGGCCATTGTCTTCGATGCTGATGGTGACGCCATCCACGTCGCGTGCAGTCGCCACGCGTATCGCATCGGCGCGTGTGTGGCGCAGGATATTGGCGATACTCTCCTGCACAATGCGCAAGATATGTAGTGCGCTGGATGGATCGAGCCAGCTCATGGTGGGCAATTCCTGTACCTCCCAATGCAGCGCAATGCCGGTACCTTCCAGTCGTGGTTCGAGGCGGAAGCGCAGGGTGGCGAGCAGTAGCAATAGGTCGGCGTCTACTGGTTCCATCGAGTCTATGGTCAGCTTCAGGTCGTCCAGACAATCCTTCAGTATTTGTGACACTTGCAGCTCGCTCATGCCACCGCTTTCCATCGAACGGATCGCGCTGATCAGTGAGGAGCCCAGGCCATCGTGCATGTCTTGCATCAGGCGTTGACGTTCGTCGCTAATCGTTTGTCGCAGTTCTATTTCACGCAGGCGCTGATGACTCATTTCCAGTTCTGCTTCCCGCTGCTGCAGGCGCAGGGCGAGGCTGGCGTTGACTTCTTCTATTTCATTGATGGCGTTCACATAGCGACGGTACATCAGCACGCCGAACACGGTAAAGCAGACTGCATTCATGTAAGCACCCAGATACCAGCCTTCCGGGCTGATGAAATTATTCTGCAGCAGCCAGTCATCGACACCGAGCAAGGTGCAAATCAGTATGCCGACTGCGATCAGCCGACCTTCGCTTGAAACACGCCACGCATTGATGCCGCCTATCAGACCGGCAGTCGCACCCATAGTCGCTGCGACCACGTAGATGAGCGGCGTGATCTTGGGTGTATTCGGCAACAAGGTAAACAGCGGGAGGGTCAGTATACCGACCAGCACGGTAGTGGTGACCAGCGCGCGCGTGAGCCATTTCAGCGGCCGTCCATGTAACTGGCGCAGGAAGAAATGCACCGAGGTGACCAGCCAGAACAGCGAGTTGACCGTCAGCCAGGCAAACCAGTCATTCGCTATCGGTATGCTGCTGTAGAAATGCAGTCCGCGCAGGAAGGCGGTGGCTGCCAGCTGGAAGAACAGCAGGTAAGCGATCTCATGCTTTCTTTGCGTCCAGACCAGCAACGCGAAAATGCCGACCGCGAGAAACGCCATGCTCAACATGGCGGGCAATTCCTGCTGCAGCCATAAGCGGACGTGGTAGCGGCTGTAGAGAGATTCGGTCGAGCCTATCCATATCGACGACAGCGCGACCTGGCTTTTGGCGCTGTGTTCGAGGCGTATCAGGATCTCGCGCAGTGGCGGGCTATCGTCGGTTTTGGCGAATTCTATCCAGAGCGGGGTGCGGCTGCTATTCCATAAAGTGCCGTTTTGCTGGGCGCGGTGCACCAGCTGACCATTCGCATAAATCGCGACAGTGCCACCGGTACGAACCCGGGCGGCGTATAGCGCGAGCGGTTTGTCGCGGGTGGAGATGTCCGGTAGTTGCAGCCTGAACCAGGTAGTCTGGGTTGCGTCGGGAGTACGCATGGTACTGGCCTGGCCCAGCAAGGCGATCGGCAAGGCAAATGGCAAGTCCACGGACTGCCACTCTGCAGGCAAGGTATGGCTATCGAAATTTGCAGGTGTCAGCGGGTCGTATCCGTTACTTTGCTGTACCTGCCATTCAATTTTCTGTGCGTGCAGGTCAACGCTGGAGTCGCTATAGCCACCGAAAGAAAAAGCCCCCACCAACATCAGCAACACCACCGAAAATATCAGCAGCATGGTCGAGATCAGGGATGGCCGTTGACTCATGCTGGCAGTAGTCCGAATTGGAATATCAAATTAAAGGTAGGCATCGGTGGCTGCTAACTCGACAACAAGCCCTGGGTCCTGGCCTCATACAGTGCTTCGGCTTTGGACGTGACCTTGAGCTTGCTATAGATACGACGCACAAAAGTGCGTACGGTGAAATGTGACAGCTGCATCAACTTGGCGATTTCCTGCGTGGTGAAGCCTTTGCTGATGAAATCCAGCACTTCGCGTTCACGCGTGGAAAGCAGGGCGGAATTGTCTTCGGCGGGTGCCTGATCTTCGGTGCTGACCGGTGCATTGCCACGGAAACGCGCCAGGATCTGGCGCGCGATGATAGGGCTGATCGGGCTGCCACCACTGGCGATGCTGCGGATTTCATCGATCATGCGGCTCGGCGAGCTGTCCTTCAACAGGTAACCGGCCGCACCTGATTCTATCGAGCGCATGACGTGCATTTCGTCGCCAAAATTGGTGCTCACCATGATGCTGCAGCTCGGCCATAGCTGCACTGCCGCCTTGATTACATCGATGCCAGAACCGTCAGGCAGGCCGAGGTCGACCAGCAAAACATCCGCCGGGGCACCTTGCAATAAGGCCAAACCTTCAGCACGGGTGCCGGCGGAACCGGCCAGGTGCGTATCGGGTGCGTCCTGCACTACCTTGCTTAAGGCCGAGCGAAAGCCGGGATCGTCCTCGACGATGGCGACGTGGATGGGCAGGGGCTCTGAGTTGTTGACGGGTGAATTCATGGGTCAGCCATTTTACGCCCGGTGTTTACAGTTGTGTGTAGCACATTTGCGCTACATACAAAGAGCAGCGCACTCCCTATAGTCGTGGCACAAAAAAATACCATACAAGCGCACACAGTCCCGACGGGACGACAGCGCAGTTGGCCTGGCCGCTTGATGACTGAAACAAGCGCCTGTTGTCGTCTTATAGGGAAGAATAAAAATGAACCATATCTACCGGCTGGTCTGGAGTGCCTTGGCACAAGCGTGGGTAGCTGTTGCAGAAAATGCAAGAGCGCATGGCAAAGCAACGCGGGCGGGTAGCTTGGCTGCGGCACTGGGAACGATGTTGATTGTGCCATCGGCCTATGCCGCGAATGCTGCCGATGCGACGGTCACACTGGGTAACGGCAGCGTCAGCACGGTAGGAAACACCACCACCATCAAACAGAATTCCCAAAACCTCGCCATCGACTGGGTCGGTTTGTCGACAGCAGCTAACGAAGCGCTGATCTTCAATCAGCCCAATTCTTCAGCCATCGCACTGAACCGCATTACTGGCTCCAGCCCGAGTACCTTACTCGGCAGCCTGACTGCGAATGGGCAAGTCTTCATCCTCAATCCGAATGGCGTGCTGTTTGGCGCAGGCGCGCAAGTCAACGTCGGTGGCCTGGTAGCCTCGACGCTGGGCATGAGTAACGCGGATCTGGAAGCCGGGCGCATGGTATTTGCGCTGGGTGGCAATACGAACGGTAGCGTCATCAATAAAGGCAAGATTAATGCAGCTGACGGTGGTTACGTCGCGCTGATCGCAGGTACGGTACGTAACGAAGGTGAGATCAATGCGCAGTTGGGTACCGCCTTGCTGGCTGCGGGCAATAAAGTCACGCTGAATATCAATAACGGCAGCCTGCTCGGTTACAGCATAGACCAGGGCGCGCTGAATGCTTTAGCTGAGAACAAGCAGCTGATACAGGCAAACGGTGGTCAGGTTTTAATGTCTGCCAAGGCCTTGAATAATCTGACCACCGCAGTCGTCAATAACAGCGGCCTGATAGAAGCAAAGACGCTGGAGAACCGCAACGGTCGCATCATGCTGATGGGCGATATGGATGTCGGTACCGTCAATGTTGCAGGCGCGCTGGATGCGAGTGCACCAACGACAGGTGACGGTGGCTTCATAGAAACCAGTGCCGCTCATGTCAAAATCGCTGACGATGCACTCATCACTACCAGGGCGAATAATGGCACTAGCGGTACCTGGCTAATCGATCCAGTCGACTTCACGGTGGCCGCCAGCGGTGGCGACATCACCGGCAAGGCACTCTCGACGCAGCTGGCGAATAACGGCCTGGTCACCATCATGAATACGCAAGGTGCGAGCGGCACGGCGGGCGACATCAATGTCAATGATGCGGTCAGCTGGGGCAGCAACAGCGTCCTCGAACTGATCGCGCAGCGCAATATCAACTTCAATGCTGCCGTGACTGCTACCGGCAACACCGCTGGTTTGAAATTGACGTATGCCGGTGACTACAAGGTCAAAGCACCGATCACTTTGAGCGGCAGCAACTCCACGCTGAATATCAATGGCAATAATTACACCCTGATACGTAGCATGTCGCAGCTGGATCTGCTGGATGGCTATAACGCGGTGACGAATACCGGGACGGTACGTCAGCTCAGCGGCTACTACGCGCTGGCACAAGACCTAGATGCAGCCGGTACGACCTATACCAGGAGTTTGCTGGGTAGTACCAGCAGTACAACCTTCCTTGGTACCTTTGCCGGGATGGGGCATACCATCAGCAACCTCACTATCAATGGGACAGGCGGCGCAGGTTTATTTGCGTTAATAGGCGCGGGGTCCGTGGTGCGTGACCTGGGTATGGTAGGCGGCAATATTTATGGTGCAAATGGCGATGTTGGCGCGATCGCCGGGCGCAACACTGGCGGCACCATCGATAATGTCTATGCCACTGGAGTGACGGTAGGTGGAACGACACGCATAGGCGGCCTGCTGGGTTACCTGAACGGTGGCACACTCAGCAATTCATACGCCAATGTGACGGTCGCTAGTGGCAATAGCAGCAGCGGTGGACTGGTGGGTACCAATAGCGGCAGCATATCCAATTCTTATGCCGAGGGAGAGGTAAACGGTGCGGGGCTGGTCGGTGGTCTGGTTGGCACCAATAATGCAGGCGCGTCGATTAGCCAATCTTATGCGAGCGGCAATGTCATCGGTAGTTTTGGCGGCAGTCGTGCCGGTGGATTGGTCGGCTTGAATTCCGGCTCTATCAGCTACGCGTATGCAACCGGTGCGGTGTCGGCGGATAGTCTGGCAGGCGGGCTGGTAGCGTGGAACTACCCTGGCGGATCAATCAGCAATGCATACGCCAGCGGCAATGTCACACTTGTTGCCAATCCGGCTCTTTCCGGTACCTATGCCGGCGGTTTGGTAGGTTTCGATAGCGCACCGACTAACAATGCAGTCTGGGATAGCAGTAGCTCTGGGCAGGTTGCTTATGCAGCGCCTAACGGTAGTGCCACTAATACTACTGAAGTCACTTCAGCCAACCGCTACCAGCACAGTGCTTATAACGTGCTGGGCACATGGCGCGAAACCGCGGCCGGTTCTGGCGTCTGGGTAGCCTATGACGGCAGCAACAATCCGCAATGGGTGATGGTCGAAGGCTCGACCCGTCCCTTCCTCTACAGCGAATGGTCGACCACGGTAGGCAACGCACATCAGTTGCAACTGATGGCCGCGAATCTTTCGGCAAATTACACCCTCGCTAAAAACATAGACCTCAGTACTGCGACCGGTAGCAATGCCAGTGGCATGTGGAGTACGGCTGGTTTTGCGTCCATCGGAAATTCGCAGGCCGCTTTCAGTGGAACGCTGGATGGGAAAAATCACAAGATCAGCAATTTGCGCATCATAAAACCTACGTCTGATAACGTCGGCATGTTTGGTGTGACGGCAATCGGCAGCAAGGTACAGAATGTCAGCCTGGTGTCCGCTGCTATCAGCGGGCAGGACCAGGTTGGTGGCTTGATCGGATATAACCGGGGCGAAGTAAGCAATGTTTCGGTGCAAGGGCAGGTTACAGGAGGAATAAGTGTCGGTGGCCTGGCCGGCCTCAACATGGGTACCATCAATGCCGCTTATGGCAACGTGACAGTTAGTTCACTGGCGGGCTTTGTTGGAGGTCTGGTGGGAGCTAATGGGGGAAGGATCAGCAATTCATATGCCGATGGCATTGTGAGCGGTGATCGGGATGTGGGTGGCCTGGTTGGCAGTAACTATACAGATGGCATTATCGACGGTAGCTATGCGGCAGGTCAGGTAAGCGTCTATCAAGGAGGCGGTGGCCTGGCCGGATCGAACAGGGGCAGCATTTCGAACAGCTATGCCGTAGCAAGTGTCAACGGTGTGGCTGTTACGGGTGGTCTGGTCGGGGTGAATGACGGCACCATTTCGAATAGCTATGCTAACGGCGCTGTGGCGGCTGGAGCTGCGACAGGCGGTTTCATCGGCATCAACAATGGCACCGTCAACAACTCGTTCTGGAATAGCGACACGAACAGCACAGGTGTGGTAGTAGGAACTAACAATGGCTTGACAGGTATCAGCAGCGCCCAGGCACAGCAGGCATCCACCTTCATGAATGCCGGTTGGGACATGGGCACAACTGGCGGTAGCTCAACCATTTGGCGTATCTATGACGGTCTGAGCGGACCTTTGCTGCGTTCTTTCCTTACACCTATTACGGTCAGCGCTACCACTCTCAGCAAGACTTACGACGGCAGCGAAACTACCGCCAACAGCTACACTCCCATCGCCGGAGTGACCCTGAACGGCAGCCTGGTTTTCACCAGCTCCAAAAATGCGGGCAGCTATAGCAGCAGCGCCGGTACCTTGCAGCAAGGCGGTTTGTATTCGACCCAGCAGGGTTACGACATCAGCTATGCCGATGCCAGCCTGACTATCAACAAGGCCAACCTGACCGTCACCGCGGGTAGCGCAAGCAAAACCTATGACGGCACGACCACAGCAGCCGGCACGATAAACGTGGGCACATTGGCCGGTGCCGGTGACC
Source organism: Herminiimonas sp. Marseille-P9896 (assembly GCF_903993245.1). Taxonomy (NCBI): domain Bacteria; kingdom Pseudomonadati; phylum Pseudomonadota; class Betaproteobacteria; order Burkholderiales; family Oxalobacteraceae; genus Herminiimonas; species Herminiimonas sp. Marseille-P9896. Next base: position 1,012,031 of record NZ_CAJEVT010000002.1, on the reverse strand, counting down.
TGGTTAATTCCGGTGGATCGCTGGCTTTTGACGATAAGAATGCAGGCAGCGGCAAAACCGTCATCGCCAGCGGCGTCACCATCAAGGATGGCGCCAACAATGATGTCACCGATAACTACAACATCAGCTACGTCAACAACAGCACCGGTTCCATCGCGCAAGCGAACCTGACCCTGCATGTGACGGACGTCACCAAAACCTACGATGGCACGAACAATGCAGTGGCGGCACTGGCAGTGCAGAGCGGGCAATTGTACGGTCAAGATGAAGTGACGGCCAGCGGCTTTAGTTTCAACAACAAGGATGCCGGCAATAACAAAACGGTGAGCGCGTCCGGCGTCACAGTGAACGACGGCAATAACGGCAACAACTACAACGTGACGGTAGTCGACAGCAGCAATAGCACGATCAACCGCGCCGCGCTCACGGTGACGGCGAACGATGCCAGCAAATTGTTTAACAACCTGGCTTACGTTGGCGGCAACGGTGTGACACTGAACGGGCTGGTACATGGTGAAACCATAGCCGATCTTCAAGGCGCGTTGACTTATGGTGGCAGTGCGCAAGGTGCGACCGGCGCCGGCAGCTACATCATCTCGGCCAACGGATTAAGCAGTTCCAATTACGCAGTCACTTTTGTTGACGGTGCGCTCGTCATACGTCCGGTCGTATCCGCTCCGAGCGGCGCTGTTCCTGGTGAACTGCTTGCAGCCTACAACACGGCCATACGTAACAACAGCAATGATCTGCCTCAGGGTACAGACGGCAAGGACGAGGACTTGCAAATCGCAGCCATCACGCCACCCAAACCGAATGCTGCAGATCCTTCGCAAGCTACGCCGCGCCTGAGCATTTCTGCGTGCGGCATGACCTTGCCGCCGGCCGCGAACAATGGCGGTTGCTGATGACTACTTTATTCAAGTTCAGGTTTCCCATGTATAGCCATATCCGTAGCAAGAAAGCGCCGTTCCTGTGTGCGCTGACATTGACACTGCTGCATAGCGCAAACAGCACCGCGCAAATGCTGCCGAATGCCGGCCAGATCCTGCGCGAGTTGCAGCAACAACCCGAGCTGACCGCACCCAAAGCCGGGCCGACGCTGGAAGTGGAAGAACGGGCCCTGAATGCAAGTACCGACCAGGGCAGCAGTTTCGTCCTGAAAACAATCGCGATCACCGGCAACACGACATTTACGCAAGCGGAGCTGCATGCATTGGTAAGTGAGCTGGAAGGTGGCACCCGCAGCCTGAAAGATTTGAACCTTGCGGCTGAACGCATTACTTCGTACTACCGCGAGCAAGGTTACCCGGTGGCGCGTGCGTATTTGCCAGCGCAGGAAATCAAGGATGGTGCGGTAACGATAGCCGTCGTAGAAGGACGCATTGCTGCGCAACAGCTGAATAACAAATCACGCCTGTCCGATGAACGCGCAGCGGCCTATCTGGAGCGCTCCGGAAAAGGTGGAGTGATACGTAGCGACAGCATAGATCGTGGCTTGTTGCTGCTCAACGATACGCCTGGTGTAACGAATGCGCGCGCAACGCTGCAACCGGGTGCCAGCGTCGGCACTTCCGATCTGGTGGTGCAATTGGAGCCGGGCGCAGCCTACAGTGGCAACATCGATTTTGATAACTACGGTAATCGTTATGTCGGCGCCTATCGCCTCGGCGGGACGCTGAATATCAACAGCCCCTTGCAGATAGGCGATGTGTTAACTGCCAATGTGCTGACCAGCGGCAGCGGCCTCAACTACGGTCGCGTGGCTTATCAGCTGCCACTGGGTAGCGATGGTTTGCGCGTGGGTGCGGCTTATTTTGAAACACATTACGAACTGGCGAAGGAATTCAAAATGCTGAACGCGCACGGCAGCGCCAGCAGCGCCAGCGTGTTCGCGACGTATCCATTCATACGCAGCCAGTTCAGCAACCTGAACGGTACCCTGAGCTGGGAGCAAAAGAAGTTAAGCGATAGCGTGGATGCGACCGCTACCGTTACCGACAAGAGCGCCAGACTGGTGACGGCTGGTATCTTCGGTACGCGCCAGGATGCATGGGTTGGCGGTGGTATCAATAGCCTGAGTTTGTCTGCGATATTCGGCCAGCTTGATATCAAATCGCCGTCGGCACTGGTCATCGACAATGCGTCGGCCAAAACCAACGGTAACTACGCGCGCTGGTCATACAACCTGGCACGCCTGCAACGCATTACAGATAGCAATAATGTGTATGTAGCCGTCTCCGGACAGGAAGCCAGCAAGAATCTGGATTCATCCGAGAAGTTTGCGCTGGGTGGTGCCACCGGTGTCCGTGCATATCCGCAAGGCGAGGGCATAGGGGACGAGGGCGTGCTGGCGACTGTCGAGTGGCGTCATAGCTTCACACCCGCTTTGCAAGGCACGCTGTTCTACGATACCGGCTCGGTCAAGATCAACCACACACCGTTCGGCACAGCTGCATCGAATACGCGCACCTTGTCCGGCGCCGGTTTCGGTGTGAACGCTTTTTATGCGAATGTGCAAATCAAGGCATCACTGGCCTGGCGCGCCTATGGCGGCGCACCAACCTCGGTACCGGAGTGGAGCAGCCGTGGCCCGACTGCATGGTTGCAGGCCAGCCTGGGCTTTTAATACGGTGGAAATGCCGGTCGGCATCTAGTGACAAAATGAAGAGCGGCAAGTACCCTGTACTTGCCGTTTATTTTTTCCGGGAATGATGATGCCGAACACAAGCAATGATTTGAGCGCGCGTACGCGTCAACCTGATGACGTCAGCCGTGTGCTGGTGCAGGCGCTGGAGACAGGTGATATCGAAACCTCGCTGGCGGTGTATGAGCCGAGTGCCGTACTGTTTTCCAAATCAGGTCGTACCATGACAGGACTAGCTGAAATACGTAAAAACAATGCCGCGCTGATTGCACTAAAGCCGAAGTTCGAGATTGCCTTCATCAAATTCACGCTGAGTGGCGATGGCACATTGGCGACCAATCGCATGAAAGCGGATCTGTCGTGGAAGGATGCGGAAGGGAAGTTGGTGCAGGCCAGCGTGGACACACTGGAAGTCTTGCGCAAGCAGGAGGACGGCTCGTGGCGTTACATCATAGACGACCCGTATGGCAGTATGCGAGCCAACCTGAAAGAACGTTGATCGTGTTCAGGCCAGCCCGCCAGGTATAACGATGATTATGATTTAGCCTTGCTGCGACGGCTCAGGAAACGCTCGAGGTCCGAAGTGCGTTGTTCTGCGTGCAGGCGGGTGCAGCTGTAGTATTCGATATCTTTCAGGATGCTGCCCTTGTTGTAGATGCTGATGGTTTTGCAATCCTGCTCTACGAACTGGCTCCAGTCCTTTTGCGCGATACGCAATTGTTTCTTGGTCGCGGTGTAAGGAATGCCTTCCTGGTCCTGGTTAGGGATTTGTTTCAGCAATGCCTTGTAGACGGTATCCAGCTTCTCTTGCGCCTTTTGGCTCGCTTCCTTGGCGCAGGCTGTCATTTCTTGCGGTGTGCCTTTGGAGAGACAAGGATCAACTTGTTGTGCAAAAGCGGTTACCGGGAGCAAGGTCAAAAAAGCCAGTGTAATTTTATTCATCGTATCCCTGTCGAAAAGAAGTTGGTGCGTATATGTAGCTAGGTGTCGCGGACTCTAGGTCTGTAGATTACCGCGACAGCTTGCTTGATATTTTGATTAACGTCAATAAAACTGCTGCCCGGATCAGGTTTTCAGGCGATAACCGGTCTTGAAGATATACCAGACCGCTGCCATACAGGCGCTCAGGAATACCAGCGTCATCACGATGCTGACTGCCACACTGACATCCGATACGCCGTAAAAACTCCAGCGGAAGCCACTGATCAGGTACACCACCGGATTCACCAGCGCGATCTTTTGCCAGACATCCGGCAACATGCTGATCGAGTAAAAGCTGCCGCCGAGGAAGGCCAGCGGTGTGACGATTAGCATAGGAATGATTTGCAGCTTCTCAAAGCCGGTCGCCCAGATGCCGATGATGAAGCCAAACATGCTGAAAGTGACCGAAGTCAGGATCAGGAAGGTAATCATCCACAACGGATGTGCGATTTCAAAGCTGACAAACAGGCGCGCCGTGACCAGTATCAGTACGCCGAGGATGATGGACTTGGTCGCCGCTGCGCCGACATAGCCGATTACAATCTCAACATAGGACACCGGTGCCGACAAGATCTCGTAGATAGTGCCGGCGTACTTGGGCATGAAGATACCGAACGACGCATTGGAAATACTCTCCGTCATCAGAGCCATCATGATCAGGCCCGGTACGATGAAGGCACCGTAGCTGACGCCGTTGACTTCAACCATGCGCGAACCGATGGCCGCGCCGAATACGACGAAGTAGAGCGAAGTGGAGATAACCGGCGACGCGATGCTTTGCATGAGGGTGCGCCAGGTGCGCGCCAGTTCGAATTTATAGATGGCGCGGATTGCGTAGATATTCATGCTGGCGCCTTTACCAAATTAACGAAGATTTCTTCCAGCGAGCTCTGACTGGATTGCAGGTCCTTGAAGTCAATGCCGTGTTCGCCCAGCTTCTTCAGCAATTCGGCGATACCGGTTTGCTCACTCTGCGCATCGAAGGTGTAGACCAGCTCATTGCCATCGGTGGACAGTTCCAGCTGCCAGTTCGACAGCTCGTACGGTATGGTTTGCAGCGGTTGTTGCAGGTGTAAACGCAACTGCTTCTTGCCTAGTTGCGCCATCAGCGCGGCCTTGTCTTCGACCAGGATCAGCTCGCCTTTGCGGATCACGCCGATACGGTCCGCCATTTCCTCGGCTTCTTCAATATAGTGGGTGGTGAGGATGATGGTCACACCACTTTCGCGCAGGCCACGCACCATTTCCCACATGTCGCGGCGCAATTCAACGTCGACACCGGCAGTCGGTTCATCGAGGAACAGGATTTGCGGTTCATGCGACAGTGCCTTGGCGATCATCACGCGACGCTTCATGCCGCCCGACAGTGCAAAGATCTTGGAATCACGTTTGTCCCACAGCGACAGCGAACGCAGGACTTTCTCTATATGGGCATGGTCTTTCGGTTTGCCGAAAATGCCACGGCTGAAATTAACAGTGGCCCAGACGGTTTCAAATGCATCGGTCGACAGTTCCTGCGGTACCAGACCTATCTTGGTACGTGCGGCGCGGTAATCCTGCACGATGTCATGGCCATCGGCCAGCACGGTACCGCTACTCGGATTGACGATGCCGCAGATGATGCTGATCAGCGTGGTTTTGCCGGCGCCGTTCGGGCCGAGCAGCGCGAAGATTTCGCCGCGCCGGATTTCGAGGTCTATGCCCTTGAGTGCCTGGAAGCCGGACGCATACTGCTTGGTCAGGCCCTGGACGGAAATGATGGATTGCAAACTGCCTCCGTAATAGTGAACGGCGGCGCCAGGCGGGATACGCGGGCGCTGTCGTTTTGGATGTGTGTTGCTGATGCTGCGGTTGGCTGCAAATATACCGCTGCAAACTGACTAGTGCGTCATTATCGCAGTGTCACGATATCTTTGCTTTCGAGCAGTTTTTTATCGCTGCCGCGCCGGGCGACGATGAGCATGGCCTTGCCGACCTGTTCAGTGGTGGTGATTTGATGCGGGAAGATGGCGCGGAAGATGGGGAAGAGTGGCGCAGCCAGCGTGTAAAAGAACTGATAAAGCCGGGTTTTGGAGCGCACGCCGTGTAGCGGCTGGATGATACCGGGACGGAACATATAAGCGCGCAAGGGCAGGCGCAGCAGTGCGTTTTCTGTTTTGCCTTTGACCCGTGCCCACATGACCGCACCTTTTTCCGTGCTGTCGGTACCGGCACCGGAGACATACGTAAACACCATATTCGGATTCAGTCGGGCCAGTACCTGGGCGGCTGCCAGGGTCATGTCGTAGCTGATGCGGGCATAGTCAGCTTCTTTCATGCCGACAGAAGATACTCCAAGGCAATAAAAACAAGCGTCTACACCTGTTAATTCGGATTCGATGTTGCTGTAATCGTACAGATCGGTATGGATAATTTCACGCAGTTTCGGATGCTGTATTCCAGTCGGCCTACGTCCGAGACTGAGCACCTGCGTCACTTCCGGATCAAGCAAACATTCACGCAGCACACCTTGTCCGACCATGCCGGTCGCGCCAAAAATCAGTACTTTCATTTATTCCCCCGAATTCTTTCCCGATGGTATTTATTATCTGCGGCAATAGGTAGATACTTGTGTGTACGCAATACTCTTTTGCTAAAGATCCTTTACTAAAGACCGCTATTAAATAGGTACGGTTTTCTGATACGCAAGATGAATAGGGCCCCAGCGGCATGACATGTGTATGTTAGTGACTAAACGGATCTTATTATTGGTGACCCTGGCCATGCTCGCATGCGCCGGATGGGCACATGCCGGTACGATTGCGCTGGAGTCCGGACGCCACAGCTACCTGGTGCACAAGGTCGTCGATGTGGTGGAAGATCCGCACGCCCAACTGAACTTTGCCGATATCAGTAAAGGCAATGTTGCCTTCAAGGAATATCACACCGGGGTATTCAGTTTCGGTTTCACCAAATCGGCTTACTGGTTCCGCTTCGAAGTCGATAATCCGTCAGCGCAGGTACGCAATATGATGCTGGTCTTGCGTACCGCCTGGCTCGACGACATCAGCGTATACATACCGGAAGCTGCGGGCGGCTATCAGGTGGTACAGCTTGGGGACAGCTTGCCCTTCGCTGAGCGCCTGCATCCGAATCCGCAGTTCCTGGCAGACCTGCAAGTGCAGCCTGGCAAGCAAACCTATTACCTGCGCATCCGCAGTACCCAGGCTTTGCTGTCGCCGATAGAGCTGTGGGACGCACAGGCTTTCCATGACAATGACCGTTTGCTGCTCGGTTACTTCGGCATGTTCTACGGTGTGGTTTTGGTCATGCTGTTGTACAACGCCTTCATCTGGATTTCGACCTGGGATCGCAGCTACCTGTATTACTGCCTGTACCTGGCGGCGTTCTTCATTATGAATTTTTCGTATAACGGCTTTTCTTTCCAGTACTTGTGGCCGGATGCACCGCGCTGGGCAAACTGGACCTACACCAGCTGGGTGTTCCTATACCAATTGATGGCCATCATCTTTGCGATGGTGTTCCTGGAAACGGCCAAGCGCCTGCCGCGCATGCATCGCGTGCTGTGCCTGTTCCTGTATGCGATGGTGGCCGCATGGTTGCTCACCCTGGCTTTTGCCGACCCGGTCGTGCATAACGCGACCGGTGTGTACTTCGTATTCCTGTATTCGCCTTTGACTGCGGTGGCAGGCTTCCTGGTATGGCGTTCAGGCTTTCCTGCCGCACGTTTCTTTGTCATTGCGTCTATGGGTAACCTGGTCGGCGCGTTTATCACAGCAATGACGGTCAGCGGTTTCATGCCGTACAGCTTTATCAGTTTCCACGCGGTGGAGTTCGGCATCTTGCTGGACGTGATCCTGCTGTCGCTGGCGCTGGCGGACCGCATCAAATTCCTGCGTCTGCAAAATGAAGTCGCAGAAAAAGCCATCATCGAACAAAAACTGGAATCCAATGCCTTGTTGCAGCAGGCCAAGGATGACCTCGAGCGTATCGTTTCGGAGCGCACAGCCGAGCTATGCAAGGCGCGGGATGAGGCAGAACGCCTGTCGCGGATAGATGCGCTGACTGGTGCTTACAACCGCAGGTACTTCAATGAAGTGGCGACACTTGAGTTTGCCAAGGTGCGGCGTAATCATCATCCCTTGTCCATGATTTCCTTCGATATCGATATGTTCAAGCTGATCAATGACAACTACGGGCATGCGGCAGGCGATGAAGTAATCAAGGCCGCCGCCAGCGTCAGCAAGAATGCGGTACGCGAGATTGATTTTGTCGCCCGGATAGGGGGCGAAGAGTTCGCCATCCTGCTGCCGGGATCAACTCTCGAGCAGGCTGCGGCGACTGCCGAACGCTTGCGCGAACTGGTAAACACGACCGAAATCTATTACCAGGGCAAAAAACTGGCGTTCACTGCCAGCTTTGGCGTCGCCCAGCTCAAGGATAGTGACCAGAGCTTCGAAGCGCTGCTGCAGCGCGCGGATGAAATGATGTATAGGGCGAAGAACCTGGGACGCAACCGGGTGGCAGCCTGAACTGTCCTCTATGAGCAATAAAAAACGCCCGGTAGTTGCCGGGCGTTTTTACTCTACAGACTGCTTATTCAGACGCCGGGATTAACGGTCGAAAACTTCCTGCAGGCCTTTTTGTGTGCTGATGCCATGTTGCAGCGCCAGCATCAGCAGTATGCGTGCCTTCGCCGGTTTCAAATCATCCGCCATCACTGCGCCAGCCTCGAACGAGGTCTTGCCGCCACCCTGGAAGCCGTAGCTAGGCAGCACGCGGCCGTTATGGACGCGGGTCGACACCACGACGGCGACGTTTTTCGAGATCGCATACTTCACTGCTTCCAGCATGGCGACGTTCATATTGCCCATGCCCAGTGCCTGTACCACGATGCCGCGCACGCCGCGATCAACCGCGTTGCGCAAGGCTGCGCCATCGGCACCACCGTACATCGCAATGATTTCAACTTCCGGCATTTTGTCAGTGCGGATAGGGATATGCATGCGACGTAGCTGGGTGTAGGAGAAGGTCACGCGATCCGGATAGACTTCACCGAGGAAGCCATAGTCGCCGGACTTGAAGGTTTCAACGTTGGCGGTATGCGTCTTGGTGACGTAGCGAGCGGCATTGATCTGGTTATTCATGGCCAGCATTGCGCCTTTGTCCTTGGCTTGCGGATCAACTGCGATGCGCACCGCATTCAGCAGGTTGCGTGGGCCGTCAAAGTCGGACACCGACGCGTTGCGCTGCGCGCCGATCAGCACGATAGGCTTGTTCGACTTGACCGTCAGGTCCAGCCAGTAAGCGGTTTCTTCCAGCGTATCGGTACCGTGCGACACGATTACGCCGGAGACATCGCTGCGATCCAGCGCGGTTTGTACCGCCTTGGTCAGGCCGATCCAGCGTGGCGGATCCATATAGTCGGACGGCACGTTCGACAGATTGTTGACTTCGATGGTCGCGTACTTGGCGACATCCGGTACGGTCGCCAGCAAGTCATCACCGGAAATGGCGGGGACCGGTGCATTCTTGACCGGGTCTATCTTCATCGCAATCGTGCCGCCGGTAGCGATGAATTGCACGACGGGCTTGTTTTGCGCGAAGGCAGGCAGGGCAGCCAGGAATAGCAGGCTAATTGCGGTTTTCTTGAATGTATTCATCTGTCTCTTGCTCCATTATTTTTAGTGTTAGCCTCATCCAACGACCTTTAATGACGTTGCCATCATTACTTGCTTATGAAAATCCAAGCCCTTCATTAATACCATAATCTGACATATCAGAAACTCCCGTCGCGTTGAAAAATGCAGAAATATTTTGTGTGCTGACGCGACATCTTCGAAGCTCAGTTGCTGTCGTATTTAATCCAGAGGTCTTCTGCCGAGCGCATCACGTAGCCATCGTTGCGGCGCATGATGACGATGTTTTCATTCTCGCTGACGAAGCTGGTTTCCGGTAGCAGCGCCAGGCGTTCAGCCCATGATTTGCCGGTTTGTTGGTACGGATTATCCGCCATCAGGTCGGCCAGCAAGCTGAATAAGCCGAAGTAGCTGATAGGGTGCTTCACTTCCAGCGGCGGCCCTGCTTCCTTGTCGCGTTGCAGCCCGACCAGTTTGATGGCGACTGGTACCAGCGTCAGCCTGGGGCTGGGTATCTCACGTACTCCGGCCGCCTGCAGCGTATCGCCACGCATCGCTACACCGTGCGCCGGGATTAAGATGACGACGGTAGGGCGGCCGCTATGTTCGACTTGTTCGATAAAGTGTTCAAAGTCCTGCAGCAGCTTATCCAGCCGCGGCTTGTAACTTTGCACGCTGTTGACAGGACGGGCGTGGTCTATAGTGGTGCCGTCGTGCAGGGTGATGCTGTTGTAGTACAGCGCAACCGGCTTGGTGCCAGGATGCGCGTGGTGCTTGCTCCACCATTTGGATAGCACCGAAAAATCGTCATAGACCGGGGTGCCATCGAAGCCGTGCATGGTGACCGCGCCCCACTTGCCTTCAAGCGCGCGGGTACCGGCATAGGCGCTGAGGGTAGTGCCGAAATCGTTGTAACGGCCGTTGTGATTCATCACTGCGGCGGTGTCGTAACCAGCCTGTTTCAAGCCGGGGAAGAGCGCGCATCCGGGTGCTGCCGCTTCAGCCAGCACGCTATCGCTGGTTTGGCCACAGCTACCGCGCATCAGGCGCTTGGCCGCTGGCGTGCTATGGCTGGTCACGGAGTTGAAATTGAGCATTACCGCATCGAAGCGATTCAGGAATTTGGGATACGGTGCATCGACAAATGCCAGGTCATCCCAGCTCAGTTCGCCCGGCTGCAGGATCACGATATCGAACGGGTGTTTGGCGTGGGCGATGGACGGCAGGCTCAGTTGGCGGCTTTTTTCTGCGGTATAGAAGTTCTGCAACATGACAGTCGGGTCGCGCTCGCTGCCTTTTTCAGCGCTACCGGCCACGACCTCGATATTCGGGTTGGGCAAGCCAAAGTGCGCGAGTACAGGAATGCACAGGATGCCGACAAAGACGAAGCTGCTGAAGCGCAAACGGTTGGCCAGCAACGCATACAGCGCCACCATCGCTGCAAAGATGAGGACATACCAAAGGTTGATAAAGCGGGCCAGCAATTCCAGCAGGTAGTCAAAACTGTAGCTGCTCATGCGCGCAAGCTCTGCCAGCAGGCGTGCTGGTGGGGGCAGGCTGGATTCGTAATACAGCAGGGCGACGGCAGCGATGACGGCGATGCTTTGCTGGGCGATGCGCCAGCGCGGATGACGGAAGCTGAAGGTGACAAAAATCGCGAGCAGTAGATTCAGGAACCAGTTGAATTTAATCGCGTGGTTGAAATACAAGGCGAACTTGGCAAAAAAGTACAAGCTCCAGTATTGCATCTCAGGGCCCTGACTTGGATAGGTTGAATTGTGCTTAGCTAAAGGCGCGAAATCCAGGTACTGCCAAAATCAGTCTAACTACTGCCGAAGCCGCGGGTGATGCAAGGCTCAGCTTAAAGAGTATATTTTTTATCAACTTTCGTTAGCATACCCTTAGTTGCACTGCTGGTGGAAGTATTTGCAAATTGATATTTTCATGCGCAACGCGGCTTCTATATAAGAAGCCGCGATGGACGGGAGGGAAGCTGGCGGGAGTAGTTCAGGCAGCGTAGCGCTGCTGGTTTTCGGTCTTTTGCGGTGCTGGTGCGGCGTTGTCGGCATCTGTCGACAAACGCAGTTCTTGCGCTGCTGCCGGTTTGGATGCAAGGACGAAGGTGCGCAGCAGCCATTCACGTAACGAACGCTGGTTCTTCACATCCAGGCGGGCGGCGAGTAGATGGAGTGGATCGGGGACTTGTTGCAGCGTCAGGCTGACCGCTTTCTTTGGACGGATGAAAACACGCAGCAACCACAAGCCTGCATCATGCGGCCGCTCGACGCCCAATTGCGTTGCCAGCCAATGCGTCATGCGACGCGCACGACTTGCCAGCAGCGGATGAATCACACGCAAAGTGCCGTCGTCGTTGTTGACGGCGATGGGCTTGATGGAGAGAGGGCGGTGATTGGGTTTCATATCATTCTTTCCGTGGTCGATATGTTTACGGCTGTTACTGGCCTGCTTTCACCTTAGCAAAGCGTTTTGGCACTCACGAGTAAACGTTTGTTAATACGGGTGCAGAGTTGTGCAAAGCTAAACTTAACTTGTGTATTCAATAATGATCTCGGTCTTTGCGCGTGGTTTTCAGTACACGCCTGACTACCGCGCATGCCTCTCTATCGTTTTTGATATATGTCAAAGCGACTACGTCCGACCCTGCTTACACTCTGAACTAATCTGGATGCATCCATGTTGGACGCGTCCGGCAACAGGAGTGAGGTATGGAAGGAACGGTAGGATCGGCAGCACTGCTACCCGTAACGCAAACTGTGGAATTCGATACTGCGCTGATCAGGAAGCTGAGCCAGCTTGGGCCACGCTATACCTCGTATCCGACCGCAGACCGGTTCAATGCCGAGTTCGGTTACCGCGATTACCTGCAGGCGGTGACCGGTGCCACCGCGCGCGGCAATATGCATCCGTTGTCGCTCTACATCCATATCCCGTTTTGTGAATCGATTTGCTACTACTGTGGTTGCAACAAGATAGTCACCAGGGACAGGAGCAAGGCCGCCAACTACCTGATCTACCTGAAACGCGAAATTGAAATGCAAGGCAAGCTGCTGGCAGGTGCCAACCAGGTCGAGCAACTGCATTTCGGTGGCGGTACACCGACCTACCTCAGCGATGCGCAGATGGGCGAGCTGATGCAACACCTGCGTCGCTGGTTCAACTTTGCGCCGGATGCTGAGGGCGAATACTCGATAGAGGTCGATCCGCGTACTGTCACGCCAGAGCGCGTGCACAGCCTGCGCCGCCAGGGTTTCAATCGCATTAGCCTAGGCGTGCAGGACTTCGACGCTGAAGTGCAGAAGGCGGTGAACCGCATGCAGCCGGAAAGTGAAACCGTCGCGATTATCGATGCTGCGCGCGCTGCCGGTTTCCGTTCGGTCAGCGTAGACCTGATCTACGGCCTGCCGAAGCAAAACCTGCAGACGATGGAGCAGACGCTGGAGAAGGTGATTGCAGCCGATCCGGATCGTATCGCCATCTACAACTATGCGCATATGCCGCATCTGTTCAAGCCGCAACGACGGATCGCGGAAGCCGACCTGCCATCCGCCGAAACCAAGCTGGACATGCTGGCGCTGTGTATCAAGCGCCTGAATGATGCGGGCTACATCTATATAGGCATGGATCACTTTGCCAAACCGACTGACGATCTCGCAATCGCGCAGCGTCAGGGCAGGTTGCATCGCAACTTCCAGGGTTACTCGACGCATGTCGGTGCGGATCTGGTTTCCTGCGGCGTCTCCGCCATCAGTGCGATTGGTGCGACCTACAGCCAGAATGTCAAAACGCTGGATGAATATTACGAACACATAGAGCAAAACGAGCTGCCGATCGCACGCGGCATCAAGCTGAATATGGATGATTTGCTCAGACGCATCATCATCCAGATGCTGATGTGTAATTTCGAACTGTCGATTGCATCGATAGAGCTGGCGTACCCGATCACCTTCAACAGCTACTTCGCGACGGAGTTGCTGAAGCTGCGTGAGCTGGAGCAGAGTGGCTTGCTCACCATAGACGAAGAGTGGATCACGGTCACGCCGAAAGGCCGGCTCCTGATACGCAATATCTGCATGGTGTTTGATCGCTACCTGGCTTCTGCGCAGGCCGCAAAAGCTGACGATGGCGCGACGCAACCATTGCGTTACTCGAAAACGATTTAAAGACCGATCAATGACAGCTGTCGCACTCATACCCATCTTCATGTTAGGCCTGCTCGGCAGCCTGCATTGCATAGGCATGTGCGGTGGCATCGTGAGTGCGTTCTCGGCTGCGACAGGGCCCGCGAAGCCGCGACCCACTCGTCCATTTCCGGCTGTGGTCGTCACTATCCCTACCGTGCGTTATCAGGCATTAACAGCTGCGACGCACGTACTTGCTTATAACGCCGGGCGCATAGGCAGCTATGCCGTCGCCGGTGCTATCGTCGGCGGGCTGGCCGGTGGTGTACACAGCCTGATCAATATTTCAGCCATACAGGTGGCTGGCTACTGGCTGGCCAACCTGATGCTGGTGGCACTGGGTTTGTACCTGATGGATGCGTGGCATGGCCTGACCCGGCTGGAAGCATGGGGGCAGATACTGTGGTCGCGTTTGCGTCCGTTGATACAACCCTTATTGCCGATGGATAGCATGGGCAAAGCATTTGCCCTTGGTGGCATCTGGGGCTGGCTGCCGTGCGGCATGGTGTATAGCGTGTTGCTGACGGCGATGTTTTCCGGTTCAGCTTTATCGGGTGCCAGCGTGATGCTGGCTTTTGGCCTTGGTACTTTGCCTGCGCTGCTTGGCCTCGGCATGCTGGGCAGTCGCTTGTGTGTACTGGCGCAGCAGCGCAGTGTGCGCATCGCTTGCGGACTGATCGTGCTGGCTTTCGGCGTGCTGGGTTTGCTGCGCGCTAGTGGCATGGTCGCCAATGGCTGGCTGGATATCCTGTGCCTGACGCCACAGATCGGAGGGCATTGATGGACATGCTTGCTCAAGTTTACGACTGCTACCACTGTGGCTTGCCGTTACCGGCGGCGGGTGCGTGGAAGGTACAGATAGGCGGGGTCGCACGCGCGATGTGTTGTCCTGGCTGTGAGGCGGCGGCGCAAGCCATCGTCGACATGGGACTGGAAGATTACTACCGCACGCGTTCGGCCTTCGCTTCTACAGTAGACAGGCAAACATTGTTACCGCCTGAATTGCTGCTCTATGACTTGCCGGATGCGCAGCAGCAATTCGATCTGGATGCGGAAAGTGCCGAAGCAACGCTCACGGTGGAAGGCATACGCTGTGCTGCCTGCGTCTGGCTGATAGAGCGACGACTGGCACGTGTACCCGGTGTGCTGGCCGTCAATCTGAACGTGGCGACTGAACGTCTGTATGTGCGCTGGAGTAAAAGCAGCTGCAAGCCCAGCACAGTGCTGCAGGCTGTGCGCGATATCGGTTACGCCGCCTATCCCTACGATGCCGAGCGGCATGAAGCTCAATTGCGTCGTGCCGGTAAAACCCTGTTCCGCCAATTATTTGTCGCCGGTTTGTCGATGATGCAAGTCATGATGTATGCGGTACCGGCTTACATCGCCGACGACGGCACGCTGGATGCGGATATGGCGGGTTTGATGCGCTGGGCCAGCTTGCTGCTGACGATACCTGCGGTCTGCTATTCAGCCTTGCCATTCTTCCGTGGCGCGTATGGTTATCTGCGCCAGCGCACGCTGGGCATGGATGTGCCGGTTGCACTGGGCATAGCCGCCGCTTTCGGTGCCAGTGTGTTGGCGGTGTGGCGTGGCAGCGGTGAAGTGTATTTCGATTCGGTGACCATGTTCATCTTCCTCCTGCTATGCAGCCGCTATCTGGAACTGGTGGCACGACGCAAGGCAGCAGGTGCAGTGGAAAAACTGCAGCATGCCTTACCCGCATCGGCAGCGCGCATGCCTGCTTATCCCGGCAACCACCAGGTGGATGTGGTGGCCGCGGCACAGTTGCGCGAAGGCGATTATATCCTGGTCAAGCCGGGTGAGGCGATACCGGCCGATGGTGAAATCGTGGCTGGTGAAAGTTCGTTGGATATGTCCTTGCTGACAGGTGAGAGCGCTGCGATGCGCAAAGGTCAGGGCGATCAGGTGCCAGGCGGTGCGATCAATATTGCGCAAGTGATCGTGCTGCGTGTCAGCAAGCTGGCAGCTGACAGTACACTGGCTTCCTTGCTCAAACTCATAGAGCGCGCAGGCAATGGCAAGCCACGTATTGCACTATGGGCAGATAGTGTGGCGAGCTGGTTCGTGGCGGCCCTGCTATTGTTTGCCATCGCAGTATTCGCATTCTGGCAATGGCATGATCCGGCACGCGCATGGCCGATCGCGATTGCGGTGCTGGTGGTGTCATGTCCTTGCGCCTTGTCGCTGGCAACACCGACCGCGCTGGCGGCGGCGACCGACCGGCTGGTGCGGCAAGGCGTACTCCTCGTGCAGCCGCATGTACTCGAAGTCCTGCATCGCACTACACATATCGTGTTCGATAAAACCGGCACGCTGACAGTCGGTAAGCCAGCTTTGCAAAAAGTGCTTACTTTCGATGAAATGGAAAGTGCCGCCTGCCTGCAATTTGCAGCTGCCCTGGAGGCGAATAGCGCACATCCACTGGCGCAGGCCATCGTTGCGGCGGCTGACCTTACCTTGCTGCCGGAAGTGATCGCAGATGAAGTTGTCACGCAAGCAGGGCAGGGCTTGGAAGGACTGGTTGATGGCATCCCGTATCGTCTCGGCAATGCGGCCTATGTCGCAGAACTGACCGGCTCATCCATACAAGACCAGGTGCCAGCCGGAATGACGCCTGTGTACCTGGGTTGCAGCGGCACCTGGCTGGCACGTTTCGATCTGGCCGATGCTATCCGCAGCGATGCACAGCAAGTGGTACAGCACTTCCAGAAACTGGGCAAGCAAGTCATCCTGCTGAGCGGCGATCAGCAAGCGGTCGCGCAGTATGTGGCGGACCGGTTAGGCATACGTGTAGCGCATGGCGGCTGCCTGCCGGAGCAAAAGCTGGCCTACGTTCAGCAGTTGCAACAGCAGGGCGCTATGGTGGCGATGGTAGGCGACGGCATCAATGATGCAGCCGTGCTGCGTGCGGCCGATGTGTCATTCGCGATGGGCAGCGGTGCCGAGCTGGCGCAAACACATGCGGATACCGTCCTGCTGTCGCCAAGGTTGTCGGCTATAGCTGATACCGCCGAGCTGGCAGCGCGTACCATGCGCGTGATCCGGCAGAATCTGGGCTGGGCCACGGCCTATAACCTGATTGCGATCCCGGCTGCTGCGATAGGCTGGATCAATCCGTGGATGTCCGGCGTAGGCATGTCGCTGAGTTCGGCGCTGGTGGTACTGAATGCCTTGCGCCTGCGTCGCGTATCACGACTCAGATTCAAACCTGAACCGGCACGCCTGGCGCGTCCGCTGCGCGTGTAGGAGGGCAGATGGAAGCGCTTTATCTTTTGATACCGCTCAGTACTGGCCTGGTTTTCTTCGCGATCTGGCTTTTCTTCAAGGCGTCCGATGGCGGGCAGTTTGAAGATCTGCAGGGACCGGCCGAACGCATACTGCAGGACGACGACAGCACTGCAGGCTGATTCCATAATCATATTTGCTTTGATTAAACGACACTTGCTATCAGCATTGCTGATACAAGCGCATGTCGGATAAAAGCCGCGCCACGCCTGCTGTTTCACTTCCGTTTGATGCAAATCAAAACGCCAACACGCACTCGCACTTACTCTCTGATCATCATAGTGAGCTCTAAGGGGAGTGGTCAGTGGATACAGCACTTAATTACAACTACAAGGTCGTCAAGCAGTTCGCGATCGCGACAGTTGTGTGGGGCGTGATCGGCATGCTGGTCGGCGTCTTCATCGCGGCGCAACTGGCATGGCCAGCGCTGAATTTCGATATTGCGTGGTTGAGTTATGGACGATTACGTCCTTTGCATACGAATGGCGTAATCTTCGCTTTCGGTATCTGTGGCCTGTTTGCCACTTCGTATTACGTGGTGCAGCGTACCTGCCAGGTACGACTGTTTTCGGACAAGCTGGCGGCTTTCACATTCTGGGGCTGGCAACTGGTGCTGGTGCTCGCGGTGATTACGCTGCCTATGGGCTGGACCCGCGGCAAGGAATACGCTGAGCTGGAATGGCCTATCGCCATCCTGATCACCATCGTCTGGGTGGCGTATGCAGTGGTGTTCTTCGGCACCCTGATCAAGCGCAAGGTGCAGCATATCTACGTCGCCAACTGGTTCTTCGGCGCATACATCATCGCGGTCGCCTTGCTACACATCGTCAACGGTGCGGTGAGTCCTGCGTCATTGGGCAAGTCTTACTCGGCCTATGCCGGGGTACAGGATGCAATGATCCAGTGGTGGTACGGCCATAACGCGGTGGGCTTCATCCTCACCGCCGGTTATCTCGGCATGGTGTACTACTTCATTCCGAAGCAGGCAGAGCGTCCGGTGTATTCGTATCGTCTGTCCATCGTCCACTTCTGGGCGCTGATCTTCACCTATATGTGGGCAGGTCCGCATCACTTGCACTACACCGCATTGCCGGACTGGACCCAGTCCATCGGTATGGTGTTCTCGCTGATCCTGCTGGCACCGTCGTGGGGCGGCATGATCAACGGCATGATGACCCTGTCTGGCGCATGGCATAAATTGCGCTCGGATCCTATCCTCAAATTCCTCATCGTTTCTTTGTCCTTCTACGGTATCGCTACCTTCGAAGGTCCGATGATGTCGATCAAAACCGTGAATGCCTTGTCGCATTACACCGACTGGACCATCGGCCACGTGCACGCTGGTGCGCTCGGCTGGGTCGGCTTCATCACCATGGGCTCGATCTACTACCTGATTCCACGCCTTTCGGGCAAGAAGCAAATGTGGAGTACCAACCTGATCGAGTTGCACTTCTGGGTCGCGACCATCGGCATCGTGCTGTACATCGCCTCGATGTGGATCGCCGGTGTGATGCAGGGCCTGATGTGGCGTGCGGTGAATCCGGACGGCACCTTGACCTACACCTTTGTGGAAAGCGTGAAAGCGACTTATCCGTACTACGTGATCCGCTTTACCGGTGGCGCGCTGTACCTGGGTGGCATGTTGCTGATGGCTTACAACACCTTCATGACCATGCGTGACGGCGAAGCAGTAGCTGCCCGCATCCCGGTCGTCACGGCTCACGCCTGAACATCGCATATCGAATAGTTGCAAGGAGCAAGTATGAAATTTTCCCATGAGTGGATAGAAAAAAATCCGTGGCTGCTGATCGCGCTGGTGACACTGGTGGTCAGCGTCGGTGGTGCGGTAGAGATCGTGCCGCTGTTCTTCCAGAAATCGACCACCGAACCAGTGGCCGGACTGAAACCGTATTCGCCGCTGCGCCTGGCCGGACGCGATGTGTACACCCGCGAAGGTTGCTACAACTGTCACTCGCAAATGATACGTCCGTTCCGCGCCGAGACCGAGCGCTATGGCCATTACTCGGTGGCCGGTGAGTTTGTCTATGACCATCCGTTCCAGTGGGGCTCGAAGCGTACCGGTCCCGACCTGGCGCGGGTAGGTGGTCGTTACAACGATGAATGGCATCGCGCGCATCTGGATAGGCCGCGTGACCTGGTGCCGGAATCGAATATGCCGGGTTATCCGTGGCTGGCAAAAACCAAACTGGTACCGAACGAAATCATGCCGCGCATGCGCGCCTTGCAACGTCTCGGCGTGCCGTACACGGATGAAGAAATCAAAGCCGCACCAGCCGAGCTGGAAGGCAAGACGGAGCAGGACGCGCTGGTCGCATACCTGCAGGGATTGGGCACTTTGATCAAAGCGAGACGCTAATCATGACACTAGACCATATCAGCATAGATGCCAGCAGCATCGTTACCGTAGTGAGTTTCCTGACCTTCCTCGGCATCCTGGCCTGGACCTTCGTCCTGCATCGTGACACCGACTTCGCCGTCGCGGCGCGGGCACCGTTTGCCGATGAAGAAGATATGGAGCAGCAGGAGAACAAGCATGGCTGATTTCACCAACGGGTTCTGGGATCTCTACATCAGCATCCTGACACTGCTCGGCATCTTCGGCTGCGGCATCCTGCTGTGGTCGCAATCGAAAGTGAAGGTCAAGCTTGATAAAGAAACCGGACGTGCGGCGGAAACCACCGGCCATGTCTGGGATGAAAACCTGACTGAGCTGAATACACCGATGCCGCGCTGGTGGATGTGGCTGTTTTACCTGACCATCGCCTTCGGCCTGGCATATCTGGTGCTGTTCCCGGGACTGGGTAGCTACGCAGGCAAGCTCGGCTGGAAGTCGACAGGTGCTTACGAAACCGAATTGAAGAAAGCCGATGCTGAATACGGCCCGCTGTTTGCCAAATATCAGCAGCAGGACTTGAAGGAAGTAGCGGCTGATCCGCAGGCACAGGCCATCGGTGAACGTTTGTTTCTCAATTACTGCGCGCAATGCCACGGTTCGGACGCACGCGGCAACAAGGGCTTCCCGAACCTGACCGACAGGGACTGGTTGTATGGCGGCGAGCCGGAAACCATCAAGACCACCATCCTGCACGGACGGCATGGCGTAATGCCACCGATGGCTGCCGCGCTCGGTTCGGACAAGGATGTGGAAAACGTCGCGCACTATGTGCTCAGCCTGTCCGGCAGTACTGCGGATCCGATCAAGGTGGTATTCGGCAAGCCTAAATTCATGGCTGCCTGTGCTGCCTGCCATGGTGCGGACGGCAAGGGTAACCAGGCGCTGGGCGCACCCAACCTGAGCGACAAGGTCTGGCTGTATGGCGGCGGTGTGAACACCATCATGGAAACCATACGCAAAGGGCGCGACAACAATATGCCGCCGTTTGAAGACTTCCTCGGTGACGCCAAAATACAGGTGCTGGCCGCTTATGTCTGGAGCCTGTCGAACGCTGAAAAGAAAGAAGCAGCTGCTAAGCAATGAGTATGGACAACAGCAAGCCTGAAATCTCCGTCATCAAGATGTATGCGGCGCGGGAAGAGATTTACCCGCGCGAGATCAAGGGACGTTACGCCAGCATACGCTGGCTATGCGTGTGGCTGACGCAGCTGGCTTTCTACGGTTTGCCGTGGCTGAGCTGGAACGGTCGGCAGGCTTTGCTGTTTGACCTGGCGGCGCGCAAGTTCTACATCTTTGGCATCGTCTTGTGGCCGCAGGATTTCATCTACCTGGCCGCTTTGCTCATCATCTGCGCCTACTTGCTATTCCTTGCAACGGCGATCGCAGGACGGGTCTGGTGCGGCTTCACCTGTCCGCAAACGGTCTACACCGAAATCTTCCTGTGGATAGAGCGCGTCATAGAAGGCAAGCGTAGCGCGCGCATCCGCCTGGACAAGCAGCCAGCCTCGCTCAGCAAGTACGCGAAGAAAACCGCCAAGCATCTGGCCTGGGGCAGCGTGGCACTCTGGACCGGCTTCACCTTTGTCGGCTACTTCACGCCGATACGCGAACTGGCGCTGCAAGTTACCGCGATGACGCTGGGGCCGTGGCAAACCTTTTGGGTACTGTTCTACTCATTCGCCACCTACGGCAATGCCGGCTGGTTGCGCGAACAGGTCTGTAAATACATGTGCCCGTACGCGCGCTTCCAAAGCTCGATGTTTGACAAGGATTCGCTCATCATCAGTTACGACCGCAAGCGTGGCGAGCCGCGCGGCATGCCGAATAAACACAGCGAGGCGCAGGGCAAGCAGTTCGGCTCCTGCATAGATTGCTCGATGTGCGTGCAAGTGTGTCCGGTCGGCATCGACATCCGCGATGGTTTGCAATACGAATGCATAGGCTGTGCCGCCTGCGTCGACGCCTGTAATTCGGTGATGGACAAAACCGGAGATGCACGTGGGCTCATACGCTATACAACCGACAACGCGTTGGCGAACAATCTGTCAGTCAAGGAAATCAAGCGACGCGCATTGCGGCCACGCGTGCTGATCTATGGCGCGATCCTGAGCATGATAGTCATCGCCTTCTTCACCGCGCTGACCATGCGTACGCCATTGAAGCTGGACGTCATTCGTGATCGTGGTGCATTGGGGCGCGAGGTCGAGGACGGCATGATAGAAAACGTCTACCGGCTGCAAATCATGAACACCTCGGAAACAGCCCATTTATACAAAATCACTGTCGATGGCATAGACACATTGAAGTTGGTCAACTCGGACGAAGTCCAGCTGGACGGTACCGAAACACGCGCTGTACCGGTCCGGGTGCAGGCAGAAGCAGGGCAGGGTGCGCCGGGCTCGAATGACATTAGCTTCAGCCTGCAGGCCGTGGATGATGAGAGCCTGCGCGTCACCGAAAAGGCGGTCTTTTTTGTACCACGCTGATAGCAATAACAAGGAGAACATCATGGCAACGACATCACCAGTTCTAAACCGCCTGCCTGAAGAAGCGCCATGGTACAAGCATCGCTGGCCGTGGCTACTGATGCTGGGGCCGTTCATAGTCGTCATCGCCGGTATCTTCACGATATGGATAGCGGTCAAGCAACAGGATGCGCTGGTGGTAGACGACTACTACAAGCAAGGTAAGGCGATTAACCAGGATCTGCGTCGCGACCGTGTCGCCAGCAACCTGGGCATGCATTTCAAGGTTTACTACGACACCGACAAACAGAAGCTGGTCGGTAATGTTTCCAGCGATGCGCGCCAGCAAGCAGGTGAAATCCAGTTACGCCTGATCCACGCCACCTTGCCGGAGAAAGACATCGTGCTCTACGCGAAGACCGATGCCGCCGGACGGTTCGAAATCAGCTTGCCAGATCTGGAAGCCGGACGCTGGCAGATACTGGTTGAGAACAAGCAGCGCGATTGGCGCCTGGGCGGCGTGTGGTTGTGGCCGACACAGGAAAACTTCGCCGTCGACGCCGATGAGAAACTATGAGATAGACAAAGACTCTACCCAGCGTTCCGAGATCCATAGCGCCGCCATACTTGCTCTGCATCCAGGCAGCGCGAGCTGACGGATGTTGATGTGCCGGCCGACCGGTAGCCTGGCGATGTATAGCTATGACCGTCACAGAAAACTCTCATAACTGGCGGCGCTAATTGATCTTTCCCGTGCAAGCCGGTCTTACGCAGCTGACTTTTGTCCGCTCATGAAGTAACGGCGGCCGACGACCTTTTGCTTCTGGTCGTTTTCTACTATTCATTCCTGTATCGCTACTCTGCGAACACCACCAGCAATTTCCGATGCATCGGCTCTCTTGATAGCTGCGAAGAGGTCGCGGGAGAATTGTTTTTTTACCTGAGTCTGCGTGCGTAATCGCATAAAAGCGATGCGGATAGGATTGTTCTTGAAGCTCGGGGCGCGATGAAATTGCGGGCCTTCTCTCCATTACAGTACTCCCATATCAAAAAACGAATGATTGTTCTAAGGAGTCTGGAACACATTCAACACGCGATTTTTGGTGTGCAAATTATGGTGAGGTTTGTATATGAATTTCTTTGTCAGTGAACAAATTGAGTCTCAGGAAAAGATGACTGTCTCTGCGCAGTACGTCTGTGCCACTGCTGTTCCAGTGCACAAGCGCGTGCCCCTGTCCAATGCGCAAATGGATAAGGTGTGTGCTTATCTTGCAGCGCATCTGAATGGCCGTATGCAGGTCGCCGGACTGGCGGCGCTGATAGGAATGGGACGCACCAGCTTCTTCGAACGCTTCACGATGACGGCAAACATGACGCCGAATCAGTATCTGCAATTTTTGCGCATAGAAAAAGCCAAGGAGCTGATGTGTGATCCTCAGTTCACGTTGCTGGACATTGCGTTTGCCTGTGGCTATTCCGATCAGTCACACCTGACGCGTTTCTTCAAGCGTTATGTCGGCGTATCACCCGGACACTATCGACGTGAGGCCCTGTCGCAGCAATATTCTGCGCAATAAATGTATGGAATAGATACGTCGAGCCGTGCGCAATGCACATGAAAAAATAATTGGATGATCGTGCAAGTTAGAACGATAGTGCAATCATTGCCGTATGGGATTGCGCACAATGGGCTTTCATCCAGGCTCTTGCTTTACCCTATGCTTAGCACCAACCCCTTGCCGTATATATCCCCGCATCATTCAGAAATCAGGATGCATTAGCCGACTGGTTCGCCTGACGAACAACGATGAGTAGTTGCTTAGGTCGGTCTTCAACACTGGATAGTGTTGATCCAGAACTGCATATTTTAATTCAAGCCTAGCAAACAAGAGATGCCGCCTGGTCGGTGTCCGGTTCCGTACGTTTAGCAATAAATGTGCGGGGCAGTCCTTTGGTCTTTTAAAAAATCATGAATGTAAAGTCTGCGTATCTATCCTGGTCACGACCTTTATATTTCTTTGCGACTTTGGGGGCGGCGGCATTGGATGCCGAGAGCCAGAACACCAGTGCGAGTTTCACCACCGTTGGTTTGCGTGCTGCCAATCAGCTCGCCTTGGGTGGTAAAAGCGCGACCGTGCGCGGCGCGTTGGGCTGGCGTCATGCGTTTGGCGATAGCGCACCATTATCGACGCAGGCGTTTTCGGCGGGTAATGTTTTCACGGTGGCAGGCGTGCCTATCGTCAAAAATAGCGCGCTGGTCGAAACCAGTCTTGACTTGCGTTTGTCGTCATCGAGCACGCTCACCTTTGCCTATCAAGGCCAGCTTGGCCTGGATGCGAAGCAGCATTCAGTCAAAGCCAATTTACTGGTGAAGTTTTGAGCAGGGGGAAGCTGTTCGCGTACCTGCCGGTTTAGCTGCAGGTTTCGGTGCCGGCTGCCATCGCCTTCAACAGCGTGAGGTCGAGCAATTCGATTTCACGGTTGTTGACTTTCAGCAGTCCCTGTTTCTTGAACTTGGAGAGCAGGCGGCTGATGCTTTCTATGGTGAGGCCGAGGTAGTTGCCTATGTCTTCACGCGACATGCGCAACTGGAAGTTGGTCGATGAGTAGCCACGTGTGGTGTAACGCGAGGCGAGGTTGACCAGGAAAGCAGCGAAGCGCTGCTCGGCGCGCATATTGCCCAGCAAGAGCATGACGCTTTGTTCACGCGTGATTTCCTGGCTCATCATGCGGTGGAAATGACGCAGCAGCGTCGGCATGGTGCTGAACAATTCTTCCAGGCGCGGGAATGGAATTTCGCAGACTTCGCTATCTTCGAGTGCGACTGCATTGCAGTGGTGGCGATCGGTGCTGATCGCATCCATGCCGAGCAATTCACCTGTCATCTGGAAACCGGTAATTTGCTGTTCGCCGCCGGCATTGATCTGACAGGTTTTGAAATGCCCGACGCGTACCGCATACAGATTGGTAAAGGCATCGCCCATCCGGTACAGATAATCATCACGCGCCACCTTGCGGCGGCGACCGATGATCTTGTCCAGCCTGTCCATATCGTTTTCACCCAGTCCCATCGGCAGGCACAACTGATGCATGCTGCAGGTGGAGCAACTGGCGCGCAGCGCGTTGACGGTCAAGGCGGGATCAGTGCTGGATGGGGAAGGCTGGCTCATATTCCTGGCTCGTATTCTTTACTCATGTGGACCGCGATGCGAAGCAAGGCGGTAATTGGTTTATCAGGACGGCTGTTACTTCATGTGATCTTGTCATCAATCAGCAGCAAGGGCAACTTGTCTTTGACCTGCGCCCATTTGTCATGCTCGGGCATAGGTTCCTTTTGCTTGCTGATGCGCTTCCAGTCCGGATGCTGCGACAGTTCACGATTCAGGGCGACGAAATGCTGCTGTTCCGGTGACACCTCAGTCGCCCCTATGATGGCATTCACCGGGCATTCCGGTACGCACACCGAGCAATCTATGCATTCATCCGGATTGATGGCCAGGAAGTTGGGACCTTCAAAAAAGCAGTCCATCGGGCAAACGACCACACAATCGGTGTATTTACATTGAATACATGCTTCGGTGACGACAAACGGCATTTCCTGCTTTCATTTCTACGCTCAGATACGACATTGTAAACGGTCATGGCAGATTTGCCCCCGAAGCGGGAAATTGGAGTGGTAATTGAGCAGGTTTTATAGCGTCAGTTTTATTTTTGTCCCCATCTGGCGATGACACGGACATAAACGAGTTCACTGATTAATTCCACTAGCGTTTGCGCCACGATGATGGCCGGCAGGACTGGTATCGCACCGGGAATGGCCAGTGCAAGCGGCAGTATCACCAGTGAATTGCGTGTCGCCGAGCTAAAGGCTATCGCGCGGGAGGATGCTGCTTCCAGCCTGGCCTTGCGGGCGATCCACCAGCCGCAAAGCGGAGCCAGTACCGCATAAGCGACATACAGCGGCAGCACTTGTTGTACCGATGTCAGTGCCGTACCCAGTTGCGGTAGCACCGAGATGATGACGATGATGAGTACCAGTGCAGTGGCCGGAACCGGAGCCAGGCCGAGGTAGTTGCTGATGCTGGTGCCGGTCGCACTGCGTTTGGCGAACAACTGCATGATCGCGGCCAGGAACAGCGGTACTGCGATCAGCCAGGTAAAGGCATGGATGAAGGGAGCCACTTCTATATAGTTGGCGACTTCTGCGCCCAGCATCAGGCGCAGGTAGAGCGGCAGCATCAGCATCTGCGCGATGAGCAGTATCGGTGTGGCTGCGAGCAAGAGTCTGGCATCGGCACGGCCGAGGTGCGCGAAGGTGACGACGTAATCTATGCACGGAGCCAGCAAGACCAGCATCACGCCCAGGCGCAGCATAGTATCTTCAAGAAAGAATCCCACCAGCGCGAAAACCAGTAGAGGAATAACAATAAAGTTGGCGATTAGCAGTGCAGCCATAAAGCGCAATTGTTTAAGGGCCTGGCCCAGTTTGACCAGCGGCACTTGCAGGAAGGTGACAAACAGCATGAATGCCAGCGCAGGATTAATCGCACTCTCGGCCGCGGTGGTGCCAGGTATCAGCAATGCGGTAATGGCGGCGATCACTACTGCCGCAAAGTAGATCGCGACCTGCTTTTCTTCGAGCTGCGATCTTATATTTTCGATATTCATTCGTGCTATCTATCTTTAAAGAATGGCAATTTTCAACGGGATAGTCATTCTGTGCAATGTCGGATTTGCATGAGGCCGGCAGGACATGCCTAGCTGTCTGGTATGACTGCTCGTGTTAAAGTGTCGCCGCCAGCGCGCCTAGCGCTTCAAATCAAGCATCATTTTTGGAATTCCCCCATGGAAATTAAGGTCAACTTTCTCGACAAGCTTCGCCTGGAAGCCAAGTTCGATGATTTCACGGTGATCGCCGATCAGCCTATACGTTACAAAGGCGACGGTTCCGCGCCTGGCCCATTCGATTACTTCCTTGCGTCGTCAGCCTTGTGTGCGGCTTATTTCGTGAAGCTGTACTGCAATACGCGCAACATCCCGACCGAAAACATCCGCCTGTCGCAAAACAATATCGTTGACCCGGAAGATCGCTACAAACAAATCTTCAAGATCCAGGTTGAACTGCCAGCCGACCTGCCGGATGTAGACAGGCGCGGCATCTTGCGTTCGATCGAGCGCTGCACAGTGAAGAAAGTCGTGCAGGCCGGCCCGGATTTCGTGATTGAAGAAGTCGACAACCTGGACGCTGATGCACAGGCACTGCTGACCCTGGCACCAACTGCGGATGCACACACTTATATAGCGGGCAAGGATTTGCCGCTGGAGCAAACTATCGCGAATATGTCGAGCTTGCTGGCCGGACTGGGCATCAAGATAGAAATTGCGTCATGGCGCAACATCGTGCCGAATGTCTGGTCGCTGCATATCCGCGATGCGCATTCGCCCATGTGCTTCACCAATGGCAAAGGCGCGACCAAGGAAAGTGCGCTGGCTTCGGCGCTTGGCGAGTACATCGAGCGCCTGAGCAACAACCATTTCTATGCTGGTACCTACTGGGGTGAAGAGTTTGCGAATGCGGAGTTCGTCCATTACCCGAACGAGCGCTGGTTCAAACCTGGCCGCAAAGATGCGCTGCCTGTCGACATCCTCGATGAATACTGCCGTGAGGTATACGATCCTGATGGCGAGCTGCGCGGCTCACATCTGATCGATACCAACTCCGGCAATGTGGAGCGCGGCATCTGTTCCTTGCCATTTGTGCGGCAATCGGATGGTGAAACCGTGTACTTCCCATCTAACCTGGTGGAAAACCTGTACGCCAGCAATGGCATGAGTGCAGGCAACACGCTGGTTGAAGCGCAGGTGCAATGTTTATCTGAAATCTTTGAGCGCGCGGTCAAACGCGAAATCCTCGAAGGCGAAATTGCCTTGCCGGATGTGCCGCAAGAAGTGCTGGCGAAATATCCTGGCATCGTGGCCGGGATTAAAGGTCTGGAAGAGCAGGGCTTTCCGGTACTGGTGAAAGATGCATCGCTGGGCGGTACTTATCCGGTCATGTGCGTGACCCTGATGAATCCGCGCACCGGTGGCGTGTTCGCTTCCTTCGGTGCACATCCTAGCCTGGAAGTCGCGCTGGAGCGCAGCCTGACGGAATTGATGCAGGGGCGCAGCTTTGAAGGTTTGAACGACTTGCCGCGTCCTACCTTCGCCAGCAATGCCGTGACCGAGCCATACAACTTCGTTGAACACTTCATTGATTCCAGCGGCGTGGTGTCGTGGCGCTTCTTCAGCGCCAAGGCTGACTATGAATTCGTCGAATGGGATTTCTCAGGGCAGGGCGAGAACTCAAATGCGGAAGAAGCAGCGATGCTGTTCGGCATACTCGAGGGCATGGGTAAGGAGGTTTATACAGCCGTATACGACCAGCTGGGCGCGACTGCATGCCGCATCCTGGTGCCTGGTTACTCCGAGGTTTACCCGGTAGAAGATTTGATCTGGGATAACACCAACAAATCGCTGCTGTTCCGCGCTGACATCCTGAACCTGCATACACTCGACAAGAAGAAGCTGGCAGCATTACTGGATCGCCTGGAAAACAATGAGCTGGATGAATACTCGGATATCGCCACCCTGATCGGCGTCGAGTTTGACGAGAACACAGACTGGGGTCAGCTGACCGTGCTCGAATTGAAACTGCTGATCAATCTCGCGTTGAAGAAATTCGAAGACGCGCATGATCTGGTTGGCGCATTCCTGCAATACAACGACAACACAGTAGAGCGCGGCTTGTTCTATCAGGCGTTGAATGTGGTGCTGGAAGTCGTGCTGGATGATGATCTGGAGTTGGAAGACTACGAGACTAACTTCCGTCGCATGTTTGGCAATGCGCGCATGGATGCGGTGCTGGGCTCGGTCGATGGCAGCGTGCGCTTCTATGGATTGACACCTACCAATATGCAACTGGACGGGCTGGATAGACACCATCGCCTGATGGATAGTTACCGGAAACTGCATCAGGCACGGGCCAGGGCAGCCGCTGCCAGCTAAAGCTCGCTATATATACATGGCTACAAAGCACCCGTATCGGGTGCTTTTTTATTGCCTGTCGCCTGTGTAAATACCCATACTTCATTACTGTATGTAATCGCTTGATAAGCAGAAGTTATCAAGCGATGCTCATTCTCATATTTCTTCGTTTTTGCGCATCAATTTCTTGCGTAGTGACGATCAACGCTATATCCTTCCGTGCATATCGAAAGTGCGGGCTTAAATGCATGTTTCGTTACCACCGAAAATTGATAGCTTAAAGAATGAACAACATGAAAGAACTTCGTATTCTTGCCGATGCTTGTTTCTCGGCGCAGGTAGGTCAGGCAGTGAAGCGTTTCAACGCAAGCCACCCGGAAATACAGGCAGTAGTCAGCATCGCAGGTGCAAAAGATAGTCTGCAACAACTGAAAACCGGCGATGTATACGATCTGGCTATTCTGGCAGACAGCGGCGTGGCCGCTGCGATGATGCCGGAGCATACCGACGGATATTACGTCTTTGCCGGTAACAGCATGGTGCTGGCCTATGCACCGGGAAAAATCCTGAATGCGAAAAACTGGCGTGAAAAACTGAGCGATCCGAAAGCATCGATCGCCCACTTCGAACCAAATGCACACTCGGTAGGTTATGCCGCCTTGATGGCATGCATGTTAGCGGATAGCGTAGCGCCCGGCATGTCGCGCACCTTGTTGAACCATCCTGGCCGCAAAGTAGTGGCAGCCGACACGGAAGTGACTGACTATGCATTCGCTTACCGCACGGAGTGCATCGCAAAAAAGATATCGTACGCATCCTTGCCAGACACGATGGACCTTTCTAATCCGGCATTCAATGCGCATTATTCCTCAGCAAAGCATGACCTGACTGGCGATGGAAAAAACATCGTGCAAGCTTCCGCCATCTCGCATGCAGTAACGATTCCGCTGGCAGCCAGGCAGCCGGAAGCGGCACGTGATTTCATCGAAATCTTCCTGGAACACAATTTCACTGCACAAGGCTTCATTGCGCGCAGCGAGATAGTCGGCAAATCGCCACGCAAAATACATGCGGCGCTTGAGGTCCGCAAGCCGCCACGTGTAGAAAGCGCCAACTACGAAGATGAAGCAGACGTCCATCTGCTGCAAAGAGCGCGTTTGCTGCATCGCCCGTCTCCGGCACCAGCAGTACAGGCAGGTTAAAATTCTGGCTTTCGGGCCAGCAATTTCTTTGTCATGATTATTCGTCGTGCGATAGCAGCAGATTTCGGTGCCATGTGGCCTATTTTTCAAAAGGTCGTAGCGCCGGGTGTGAGTTATGTCTTCGCTGCAGATACCAGTTATGAAGATGCATACGCATACTGGTTTGCGCCTGGCGTGACTTCATATGTTGCAGAAGACGACGGACGTATCGTTGGTATGTACAAACTGATCGCCAATCAGCGTGATCTCGGTTCGCACGTCGCGAATGCTTCCTTCATGGTTGATCCGGATTGCAGCGGCAAGGGCGCAGGCAAGCTGATGGGGCAGCATTGCCTGCAAACCGCCAAAGCTGCCGGCTTCAGCGCCATGCAATTCAACTTCGTCGTCAGCAGCAATGAAGCAGCCATCGCCTTGTGGAAGAAACTGGGCTTCACCATCGTTGGCATCGTACCCAAGGCTTACCTGCATAGCGAGCTGGGCTATGTCGATGCCTATGTGATGCATCGTTTCCTTGACGATATCAGCGCCTGAGCACGTGCTGTTGTTCACTGACCACAGCTGTAAACTTCTGATTCCCCCTCTGTAGCGCTGCCGCTGCCTGCATATAGGCAGCGGGAAAACGCGCGTCTGCCCAAAGATCAATTGCGGCACTTTTATGCAAAATTTATAATGAGAATCATTTCTATTATTGTTTGCAACTGTTTCCAGTGGTCAACAACTGTCTATCTACTCCCAGAACAAAGGAAACATCGATGGCTGCCCATCTCAATCTTCCGGCTTTTTTCAAACCAACTTTATTAGTGTGCGCCTTGCAGGCAGCGCTCCCGTTTTTTATTAGTACAGCGCATGCACAAACTACGCAGGCGCCGACTACCACGCAGCTGGAAGCGATTACGGTGACATCGAGTGCCGATGCATCAGCTGAAGGTTTGTCGAAGGCATATGCCGGTGGGCAGGTGGCGCGCGGCGGACGTGCTGGTATTTTGGGTACGCAGGACAATATGGATACGCCGTTTTCCATTACCAGCTATACCAATGAACTGATACAGAATCAACAGGCGCGCAGCGTCGGTGATGTTTTACAAAATGATCCATCGATACGTGTAGCGCGCGGCTTTGGTAATTTCCAGGAATCGTACTTTGTACGTGGCTTCCTTTTGAGTTCCGACAACATTGCTTACAACGGCCTCTACAGTTTGTTGCCACGTCAGTACATTTCTTCCGAACTGTTTGAACGCGTCGAAGTATTGCACGGTGCGAGCACCTTCCTGACCGGTATCACACCTAGCGGTGATGGCATAGGTGGCACGATTAACCTTTTGCCTAAACGCGCTGGAAACGATCCGTTGACACAAGTCACTGCAGGTACAGCCAGCGGATCGCAAGCGTATGTCGCGGCAGATCTTTCGCGTCGCTTTGGCCCGAACGACAGCACAGGTATACGCATCAATGCTGCGCACAGGGATGGTGGCACTGGTGTTAGCCGTGAAAATGTAAATCTGAATGTGGTCTCGGTCGGTGTCGACTGGCGTAGTAGTAATGCGCGACTGTCCGCCGATATCGGTCATCAGAATCATCGCCTGAATGAAACACGTACTAACGTGGATGTCAGTGGCGTCACTTCGGTGCCGCGTACACCGGACGCTTCCAGTAACTGGGCGCAGCCGGGCAGCTACTCGGATGAGCGCGATACCTTTGGCACTGTGCGCGGTGAATATGACATCAATTCGAATGTGACGACCTGGTTTGCCGCTGGCATGCGTCGCGGCAAGGAAGCCAACTCGCTCGGAAATATTAGATTGAGCGATGCGCTCAGCGGTGCCGGTACCACGTATCGCTTCGATAATACGGCGATAGAAACAGTGAAGGCAGGGGAGCTCGGTATCCGCGGCAAGCTGGTGACCGGTTCAGTCAAACATACGCTGGTAGCGTCATATGCCTACTTTGATTCAGAGCGGAAAAATGCCTACACATATGATGCGGGCAATACGCAAAATACGAATTTGTACAATCCAGTGTTAACCACACTCCCGGCGTTCAGTGCTGGCGCAATAGGTGGTGGCAGTCTGGCAAATCCGACATTAACTGCAAAAAATCAGCTCACCAGCTATGCAATCGGCGACACGATGTCTTTCCTCGACGACAAAGTCTTGCTCACGGTTGGCGCCCGTCACCAAACAGTGGATACCAGGGGTTACGCCTACGGTAGCGCCATCCAAACCAGCGCATATAAAGCAAGTCGTGTGAGTCCGGCCGCTGGCATAGTCTATAAGCCTGCAAAAGAAGTTTCCATTTATGCCAACTACATAGAGAGTCTCAGCCCGGGCAAAGTAGCACCTACGCTGGACGGCACGCGTCCGGTGGCAAATGCCGGGGAAATACTCTCGCCTTATGTCGCGAAGCAAAAAGAAGTGGGCGTGAAATATGATGGCGGCAGACTGGGTGCATCTGCGGTTGTGTTCACAACTGATAAACCTCGCGTATTCACCAATGCGGCCGGTATCTATGGCGCGCAGGGAACGGATAACCATAAAGGCCTGGAGCTGACAGCCTTCGGTGAAATTACGCGCGGCCTGAAGATTTTGGGCGGCGTCACTTTCCTGGATGCGAAACAGGAATCCAGCGGTAGTGCCACGACTGATGGCAAGCGTGTGATCGGTGTGCCTAAAGTGCAGGGTAGCCTGGGCGCCGAGTGGGATGTCGCGAGCGTGCAAGGATTCTCGGTGAATGGCCGTGTAACAGCGACTGGCAGCAGCTACGCAGACGCGGTCAATACCTTGAAAGTGCCGGGCTGGGCACGTCTGGATATAGGTGCACGTTATCTGACCGAAGTGCAGGGCAAGCTGGTTACCTTCCGTGCCCGCGTGGATAACGTCACCGATCGCAACTACTGGGCTTCCGTTGGTGGCTCCGAAGGCAGCGGCTATCTGGTTCTGGGCAATCCACGCACCTTCAGCCTGACCGCTTCCGTCGACTTCTGATGACAGGTACCAAACTCAGGCGCTGGGCCTGGATCCATAAGTGGTCCAGCCTGGTGTGTACAGTGTTCATGCTGCTGCTATGCGTGACCGGCTTGCCACTGATCTTCCATCACGAGATCGGGCATTTGCTCGGCACCGAGATAGAGGCGAAGGAAATGCCTGCGCATACGCCGCGCATCAGCATGGATCGCGTGATGGAGATTGCGCTGGCGCAGCATCCGGACAAGGTCGGCATGTTTGCTTCGCAGGAGCCGGACGATGATCGCATCTGGTTCGTGACACTGGCGACGACGCCGACTTCTGAAGTGGATATGAAGCAGGTAGCGGTAGATGCGCGTACTGGCGAGGTACTCGGCCAGCCGCCGTTAAGCAGCGGCTTTATGTACATCATGTTTTCGCTGCATGTGAATCTGTTTGCCGGTCTGGCGGGCATGCTGTTCCTCGGCTTCATGGGCATCTTGCTGCTGGTGGCCATCGTGTCTGGTGTGGTGTTGTACGGGCCATTCATGAAGAAGCTGGAGTTCGGTACGGTACGTGCGGAACGATCGAATCGCCTGAAGTGGCTGGACCTGCACAATCTGCTCGGCATCGTGACGCTGTCCTGGTTATTGGTGGTCGGTGCGACAGGTGTCATCAATACCTGGGCCGATCTGCTGGTGAAGTACTGGCAGTTCGATCAGATGGCAGAGATGGTTGCGCCATACAAGGGCAAGCCGGCGCTGACCGAATTGGGTTCACTGCAAAAAGCGGTTGATGCCGCGATCACACTGGAGCCTGATATGAAGATGGGCTTTATCGCATTCCCCGGCACCAGCTTTACCAGTCCACATCATTACGGCATTTTCATGCGTGGTACCGAAGCATTGACTTCGCGCTTGTTCAAGCCGGTGCTGGTGGATGCGACGACGGGTGAGGTAACGGATAGCCGTACCTTGCCGTGGTACCTGACGGGCTTGTTGTTGTCGCAGCCTTTGCATTTCGGTGATTACGGCGGACGTCCTATGCAAATCATGTGGGCGATACTCGACCTGATTTCCATCGTGGTACTGGGGAGTGGTTTGTATTTGTGGATAGTGCGACGCAAGACGAATGAAGCGCGCATGGAGAAACTGATACAGGCGCATCAGCTTGAAACTTGAAAGAATATGAAAGCTACTCATACTGCAAAACGCAGTCACTTCTGGTTCGTCTGGCGCATGCCCATATTGCTGGCTGCACTGACTTTGTTCGGCCTGATCATCGCGCTGGTCAAGACTGGTGTCTGGCACTGGTTTGCATGGGGCGCTTTGGCTGCGCCCATCGCAGTAGGGTTGTGGTATAGCTTCGCGCGTACGCGCAAATAACTCCTCTGAAGATTGCAAGGCGAGAGCCGCTTGGCTCTCGCTTGCTGCAGTAAGGTTTCCTGTTATTCAGGAATAATCGCAGTCACGCGTATCTCTATACGCATCTGTGGCAGTCCGAGTGCAGCAACGCCAAGCTGGGTCCAGATAGGTGAGTGCTGTGGCATGTACCGCCGGAACAGCTTGACCATAGTTGCATTCACTTCCGGCGGAAAACCACCGACATGGTAAGAGTTAACGTGGATCACATGCTCCCAGCTTGCACCTGCAGTAGCCAGCGTGCGTGTGATGTTGTCGAACGCTTTAGCGATTTCATCTTCTACGGATGCCGGAAAGTTAAACGCGTCATCCCAGCCACCTTGTCCTGACGTTTCGACACGATTGCCTATCTTGACTGCCTGCGAGTAGTGCAACTCCTTGAGCATGAAATCGCCATAGCCGGGAGTGATAAAAAATTCTGGCTTACCCATTGCGTTCCTCCAGTAGTTTCAGGTGGTACGCGACAGCCTGCCGCGTACCTGTTGCTGACTAGTGATTAATAGCGTTCCAGCCAGTGCGCGTAAGGCGCAGGCAATACCCATGACGCGCGTTCGACCTTGAGTTCTTTCGCTGCCTGGTAAGGCCAGTGTGGATTGGCCAGGTGCGAGCGGCCGACCATGACGATGTCCAGTTGCTGGTCAGCGACCACACGTTCAGCGATCTCTGGAGTACCAAAGCCCCATGCCGATGAAACCGGTACATCAGCTTCACGACGTACACGTTCAGCGATGGGGCCGAGGAAGGCCGGACCCCATGGAATCGAAGTTTCCGGAATGGTGAAGCCGATGCTGACACTGATCATGTCCATGCCGGATTTTTTGAATTCGCGCACCAGCTTGATGGATTCGATCAATGTTTCTTCATCGCGGCCATCGTATTCGAGCACACCGAAACGCACGGTCAGCGGCAGGTTCTCTGGCCACACGGCACGGACTGCACGCAAGGTTTCGAGCAGGAAGCGCGCGCGGTTTTCTGCGCTGCCACCATAGATGTCGTCACGCTGGTTGGAGTGGGCGGAGAAGAAGCTTTGCGCCAGATAGCCGTGTGCGAAGTGCAGTTCCAGCCATTCGAAGCCGACGTCACGCGCGCGGATAGCGGCGTCGACGAAGTTTTGGCGGACACGGGCGATGTCATCCAGCGTCATTGCTTGCGGTACCTTCGGCAAACCTTTGCCGTAGGCGAGGGCGGATGGAGCGATTGTTTGCCAGCCGCGTGCGTCGCCGTCCGCAATGTGGTCGTCGCCTTCCCATGGACGGTTGGCGCTGGCCTTGCGTCCGGCATGTGCGATCTGGATGCCGGGTACCGAACCTGCAGCCTTGATGGCTTGCACGATGGGGACGAATGCTTGTGCCTGCGCTTCATTCCAGATGCCGGTGCAGCCTGGTGTGATGCGGCCTTCCGGGGCGACCGCAGTTGCTTCGACGATGACCAGGCCCGCGCCGCCACGTGCCAGGCTGGCATAGTGAGTTTGATGCCAGTCGTTAACCAGGCCATCGACCGCCATGTATTGGCACATGGGCGGGATGGCGATGCGGTTGCGGAGGGTGACGTCTTTGAGGGTGTAAGGCTGAAATAGAGCGGACATGATGGCTTTCAGTAAGTTGTCTATAAGTAATTGATCGGCATTGCGTGCTAATTGCTTCGTTAGTTCGTAAATATACGAACAATGGAATAAGTATAGCGCAACGCGTATAATGTTGCTCATGCGTCCTTTTAAACATCCTGCTGCCAGTGAGTTTTCGCTCGAACGTGTGCTGTATGCATTGAGCGATTCGATACGTCTGGACATCGTGCGCCACCTGGCGCGCGTTGATGCTGCTACCTGCGGTGAGCTGGATGGCGGGCGTCCCAAATCCACCGTCTCCCATCACTTCAAGGTCTTGCGCGAGTCCGGCCTGGTGCATACGGAAAACAGTGGCACCATCCACATGAACACGCTGCGACGGGCCGATATTGAAAGCCGTTTCCCCGGCTTGCTGAACGCCATCCTGGCGCAGCACAATTCCTGAACATAGAACTGCGCCGCGCTTAGCGATCGCTTATCAGACGGCATTAGCCGCTGTTTTGGTATTCGGTTTCAGCGCCGGAGTCATGACGAGCAGGAGCACGCTAGCTGCTGTTAACAATCCATACGAAGCACCGTAACCATGCGTCAGGTCACGCAGCAAACCAAAGCTCACCGGGCCGAGTGCAGCAATCAGATAACCGATGAAGAGCATGAACACTGTCCATAAGTTGGCGTCGTTGGTACTCGCGGTATTGTCCAGCGGAAGTGTCATCACCAGCGGAAAGCAGATGCCTTGTCCTATTGCGACGAGGATGATGTCAGCCATCGCATAAGATGTCGGCCAGAAGCAGAGACCCGCGAAGCCAACAATCGTCAACAACATGGCAAGCAGCAGCCAGCCGCGTCTGTCAGTCGAGTGACGTGCAATATACCCGGCCGCAAAGCTGGCAATCGCGAAGGTCAGAGTGAGCAGCGCCAGCAATACACCAGCACTGATGTGCGGAAGATTCATTTCCGTACTGCTGGGTGCGATCCACGCGAAGCAGGCGTAGACCATGAATTGGCTGATGCCGAAGTAGAGTGCGATAAGCCAGGCTTTGCCATTGCGGAACGGCAGCTTGATGGAAGTCGCTTGTTGCTTCACTGATTTATTTGCGTCTGTAGACGGGAATTTCCTGATCAATGTGCGCCAGCTCAGGATGGCTGTCACACACAGCAGCGACCACATGGCTGCTGCCCAGCGCCAGTCCTGATTGATCTGCGCCACCACATCCGTCAACACCGCTGCGGCGGTTGCGCCTACGCTCAGTCCTGCTGCGTAAATTCCCATAAAGAACGACGCTTCACGCGGGAAGTGGGTTTTAATCCAGCCGCCTACCAGCGAACCCGAAACCGCTATGCCTATACCGACAAAGAGAGTGGATAAGAGCAGGGTGGAAACTGAGCCAGACAATCCGCGCAACAAGGTGGCGGCTGCCAACAAAAACAATGCAGTGATAACCGCGCGGTCGCTGCCCAGCGTGCGGGCTATCCGCGGGACGAACAGGGCAAACACACCCATGCAGATATCCGGAATGGCGATCAGCAACGACGATTTGGTATAGCTGAGTGCGAACTCATGCTGGATCTGCAGCAGGATAGGCCCGATGGAAACGATGCCGGGTCGCAGTGCGAGTGACAGGACGAGCAAGCCGATGATGGCGGTGATGCGGTGTGTATGCGCGACTGTGGTCGCCGCGGTCGATGAATGCGTGTTGTGATGCATGATGGTATTTCCCTTCGTCCGATAACAATGTTTGCTACTTGCTGTACGGGCAAACTATAATTTTTGCTACCGGGAGGGTAAATATCAATGAATGCCAAAAATCGTCGTAAAAGTGACAGATTCGCTCAAGGGCGCAGCGAGAATGCCGACGATTATCAATATGTGCGCCAACCTATCACTGCCTTGGCGCGTGATCAGGAAACCGGCAGCTACAACACGCCGCACCAGCATGCGCGCGGACAATTGCTGTACGCGACTAAAGGATTGATGCGCGTCGCCAGCAACAATGGTATCTGGTTCATCCCACCGACACGTGGCTTATGGATACCGGCAGGTATCGTGCACGATCAGTTGATACTCAGCGCAGTGCAGATGCGCACACTGTATATAGATGAAAGGCACGCTGCGCATCTGGGCGACAAAGTGCGCGTGATTGAGGTCAGCCCCATGTTGCGTGAACTGATACTGGCGCTGGTAGAAGAGCCGGTGGAGTATGAAGACAATGAAAAAAATCGTGCGGTCGTGACACTGATCCTGCATCAGCTACAGCATTCCAAAACCATCCCGCTCGCCATACCTTGGCCGACCGATCGGCGTTTGCTTGCGGTGTGCCAGACGATACTGGATGCGCCCGAGCATGCGATGAGTATTGAGTACTGGGCAGAGCAGGTCGGGGCGAGTAGTCGTACCCTGATCCGCTTGTTTCTCAAGGAAACCGATCTCACTTTCCGTCAGTGGGTGCAGCAAGTAAAGCTGGCGAGTGCCTTGAGTCGCCTGGAAGATGGCGTGCCGATAGCAACGCTGGCAGATGAACTAGGCTATGCCAGTCCCAGTGCTTTTTCAGCGATGTTCAAACGTGTACTCGGCGAATCACCGAGCAGCTATCTGAACAAAAGATAAGCGTTGACTGGATATGAACTGCTGGGAGTGCTGAAACAGAGGAAATGCATGTGTTTCAGTCAGGAATTGGTACCGGTATATTTTCGAACCGCCGGCTCCGGTGTGATGGGAAACATCATATCGAAAGATAAAAAATTGCGATGTCAGCGTAGCTTGTGACCTGTTGTAAGAATGCAGGAAGTGAAGTGAGGCAATTATGAGTTTTCCATATCGGAACGTTGCATCATTTCACTCGGCGTCATCCCCATGATTTGGCGGAATGCATGACCAAACGCGGCGACGCTGCTAAAGCCCAGTTGCGCTGCCAGTTGCTTGATGGAAGTCTGGCCATTGCCCAGCACTTCGACCGCCGCCATGATGCGCGCGCGTTGTCGCCATTCCTTGAAAGTCAGATTGGTTTCTGCCGGAAACAAACGCGTGATGGTGCGCGCTGATGCGCCTGCAGTGTGTGCCAGTAATTCGAGTTCACTGTTATTCGCCGGATCGGCCAGGATGATGTCTGCGACGCGGCGCGCACGTGCATCGGCAGGCATGGGCATGAAGGTCGCTGCATCTTCATCTTCGGCCAGTTCGAACAAGGCCAGCTCAACCAGCAGGGCGATGCGGCGCGGATGTTGCGCTGAATTTAAATCTGGTTTGAACGCACCGAGTATGGTTTCGCGCAGCAGCGGACCGACGGCGACGACAAACTCTTTTTCCAGACGCGGCGCCTCCGGATGCTGGGCCAGCATTTCGGACGGAATCAGCAGGGCGCGCATTTCTATATCGGCCAGCATATCGACTGCATGTTCGATACCAGGTGGCAGCCAGACCGCACGTGCAGGCGGCACCAGCCAGCGGCCTTTCGGCGTCGTCACTTGCATCACGCCGCTGGACGCGAATAGCAATTGCGCTTCGCGATGTACGTGCAAGCCGAGGTGCGTGCCACGTGGATAGAAGCGGGCGCCTATATTCATTTCATTCCCTGTGATGGAGGCTAATTGGAAACATGCAATTTGGCGCATTGGCGATGTTGCTTGTCTTCCTATCGATGACTGGTCATATTAACCTAGCTGCTGTTTTTAAGGAAAGCAGCTCATGGATCAGCCCCGGAACAAACCCAGCACCGTCATCGCCTACATCAACATCGCCCACTTCATCGACCACTACGCCATGCTGGTATTCGCAGCGGCGGTGATCGTGATCGCGCCGGTGTTTGGTATGAGCTATGGCGAGTTGTTGCCGTATGCGACGCCGGGTTTTGTTGCATTCGGCGCTGGTGCACTGGTCACCGGCTGGCTCGGTGATCGCTGGAGTCGGCGGCACATGATGGTGCTGTTCTTCATCGGCATAGGCGCTGCCATGATGGCAGTTGGTCTGACGCAGACGCCGCTGCAGCTGGGCATCGCCTTGCTGGCAGTCGGTTTGTTCGCTGCGATTTATCATCCGGTCGGCACTGCGATGCTGGTCGCGCATGCAGAGAAGCTCGGGCGTGAAGTTGGTATCAATGGCGTATGGGGCAATCTGGGCGTGGCATCGTCGGCTTTGATCACCGGCGTCGTGTGCCAGTACCTGGGCTGGCGCTGGGCTTTCCTGCTGCCTGGTTTTGCTACGGTAGTCCTGGGCATCATGTTTGCCATCAACGTCAAACATGAAGCGCGCATCGTGCGCAAAGGAGGGCAGCAGGGTTCGGTGCGCGTATCCCGGGATGCGATGTGGCGCGTGATCGTCGCATTGGTCATCACCATCATTGCCAGCTCGACGACCTTTAACGCGTTCACTGTTGCCATGCCCAAGTTATTTGCCGAGCGGCTGTCAGGCATCACGGTGAATGCGGCATTGCTCGGCATGATCGTTGCCGGGACTTATACATTCGGAGCGCTGGCGCAGTACACCATCGGCCATTTGCTGGATAAGCACTCGCTGAAAACCTTATTCCTGCCGCTGGCATTCACTTTGGCACCGCTGCTGTACTTCAGCGCCAGCCTGTTTGGTTTGCCACTGATATTGATCTGCATAGGCATCGTGATTTGCATCTTCGGCCAGGTCACGGTGAATGACGCGATGATAGGCAAGTACACCAGCGATGAATGGCGCGCCCGTGCGTATTCAGTACGCTACTTCCTGGGCTTCACGGCGGCAGGTGTATCGGTCGGTGTGGTGGCGAGCTTGCATGAGAGCGGCGGCTTTGGCTTGATGCTGCAGGCGCTGGGTGCTTTGTGTGTGCTGGTGATCGTTGGTGCGATTTGTTTTCCGCAAGAGCAGCGCGTACCGGATTAAGCGTGCAGGTATCTATCTGCCAATAAAAGTTTTCTGCCGTAAACCAAGAAACGCATATTCGCTGGCGGAGGTGCTGGCTTGGTGGTAAAGTGCGTCGATTATTTTGTTATGGGGTTCCAGCATGAGCTGTTCCAGTTGTAGTTCTCACACAGGCAGTACACTGGCAAGGTAGCTCATCTCCTCATCGCTACCTTGCCGCAATGGCGGGTAGTGGCATACCGGACTGACGGTTCTCGTTGGTTCTTTATCTACTCCCTGATTGATCGATTTATCTGGTTCGCCCTGCGTTGCCCGTGTGCACCGCCCAGGGCGCGACTGCGTTGTATCTGGCTAATGAGGTGGCGGCATACATGGCCGCGCCGGATGATGGTTGACGAACTCTCCATGTCACCCAAGCCGATACCCTGAATACAAGGTTTTATTGATATGTTTGAGGCCATCGTTCCTCGCAAGACCGAGCGCTCCCTGCTCGCGGTCACACCCAATCGCTGGGACTGGGCTTTGCTGCCATTGGTGCTGTCGGTACTGGTAGCAGTCGGTTTCGGCGCGATGCAGATGGCCCGACCATTTGTGGTTGGTGAAGTCACGCCTATCTCACTCGATCCGGCCAACCTTCCTTATTACCTGCTGCGCACTATCTTGCGTATGTTTATTGCGCTTGGCTGTGCCTTGTTGTTCAGCTTTGTCTTTGCCGCGATTGCGGCCAAGTACCGTGCGGCAGAGAAGGTGATGATCCCGACGCTGGATATCCTGCAGTCGGTGCCTATCCTCGGTTTTCAGGCGATTGCGATTGCGCCGTTCATTGCTTTGTTTCCGGGTAGTTTGCTCGGTGTCGAGTGTGCTGCGATCTTTGCGATTTTTTCATCGCAGGCGTGGAATATGGCGTTTAGCCTGTATCAGTCGATACGCACCGTGCCGTCAGAATTGAATGAAGCGGCGCGCGTATTTCGCCTGTCCGGCTGGCAGCGCTTCTGGCGGCTGGAGTTGCCGTTTGCGATGCCGGGCTTGTTGTGGAACATGATGATGTCCATGTCCGGCGGCTGGTTCTTCCTGGTTGCGGCCGAGGCAATTTCAGTCGCCAATCAGGATATTAAATTGCCCGGCATCGGTGCTTATATCGCAGTGGCGATCGAAGAAAAGAATTTGCACGCGATCTTGTGGGCTATCGGTGCGATGTTGGCCGGTATCATCTTGTATGACCAATTGTTTTTCCGTCCCTTGTTGGCCTGGGCCGATAAATTCCGTTTCGAAGAGTCGCAGGGCGAAACCGGGCAGCGTTCGTGGCTGCTGAACTGGGGACGGCGCAGCCGCTGGATGCGTGCCGGTACCGACCGCATGTGGGCGATGCTGCGCAGGACCTTGGGCTGGTTCAGTGTGTCGTACGACGGCACGGCACCACGTGCGAGCGCACGCGCTATCCATCCGATGTGGATGCGGGCGTGGAACATTTTCCTGCTGATCGCCGCCTGTCTGGCTTTGTATCGCCTGGTGATTTTTGTCCATAGCGATGTCGGCTGGGCCGAGGTCGGGCATGTGGTGTGGCTGGGGCTGATTACGTTGACGCGTGTTTTATTGCTGATCGCACTGGCATCGCTGGTGTGGGTGCCGATAGCAGTGTGGATAGGTCTGCGTCCCAAGTATTCACAACGCGTGCAGGGACTGGCGCAATTCCTCGCGGCCTTCCCGGTGAACCTGATGTTCCCGCTGGTGGTGTATGTACTGCTGACTTTGCAGCTGAATCCGAATATCTGGCTCAGTCCCCTGATGGTGTTCGGTACACAGTGGTACATCCTGTTCAATGTGGTGGCAGGTGCATCGACCATCCCGAATGAATTGCGCCTGGCCGCGGACAACCTGGGCTTGAAAGGCTGGTTGAAGTGGAAACGGGTTTATTTGCCTGCAGTGTTCCCCAGCTATATCACCGGTGCGATTACCGCAAGCGGCGGTTCGTGGAATGCCAGCATCGTCGCCGAGTATGTGACATGGGGCAAGACGACACTGATCGCTGACGGCCTCGGCAGTTACATCAAACAGATGACGGATGCTGGTGATTTTCATCGCATCGCGCTTGGCATAGGCGTGATGTGCATATTTGTAATGTTGTTGAACCGATTTTTCTGGCGCAAGCTGTACCTGCTGGCAGAAGACCGCAGTCGTTGAGGAGGCATGATGAGCCAGAATGTATTGATCAATTTGAAGGGCGTCGATAAATCCTTCCAGACCGCAGACGGCACGCCTTCGAGTGTGCTGGAGCAGGTGGATTTCACGCTGGCCGAAGGTGAGATCGTCGCCTTGCTGGGTAAGTCCGGCTCCGGTAAATCGACGCTGTTGCGCATCATGGCTGGTTTGATTCCGGCCGATAGTGGTAGCGCTACCTATCGTGGCCAGACTATTTATGGCCCGGTCGCAGGGATCGCGATGGTGTTCCAGTCGTTTGCCTTGTTTCCGTGGCTGACAGTGCAGCAAAACGTGGAGCTCGGACTGGAGGCGCAAGGTGTGCCACCGGAGGAGCGTGAAAAACGCGCCGATGCAATGCTGGACCTGATCGGACTCGCTGGTTTTGGCGGCGCTTTGCCGCGTGAATTATCGGGTGGCATGAAGCAGCGCGTCGGTATCGCGCGTGGCCTGGTGACCGGGCCGGATGTGCTGTTGATGGATGAGGCGTTCTCGGCGCTCGACGTGTTGACGGGCGAAACCTTGCGCGATGACATCCTTGAGATGTGGGAAGAAAAGCGTATCCCGACCAAGGGTATATTGATCGTTTCGCACAATATCGAAGAAGCGGTGATGATGTCGGATCGCATCCTGGTGCTGTCGAGCAGCCCAGGACGGATACGCAGCGAGATCAAAATCAGTTTGCCGCGTCCGCGTAATCCGGATTCGGCTGAAGTGCGTGCACTGATCGATGAAGTCTATGCACTGATGACCATGCGTACCCCGCAGGAAGCGACGACCGGTGTGGCCGTGCAGGCGCACCTCAGCTATCGCTTGCCGGAAACCGACGTTGCGCATATCGAAGGCGTACTCGATTTGCTGGCGGCACCGCCGTTCAACGGTCGCGCCGACTTGCCGGAGCTGACCGAAGAAGCGAAGCTGCCGGATGAAGAATTGTTCCCGACATATGAAGCGCTCGGCTTGCTGGGCCTGGCGCAGGTAGAGAAGGGTGACATTACGCTGACCGCCCTCGGTCATGGCTATGCACAGGCAGCACATATCCGGCGCAAGGAAATCTTTGGCCAGCAGTTGCTGACGCATGTGCCGCTGGCAACCCATATTCGTCAAAGCCTGGAGCGCGAACCGAATGGCTCGCTGTCGGAGAAACGTTTCCTCGATACGCTGGAAGAATTCCTCAAGGAAGAAGAAGCCAAGCGTGTGCTGGAAGTGGTGGTGGAGTGGGGACGTTATGGTGAAGTCTATGAATATGACTATCACACCGGTCAGCTCAAATTACCGGAAAACGAAGCGGAGTAATACGCCAGGCCATGTTTACCGTCCTGCGCTGACACCTGAAAACGCAGCGCCAGCAAAAAAATCACAACGGCTGCACAATACTGTTTTAATTAGTACTAATTTGAAACAGCAGAACAGGATATAGCCATGGCCGATTCCAAGCGCGTCCCAACCTTTTTCATTCCCCACGGCGGTGGTCCGTGCTTTTTCATGGACTGGCCGGGTGATCCGCATATGTGGGACAAGATGGCGGACTTCCTGCGCAATATGCATAAGGAAGTCGGCAGCAAACCCAAAGCCATCCTGATCATTTCCGGGCACTGGATGGAGGATGAATTCACCGTGATGAGCACGGCACAGCCGTCGCTGATTTACGATTACTACGGTTTTCCTCCGCATACCTATGAGCTGACCTATCCGGCGCCGGGCGCGCCTGATGTGGCGCAGCGCGTCGTCGAATTGCTGACGGCTGCAAATATCCCGGTGCATACCGATAATCAGCGCGGCTATGATCACGGCGTGTTTATTCCGTTCAAGCTGATCTATCCGGATGCGGATATCCCGGTGCTGCAATTGTCGATGAAGAAAACACTGGACCCGGCCGAGCACCTCAAGGCAGGTGCCGCCTTGCAGCAGCTACGCGATGAAGGCGTGCTGATCGTCGG
The DNA here is from genome assembly GCF_903993245.1 of Herminiimonas sp. Marseille-P9896. Lineage (NCBI taxonomy): Bacteria > Pseudomonadati > Pseudomonadota > Betaproteobacteria > Burkholderiales > Oxalobacteraceae > Herminiimonas > Herminiimonas sp. Marseille-P9896. The sequence continues at coordinate 967,247 of NZ_CAJEVT010000002.1, read as the reverse complement.
CAGTGGCATGAGTTTCCACAATATGCGCGGCTTCAGCCCGGCGTTCACCGAACCATCGAAACGCTTTGATACCTGGCTCAGCGATAGCATCGCTGCACCCAGCGCACAGGAACGTGATGCCTTGCTGACAGAGTGGGAAAAAGCGCCGGATGCAAAACTGACGCAGCCACATCCGGATCACTTGCTACCGTTGATGGTCGCAGCAGGTGCCGCCGGTGACGATACCGGACGCAAGATTTTTGAAGACAAGGTAATGAATGTAGTCGTGTCCGGCTATGTATTCGGCGGACAGACAGCCTGACGAGTGTCAGGCCTGGCTGGTTTGCTGACGGCTGGCGTCTTAAGCGTGGGCTGGGGCCGCTGCTTTGAAGTTGCCCTGGCCGAGATCGATGGACATCAGCGCCTGGATTTCAGGGCTTTTGGATTGATCTGCAGGTTCTTTGCTGTAGGTTGCTGCAAAAGCAGCTTCTGCGGCGCTACGGTCCATGCCGGTTTTTACCAATGCCTTGATCCAGCGCTCACGCCAATAGTTCGAACTCATGCTTGCTTCCCTTATTTAAATAATGTCCCAAATGTGCTTCTTGCCGGGCTCCGACAACAATATCGCCCGCATTCTAGCAAAAGATGGGGAAACTGCTAACCGCGCCGGTCAATAAAATCGCGCGCGATCATCATGCCGCCTTGTAAACACTGCGCTGGCGTCATAAAACAGTGCTCGGTGGCGACATCCAGCTCACGAAAGCCGATGGAAAGCTGTTCGGTGACGACGATGCGCGGCGCGTACATGCAGACGGTGGCATCTTCATAACGGGAGGCACCGGAGATTTCAACCAGGATCTTCCAGCCTTTGTAGACTTCGCGGCGCGATTCCATGATCGTCTGGTCGGCGGGTGCCAAATACTGTGTAGTGCTCATCATGCAGCCTGAATACGGTAATGAGGTTTGATTATAGCTAGCTATGTCCAAACGTATATAGCGAATCCGGCCAAATGCGAATTATTTTCATCAGTTTTGCAAAAGTAGCGCATGCCGGGCGTCGTTAAAAACGGGTTCCTTCCCGTATTCCTACAGCAAGTAGCTGCATTGTCTGATGGCTAACTTGGACAGATTTTTTTACGATGGCGCCGCTGTCGCAGCTTTCGCCCTGAGCTGTCACCACATATTTTGTTGAGTGCCGGCAAGATTGAAAATTTGCTGCGACGGGCAGGGAATCTTTCCGCTGCCTTTGCTGTCAGTGACAGGTAATTAACTTTTCTATTTACCTGTCTTAACACTCTGTCTTGAGGTCTTCGATGAAAATGATGCAAAAAATTGCCAGTACTGCCGTGATTGCTGTTGTGGTGCTTACCGTTGCAGGTTGTAGTGGTATGTCGCGCCGCGACCGGAATATGGTGACTGGTGCCAGTATCGGCGCTGTCGGCGGCGCGATCCTGACAGGTGGCAGCACGCTGGGTACCGTTGGTGGTGCTGCGGTTGGCGGCGTGATCGGTAATGAAATCGGTCGCAGATAACTAGCAGATCAGATACTGAGTATCCGGCTTACAGCCGTATACATTGCAAAATGGCCCGCTGTGATGCGGGCCATTGCTATATGCGCCCGGTAAACAGCTGTTGAAATGACAAATGCAAGACAAATGTATTTCTAACAAGATAACAATTGGTTTCAACTTAAATGGCCAATGCCTGCTAAAGTTGCGACGCTAAGACTTAATAGGGGATCGCGTTGCGGTTTTTCTCGTACATTTCATCACAGTTTGTTGCCTGGTCCGAACGACCAACCAATATCAAGCTCCGTCAAGCAGCCATCGCTGCCTTCATCGCTTCCATCTTAGTTGCCATCCTGGGTGTCGCTTACACGCTGCTCTTTATCGTGCCGAACCTGCCATCCATTGATGCGCTGACTGATTACAAACCCAAGATTCCACTGCGTGTGTACACCGCAGATAATGTCCTCATCGGCGAATACGGCGAAGAGCGCCGTGACTTTGTCTCGGTCGCGAATATTCCGGCCAGCATGAAGAATGCGATCATCGCGATTGAAGACAATAACTTCTATGAGCATGGCGGCGTCGATGTGCTGGGTGTGGTGCGTGCCGGTCTGGCTAATCTGGTGCGTAGCCGTTCGCAGGGTGCGTCGACCATCACCATGCAGGTGGCACGTACCTTCCTGCTGACGCGCAAGAAAACTTACAGTCGTAAACTGCAGGAAGTCATCCTCGCTTACCGCATAGAAAAGAACCTGAGCAAAGACCAGATTCTTGAGCTGTATATGAATCAGATCTACCTGGGTGAACGTGCCTACGGCTTCGGCAGTGCGGCGCGGATTTATTTCGGCAAGCCGATCAAGGATCTGACGATAGCCGAGTCGGCGATGCTGGCGGGTATCCCGAAAGCGCCCGCCAGCGCGAATCCGGTGGTCAATCCGAAGCGTGCGACCGAGCGCCAGCAGTACATCCTCAAGCGCATGCATGAGTTGAAGTTCATCACGGATGAGCAGTACAAGCAGGCCGCGGCCGAGAAACTGAACGTGCTGCCGAACGGCAATCGTTTCCGCACCCACGCAGAACACGCGGCTGAAACCGTGCGTCAGTTCATGTACGCACAATATAAAGACGAGATTTATACCAGCGGTTTCACCGTCTACACCACGCTGACCAAGGCGGATCAGGACGCAGCTTATGATGCGGTGCGCCGTGGCGTGCTGGACTATGACCGTCGTCATGGCTATCGCGGACCGGAAGGCTCTGTCGATCTGCCCAAGGATGAAGAAGACAGACAGCAAGCCATCGATGACGTGCTGGCCAAATACCCGGATAGCGATGATCTGCGCGCCGCCGTGGTGACAGAGGCGAATTCCAAACTGATACGCGCCGAGTTGTTGTCAGGTGAAACGGTAGAGATCACCGGCGAAGGCTTGCGCTTTGCTACTGCTTATCTGTCCGATAAGGCGACCGCACAGAAGAAGCTGGTGCCGGGCTCCGTCATCCGCGTGGTACAGGATGCGAAGAAAAAATGGATGATCTCGCAGTTGCCTGAAGTGGCGGCAGCCTTTGTCGCAGTCAATGGCCAGGATGGTTCCATCCGTGCGCTGGTTGGTGGTTTCGACTTCGCATTGAATCAGTTCGATCACGTCACGCAAGCCTGGCGTCAGCCGGGTTCGACCATCAAGCCTTTCATTTACTCGGCTGCGCTGGAAAAAGGCTTCTCGCCAGGCACGCTGATTAATGATGCGCCGCTGGCAGAAGACAGCGACGGCGAGCAGGGTAGCAAAGCCTGGAACCCGGGTAATGACAATGGCAAATACGACGGTCCAGTGACCATGCGTACCGGCCTCAAGCGTTCGAAGAACCTGGTTTCGATCCGCATCCTGCGCAAGATCACGCCTGCATACGCGATTGAGCATCTCGGCCATTTTGGCTTCGAAGCAGACAAACAACCGGCCAACCTGACGCTGACGCTGGGTACCGGTTCGGTCACACCGCTGCAAATGGCAGGCGCGTATTCGGTATTTGCCAATGGCGGCTTCAAGGTTGCACCGTATCTGATCGAAAAAGTGGTCGATGCGCGCGGCAAGGTCTTGCTGGAAGCGCAGCATCCGCAGGCCGGTGATGAAACCGCACGCGCCATCGATCCGCGCAATGCCTTTATTACCGATTCCATGATGCGTGACGTCGTGCGTTCCGGTACCGGCTACCTGGCCAGCCAGCGCCTGGGTCGTAGTGACCTGGCAGGTAAAACAGGTACTACCGATAATGCGATGGATGGCTGGTTTGCCGGTTATGGTCGGGATATCGTCGCGGTCGCATGGATGGGTTACGACAAGCCACGCTCACTCGGTACCCGCGAGTTCGGCGGCACGCTGGCCTTGCCGATCTGGATCGACTATATGCGTACCGCCTTGCGCGGCAAGCCGGAAATGGCCAAGATCGCGCCGCCGGGTGTCACGCAGGTGGACGGCGACTGGATGTACGATGAGTACGCGAATGGCGATTCAGTCAAATCGCTGGATGTGGATGAACAGAAGAGTTTCTGGGAGCGTATGTTCAATACCGATCCGAACACGACGCCACAGCTGCAAACACCGGCAGCACCAGCCCCAGGCTCACCTGAAGAGCGGGAGAAGAAACGCCTCGACGATTTGTATCGCGGCTAATCTGACCTGGCACTCAAATCAAAACAGCCACTGCACAACTGCAGTGGCTGTTTTTCTTTCTGAATTCACTTTAAATAATCGGCGTAAACCAGCGCTTGCAAGTCCTTGATCTTGCAGTGCTTCAGTGTGTGTTTTACGGCAGGAACGGTACGGACAACAGGCGCAAACCGATCGAGATCCAGCGTTCTTCGCTACCGCTGCCAAAGCGATTGCCGTAAGTGGTGTCGATCTGCACATGGTCAGGCACCAGCCAGTGACGCACACCAAGCTGATAGAAGGGACGGCCTGCGCTTTGATCGAAGGTTTCTGCGATCAGCCAGGTACGTTCCGACAACTGGGTTTCTGAACCCAGACCCCAGGTGGCGCGATTGCGGTTGTTGGGCTTGTCATGCAGCCAGCCGACGTTGGTATGCAGCACGAAGCGATCATCGGCAAACGAGAAACTAGCTGGTACATAAGCGTAGGGCGAGCTGAGCAGATGGCGCTGGGTATCCGAGCGCGGCTGCATGGAGTTGCCGAAGGCCAGGCCTATGCCCCAGCCGTTTTTCTCCAGCGTCTTGAACAGGGTCTTGCCCTGCATGACGTAGCCGTGGTTTTGCGTATGGCCGTATTCATTGATGGCGGTAGCGCCCAGGCTGACTTCGAGGTTGCCGGTGAAGTTGCAGGCCGGGATGGCCCAGTATTCGGTGCTGTTCTTGTTGCCCTTGACCCAGCTTTCGACCTGACAGGCTTTGGCATCTACGATGCGCGCATCGTCGGTAATCATCGGCCGTGCCGCGTGGAGGTTCAGGCTGGTCGCTGCGGCCATGATGACCAGTGCGCTACGCAGCAGCGGGAGAGTGTAGGGGGTAAAACGCATGCTCAGTCTTTCTTGATTCTTTTACCCTCGGGTAAATAAGGAGATGTCCGCGCTAATGCGAGGTGGCAAGTGCAACCCGTCGTCGTCCCAGGTTCTTCGCCTTGTACATGGCACCGTCAGCGCGATGCAGCAAGCCTTCACTGGTGGTGCCGGACTCCGGATACGTCGCGACGCCTATACTGGCAGAGATATGTGACGTGAGCGTGTCGTCCAGCACATAAGGTGCAGAAATGGCTTCCACCATCTTTTCAGCAACAAAACGGGCATTGTCCATGGTGGCGCCAACCATCACCATCGCGAATTCATCGCCACCCAGTCGCGCCACTACGTCGGAATGACGGCTGTTTGTTTTCAGCCGTGTGGCGACGGCGCGCAGCAATTTATCACCCGCTTCGTGGCCGTACTTGTCATTGACTGCCTTGAAGCCATCGAGGTCGATATAGAGTATCGACAGCACGGTCTTGTTGCGTTCGCATAGTGCCAGTTGTTGGCTGACAATTTCATGGAATAGCGCGCGATTCGCCAAACCCGTGAGGACGTCGTGATTGGCTTGATGCTGCGCCTGATGCAGCATTTCCGAAGCACGTGCGAGTGAAGTGCCGACTTCATCCGCTTCGCGCAGATGCAGTGGCGGCACGGTGACCAGCTTGCCTGCACCCAGCGCCAGCGCCGGGCCGGTCAGGCCATGGATGGAATCGGCGATGCGGCCGCCGATCAGCCAGGCGGCGGCGACGCTGCAAGCCAGCAGGATGATGGTGGCGAGGATGAGCAGGAACAGGGTATTGCGCAGCTCATGCATGATGTCCTGGGTCGGGATGCCGATTGCCAGCGCCCAGTTCGACAATTTGGAACGGCTGAAAACGGTTTGTACCGCGGTGCCGTCATAGGTCACGCTTTCAAACATGTCTTCATCAGTGCTGCGCATGCGGCGCACGATTTCAGGCACGCCTTTTTTACCTATCAATTCTGGCTTGTTGCCGGTACGGGCGACGATGGTGCCGGTGCTGTCAAAGATGGCGGCGATCCAGCCGTCCGGTACGTGCTGCTGTTGAAGCAGCTTATCCATGCGTTCGGGCAAGACCCCGGCACTCAGGCTATAGCGTATATCGCGCTTGCCAGGCACAGGCACGGTAATGGCAAACAGGTTTTGTTTGGAGACGGTACCAAAAAACAGGTCGGAAATTACCGGCTGCTCATCCTTGAATAACTCTTCCAGGCGGATGATTTCAGTATGCGGTGGCAGCGCGGAACCGTAAGGCTGATGCGTGTTCAGATACTGGTTGCCCTGACTGTCTGACAGCACGATGTTGATGCCGTCCTGGTCGCGCTGGTTTTTCAGGACTTCCTGCGCCTGGTTATAGAAGGCGCGTAAATCGTTATTCGCGAGGTAGGGTGAGGTCGCCAGGGTAATCAGCGAAGATTCGATACTGGCGAAGTCGCGGTCAACAACTGAAATCATTGCGCGGGCAGTGCTCAGTGAATTGAGCAGCAACTGATCGCGGGCGCGCTGGTAATCGTGGGTGATGAGGAGGACGGCCATCAGGGCCGCAGGCACCACGCATGCCATGACGAGTAAAACCAGCTTGGAGCGGATAGTTGGCGCGAGCTTGGTTTTCATTCTCTACGGCGGCTAAGTGGCGGTAAAAGAAGCGGGGAAGGCGGAATTTTATCTCAAGTCGTCTCGCGCTCCGCGAATTTATTGGCAAAAGAGAATTTGCAGCTCATTAATTTTGTTAAAGCGCAACGAAGCGCAGATAATAAGCGCTTTAAGACGCAGATAATATTTCCATGTGGAAATTAAAACAGAGTTCGTATGAAAACAAGAATAGAAATTAGCGGCTGCTTTCCGGTTTTGAATTCCCTGAATGAGCAGCAATTTATCAATGCGATAGAGCCGCGTTTCATCGATATCCGCAATCCGGTAAGCGGATTGCAAATCGATTTGTTTGGCAAAGTCAGCGCGCTGGAGATACTGCGGGAGCAGGGCCTGGTGATCGCCGAGATAGAAATTCCGGATGATTATCTGACGCGACATAAGCTGCAGCAGGATCAGCTGGAGCAGGTATTGGTGGCGCGTGTCAGCAAGTTAAGGCATCCGGCGACCGGGGCTATGGCACCGGTAGAGGCGCGTCTGGCAACAAAATAGAAGGTTAAATAACATGATAATTCAAATTAGATTTATTTTGCATCTATTTGAATTTAAATGAAATATCGCTATTTAACAATTGCCTTGGCGTTACTCCGCCTGCCTTGTTTGCTTAATGACGCGAGGACGCGGCGCTGGTTGGTCGGGGATAGGTGTTCGACGAATACCATGCCCTGCAAGTGATCCATTTCATGTTGGATGCACATCGCTTTTAAACCTTCGGCCTGCACATCGATAGTCTTGCCATTCAGGTCCAGTGCGCGCACATGCACCCACGCTGCACGTCGCACACTTTCATACACATCCGGTACCGACAAACAGCCTTCCTCGAATTCAGCCTTGCCACCTATCTTGATGATGACGGGGTTGATCAGCACCTGCGGGCGGTTTCCTTTTTCTGATACATCCAGCACGATGATTTGCAGATGCACATCGACCTGGGTTGCGGCCAGGCCTATGCCGTCGAGTGCATACATGGTTTGCGTCATGTCTGCGACCAGGCGACGGATATCCGGCGTGATCTGCTGCACCGGTTCTGCAACCGTATGCAGGCGAGGATCAGGGTATTGCAGTACGGATAATCTGGTCATAATTTACTTCAGCTAATCGAGATTCAGATGTTGTTGCAAGTATCTGAATTTATTCAACTTTTGTTTCCTGCTTCGTTTTGGCAGCATCCGGATTATCAGGTTCCCAACGTCCGGCAATGTTCTTCAGCAGAATGTTCACGGCTGCCAATTGACGGTTCTGTGTACTGAGCAAACTGTTTTCGCTGGTCAACGCAGTGTTCTGCGCGATCACTACATTCAGGTAGCTGACGGTACCAGCACGATATTGATCCAGCGTAATTTCCAGCGTTCTTTGCGCGGCTTCCAGGCTTTCGCGCTGCAGCTGCGCTTCTTGCTGCAGTTGTGCGGCGAGGATGAGATTGTCTTCTACTTCCTGCAGGGCTGTCAGCACTGTTTGGCGGTAAGTCGAAGTGGCCTGGTCCGCGGCGCTTTGTGCCTGCGCGCTGGCCAGTTGTCTTTGGCCGCCGTCGAAGATAGCTTGCGCTACTGATGCACCCAGCGACCAGAATAGATTCGGTGCACTGATCAGGTTATTCAGCGAACTGTTTTGATAACCGCCACCCGCTGATAGCACCAGAGATGGAAAGTAGGCGGCGTGGGCCACGCCGATTTGCGCGTAGGCTGCGGCGACCCGTCTTTGCGCCGCGGCAATGTCAGGCCGACGTTCGAGCAGGGTGGCTGGCAGCAGTTGCGGTACCAGCGGTGCCTGCGGCAAGGCGGTATTGCGCTCCAGCGCCAGTGCGGAGGGCGGCACGCCCAGCAATACGGCGATTGCATGCTCCAGTATCTGCCGTTGCGCGACAGCTTCAGCCAATTGCGCCTGTGCCGCTTTGAGCTGGGTTTGCGCCTGCAACACATCTACGCGTGCTGCCACACCACCGCCATAACGGAACTGTGTCAGGTCGAGCGAGCGTTGGTAAGCGGCGACGCTGCGTTCGAGTACCACCATTTGCGCATCGGCGGTGCGCAGCGAGAAATAGGTTTGCGCCAACGTGGCCTGGGCTGATAAGCGCGCCGCAGCGAGGTCGTCTACGCTGGCTTGCAGGCTGGCTTGTGCGCCAGTCGTTGCTTGTGCCAGGCGACCCCACAGGTCTATCTCCCAGCTTGCATTGCCGGATAGCGAAACGTTGTTGTTGGGATCCCGCACTGCAGTCGAGCGATTGGTGCTGGTCGCACTGCTGCTGCGCGTGCCGTCCAGCCCGACCGACAAGGTGGGCAGGCGGGCGCTATAGCTGGCGGCAACGGCGGCGCGTGCGGCGGCGACCTGGGCTACCAGCGACTTCAGGTTTTCATTGCCGACGACGAGGCGGCCCTCCAGCTCGTTCAGGATCGGATCATTGAACAGCGTCCACCAGTCGTCCGGGACGGTCGCGGCGTTAGCTGCTGTGCCTTCCTGCCACAAGCCAGCTTCCTTGAACTGGGTCGGCGCGGCGACCGGTGGAGGTGGGGTCGGCGCACTGGCGCAAGCTGCCAGCAGCAAGGTGGGCGCAATTAATAAATAGTAAGGGCGCATAAAATTCCTCTAAAACTCAGGCCGTAGCCAATTGTGGAGCCGGGCTGGGCTTATGTTTGTCACGGCGCAGCTTGTCCATCAAGACAAAGACCACAGGTGTGGTGTACAGCGTCAGCAATTGGCTCAGGATCAGGCCGCCGACGATGGCGATACCCAGCGGCTGGCGCAACTCTGCGCCGTCGCCGCTGCCCAGCGCCAATGGCAAGGCACCAAAGATGGCGGCAAAGGTCGTCATCAGGATAGGGCGCACGCGTAACAGCGCTGCACGATAAATCGCCGGGCCGGCACTGATGCTGCCGTGGCGCTGCCGGGTAATCGCAAAGTCGATCATCATGATGGCGTTCTTCTTGACGATACCTATTAGCAGGATCACACCGATCAGCGCGATGATGGAGAACTCGGTATTGAACATTTTCAAAGCCAGCAACGCACCGACACCAGCCGATGGCAAGGTCGACAGGATGGTGATCGGGTGGATCAGGCTTTCATACAATATACCCAGCACCAGATAAATCACGATAATCGCCGCGCCTATCAGCAAGGGTTGCGACGACAACGATTGCTGGAACGCATTCGCCGTGCCCTGGAAGCCGCCGCGTACCGACACCGGCACACCCAGCTTGCTGATCGCAGTATTGATGGCGACCGTTGCATCCGACAAGGACACACCCAGCGGCAAGTTGAAGCTGATGGTCGAAGCGGGGGTGCCGCTTTGGTGGCTGACCGCCAGCGGCGTGTTGGTGGTTTCGACCCGCGTGAAAGCAGACAGCGGCACTTGCGCGCCGCTACTGCTGGTAACGTACAGGCGCTTCAGGGTTTCCGGCCCTTGCAGGAATTCAGGGGCCAGTTCCATCACGACCCGGTATTGATTCAGCGGGTTGTAGATGACGCCGACCTGACGTTGGCCGAAGGCGTTATTGAGCGTGCTGTCTATGGTGGCGACGCTGATACCGAGACGTGCGGCTGCTTCACGGTCTATCACCAGCGAGGTTTGCATGCCCTTGTCCTGCTGATCGGAATTGACGTCTGTCAGCTCAGGGATTTGCGCCAGCGCATTACGGATCAGCGGATCCCAGGTACGCAAGTCTTCTATCGTGTCGGCTTGCAGTGTGTACTGGTACTGCGCGTTCGATTGACGCCCACCGATACGGATATCCTGCACCGGCACCATAAAGAGGTTGGCTCCCGGTTCATGCGCCAGTTGCTTGCGCAGGCGGGCAATCACGACATCGGCCGGAACTTTGCGTTCGGCCAGCGGTTTGAGCGTGATGTAAAACATCGCCGAGTTGCTTTGACCACCGCCGGTATTGCCGCTGACGTTGGCAACCGCAGGATCGGAGCGGATGATGTCGGAGAAGGTATCCAGCCGCTTTTGCATCATCTGGAAGGAGCTGCCCTGGTCGGCTTGCACACCACCTATCAACACGCCGGTGTCCTGTTGCGGGAAAAAGGTCTTCGGTATCGCGACGTAGAGATGGACATTAAGCGCGACCACTGCGAGCAAGGCAATGATGGCCAGCGGTTGGTGGCGCAAAGTCCAGATCAGGGTATGACGATAGCCGCGCATGACGGCGCGATTGAAGCGAGCAAACAGGATTGCGATGCGTCCCGGATTGCGGGTTTCACGCTTGGGCTGCAGCAGGGTAGCCGCCATCATAGGCGTGGTGGTCAGCGACACCACCATGGATACCAGGATGGCCGCCGTCAGCACCACGGCAAATTCGCGGAACAGACGACCGACTACGCCACCCATCATCAGCAGGGGAATGAAGACGGCGATCAGCGACAGGCTGATCGAGACCACGGTAAAGCCGATTTCACGTGCACCTTTGAGGGCCGCTTCACGCGGACTCAGACCCTGTTCCAGATAGCGCGTGATGTTTTCCAGCACCACGATCGCATCATCGACCACGAAGCCGGTCGCTACCGTGAGTGCCATAGCCGATAGATTATCCAGACTATAACCACACAGATACATGACGCCAAAGGTACCCGCCAGCGAAACCGGCACTGCGACCGCAGGGATCAGCGTGGCGCGCCAGTTACGCAGGAACAGCAACACGACCAGGATCACCAGGCCCACCGCGATGCCCATCGAACGTTCGACTTCACGCAATGAGGCCTTGATGGTCGGCGTGCGGTCAGTAATGACGTTCATCTGTATCGCCTGCGGGATGGATGCCTGCAGGCGCGGCAGGATTTCACGCACGTTTTCTACGGTTTTGATGATGTTGGCGCCCGGTTCCTTCAGCAGAAACAGCACGATCGCAGGCTTGCCGTTGGCCAGGCCATAGTTGCGCACGTCCTGTACCGAATCGACGACCTCGGCTACATCACGCAGGCGTACTGCTGCGCCGTTGCGATAGTTGATGACGACCGGTGCGTATTCGGCAGCGGTGCGGGCCTGGTCATTCGCACCTATTTGCCAGTACAGATCATCCAGTTCGACTGAACCCTTGGGACGGTTGGCATTGGTATTGGTGATGGCGGTGCGTACGTTGTCGAGCGAGATGCCGATGTTGGCGAGCTTGTCCGGGTTCAACTGCACGCGCACCGCGGGCAGGGCACCGCCACCGACGTTGACCTGGCCTACACCATCGACCTGTGACAAACGTTGCGCCAGCACGGTGGAGGCAGCGTCATACATCTGGCCACGCGTGAGCGTATCCGAGGTCAGCGCGATGATCATGATGGGCGCGGCGGCCGGATTGACCTTGCGGTAGGTCGGGTTGCTCGGCATCCCGGTCGGCAATAGCGTGCGGGCTGCATTGATTGCCGCCTGCACGTCGCGTGCCGCACCGTCGATATCGCGATCGAGGTCGAATTGCAGCACGACGTTGGTCGAGCCTAATGAAGAGCGCGAGGTGATTTCATTGACGCCGGCGATGCTGCCGAGCGCACGTTCCAGTGGCGTGGCGACGGTGGCCGCCATGGTATCCGGGCTGGCGCCAGGCAGCGATGCACTGACCGAGATGGTCGGGAAGTCTACCTGCGGCAGCGGCGCGATAGGCAGCAGGTTGAAACCCAGCACACCAGCCAGCGCGATACCTATCGTGATCAGCGTGGTCGCAACTGGCCGCGCAATAAATGGCGCAGAGATGTTCACGTTGCGCTTCCACCCTGGGCGCGGGCAGCGGCACGGCGTTCCTGCCACTCTTTCAGGCGTTGTGCCTGTTTGGCAAAGCCGAGGTAAATCACCGGAGTGGTGAACAAGGTCAGCAACTGACTGACGATCAGACCACCGACCATGGTGACGCCGAGCGGATGACGCAGCTCATGTCCGGCACCGGTACCCAGCATCAGCGGCAAGGCACCCAGCAAAGCGGCCATGGTGGTCATCAGGATAGGACGGAAGCGCAGCAGGCAGGCTTTGTAAATCGCTTCGCGTGGCGCCAGGTGTTCTTCCCGTTCCGCATACAGCGCGAAGTCGATCATCATGATCGCGTTCTTCTTCACGATACCGATCAGCAGCACGATACCGATGATGCCGACGATGCCCAGATCGAGTCCGGCGACCAGTAGTGCCAGCAAGGCACCGAGACCGGCAGACGGTAAGGTCGAGAGAATGGTGACTGGATGGATGTAGCTTTCATACAGCACGCCAAGCACGATATACATGGTGACGACCGCCGCCAGGATCAGCAGCAAAGTACTGCTGAGCGAAGCGCGGAAGGCTTCGGCCGCGCCCTGGAAACTGGTTTCCACACTAGGCGGCAGGTTCAGCTTGGCTTCTTCGGCCTTGATCGCATCGACCGCCTTACCGAGTGAGGCACCCGGTGCGAGGTTGAATGAAATCGTCGCCGACGGGAATTGCGCCACATGGTTGATCGCCAGCGCAGTAGGACGCTCGATGATTTGTGCGACCGAAGTTAGCGGTACCTGTCCGGTGGCAGGGAAGACCAGTGTCGAGCTGGTGCCACCAGTACCGTTGGTGGTGTTGGTATTGTTGTTGGTCACCGGCACATACAAACCTTCCAGTGACACCGGGCCGCGTCTGCGTCCGGCTTCTGCTTCCAGCACCACGCGGTACTGGCTGGATTGCGTATAGATAGTAGAGATCAGGCGCTGGCCAAAGGCGTTGTACAGCGCATTATCAATGGCAGCGACGGTGACGCCGAGACGACCTGCAGTTTCGCGGTCTATCTGGACATATGTTTGCAAGCCCTGGTTTTGTAGATCGCTGGCGACATCTACCAGTTCCGGTATCTCTTTCAGGCGTGCCAGCAGCAATTCATTCGACTTCGCGAGGTCAGTCGAATCCGGCGAGCTGAGCAGGAATTGATACTGGGTTTTGGAGACGCGGTCTTCGATGGTCAAATCCTGCACCGGTTGCATATATGCAGTGATGCCGGGCAGGCGCGAGGTGGCTTCGTTCAGGCGACGGATGATCTCGCTGGCGGAAGCGTCGCGTTCGGCAAACGGCTTCAGCGTGATTTGCATGCGCCCGGTACTGAGGGTCGGGTTCGCACCGTCGACGCCGATGAAGGATGCAAGATGATCGACATCCTTATCCTTGAGGATGATGTCGGCCAGTGCCTGTTGACGCCGTGACATCGCTTCAAAGGAGCTGGTTTGCGTCGCTTCGGTAATGACCTGGATCAGCCCGGTATCCTGTACCGGGAAAAAGCCTTTAGGCACGATGACGTAGAGCAGTGCGGTCAGCGCCAGCGTCAGGCCGAATACGCCCAGCGTCGCACGTGGCCGGTCCAGCACCCACACCAGTGCACGACCGTAAGCGGCAACCATGCGGTTGAACTGCTCTTCGCTCCATTTGCCGAGGCGGGTTGGTTTGTTTTCGTGCTCAGGACGCAGCAGACGGGCGCTCATCATAGGCGTCAGCGTCAGCGATACGAAGGCTGAGATCAGGATGGCGACTGCCATGGTAATCGCGAATTCATGGAACAAACGACCGACGACATCACCCATGAATAGCAGCGGGATCAAGACCGCGATCAGCGATACGGTCAACGAAATAATGGTGAAGCCGATTTGCTTGGAGCCCTTGAGTGCGGCTTCCATCGGTGAGTCACCTTCTTCGACGAAGCGCGCAATGTTCTCGATCATGACGATCGCATCATCGACCACGAAGCCGGTCGAGATGGTGAGCGCCATCAGCGTCAGGTTATTGATGGAGAATCCGGCCAGGTAAATCACACCAAAGGTGCCGACCAGCGACAAAGGTACGGCGACGCTAGGAATGATGGTGGCGGAGGCGCTGCGCAGGAACAGGAAGATCACCATCACCACCAGCGCAATCGCCAGCAGCAATTCAAATTGCGTGTCATCGACCGAGGCACGGATGGTGGTCGTACGATCAGCGATCACCTGTACATCGACCGAACCCGGTAATGAGGCTTGCAGCTTGGGCAGCAAGGCTTTGACCCGGTCCACGGTCTGGATCACGTTCGCACCTGGTTGACGCTGCACGTTCAGGATCACGCCTGGCGTGCGATCGACCCAGGCTGCGAGGCGCAGGTTTTCGGCATCATCAACGATTTGCGCGACATCGCTCAGGCGTAAGGGATTACCGTTTTTCCACGCGATGATGAGGTTTTGATACTCGGCGGCAGATTTCAGCTGGTCGTTGGCATCAATGGTGGATGCGCGTTGCGCACCGTCGAAGCTGCCTTTGGCCTGATTGACGTTGGCTGCCACGATGGCAGTACGGATGTCATCCAGTGACAGGCCGAGCGAAGCCAAAGCTTGCGGATTGCCTTGGATGCGTACTGCAGGACGCTGGCCGCCAGCAATGCTGACCAGGCCGACACCGTCAACTTGCGATAACTTCGGCGCAAGGCGATTTTCCACCAGGTCATGCACTTTGATAATCGGTAATGTCGGCGAGGTAATCGCGATCGTCAGCACCGGCGCATCTGCCGGATTCACCTTGCTATAGATAGGCGGCATAGGCAGATCGCCGGGCAGCAGATTGCTACCGGCATTGATCGCGGCCTGTACTTCCTGTTCGGCGACGTCCAGTGACAGACCCAGCGAGAAGCGCAGCGTGATGACCGACGCGCCACCCGAGCTGGTCGAAGTCATTTGGTTCAGGCCCGGCATCTGGCCGAACTGGCGTTCCAGCGGTGCGGTCACCGTGGTCGAGATGACGTCCGGGCTGGCGCCCGGATACAGCGTGGTGACCTGAATGGTCGGGTAATCAACTTCCGGCAAGGCAGACAGCGGCAGCAGGCGATACGCCAGCAAGCCTGCCAGCAGAATGGCGAGCATCAAGAGCGAAGTGGCAACCGGACGCTCAATAAAGATGCGTGATGGATTCATGGTGCAGGCTTTTTAAAACAACTTCAGTTGGACGGAGCGGCTGGTTTGTCCTGCTTATCTTTCTTGCCGCCACCGTTTTGCTGGAACCATGCGCGACGTTCTTCCGGGCTCATATTCTTCAGCTTTTCTGCCATTTCCGGCGGGATGTTGCGACGCTTGCTGTCTGCTGGTGGCGGGCTCGCACCGGCACGCTGCTTGGGATCGGCGGCGATGACTTCGACCTTGCCGCCTTCGCGCAGGCGGTCGGTACCGTCGATCACGACTTTTTCTCCTGCTTCCAGCTTGGCTTCGACTGCCATCCAGCCACTGTCGATCGCGCCGGGTTTGACGACACGGGTACTGACGGTGCTGTCAGCATTGACGACGTATACATAGAAGCCTTGCGCGCCGCGCAGGACGGCTGCTTGCGGTACGGCCAGCACATCTTTCAGGGTGTTGAGCTGCATCACGACGCTGACCGCCTGGTTAGGGAAGAGCGCATCGTCCAGGTTGGGGAACATCGCTTTCACCTTGATGGTGTCGGTGGTCACATCAATCGTGTTGTCGACTGTAGACAGCTGGCCGGTCGCCAGCTTGGTTTTGCCAGTGCGATCCCAGGCTTCGACGGCCATGCTTTCATTCGCACGCAGGCGAGTGGTGATGGCAGGGACGTTGGCCGATGGCACCGAGAACACCAGTGCGATAGGGCGGGTTTGCGTAATGATGACGACACCGTTGGTGTCTGAAGGCTGTACCACATTGCCGAGATCAGCCTGCTTGAGACCGACGCGACCAGCGATAGGTGCGGTGACGCGGGTGTAGGACAGCTGCAGTTTGGCGCTGTCTACCGTGCCCTGGTCGGATTTGACGGTGCCTTCAAGCTGGCGTACCAGTGCTTCCTGGGTATCGAGTTGCTGTTTAGGGATGGCGTCTTTGGACAGCAAATCCTTGTAACGGGCGAGGTCGATGCGGGCATTGTCGAGTTGCGCCTTGTCGCGCGCTAATACGCCTTCAGCCTGGCCCAGCGTGGCCTGGAACGCACGCGGATCGATTTGTGCGAGCAATTGACCGGCCTGGACTTGCTGGCCTTCCTTGAAATTGATTTGCTGCAGGACGCCGCTGACTTGCACCCGTACGATGGCGGTATTGGCGGCATTGATGCTGCCGATGGCGTTCACGGTGACGCGTATATCCTGCCGCCGCGCTTCCGCCACCGATACCGGTTGCACCATATTCGGTCCGCCGAAACGGCCGCCACCGCCTTGCGCCGCCTTGTTTTCGCTGGACGGGCTTTTCCACCACCAGAAGCCGAGTCCGGCTGCTATCAGTATGACGAGTATCCAGATCAGGGTGCGGCGGGTTTTGCCAGGGCGCGTACGGTTAGGGCGGGGTGCTGCTGGGGGAGTGCTGCTGTCGGTATGGTCGGTCATTTGCGGCGGGTGATATCTGCGCGATTTGGGAGATTGATTATAGGGCGCATTTGCATAAAAAGCCTGAGCGTTTAATTACTTTACAAAAGCGCGTAAAAGCGAAGGAATAACTTTACATTCGCTTGCTTAAAATAAGCTGAAACCCTAGGAATCTCCGGACAGCAAGGCTGTCTGATAGCCGAACGGTAGTGATGAGGGCTGGAAATGAATAATTCCGTGTTTGTAGAGATTCAGTTTTTCATGCTGATAGCCTGCACCTTCGTGCTCCCGATCGGCATATACAGTTACATGATGTGGAAGCGCTCGATCTCGCGCAAAGTCGTGCTGCTGTTTGGCGTGCTCCTGATTGCGGTGTCAGGCGGGAATATCTTCCTCCTGCACTTGCTGCGGATACTGGCGCGGGATACGCCATCCTTGCTGGATGACAGCATCTTTGCTTCGGAAATGTCGGTGGCTTTGTACTTGATCCCGGCGATCTTTGCCGGTATAGGCGTGAATATCATTTCACATATATTGATCAGCCACCTGGCGGAGGCCGAGAAGAAATTCGATAAGGAACATAAAGAACGCCGGTAAAAAACTGCGAGTACCGGCGTCCGAGCTGTTAGTTAATCAGATCAGGCCTTGTGCGCCTGACGTGAATCATCCGGCGCTTCGGCTCGCTCATTCAAGCCGTAATCGCGCAGCACATGCGCCACCCGCAAACGGTAATCAGCAAAGATATGGTCGCGCCCAGCGGCTTGCGCCTTGCGGTGCACCTCCAGGTTGCGCCAGTTTTGAACTGCCGCTTCATCGCGCCAATAGGACAGCGACAGGACTTTGTCGGGATTGGTCAGGCTCTGGAAGCGTTCGACAGATATAAACCCATCCATTTTTTCCAGGTGCGGGCGCAGTGCCGCTGCGGTATCCAGGTAGTTCTGCTTCAACTCCGGATGTGGAATGACTTCAAATATGATGGCTATCATTGTGATGCCTTTAGGGTAGACAAGACGCCCATGCAATTCTCCTCTTATGTTTGCCAGTTGCGCTGACATATGAGTGCTATCTTAGCTGAAAATCCGCATCTCTTGTGCTGCAGGAATAAATATATGTCGATCTGAACAAACGCATGGAGATGGAGTCAGAAGTTGACACCTGTAGCAGGTGTTCAAGGAGACTACCATGCAAAAGATTTGTCCTTGCCTGTGGTTCAACGGACAGGCAGAAGCAGCAGTCGCTTTCTATACATCAACATTCAAAAACACCGAGGTACTGGAAACCACCTACTACCTGGATCACATGCCGATGCCGAAAGGCAAGGTGATGACGATACGCTTTGTACTGGATGGACAGGAATTCCTCGCCCTGAACGGCGGTGCCGATTTCAGTTTTACACCTGCAACTTCTTTCATCGTCTACTGCGAAAACCAGCAGGAAGTCGATGATATGTGGGAGAAACTGCTGGTCGGTGGACAGGAGAGTCAATGCGGCTGGCTCAGCGATCGTTACGGTTTGTCGTGGCAAATCGTGCCCAGGCCATTGATAGAGATGCTGCAAGGTGGTGATTCCGCCGGCGCGCAACGCGCGGTGGCGGCGATGCTGCAAATGAAAAAGCTAGATATCGCGACGCTGGAACGCGCATACAAAAATGCCTGAGCGGGATTAAACCGGCTCAGGCATTTTTTTCAGATCAGCGTGTTCAGGCTTCGCCGCCATACAACTGTGCTGCGGTGACGCCAACATCGAGTCGCGTCAACGGCAATGGTTGCGGCTGTAAAGTTACGCCCAGTTTTTGATACACGGCTTCGCTGGACAGGCCATACGGTGCAGCGTCGTTGTTATCGAACGCGTAGTAGACCTCGTCGACACCAGTCAGCAACATCGCTGCCAGGCACATAGGGCAGGGATGGCCGCTGGCGTAAATCACACTGCCTTTCAGGTTCGGGCGTCCCAGCTTCTGGCTGGCGACACGGATCGCTTCCATTTCTGCATGCGTGGTCGGGTCGTTGCTATGCACAATGTTGTTGACGCCTATCGCTATCGATTCTCCGCCGACGGCCAGCACCGCGCCGAAAGGACGGCCGCCGCGTGTCTTGTTGTCTTTCGCCAGATTGACCGCCTGACGCAGGAATTTCTCGTGATTGGATGACATAAGCAAGCTCCTTTTGTGATTGTTTTGTGATTTTTGAATTTCAATAATCAGCGTGCTCCGGCAGCGCGTAACTGCGCCACCATCGCTGTGTAGTTGCGTCGCTGTGCATGCTGTAGTGGTGTGACGCCGTCTTTGTCCGCAAGATTCACATTCGCGCCGGCGGCGATCAGCAGATGCACGATTTCCTGGTGCCGTGTACCACCATCAGAAAGAATGATCGCTTCCAGTAAAGCGGTCCAGCCGAGGCGATTAATGTGGTCTACCTTCACGCCCGCATCGATCAGGGTGCGCACGACCGCAACATGGCCGCGCTCGGCAGCTGGAATCAAGGCGGTGCCGCCATAACGATTGGTGCTGCCGAGGTCGGCACCATGTGCCAGTGTCATCTTCAGTATTTCCAGCCGACCCTGGGCACCGGCCAGCAGGTAAGGGCTGTCTTGCCGTGCATCCTTGGCATTCACGTCAGCTCCAGCCGCGATCAGTTCACGCGCGATGGCAATCCGGTTGTGGTCAGTCGCCATTAACAAAGGCGTACGGCCCAATTCATCACGTGTTTCCAGCTGATTACGGTTGCTGCTTTGCTGCAGGATGGACTGAACGGCAGTTAAATCATTGTTGGCAACGGCATTGAGCAAAGGCGTTGCATGGACAGGAAGCAAGAGCATGAGGCAGGAAAAAACGATGAGCGAGCAGAGGCGTTTCAACATGGAACGTTTCAACTTGGCAAGTGGGGCAATCTGTATATGCTTCATTCTAGGCAGACGCTTGTGGATTTAAAAATTAAATGTTTGAATAGTATTCAGTGTATTTACCCATACCTAAGGTATTACATTAAGTATTCAGCCACGCAGACGAACAGCATGGCTGAGAGCATATCTAATACTAGCCTTGAATATGTCAGCCTCGAAAATACTGGACCCGATACTTTTACGCAGTTTCGTCGCGGTTGCCGACACCGGCAGTTTCACACGCGCGGCAGATAGCGTACATCTGACGCAATCGACAGTGAGCCAGCAAATCCGGCGTCTCGAAATCCAGTTCGGTTGTGATTTGCTTAATCGCAACGGGCGCTACGTCGCCACTACGCCCGAAGGCGAACGCCTGCTCGGTTACGCACGACGCATCATGCAATTAATGGATGAGGCGGTCGAGCAGGTCACGCAAAGCGTGGAGCAAGGTGAAATTCAGCTTGGTGTGCCGGAGGATTTCGCCGCACATGCGCTGACGCCGATACTTGCCACGTTCGCAGAAAACTATCCAGGCATACGCCTCGAAATTACCAGCGGTTTGAGTCATGAGTTGTGGCGCTTATTCCAGCAAGGCAAGCTGGACATGGCGCTGGTGAAACAGCGCAAGGATAGCGCGCCCGGCATTGCGAGCTGGCCCGAGCCACTGTGCTGGGTCGATAGCCGTGAGCATCCCGCCGCCGGACGCAATCCGGTGCCGCTGGTGGCTTTCCCTATTGGCGGCTTGTATCGTAATGAAATGACGCACGCGCTGGATGCGACCGGGCAGCGCTGGCGCATCGGTTTCGTGAGTACCAGCCTGGCCAGTGTCAGTGCAGCAGTCCAGGATGGACTAGGCATTAGCTTGTTGCCACGGCGCATGGCGGCGCAGCACAAGGTGCTGGACGAGGCTGACGGTTTTGCCGCCGTGCCTGATCTGGAGGTAACCTTGCATATGCAAGGTGATGCCTCTACGCATACTAAAACGCTGGCAGAGGAACTAGTCGCCGCCTGTGACGTCATTATGAAGGTGTAGAAGTATTGCTAATAAAAATTGGCATTTTCTGCGGCTGCGTGTACAACGGAGTTAGCCAGCAGTGATCCAGCAGCAGGAATGTGTAATCCAGGTATTTTTGTTGATCGCAATATCCACATTAAAAGAGGAGCTCACGCATGAAAACCCTTCCAGTCCTTACACTATTGACAGCTGCCATCGTTGCTACCGGTTGTGCCAGCTATGGTTCTGGCCCGACTGCAGAAGCCGTGATGCAGCCAACTGCAGGCAATACCACCAACGGCGTCGTCTCCTTCAAGCAAAGCGGTGACAAGGTTCTGGTCAGCGCACGCATCACCGGTTTGTCGCCTGGCCTGCATGGTTTCCACATCCATGAAAAAGGTGATTGCAGTGCGCCGGATGGCATGAGCACCGGCGGCCACTTCAATCCTGATGGCAAGAAGCACGGCGCACCCGGCCATTCTGAACACCACGGTGGCGACTTCGGCAACTTGTCGGCCGACTCCAATGGCAATGCTGCACTCAACCTCACCACCAGCCAGATCACACTTGATCCGAATGCGGCCAATAGCATCATAGGCAAAGGCCTGATCGTGCATGCGGATCCGGATGATTTCGTGACACAGCCAACCGGCAACTCGGGCAAGCGCCTGTCATGCGGCGTGATCAGATTAAAATAACAGACCTGCAGTAAACAACAAACACAACAAAAACAGAGTCCTTGCGTCATTCGTTTGACGCAAGGCTATTCTCTAGGGACGGGTATATGTTGCGTAAATTTGCAAAGACAATTTTGATCGGCTGTGCCTTACTTGGTGCAGCAGGCGTGGCCACGGCAGAAGACAGCATACCGGTCTATGCGATCGCGCTGCGCGGCGCCGAGCCTGTGGTCCTGAAAGGACGCTTGCAGGGGCCGGAAAAATCGACCAAGGATTTTATCGTGGGCGTCAAGCAAGGGGAAACACTCACGGTCAGCATGAAGGCCAGCAAAGCCAACTCGACGTATTTCAATATCCTGCCGCCGCATGACGCGACCGCCTTATTCGTCGGAGAAATGCAGGGTGCGAATGAATGGCGCCAGCGGCTGGATGTGTCGGGCAATTACACGATACGGATTTACATCAATCGTGCTGCTGCGCGCAAGGGTGTCAAATCTGACTACACCCTGAAGATCTCAGCTTCGTAAAGTGCCGCTCAGGCACCGGAAGCGAGCCGCTCCTTGTCATGAGCGGCTCGTGGCTTAACTTCACCCAAATTCTGTTTCAACGTGATTACACCTTATCAGGCATGATGCGTCTCTGATTATTACTCTCGTCGTTGCTCTTGCTGCACGGATGAATTTATATGGATAAACATATCGCGCCAGTCGCGCTGGAAAAGGCCTACAGATTGATCAACCACGGGCCGACCGTGCTGGTGTCGGCCAGTCATGCAGGTGTAAACAATGTGATGGCGGCAGCATGGTGTTGCGCGCTGGACTTTGCGCCGCCTAAGTTGACTGTCGTGATCGACAAGGCGACACGGACACGCGCGCTGGTGGAAAACAGTGGCAATTTCGTGATCCAGGTGCCGACCGTGGCACAGCTGCAGTTGACACACGATGTAGGCAGCAAGAGCCTGCTGCAGGAGCCTGATAAACTGGAACGTGCTGGCGTGGAGTTGTTTCAGATCGATGGCTATGAGACGCCATTTGTCGCAGGATGCTCGGCCTGGCTGGCATGCCGCCTCATCCCGGAAGCACACAATCAAAATACCTATGATCTGTTCATCGGCGAAGTCGTCGGTGCCTGGTCAGATACCCGCGTGTTCAGGGATGGGCATTGGCATTTTGAAGATGCGAACCCGGAACTGGGTAGCCTGCACTACATAGCAGGCGGTAATTTCTACGCGATAGGTAAAGCACTGCAAGCTGATACCGATAAGTAAACCGGAGATGGCAGGGATGCCGAGGCATTCCTTGCTGATCAGTTAGTGCTGCTGATCGTGTCGCGCCTTTTCATTCCTGCGCCATTCCCACGGTGCTACCGGAAGCGCATCAGCCCATAAACCAGCGTGTTTGGCGCGTGCCTCAAATTCAGCGAATTCATATTGTCCACGCTCCTGCGGGCTTTGTTCATGCGCGTAAGCCTTGTACCACCAGCCGAGGCCGACGGTAATTAGTGCGAGACCACTATCCAGCGTCTTGGCGCCATTTGGCGCAGAGCCGGGCGCTACCATCACTTTGCATATGTGACGTTTGTACTGGTCGCGCGCATTGCACACCAGATTCGCTTGCTTGCCAAAGCTCAGGTCGCTCAAAGCCTTGCGTGCACGGTTGCCATACGCTTGCTTGCGTTCCGGCGCATCTATGCCGCCGAGTCGCACGATCATTTTCTGGTATGAGCCCGGCTTGCCGCAGCGTGCTTTCAATGTGTCGCCATCGGTCACGCCGACTACCAGACAGTTTTTATAGGTGCGTTCATGCAGCGGCTTGGCGCGCGGTGCGGCTGATGCCGAAGTAGTGATCAGGAGCAGGCAAGACAGCACAAGGGTGGAGCGGAATAGGGTCTTCAAATTCATTTATTGCGAGCGGTTGAACTTTTAAGCAGTAACGATGATCTGCAATTTTGCATGATCTGCGATGCAGCCGGAGAGGCAGGACTATAGCAGCCAAATCGTGGTGCAAAGCCTGAAAAGCCAAGGAAGAGTAAAATTCCATCGGTCTGTTACAGAAAGCTTACTCGCCGGAAAGACAGTCTCAGGAGGGCCTCGTACCTCCGTATTGAATCTTCACCATATCAGCACTGCCGGGGACACACACTGTCCTTAGGTTTGTACATGTAGCAAGTACCGTTGCCTTACATGAAAGCGGATGTTAATCAATGAATCAAGGGATTCGATAATGTTTAAAAAAAACCACCTCGCCATATTTGGCTTTCTTTTTACCCTCGTAGTCACGCCTCTGCACGCTGCAGAAATTAAAAAAGTAGATGTCATGTTGATCGGTGGCGGCATCATGAGCGCCACACTCGGGATCTGGCTCAATGAACTGGAACCCGGCTGGAGCATGGAAATGGTCGAGCGTCTTGATGGCGTCGCCAAGGAAAGCTCAAATGGCTGGAACAACGCCGGTACTGGTCACTCGGCACTCGCCGAACTGAACTACACACCGGAAACCAAGGATGGCAAGATTGAGATTGTGAAAGCGATCGAAATCAATGAAGCCTTCCAGATCTCCCGTCAATTCTGGGCCTGGCAAGTCAAGAACGGCGTCCTGAAGAATCCGCGCTCCTTCATTAACTCGACCCCACATATGAGCTTCGTCTGGGGCGACGAGAATATCAAATACCTGAAGAAACGCTACGACGCATTGCAGGCCAGCCCGTTGTTCCGCGGCATGCAGTATTCGGAAGATCCAGAGCAAATCAAGAAATGGGTACCGCTGATGATGGAAGGCCGTCCTGCCAACCAGAAGATCGCAGCTACCTGGACGCCTATCGGTACCGACGTCAACTTTGGTGAGATCACCCGCCAGTTCGTCGCCAACCTGCAAAGCAAGCCTAACTTCTCCCTCAAGCTGTCCAGCGAAGTACAAGACATCAAGCGTAATGCGGATGGCACCTGGCGCATAGGCTACAAGAACGTCAAGGATGGCACTAAAACTGAAACCGATGCCAAGTTCGTCTTCATCGGTGCCGGTGGCGGCGCCTTGCACTTGCTGCAAAAGTCCGGCATACCAGAAGCCAATGAATATGCAGGCTTCCCGGTGGGCGGCTCCTTCCTGGTAACGGAGAATCCGGCAATTGCCGAACGTCATCTGGCAAAAGCGTATGGCAAGGCTTCGGTCGGTGCGCCACCGATGTCGGTGCCGCATCTGGATACCCGCGTGCTGGATGGCAAGCGCGTGATCCTGTTTGGACCATTTGCCACTTTCTCCACCAAGTTCCTGAAGGAAGGTTCTTACTTTGATTTGCTGACCAGCACGACCACACACAATGTCTGGCCTATGGTCAAAGTCGGCGTTGCCGAGTATCCGCTGGTGGAATACCTGGCCGGTCAGTTGATGCTGTCAGATGATGATCGCCTGAAAGCATTGCAGGAATACTTCCCGAATGCGAAGAAAGAAGACTGGCGCTTGTGGCAGGCTGGTCAACGCGTGCAAATCATCAAGCGTGATGCAGACAAGGGCGGCGTATTGAAGCTCGGCACCGAAGTGGTGGCATCGAAAGATGGCAGCATAGCGGGCTTGCTCGGCGCATCGCCAGGTGCATCGACTGCGGCACCTATCATGCTGGATGTGCTGAAGAAAGTGTTCAAGGACAAAGTTGCATCACCAGCGTGGCAAGGCAAAATCCGCCAGATCGTGCCGAGTTACGGCACCAAGCTGAACGACTCGCCGGATAAGGTTTATCAGGAATGGGTAAGCACTGGCCAGGTGTTGCAACTGACACCGCCGCCAGCAATCGATCGTACGGTCGTGCCGCAGGCAGCTCCTGCGCCTGCACCTAAACGTGAAACGGCAGACCTGGCACTTTGATGCATAGGTAAAAAACGGTACTGGGGCGAAATGTGTGCAAGCATGTTTCGCCCTTATTGTTTGCGGATTGGATTTACATTATTGGTTGGTATGGAAGGAGCCAGGAAATGAATTGGGCCACGCAGTATGCGAAGCAGTACACCACCTTTGAAGATGAGCGCACACGTCCGGTACGAGACCTGCTGAATGCAATCCCGCTGGCGCAGGTGCGCACGGCAGTCGATATAGGCTGCGGTCCGGGCAACTCGACCGAAGCGCTGGTCGCACGTTTCCCTGAGGCGCAAGTGTCGGCGCTGGATAGTTCGGAAGATATGCTGGACACGGCACGCAAGCGTCTGCCTGGCGTCCGGTTTGAACTCATGGGCGCGCAAGACTGGCACCCGACAGCAAAGGTTGATCTGATCTTCGCTAACGCGTCATTGCAATGGGTACCGGATCACGCGACGCTGTATCCGCGACTGATTAGCAATCTGGAAGCGGGTGGTGTCCTGGCGGTGCAAACACCGGATAACCTGGGTGAGCCCGCACATCAACTCATGCGTAAGGTCGCAGATAACGGGCCGTGGGCCGAGCGGCTGGTCGATGTCAGGCGTACCCCACGCAATAATGCGAACTGGTACCTCGAATTGTTGCGGCCACTATGCAAAAGCGTGGATGTCTGGCGCACCACCTACTATCACGCCTTGCCGGGCGGCGCGGCCGATGTGGTCGCATGGTTCAAGGGCAGTGGACTCCGGCCTTATCTGGCACCGCTGACGGAAGAGGAGCAACAAGACTATCTGGCGCGTTATGAAGATGCGGTGCGCGCAGCGTATCCTGCCTTGTCAGATGGCACAGTATTGCTGCCTTTCCCACGTTTATTCATCGTCGCAACCCGCTAAAAATAATAAGGGAGATTCCGACATGCACACCATCGCAAGTATTGCCACCGCATTGGTGGGCATTCTGCACATCTATATCCTGTATCTCGAAATGTTTTTATGGGATACGCCCAAGGGCAGGAAGGCGTTTGGTCTGAGCGCTGAGTTCTCCGCGGCGTCGAAAGTGCTGGCTGCGAATCAGGGCTTGTATAACGGCTTTCTCGCCGCAGGCTTGTTGTGGAGTGTATGGCTGGGTGCTGCAGGCGACCACACCAAGATATTCTTCCTGCTCTGCGTACTGGTGGCAGGTGTCTACGGCGGACTGACTGCGGCGCGCAAGATACTTTACGCGCAAGCCTTGCCTGGCCTCATCGGCCTGCTGCTGGTCTTGCTGGCGATGGCTAAGGGCTGACGGGGATCAGGCAGGTGCTAATGGTCGCGTGAAGTACAAGGCGGCTTCCCCGGCCTGTACCTGATGTGGATCGTAAAGATCGACATTGATGCCGCTCAGGCGAAAGCCTGCTTTCAGATAAAAGTTGATGGCGGGGACGTTGGTATTCTGCGTTTCCAGTTGCAAACACCGTGCCGAAGTAGTGCGGGCAAACTTGTCTATCAATTCGAGCAGGCTGCGGCCTATGCCTTGCTGCTTGTATGCCGGTGCGACAAAGATTCCGGTAATCAGCACGCTGCGATTCCACTCCTGATATGCGGCGGTCGCCAAGCCTGCCACTTTGCCGCTGCTGTCTTCAGCAATCCAGGCGACGTCGGCATCCCGCGCGTCATCTGCGATGTCCTCCATCGGATAGCTTTTATGGAAAGGCTCTGCGCGCTCGACCTGGTGCAAAGAAAAGCCCAGCCCGTTCTGCCTGGTTTCATATGTGTACAAGCTGCTGTAGGACGCGTCCAGCGATGCGATCTTTTCTGCATCCTGTGGCCACTGGATAGGCCTTAAGGAGATGCCATCAGCTTGATGTGAAGACGAAGTGCCGTGCATGTAAGTGCTTCGCTCTCACTTAGCTTGGTGCAGGCGTTTGACGAAGACCGTCATTTCCTTGACCGCCTGCAGGTCGCCTTGTTCCTGTGCGACTTTTAAGCCGCTATTCCAGGCCTGTTCAGCCTCGTCCAGGCGTTCCAGCTTCCGCAAGGCAACACCCAGTAGTTTCCATGCCGCAGAGTAGGCAGGATTTTGCAGTGTCGCTTGCTGTAAATGAAGAACAGCGCTGGCAGCATCATCTTCCTGCAGGCAGGCGTTGCCGAGACCGAAACGGAGCAGGGCGTTGTCGCGCCCTTCAGCCAGCAGTTTCTCCAGACGTTCACGCATGGTTGACTATATCCAGGTGATATTAAAAAGGAAAAAGGCTAACAGTGCCCACAGCAGCAAACTGATGTGCGTCAGTTGCAGCTCGCCCTGGCGTATCCAGTACGCGAACCATATTCCGCCTAAATGCATGGCAAAGATGAAGGCGGCAAAGCTGCACAAGGCGAGGTTGAGCAATGGTCGTGCAGCATGCAGGTTGCCCGCGAGCGCCAATTGATAACAACCCATCCAGCAAGCTACCGCAGCAATGATTTGCAGAATGATCACGACGACAAGGGCAAGGCGATGCAGGGCTGGAGATGTGATTGCACGTGTTTGCAAGGGAATATCTATGCGCGGTTCTTCGCTTAATGGTGTCATGGCCATGGTATTGCCGACGGCCCAAACCGATGCGCGGAATGCGCGCAGATTATTGATCGCTGCAATTGAGAGCCAGTTGGCCAGGCCGATAGCGATGACGACCTGAAATAGCCAGATGGAAGTGGTGACAGACATGGAGATTCCTGAAGTAAGGCCTTAAATACCAAAGAAACGCCTTGGATAATAAGCGTTGCACTCTTTTTAAACAAGATGGAATTGCTATTCCCTGTCAGCCATTGCGGTTATTCTGGCTCTTCAATATACTGTTTTTATATCCAGTGCTAAACCTGATCCAGCCATACGCTAACAGCTGTAACTCATCGAATATTCTGTCGCTGCACCCATGCCCATTACGCTTCCTGACCCGTTCTACTACCTGCAGAACTTCCAGCGCGTCCTTGACTGGATCGCGCAGCGTTACAGCGATTTGTTGGCCGATGACGAGCGTAACTTCATCGAACAATTCCCGACGCTGCCGCAGGCATCGCGTGCCTTGCTGGTACGCATGGTGATGCGTAAGGGTGAGGTCTTCCGCTCGGGTAAATTGCGTTATGCAGAAATAGGCTGCCCGGATGCTGCGGTGACACCTCTGCTTGCGCTGGGATGGATAGTGCAAAACCCGTCCCTGAATGTGACGCAGCTATTTGCCTTGTTGCGCAAGGCCGAGCTGGCACTAGCGTTTCGCTACTCTGCAGCCGCCAGCACGGCCAGGAAGCATGAAATGCTGGAAGAACTGGCGCAGGCTTTCCCCGACAGCCAGCCGATGACGCGCTGGGCACCGGAGTTGGCCGAATCCATTTATGCGGTGCAGGTCACAGCGCTGTGTGAACGTTTGCGCCTGATGTTCTTTGGCAATCTGTACCAGGACTGGTCAGAGTTCGTGCTGTCGGATCTGGGCATTTATCGCTATGAAGTGGTCGAATTCTCAGAAACCTCGCGCGGATTTCGTTCACGGCAGGACATAGACGATTACCTGCATCTGCATCATTGCCGTCAGCGCTTTGATGAAGGCGAGTATCTGGATGAGATATTGCCGGATATACCGACAGTGCCTTATGCAAATAGCTGGCTGGAAGGGCGGCGCAACAAACTGTTGTTTCGCTTTGCGCAAGAGTATGAACGCTGTAATGAACTGGACAGTGCACTCGCGCTTTATCGCAACTGCAACTACGCTGGAGCGCGTGTGCGTACCATACGCGTGCTGGAAAAGAGTGGTGCCGAGGCAGAGGCATATGCACTGGCCATGACTGCATGGCAGCAAGCGGAAAGCGAAACCGAGCAGCAGGCTTTATTGCGCATGTTGCCGCGTTTGCGACGCAAGGCAGGGCATGCGAAGGTGCTGGCCGACAAAGCGCCTGCGATCGAAGAACTAAGCCTGAGTTTGCCTTATCCGGCCTTGCCGGCATCTGTGGAGCAGGTGGTGCAAGCACATTATTCCAGCGCAGAGGCGCCAGTGTTCTATGTCGAGAATGCGCTGATCAATACCTTGTTTGGCTTGTTGTGCTGGCCTGCGGTATTTGCTGCCTTGCCGGGTGCATTCTTCCATCCTTTCCATCTGGGGCCAGTCGATTTGCATCATCCTGACTTCGTGCAAAAACGGCAGGATTTGTTTGATGTGTGCCTGGCACAGCTTGATGACGGGCGTTACCAGCAAACCATCATGAACACCTTTCATGCGAAAACCAACATCCAGTCGCCGTTCGTATTCTGGAGCACGGTAGATGAAGAGTTGCTGAAGCTGGCCTTGCACTGCATCCCGGCGGCACATTTGAAAAAGTATTTCGAACGTATCTTGCGCGATATCCCGGCCAATCGATCCGGCTTGCCTGACCTGATTCAGTTCTGGCCACAAGAGCAACGTTACCGCATGCTGGAAGTGAAAGGGCCAGGCGACCGTCTGCAGGATAACCAGATACGCTGGATCAATTACTGCATAGCGCACCAGATGCCGGTGGCGGTCACCTATGTGCAATGGTCGGAGCAGACAGCGTGAGCTATGTCGTCGCCGTGCGCACCTTGTGCGAATTCGCGGCCAAGGTCGGCGACCTGGACCTGCGCTTCACGCCCGCACCGACCGCACAGCAAGGCATAGCCGGTCACGGCACGGTGGTGTCCCGACGTGGCAAACATTACGAAGCAGAGGTCAGCCTGAGCGGACTCTATAAGCAGTTGCGCGTACGCGGTCGCGCCGATGGCTATGATCCTGGCTACAACCGGGTTGAAGAATTCAAAACCTTCCGCGGTGATCTGCATGCGATACCCGACAACCACCGCCAGCTGCATTGGGCGCAGGTCAAGGTATATGCATGGCTGCTGTGCCAGACGCGCGGCTTGAAAGAAATCAATGTCGCGCTGGTCTACTTTGATATCGGCACGCAAAAAGAAACCATGCTGGTCGAGAAGCACTCGGCCGATGCGCTGGAGCTGCATTTCGATCACTTGTGCGAGCGCTTCGTGGCATGGGCGGAACAAGAGACCCAGCACAGGCTGGCGCGCGATACGGCACTGACCGGACTGGCGTTCCCGCATGCGGAATTCCGTCCCGGGCAACGTCATCTGGCTGAATCAGTTTACAAGGCAGCACTGTCCGGTCGTCATCTGATGGCGCAGGCACCGACCGGCATAGGCAAGACAGTTGCGACCATCTTCCCCTTGCTGAAAGCCAGCCCGGGGCAAAAACTGGACAAGATATTCTTCCTGGCAGCGAAGACACCGGGCCGTGCTCTGGCGCTGGATGCGATGGAGTTGATCGGCAAGGGCAAGGACTCTGCCGTCTTGCCATTGCGCGTGTTGGAGTTGGTCGCACGTGACAAGGCATGTGAGCATCCGGATAAGGCCTGCCACGGTGAGTCCTGTCCATTGGCGCAGGGATTCTATGATCGCGTCGTGGCTGCACGCCAGGCTGCAGTCCGGGCAGCGGTACTGGATCAGCAAGCCTTGCGCGCCATCGCGCTCGCGCATCAGGTCTGCCCGTATTACCTGAGCCAGGAGTTGGTGCGGTGGAGTGATGTGGTGGTCGGGGATTACAACTACTACTTCGACATCAGCGCGATGCTGTATGGCCTGACCGTAGAGAATGACTGGCGTGTCGCCGTGCTGGTGGATGAAGCACACAATATGGTGGGGCGTGCGCGCAAGATGTATAGCGCCGAGCTGACGCAAAGCAGCTTCCGCTACGCGCGCAAGTCAGCGCCCAAATCATTGAAGACGGTACTGGATCGCGTCAATCGACAGTGGAATGACTTGTATCGCAATCAGGAAGCCGAGTACGCGGTGTATCACGCGATCGCGGAAAAATTCCTGTTTGCCTTGCAGCAGGCCGGTACCGATATCACCGATCTGATGACGGATGAGCCGGATAGCGTGAGTCCGGAGCTGCAACGCTTTTACTTCGATGCGATGCAGTTTTCCAAACTGGCTGAGGTGTTTGGCGAGCATTCGATGTTTGATATCACCACGGACATGTCCGGCCCTAAGCCGCAAGCGACGCTGTGCATACGCAATATCGTGCCGGCACCTTTCCTCAAGCAACGCTTCGCCACTGCACATACCGCCACCTTATTCTCCGCCACGCTGGGGCCGCATCATTTCTATTCCGACATGCTGGGCTTGCCGGACGACACGGCATGGATAGATGTGGAGTCACCATTCATGGCGCAGCAATTATCGGTACGCATAGCGCGCACCATCTCGACCCGCTACCAGCACCGGTCACACTCGCTGGCACCTATCGCCAAGCTGATCGCTGCGCAGTACAGCCATACGCCGGGTAACTACATGGCATTCTTCAGCAGCTTTGATTACCTGCAGCAGGTCCTTGATTTATTTGCTGAACTGTATCCGGATGTCACGATCTGGCAGCAGTCACGTGGCATGGGTGAAGGTGAAAAGCAGGACTTTCTCGCGCGTTTCACTGATGGCGGGCAGGGCATAGGCTTTGCCGTACTCGGTGGCGCGTTTGCTGAAGGCGTGGATTTGCCGGGTGAGC
Source organism: Herminiimonas sp. Marseille-P9896 (assembly GCF_903993245.1). Lineage (NCBI taxonomy): Bacteria > Pseudomonadati > Pseudomonadota > Betaproteobacteria > Burkholderiales > Oxalobacteraceae > Herminiimonas > Herminiimonas sp. Marseille-P9896. Next base: position 935,406 of record NZ_CAJEVT010000002.1, on the reverse strand, counting down.
GCCTGATCGGTGCGTTCGTCGCTACCTTAGGCTTGCCGCAAATGAATCCGATCAATGAAGAAATGCGTGTGCGTATGGATCAGATTTTCGGCAAAGGCTATGACTACACCTATCTCTATCCGGGCATGCAGAAAGTGGTGCAGGCTGCCGGTCGCGTCATCCGCACGCAGGATGACCGTGGCTATATCCACCTGATTGATGATCGCTTTGCGCGGCCGGATGTGATGGACTTGCTGCCAGCGTGGTGGCAGGTGCAGTAGCCTTATCTTCCCTGGGCTTTTTCGCCACGCAAGGTCATGACAGAACTGATCACTGTCGCAGCCGCCTTGCCATCTTCACGCACTATCTCGCAGGTGTAGTGAGTGATGGTGCGCCCGCTTTGTATCGGCTTGGCGGTAGCGCGCAATCTGGTGGCCCAGACCGGACGGAAGAAATTAATCTTTAAATCAATGCTGGCGAATGATTCACCTTCTGCCATTAGCGTTGAATGCGCGGTTCCGATTGCCGCATCTGCCAGCTCACACATTAAGCCCCCGTGAACAGTTGCCTGCTGATTGCCGTGCAAATCCGGCGATGCATCTATCTCTACTGTGGCCGTACCGAGGCCAACTTCAACGATGCGTATCCCCAGTGTTTGCGAAATCGGAGTGGGGTACTGCATATGCGTGGTGTCGCCATCCTGCAGCGTGCCAGCCAGGGATTTTTGCAGGTATTCCAGTACGGGGAGTTTGTTAGTAGACATGGTTGTCGTATTTATCGAGAGAAACTCTATGCTGCCACATTTGCTGTGTTACAGCAGCCAATTAATACCCGGGTATTATTGACGAACTATTTTTATCCGGGTATTATTCGCTCACTATAAATCATGGTGTGCGATATGACCGATCTAGCAAACAAACCTTGCACAGCCTTCCAGGGCACGCGGCGCCTGGCGTCCGGACCATTGGCGGATGTCATCCTGAGCGTGCAAGCGGCAGCTGAGCGCAATCTGAATGAAGCCATCCTGGTTTTTGACGATGCGAATGGACGCGTCATCGATCTGGATTTGCGAGGCAGCAGCGCGGATGTCATCGCCAGGTTGTCGCAACCACATCCGGCAACGAGCGGACGTTTCCGTTCACCAAACAAGACAACTGAAAGCAAGGATGAAGGTGCCGAGCCACGCGGTCGGGGACGGCCCAAACTGGGCGTGGTGTCACGAGAGATTACGCTGTTGCCCGCGCAGTGGGAATGGCTGGCCGCGCAACCGGAGGGAGCATCTTCAATCATCCGCAAGCTGGTAGACGAAGCGAGGCGCAATACGGGAGCACAGCAAAAGAAAGCAGCGCAGGAGGCGACTTATCAATTCATGCTGGCGATTGCCGGTGACAGGGTTGGCTACGAAGAGGCTACACGGGCACTGTTTGCGCACGATTATCCGAAGCTGGAACAACTGATCAAGAAATGGCCGCAGGACGTCAAGGCTTATATCCTGCAATTGTCAGCACCAGCGGCCAGCATAAGCAAATAGAGCAGAGGCATACCATGTCTGAATCAATGAATAAAAGTTATCTGGAACCGACACAAACCACGGGCGCGCGCTTTGTGAAGCGTGGCATGGCGGGAAATATAGTCATGCTGAATATGCTGCGCTTCCGCGACGTTGCTGATTATTCGGCACATCCCGAGCTGGCACCTGCCACGCCTATCAGCGGCGCGACGGCATTCGACCTCTATATCGAACATACCTTGCCTCATTTGCGCGCAAGTGGCGGTGACATTGTTTTCCTTGGTGATGGTGGTCACTTGCTTATCGGGCCGGATGAGGAGCGCTGGGACAAGGTAATGCTGGTGCGGCAAAACAGTGTCGCATCCTTCCTGGCTTTTGCCAGCCATGAGGCTTATCTCGCAGGGATAGGTCACCGTGCTGCCGCACTTGAAGATGCACGCTTGCTGCCTTTATCTGAACGTTCATTCGGCGGGTGACAGCGATGGAGTATGCAAAAGTCAGAGATGTAACACTGGCCTACGATAGTTTCGGCGACCAAGCTGCCGAGAGCATCCTGTTCATCGCCGGGCTGGGCACGCAAATGATTCGCTGGACAGATCCATTCTGTGTGGAACTGGCACAGGCCGGTTATCGCGTTATACGTTTCGATAATCGCGACGCTGGTTGTTCGACGCATTTCACTACGCATGGTGTGCCCGATTTCAACACGCTGGTGGCGACACTCATGTCCGGACAACGGCCGGATGTGCCTTATACCTTGTATGACATGGCAGCGGATGCAATTGGTTTGCTGGATGTGCTTGAAATCAAGCGCGCTCATGTCGTGGGCCGTTCCATGGGCGGGATGATTGCGCAGATCATGGCGAGTGAGTATCCGGATCGGGTACGGTCGCTCACGTCTATCATGTCAAGCACCGGTAATCCGGCACTGCCTCAGGCCGCTCCTGATGTCATGGCGAGCATGATGCGTCCGGTGCCTGACCCAAGGGTTGATGAAGCAGCTTATCTAAGTGTTGCGTTGGCTTTCGCGCGTCGAATTGCCGGAACGCGTTATACATTTGATGAAGATGCGCATCGTGCGTTGATCCTGGATGAAGTCCGCCGTGCCTATCATCCGGGCGGCACCGGCCGCCAGATTGCTGCGATGGCTGTGACTGGTGATCGACGCACGCGTCTGGCAAGCATTGCCGTGCCGACCTTGGTCATACATGGGACGGATGATCCATTGATATTGCCCGCATGTGGCATGGATACTTCGGACGTCATTCCACATGCCGAGCTGATGTTGATAGAGGGGATGGGGCACGACCTGCCGGCATCGTTATACAGGACAGTGATCAATGCCGTCCTGCAAGTCGCCGGACGCACCACAAGCGCCAGTGACAGCTGACAGTGCGCGGATTAGTCAAACTATCGTTAGGGCTCAATCGCCCCTATCAGCAAGGTGAGTCCGCTACTGCCACGACGTACAGTTTGCACGATGCTGACAGGCTGCCCCGGTTGCCGTTGAGCCGTCCCTGAGCGGCTGATACGGGCTTCTATCATCAGTTCGTCGAAACGCGACAGCGGCATATCAGGCGTCATCGCATTCGTATCATCCAGTTTGAACTGCGCAGGTAGTTGTGCTGCAGTCAGGCGCAGTACTGCCACTGGCATGCGACCGGTTTCGGCTGCACGCGCCACGATGAATACGGTATCGCCTGGTTCAACTCTGTCCTGTAACGCAGGATCCAGCCTTACGGTACCGGTCAGGCCTGCTACAGCGTTGGCTTCGGCTGGTGGCTGGTCTTGCTTGCCGGGCTCCAGACGCGCGAGATCGTTTTGCACACGCAAAGCCATGTCGGAATCAGGTTCCAGTAATTTCAACAAGCGCTGCCAATATTGCCGCGCGCCGGCGAGGTCACCTTCACGCAAGGCTGCGGTACCGGCGAGTGCCAGTGCCTTGGGTTGCTCGGCATCCAGTTGCAACGCAGAGTTGAGTGCGGCTTGCACCGGCTTATCCAATGCACCGCCGCGCGCGGACGCCATCGCGTCGGCCATGTCGGCATATAGACGCGCTTGCAATGCTGGTGGCGTTTTCTGCTGCACCGCCAGTTCCAGCGCGCGCTGATAGGCAGCGGTAGCTGCCGGAAAATCTTCCAGTACCTCACGTGAACGGGCGAGCACGATCCAGCCTTCGAGATTATCCGGCGTCTCGCGCAAGCGTTCTTCCAGTCGTCGCACCATGTCTTCTACATCGGCACCAGTATTGGCGTGGATATCCGGCGTCCCCATGGCTACCGTGGCCGCAGCACGCGGATCACCGACCTGCAGATACAGTACAAACGCAACAGCGGGTAGCAGCACACTCAGGAATGCCGCTGGCATGCGTTTACGCCATACGCCTTCCTTTGCTAGCTGGACAGGGGCAGGGATGCCGTCCAGGTCTTCCAGCAGGCGTCGCTCCAGTTCAAGGACAGCTTGTGCATAGTCATCATCTGTCAAGGACTTGCGCTGGTGTTCGCGCTCCAGTTCCGCGAGCTGGGTGCGGTAGATCTGGCGCAAGCGTTCACCAGCATCCGGATTGCCAGTAACTGTCTCATTGGACTCGCGTAATAAAGGCCACAGCAAGCCACCCAGGGTCAGCAGCAATAGCGCAAGTGCGCTTGCCCATAAGGGCCACAATGCATTCATGCTGGGATCCTCATGATATTGAATCCTCATTCAATAGACGACGTGCCTGCGCGCGCTGCTCGTCAGTCAATGGCCTTGCATGCGGCTCACGGCTGCGGCGACGCAGTACGCGGAATAGCAGTACCAATCCGCACAGGCCAAACAGGAAAGGTGCTCCCCAGAGCAACCAGGTGGCAGGACGAAATGGTGGAAGGTAGTGCACGAAGCTGCCATAACGCTGTTCAAAGAAATCGATGACTTGTTGATCCGTACGGCCATTTTCCAATTGCTTGCGTATCTCATTGCGCATGTCGGCTGCCAGTGGCGCATTGGATTCGGCCACAGTCTGGTTCTGGCACACTACGCAACGCAATTGCGACGCCAAGCGTGCTTCGCGTGCATCGAGTTCGGCCTGGTCGACTGCATATAGTGGCGTCGCCAGCAGCAGGCTTAGGAGCAAAGTCAGCGTTCTCATTGCAAGGACCTCACCAATGGCAGCAATTTTTCGCGCCATACTTCCGCCGTGACTGGGCCCACATGGCGATAACGTATGCGTCCGGCAGCATCGATCACAAAGGTCTCAGGCACACCTTGCACGCCATAGTCCATACCAACGCGGCCTTTGCTGTCGACCGCTGATCCGAGGTAAGGATTGCCGACTTGTTGCAATAGCATGCGTGCTTGCTCGGTATCGTCCTTGTAATTCAAACCGTACAGCGGAACCTGGTCGCGACTCGCCAGCACTTTCAGTGCGGGTAATTCTTCACGGCAGGGACCGCACCATGAAGCCCATACATTGAGCAGCCAGACCTGGCCTTGCAATTTGCTGGAGTCAAACTGGCGCTGTGCTTCATTCAATAACGGCAGCTCTATCATTGGAGCCGGCCTATCCAGCAAGGCCGAGGGCAGTGCGCGCGGATCACGTTGGAGACCGAGGCCGAGTACTGCCGCCAGGATGAGGAATGCGACGAGGGGGAGGATGTAGCGCATCAGGCGATTCCTCCGGCTTTGAGCGGCGCGGTGGCGGTAGCCTGGTTTGCGCGACGCGCTGCGTAGATACGATAGCGACGATCAGCCAGCGCCAGGAAACCACCGAGCGCCATCAGCAGGCAACCACCCCAGATCCAGTTCATGAAAGGCTTGACCTGGATGCGCAGGGTCCAGGTTTTTTCATTCACTGCATCACCCAATGCGACGAACAGATCGCGCGTCAGCCCGCTATCGATGGCAGCCTGGCTGAGTGGCATATTTTGCGCACGATACAGCCGCTTCTCTGGCTGCAACACGCCGACCAGTTTGCCATCGCGCTGTACGCTGATGGACGCACGTTGCGCGTCATAGTTGGGACCTGCAACCAATTCCAGTTTGTCGAAGCGGAAGTCGTAGCCGCCAACGCTGACATCCTGATGCATGGACAGGCTCAACTCGCGCTTTACTTCAAAGCTGGTCGCCAGCGTCGCGCCAAAGACGAATATGCCTATACCCAAATGCGCGGCCAACATGCCCCACCAGCTAAGCGGTTGCCGCGAGACGCGCTGTGCATTGCCGCCATTGCCCCTCAAGCGCTGCCACGCATGCGCCAGCGTGCTGCAGACACACCAGGTTGCCAGCAATAATCCGAAAGCCGACATCGGTGTCCAGCCACTCGCACTGACCGGTAACAGCAAGCCCAGCAATAAGGCGCTGATGCCACTGGCGACCAATGCCCAGCGTAGCTGTCGTTTCAGGTCGGGCAGGGTGCTGCGTTTCCAGCGCGCGAGCGGGCCTACGCCCATCAGCATCAGCGCCGGTACCATCAACGGAACAAAAATAGCGTCAAAGTAGGGTGGGCCGACTGAGATCTTGTCACTGCCGAGCACATCCAGCAGCAATGGATAAAGTGTGCCAGTCAGTACCGCCAATGCTGCAGCAGTGAACAACACGTTATTGACCAGCAGCAGTGATTCACGTGAGAGGACAGAGAACCAGCCGCCTAATCCGATACGGGGCGCACGCCAGGCGAACAGCAACAGCGAAGTACCCACCACAAAAACCATGAAGCAGAGGATGTAGAGCCCGCGGCCAGGATCGACGGCGAAGGCATGCACCGAAGTCAGCACGCCGGAACGAACCAGGAAGGTACCCAGCAAGCTCAGCGAGAAAGCAGTGATCGCAAGCATCACTGTCCAGCTGCGGAAAGCACCACGCTGGTCGGTGACAATCAGTGAATGGATGAGGGCAGTACCAACCAGCCAGGGCATGAAGGACGCATTCTCCACCGGATCCCAAAACCACCAGCCGCCCCAGCCCAGCAGGTAGTACGCCCAGCCGCTACCCAGCAGGATGCCGAGCGTGAGAAAGCTCCACGCCGCCAGTGTCCACGGACGTGACCAGCGCGCCCATGCAGCATTGAGTTCACCCGACAGCAGCGCCGCAATCGCAAATGCAAAGGCGACCGAGAAGCCTACATAGCCCATGTAAAGCAGCGGCGGATGCACCACCATGCCGGGATCTTGCAGCAGCGGATTGAGGTCACGTCCCTGGATCGCGACCGGAATCAGGCGTTCGAACGGATTGGACAATAGCAGCAGGAAAAGCAGTAGTCCGACACTGAGTACAGCCATGACACCAAGCACACGCGCGGCATATGCTTGCGGCAATTGATGACTGCGTAAGGCCACCGCCAGCGTCCAGGCTGAAAGCAAGCCCTGCCACAGCAACATCGATCCTTCATGACCACCCCATACCGCAGTGAAGCGGTAGATGGCAGGCAAGTCGGTATGTGAATTGGACGCGACATACAGGACAGAGAAATCATTCGTCAGAAAAGCATGCGCCAGGATGGCCAGTGCCAGCCAGACCAGCAGGCACTGCAGTGCAGCGGCAGGACGCGCCACGCGCATCCATGAATTGATGCCCCAGTGTGCGCCAGCCAGCGGCAGGATGGCCTGCACCACGGCGACCAGTAGTGCCAGTATCAGTGCGAATAGACCGGCTTCCGGCATCATTTCAGGTTCACTCCCTTGGCATCATGTGCTTGCTTCAGGGCCGCGGCGGCTTCCGGCGGCATGTAGTTTTCGTCGTGCTTGGCCAGTACTTCGGTTGCTGTGAATGCAGTGCCATCATGCATCTGACCGGCGACCACCACGCCTTTACCTTCACGGAACAAATCGGGCAGCAAACCGCGATAGCTGACTGGAATACTGTAAGCACCATCGGTCACTACGAAATGCACATCCAGACCGTCAGCACCACGCCGCAAGGAACCGGTTTCGACCAGGCCACCCAATCTGAAACTGGTCTGGCGCGGCGCTTCACCAGCCTGTATTTGACTCGGGCTATAAAAAAACATCACATTGCTATTCAAGGCATTCAGCACCAGTGCAATCGTGATCGATACCGCAGCGAGCCCGAGTGCAATGAAAGCAAGGCGTCGTTTGCGTGGCGTCATACTTGCTCGCCTTGCTGCAACTTGCGGGCACGACGGCAACGGCGACGCAATAAAATGATTTCAAGCAGCAGTAACACTGCGCCGACACCGTAGGCTAGGGACAGGTAGAAAGTATGGTTCATCACGTTCTCTCCAGTGCAGCACGCTCAGTGATCAGGCAACGTACCCGCGCCAGTGCAACGGCTATGCTGTAGGCCCAGCAGGCTACGGCCATCAGCAACATGCCAGCCAGCATTGCTTGAGTCATGCTGGGTGCGGCATCAAACCGTATGGTTGCTCCCTGATGCAGCGTACTCCACCACTGCACCGAGAAATAGATAATGGGGACGTTGACCACACCTGCTAACAGCACAATCGCGCCGGCATTATCGGCTCGGCGTGGATCCTCGATCGCAGATACCAATCCGAGGTAACCCAGGTAAAGGAATAGCAAAATCAGTTCGGAGGTGAGGCGTGCATCCCACACCCACCATGCACCCCAGGTCGGCTTGCCCCAGGCTGCACCGGTCCATAGTGCAATCACGGTGAACAGCGCACCGGTCGGTGCCAATGCACGCGCCATTAACGGTGACAGGCGTGTACCGAATACCAGGCCGATGCCCGCATGCATGGCAGCGAGCAAGTACAGAAACATCGACATCCACGCTGCAGGCACGTGCAGGAAAATGATGCGGTAGACCTCACCTTGTTGATGATCCGTTGGCGCAACAAAGAAGCCTATCCATAAACCAGCTACGGAGGTGATCACGGCGATGGCGATAAACCAGGGAATGAGCTTGCCAGCAAATGGATAAAAGATGCGGGGCGAGGCCAGGCTGCGCCAGTTACGCGCGATATGTGGTGCAGTGGTAGGGGAGGCAGGTGAAATATTCATTTCATCATTCCAGTGCCAGGCGCAAGGCCGCAGCGGTGGCCCATGGACAAAGAAAAGCCGCCAGCGACAGGCAGGCACCGAGTAGATTCAAAGCAGGCCCGGCAGGTAAACCTTGCTGACTGGCGGACACTGCCGAGCAGGCAAACACTAGCGGCGGAATACTCATAGGCAGCACGATCAAGGCCTGCAAGACCTGGCCGCGCATGCCCAGTGTGAGCGCCGCACCGAGTGCGCCAAGCAAGGCCAGGGTCGGCGTGCCGAGCAACAGGGTGATGAGCAAACAAAGTGTCGCTTCGTTGGAAAGCCCGTATTGCAAAGCCAGCAACGGCGCCACCAGGATCAGCGGCAAACAGGCAATCAGCCAATGTGCGGCTATCTTGGTTGCGACCAGACCGATCAGCGTACGCGGAACCAGTAGCCATTGCTCGAGGCTGCCGTCTGCCAGATCGTGTTCGAACAAGCGATGGAGGGAAATCAGCACGGCCAGCAGCGCTGCGACCCAGACGACACCAGGACCGATCACGCGCAATAAGGCAGCGTCCGGGCCTATGGCCAGCGGGAACAGACTGCCGACGAGAATGAAAAACAAAAGGCCGCTGAGCGCATCCGAAGGACGTCGCACTGCCAGTAGCAGTTCGCGCGTGAAAACAGGAATCAGCATGCAGCGTAAGTGTCCTCATGGAGTGTGGGATTCAAGGCTAAGGCATCGAGATCAACACGTTGCAATGCCTGTGCTGGCACTGCCAGTGCACGGTGTGTGGCGATTACGGCCATGCCACCGGCTGCCAGGTGTTGTGACAAGTGTGTATCGAACATGGCAACGCCGGCACTATCGAGTGCTGCGCAGGGTTCATCCAGCAACCAGAGCGCGCGTTGACTGAGCCAGACGCGTGCCAGCGCCAGGCGTCGGCGTTGTCCTTGCGACAGATAACGTACCGGCTGTTCGGCTAGGGTGTCCAGGTTCCATGCTTGCAGTGCAGCTGCGACTTCTGTGCCACCGCCCAGTTGCTGCGAGAAGCACAGGTTTTCTGTTGCGCTGAGTTCTGCGCTCAAGCCATTTTGATGTCCGAGGTAAGCCATGCGAGCCGCATGTCCGGCATCACCTGGCTTCAGTGCTTGTTCTCCCCACGATAGTTGACCGCTGGCGAGCGGTGCCAGGCCTGCCAGCACACGCAACAGGCTGGTCTTGCCGCTGCCATTGGCACCGTGCAGTTCCAGCACCTGGCCAGGACTGACCGTAAAGCTCATATTCTTCAGCACGGTACGGCCGCCGCGGCGGCAGTGCAGGCTATGTGCAGACAGCATATTTTCCCCATACGAATTACGAAGCATGGTCACCTTTAGGAACTTGCTGACCTGGGGAGTCGGTAGGCCCTTCACCGGGCGGTATGTGCGGCAAATGATGGGCAATACCCTTGTGGCAATCAATACAGGTTTTTTCCTTATTGGCCAGGTAGGTCGAATGCATGGCTTGCGCCCGCAGACTTTGCCGCGTGAAGTCCATCGAGTCGTAGTTATGGCAGTTGCGGCACTCAAGCGAATCGTTGGCCTTCATGCGCGCCCATTCGTGTTGCGCCAGCTCCAGTCGCTTGTCCTGGAATTTTTCCCTGGTATTGATGGTGCCAAAGATCTTGCCCCAGACTTCTTTGGAGGCCTGCATCTTGCGCGCTATTTTGTCGGTCCAGTTATGCGGCACATGGCAGTCTGAACACACGGCGCGCACACCGGAACGGTTGGTGTAGTGAATGGTGGTCTTCAGTTCAGCGAATACGTTGTCGCGCATCTCATGACAGCCGGTGCAGAACTTTTCGGTATTGGTCAGCTCCATCGCAGTATTGAAAGCACCCCAGAAGATGATGCCGCCGATAAAGCCACCGATGGTCAGGAAACCCAGGCTGAAATGAACACTGGGACGGCGTATTACCGTCCAGTAACGTTGCACAAGTCGCATGAGAGAATTCAGCATGGTTGGCGTCTCCGGTCAGCCTTATTTCTTCGACGTTTTCAGCGATTTCTGGATCACGGTATCTATGTCCTCAAAGGTATTCGGCACTATCGGCTTCACTGGATCCTGTGGCACATGACATTGCAGGCAGAAATAACGCCGTGTCGAAATCTGCCCCAGCATGCGGCCGTCCCTATCCATATAGTGGGTAATACTGACCGGAATCGCTTGCGACATTTCGATCTTGGCGCGGGCGTGGCAATCCAGGCATTTATTAAAGTTTTTATCCACCTGATAACCGTCGACGCGATGTGGAATGGTCGGTGGTTGCATCGCGTAGTTGCGTGTGCGACGCAGGTCATCGTTGACGGCATTACCCAGTACTGGTGGCTTGGGTTCATCCGGAATTGCAGTCGGGCCGCGTGCTGCATCGATGAAGGGCTTGACCGGCTTGGCCTGCTGCGCCTGGGCAAACACAGGCACCAGGCAAAGCAGCAGGGTGATGGTGCGGAGTAGGGCTCTCATAACCGTGGCTCCTCGTCTCAGACCTTGGTGATCTTGACCGCGCACTTCTTGAAGTCAGTCTGCAGCGAGATCGGATCAGTGGCATCCAGCGTGACCTTGTTGATCAGCTGACTGGCGTCGAACCATGGCACAAAAACCAGGCCCATCGGTGGCTTGTTGCGGCCGCGTGTTTCGACCCGGGTACGCATCGTGCCGCGGCGTGAAGTGATTGCGACTTCGGTGCCGCGTCGTACACCTAGTGCTTTGGCGTCGTCCGGATGCATATAGCACAGCGCATTCGGCACCGCGCGATGCAACTCCGGCACACGTCGCGTCATGGAACCGGAATGCCAGTGCTCGAGTACCCGGCCAGTAGATAGCCAGAATGGATATTCCTTGTCTGGTGATTCGGCTGGAGGTTCATAGGGCAGGGCAAAGATAATGGCCTTGCCATCGGGATTGCCATAGAACTGGAAGCCGGTACCTGCTTTCACATACGGGTCGGAGCCCTCACGGTAGCGCCAGCGTGTTTCCTTGCCGTTAACAACCGGCCAGCGTATGCCGCGTGCCTTGTGGTAATCGTCAAATGGTGCGAGATCATGTCCGTGGCCGCGACCGAAGGCTGCGTATTCTTCGAACAGGCCTTTTTGCACATAGAAACCAAAGGCCTTGGCTTCGTCGTTCGGGTATTCCTTCGCGGTTTCCGTTATAGGGAATTTATCCACGTTACCGTTTTTGTACAGCACTTCGAATAGGGTCTTGCCGCGCAGCTCCGGCTTCTTCGCGATCAGCTCTTCCGGCCAGACTTCTTCTACCTTGAAGCGTTTGGAAAACTCCATCAATTGCCACAGATCGGAACGCGCTTCACCAGGTGCGGTCACCAGCTGATGCCAGAACTGCGTGCGTCGTTCGGCATTACCGTAAGCGCCTTCCTTTTCCACCCACATTGCGGTTGGCAGCACCAGATCGGCCGCGATACCGGTGACGGTTGGATAGGCGTCAGAAACTACGATGAAGTTTTCCGGATTGCGATAACCGGCATAGCCTTCCTGCATGATGTTGGCACCAGCCTGCATATTGTTGTTCACCATCACCCAATAGCAGTTGAGTTTGCCGTCCTTGAGCATGCGGTTTTGCAGCACCGCATGGTAGCCAGGCTTGTCGGGTATGGTGCCGGGCGGTATGCGCCAGATTTCTTCGGCCGTGGCACGATGCTTGGGATTGGTGACCACCATATCGGCTGGCAAGCGGTGCGAGAAGGTACCGACCTCGCGTGCCGTGCCGCAGGCGGATGGTTGACCCGTCAGCGAGAACGGGCTGTTGCCCGGGGTGGATATCTTGCCGGTCAACAGATGAATGTTGTAAATCATATTGTTGGCCCAGGTACCACGCGTATGCTGGTTGAAGCCCATGGTCCAGAACGACATCACCTTGGTTTTCGGATCGGCATACAGCTCGGCCAGTGCCAGCAAACGATTCTTCGGTACCCCGGTCAGTTTGGCGGTGTAATCAAGATCGTAAGTCGAGACGAACTTGGCGTATTCTTCAAAGGTATAAGGTTGCGCACCATTCGGATCATCGGCGTGCTTCGCTGCTTTTTGCAACGGATGCTCAGGCCGCAGGCCGTAGCCGATATCAGGATTGCCGATCTTGAAAATTGCGTGCTTCTGGACGAACTCCTGATTCACCTTGCCGGTGGAAATAATATGATGCGCGATGTAATTGAGGATCGCGAGATCGGTCTGCGGTGTGAAAGTCAGCTCAATGTCGGCCAGCTCGTAGGAGCGCTGTTCAAACGTAGACAGCAGCACTACCTTGACGTCAGGGCCGCTCAGGCGGCGGTCGGTGACACGTGTCCACAACACAGGATGCATCTCCGCCATATTCGAGCCCCACAGCACGAACACGGTCGCTGCTTCGATATCGTCGTAGCAGCCCATAGGCTCATCCATCCCGAAGGTACGCATGAAACCGGTAACGGCAGAGGCCATGCAATGGCGCGCATTGGGATCTATATTATTGGTACGGAATCCGGCCTTCATCAACTTGGAGGCGGCATAACCTTCCCATACCGTCCACTGGCCGGAGCCGAACATCCCCACTGCAGTTGGTCCTTTGGCTTTGAGTGTCTTTTTGAACTGAACTGCCATCTCGTCGAAGGCACGATCCCAGGAGATCGGCTGGAACTCGCCATCCTTGGCGTACTGCCCATTCTTCATGCGCAGCATAGGCGTAGTCAGCCGGTCAGCGCCGTACATGATCTTGGAAAGGAAATAACCCTTCACGCAATTCAGTCCGCGATTCACTTCCGCCTCGACGTCCCCTTGAGTCGCAACGACGCGGTTATCCTTCACCGCCACGCTCACGCCACAGCCGGTGCCGCAGAACCGGCAAGGAGCTTTGGACCAGGTCAGCTTGGAGGCATCAGCATAAGCGTTGCCGCTCTGCGCGTTGACGATAGGAATACCGGCAACCGTACCCGCCGCAACGGCGGCAGATTGCCTCATAAAGTCACGTCGTGTAATCGGCATGATGCATCTCCGTGTTTAATGATTCCAGGGATTCGATATGTTGATAGACCATGGCGACATTAATCACGCCGTCGCTGCGCTGGAGGATTGCGATCTGATCCAGGATCTCTGCCGAACTCAAGGCTTCAAGCGTGACAACCAGCTTGCCATTGGCTTGTGAGCCGTGGATACGCGCCTCGGGGAGGGTAGTAATGAGCGCGCTCACCGAAGCGACCGACGCTGGCATCGAATGGACAATCAGGCTAACAATATGCAATTCATCACTCATTGGCTGGTCCTGTTGGATTGGCTACTCGAGGGAACGCTAGAAACTAACTACCCGGCGGACCGGTCAGGATTTGGTAAAACCAGATTGCGAAGCCATAACTGGCAACGATCATTACTGCGAGGATGGGGGCGATGACAACTGAGAGGAATACAAAACTGCGCAATTCTTCCTTGCGACTGGAAGGGCTGGTGTCAGACGGTACCTTCGCAAAAGGATTCCACATTCTTGCGCTCCTAAATAAATAGGCTTACTTGTTTTGTGGTGTTTTGACGAATGTAATGCCTGATCTCAACACCCGTCAACCTAAAAAGTTAACTAATTGGATAAAGTACGGCACATGTGTAAACACAGTCGTTCGGCACTTGAATGACCGGTTGTGTGGGTACGGTCAAGTTTCGTTATGCTTTCCCGTTTTAAAATTCCCATAAATATGGGGCGGCATAAGCGCGTCATTATTGCGATAAAGCTGGCTGCTTAAAAATGACGTGAACAATTCAAAAAAATCAGGAGGAAGACAAGAATGACGATTACAGCTTGCTTGAAAAGTGGGAGCGTCCTGCTACTCGCTTTAACGCTTTCCGCGCCCTCATATGCCTTTAAGTTATCGACGGAAGGCACGGCGATGGAGCGCAAGCTCAGCAGGATGAATTCCGGTTTCTTCGATAAATTACTTAACAGTGCCGCGCTCAAAGGATTACCCCTGTTTACAGAAGCAGTCCACGAAGAGATTACCCAACGCATCTATGGCTGCGAAGGAGATACCGCATTTTGTCAGGATGCCGACCTCGGCATGGCCAGTCCATATGTCATAGCTGGCGTACGCTGGAACGACGATCCGCCTTTTCGCTTATTGCCAGATCAGGCCAAGAATTTGCCATGCAAGACCGATGAAACCGTACGTTTCATCACGCAACCAAAATGCTGGGCTGGTTTATTCTGGGATGCAGAGAAGAGGGCAAAGAGTGGTGTGGCGATGGATGGATCCAATGGTTACTCCCTATTACATCGCTCTCATTTTGGCGATCTGCAATTCCTGCATGCGATGGCATCCAAAGACGGTGAAACGCCTGAGGTAACGCGTCAAAAGATCCTTATGTGGGCAGAGTTCAGCTGGCGTATCGCCTTGCGGGAATATGGCCTGGATACACGTCTGCGCGACGTGAAAATTGAGGGTTTTGCCGAACACTTCGGCAGAACCGAATGGAACGTCCAGGATTTATTCACATTGGGTAATGTGGCATTACGCCGCAACATTGATGAAGTAGCCTTTGGCAGCTTGCTCCACGTCGTCGAAGACAGTTTCGCCGCCGGACATGTGGAAAGAGCCGAGCCTATCTATGGGAAGCAATGCAATGGAGCTATCGCCATGTTTAAACCCGGCTCAATCGCACAGTTCCATGCATACGGCAACCAGGACACCGCCTTGCATGGGCACGCAGATTCCGGCGACGCCCTGAATTACGCACGCGCTGCCAGCCAAGGCGGTGTGATCGAGGTTGGCAGGAACCTGGTCGCCATGCTGGACAAGAATCTGCCATGGGATACCGTCAAGCCTTATCTGGAGTGCGTATTTGAACTCAAGGATGGTGCGACACCAGCATCAGCAGGAAGCGCCTTTCAGAAGAACAACTGAAAAGCCGGAGCGTAGATAAGCCTGCAGCTAGCGGGCTTATCGTTGTAGGGCATATAGGCATGTGAACGTCTGAGTCCTCTGGCAAACGTTATTTGACATAATATAAATTATACGAAGTTAATCATATCCTCAACCACAACGACAGTCACCCCAAACCGTGGCGATAGCGTGCTTCCAAAGCACGTCCGGCAGCCTGTCCTTGCGCTGTAGATACCAGTTCATGGCATCTGCTTCGGGGCGACCCCCAATGAGATAAATAGGAGACATTATCCCGATTCTATGGATGGCTACGCACAGTAAAACAACGTTGTATGACTTGAGTGGATTTTTCTATAATGAGCATTGCTTACCTCGTTTAATTTTAAATTAATCAATAAAAACATGAATTTAGGAGTTCTAATTAATGTAAAACATCTGAATCTAAAATTGATGGCAATCATCTTCATCTTGTGCTTAACTGTGGTTAACTGCAATTTAGGCAACAATCATCCAACCTCACTGGAGACTGCCATGAATATCTGCAAAGCAATCGTTTTTGTAGCCTCATCCGTCTCCTGCATCAGCGCCCTAGCGCAAATCCAGGAAATCAAATCATCGAATAATCAGATCGGAATACAAGGCATTTCCAGCTATGTCGACTACACGGAAACCAACGACGGCCGCTTTGGCACCACGGTCGGAACCTTGAATACAGAAAAGGGCTGGGTGCCGGGCTTTGCGGTTTCTGCTTCTGTGATGAAGGATTGGTTGTTCGGGAATGACTATCTGCAGTTCCAGTACAGCCGGAATAAAGGGCATACCGACTATACCGGCTCACGCTTGACTGGTGGCGTGTTCGGCTCGGCCGTACAGGAGAATGATGCGACGCTGACTGACTACAGTCTGCGCTGGGGTAAAGGCTTTAGCGTAAACCAGAGCAGCATGTTCACTCCCTTCCTTGAATTCGGCCGTCATGAATGGAAACGTGGTGTCAATCAAGGTGAAACCTATACCAATAATTACTACGGTATCGGCGCCCTCGCCCAATATTCGCCTATGCCGCGCCTGGTCTTGAGCGCTAATGCTTTGATCGGCCGAACTTTCAGCTCCGACATTAGCGTGAACGGTCCGCTGGGCTTTTCTGGCGGATTGGGCAACTCCAACCTGTATAGAGCAGGCTTGTCAGCGGATTATGCGTTTACGCAGAGATTCAGGGGGAATGTGGGCATTAATTACTCCGCCTTTAAGTATGGAGCCAGCGCCAATTATCCGGTCGGCGGCACGGTTACCTGGGAACCGGATAGCCGGACCCGCTATACAACGATTAGTGCAGGTGTGGGTTACGCGTTCTAGTAAGCCAGATGTAAAAACGGTTGATTGCGCCCGCCAGTGCAATCAACCGTGTACAAGTGTTTCAACGGCAATGAAATGCCACGCATCCAGGCGACTCTTTACTACTCATTACTGAAATACCGCTTTACCTTGTTTACGGGTGAAGTAAGACCAAATCGATTTTTTGCCGGATTTTTTCGCCCGGTCTGTGCCGGCTGCCATTAATACTTCCAGCGGATTATCTAATTTCAACGCCACGGCAACCTTGAGACAGGTGTCTTCATCCATGATGCGTTGACCACTTTTGTATAAGCTGATCGCGCTGCGGGTGATCTTCAGTTTCTCGGCTAAGGCAGCATCATTTTTCAGGCCGTGCTTCTCCTGGACCTGGATCAAATATTTCACACTTTTCATATCAACACTCCTTGAAGTAGTTATGAAAATGATTTTGCATGATCGCTTTTGCAAAGTATTTAATGATCATACAGTTCTGGAATAATCGTCCGGAATTTTAAAGTGAAACAGCTGTTACACGTCCATTTCCGAGCGGGTAAATCAGCTGCAAACATCCCGGGAGAACGCTGCAAAGCAGCATAAAGCCTTGCTGTGCTGGCAGGGCCGTTGTTTGGGCGTAATTTAATCTTGCATTCGTCTACACTTGTAGGCACCATCAACAGCTGCAAATACATTAAAGATTAATCTCTGTTTGCTGTCGCACTTCCCCGTAGTTCCCGAGTTCGTAACACAGTTCGTTTCATAGACGTTGAAATCCCTATTCACGCCCTACTTTTACCATGAGGTGTTAAATGATCCGTCTGCCCAAACTTCCCATCCTGTTGGCTTCCCTACTCACCACGCTGATGCTGAGCACGACCAGTCTGGTACATGCTCAGCAAGTTTTACGCGTATCCGCCATCCCTGACGAAGCACCAACCGAGTTGCAGCGCAAGTTCAAACCTCTGGGTACATATCTGGAAAAAAAACTGGGCATGAAAGTCGAATTCACGCCTGTTACTGACTATGCTGCGTCGGTCGAAGGCTTGATTAACAATAAGCTTGACATGGTCTGGTTCGGCGGCTTTACCTTTGTACAGGCCAATGTACGTAGCGGCGGCAAAATCGTCCCGCTGGTGCAGCGCGAAGAGGATGAGAAATTCCGTTCCGTCTTCATTACCACCAATAAATCGATTAACAAGCTGGAAGACCTGAAGGGCAAGAACTTCAGTTTTGGCTCCGAATCCTCGACTTCCGGTCATTTGATGCCACGCTCCTTCCTGCTGGCAGCAAAGATTAATCCTGATACCGACATGAAGCGCGTGTCTTTTTCTGGTGCGCATGATGCGACCGTAGCGGCCGTTGCCGGTGGCAAGGTCGACGCCGGTGCATTGAATATCTCGGTATGGGAAAAACTGGTTTCCTCCGGCAAGGTGGATCCGCAAGTGGTACGCGTGTTCTACACCACGCCTGGTTACTACGATTACAACTGGAGCGTACGTTCCGACATGAATCCGGTCACGCAGAAGAAGCTGACCGATGCTTTCCTTGCTCTCAACAGTAATGACCCCGAGGGTAAGGAAATCCTTGAGTTGCAACGCGCAACGCGTTTTATTCCTACCAAGGCATCCAACTACACCGCCATTGAAGCCGCAGCGCGTAATGCCGGGTTGTTGAAATAAACTAGTCTTCAGCATCGCCTCCGGTCCGGGGGTGATGCTGTCCGATTTTCATTTGTATCTGTCTGATTGATCGGCATGACTATTCAACTGCACAATATTTCTGTCCACCACAGTGGCGCAGCCCGCTCTACGCTGGCCTTGCGTGAACTGAATCTATCCGTAGCCCAGGGCGAACAGCTCGCACTGATAGGCCCATCCGGCGCCGGAAAAACCAGCCTCTTGCATACGCTGGCTTGTGCGTTGACGCCTGTCTCCGGCAGCTTGAATATATTCGGCGGCGACCCGTGGCAACTATCCAGCAGTGAGCGCCATGCATTGCGCACACGTCTATTCCTCGCACCGCAAACACCACCTTTGCCGCCGCGCCAGCGCGTAGTCAACGCCGTGCTGGCGGGGTATCTGCCGCAGTGGAGTGTATGGCAGGCGATGCGCTCGCTGGTGCGGCCGATAACGCCTGAGATCGCTTATGAAGCATTGTCGCGATTTAACCTGCAGGATAAGCTGTATGCACGTGTCGACCGCTTGTCTGGTGGTGAGCGGCAGCGCTGTGGCATGGCTCGCGCACTGGTGTCGAAAGCGGAAGTATTTCTGGTAGACGAGCCTTTATCTGCGCTCGACCCGACATTGGCCCTGCAAACGCTGGCGGTACTACAGCAGGAAGCGAGCAAGCGTCATGCAACGCTGATTTGCAGCCTGCATCAGGTAGAACTGGCACGCGCCCATTTCACGCGCATCGTTGGTTTGCGTGACGGTCGCATCGTATTTGACGCGGCAAGGCAGGATGTCAGCGACACGATGATCGCAGCGCTGTATCGCAATAGCGAAAAGCCAGAGCTTCCTGAAGCAGATAGCACTGACGCAGTGCTCGTTCCTAATGCCGTGCCACCACGCTGCTGATGGAGCCAGTCCACATGAACCCGGCCACTTCCATCGCCATGCAACACCGAGATCCGGCCTGGCGCAATCGCGTCATGGGATTTGTGGTCGTGCTCGTTGTGCTATGGCCGATGCTGGTGTTTGCAGAGTTCAAACCTTGGATTCTATTTGACCAGCAAAGCCTGCAAGCGACGTGGAAGTTCCTGACGACTTTCTTCCCGCCAGCACACTCAGTTGAATTCCTGCAAATGGTCGCTGCTGCCACCTGGGAAACGGTAGCGATGGCAACGGCGGGCATGACGCTGGCCTTGGTAGGCGCGATTCCGATGACTTTGCTGGCTACCGAGCGCCTGTCGATTTCACGTCTGGGCACCGGACGCGTAGCACCGCTGGCCAAGATGTTTCGCCAATTGATCCGCTGGTTACTGGTGCTGCTGCGTAGCGTGCCAGAATTGGTATGGGCATTGCTGTTGGTCCGTATAGTCGGTCTGGGTCCGACCGCCGGTGTGGTCGCGATTGCGCTGACGTATTGCGGCATGCTGGGCAAAGTCTACGCCGACATCCTGGAGTCTTCCGACGCATCTGCCTCCGATACCTTGCTGCAAAACGGCAGCAGCCGCCTCGGCGCTTTCCTGTACGGCGCACTGCCCTCCTCTGCATCTGAACTGGTTTCGTACACGGTTTATCGCTGGGAATGTGCGATCCGCGGTTCGGTTGTGATGGGCTTTGTCGGCGCAGGTGGACTCGGCCAGCGCATGGATGAATCAATGAAGATGATGGCGGGCGATGAGTTGTGCACCATGCTGATCGTATTTGTCTTGCTGGTGGCGTGCGCCGATGGCGTATCGGCCATGTTGCGGCGGAGGCTGGAATGAACGCCCCGAATACGCTACCCAAGCCGCCGAAAACAGGCTGGTCGACCACGGCTTTATTGCTGGGCATAGTGTTGCTCATCATTGCCAGCTTCGTCTCTTTACCTTTGAAATGGCGGGATTTCTTTAGCCAGGATGCGGTACGTACCAGCATCGAATTCCTGCGCGGCTTCTCACCACCTGAGCTGGCTCCAACCTTCCTCGAAAAGATAGCGTATGCAACGCTGGAAACACTGGCGATGTCGGCGATAGGTACCTTGCTGGCAGCCTTCTTTGGCTTGCTGCTGAGCCTGCCTGCCAGTGGCCGCTTCGGCATGGGTGCACGGGTGTTGACGCGTGGTGTGCTGAATGTCCTGCGTTCGATACCGGAACTGGTATGGGCTGCCATCCTGCTAATAGCTGCCGGCCTTGGACCGTTTGCCGGCACGCTGGCACTTACCATTCATACGATAGGTGTGCTGGGTCGCCTGTTTGCAGATACGCTGGAGAACTGTCCGCCTTTGCCTGAAGCATCGCTGCGCATCAATGGTAGCCATCCGGTCGCGGCTTTCCTGTATGCGACGCTGCCGCAAAGCAGTCCGCAAATGATGTCTTATGTCTTATACCGCTGGGAAAACAATATCCGCGCTGCCGCCATACTAGGTGTGGTTGGTGCTGGCGGACTCGGACAAATGCTGAAGTACCATCTGTCGCTGTTTCAGATGCAGCAGGCGGCCAGTGTGATCATGGCGATGCTGATCCTGGTCTGTACTGTCGATGCCATCAGCTTCGGTCTCAGGCGCGTGATGACGCGCTGAATGTAATCCTGGCGGAAGGAAGCGGGAGTCGAACCCACCCGGCGACGCATGGCGCCACCAACTGGGTTTGAAGCCCAGCCGCCCCACCAGGGACGATTTCCTTCCGTACTTACTTCACTCCCCTGCGGGAAATAAAACTGTACCCGGGCGCAGCAAATGTTTGTCATCGACGCGCCGCAAAAAACCTATCCGGTCAAAGAATTCCAGTATCAGGATCGCACGCTTGCGTCCCAAGCCGGTCGCATCACGAAAATTTGCAGCTGTTACTTCACCGTCACGCTGATGGATCTCGCGCACCAGTGTCGCCAGCTTGCGTACCACCTTAGGATGGTAATACAAATCCTTAACGATCTGATACACGTCACCAGCTTTCGCCAGCCGGATAAATACGTGACGCACTTGCGACTCCGGCTGTTTGATCACATCGGCAATATCACGCACCCATGGAGGATCGAAATTACCTTCCAACAGCAAGGGCAAGGCACGTTCCGCAACTATCTTTTCTGCTGCCTGTAACTGCACGCCATGTTCAGCCAGATGCAGGAAGCCATTGCGCCTGGCCAGCACACCGTGCGCTGCCATACGATCTATCAATTGCGCCCATAATGCTTCCGACATGCGCGGCACTGCCAGACGGCGCGCTCGCTGCAGATCCGGCCCTATGTCTTCCGGATACTTGGCATGGAAGGCCTGCAAGGCATTAACGACAATAGCCTCATTCTCCTGCAAACGTTCCTGAGCAATCGCCCACGCCCGTCCCTGACCAAATACAATGCCCTCCAGCTCATCTGGATTAAATGGCCAGCCACGCAAGCCTGCACTGCGCAGCCACTCTGCACTATTGACGCCAAACGGTGCATGCGCGAGCGAGCCTTGCAAACGTATCGCCGGATCGCTACTGCGTTGTGTCTGCAGATAGGCTAGCCGCTGCGGTGTTTGGCGATAGCGCGCAGGCGCATGGGTATCGAGCACACTGCCACCTGCGACGGTGCGATTGGCAGATGCGTCGCGCAAGATGAAACGGTCACCATGCCACGCATTAACGGGTGTTTGCATCACCAGTTGCGCCAATCCTGCTTCGCCCGGCGCCAACGCCGACTGTCCAAGTATCGCCACTGAAGCCATGCATTCCTGTGTCGCCAGATGCATATGTACCAAGGTACCGGAACGCAGAGGGGTATCCTCGGTGCTTGCTACCTGCAGCCACACATCCATGCGTTCGGAACTTTGCGCAATCAGCGGATCGCATAGCATCTGTCCGCGTTCAACCTCACTACGCTCCAGCCCGACCAGGCCGACCGCACAACGCTGGCCGACATAAGCCAGTTCCATGTTTTGGCTATGTACGTGCAGACTGCGTACGCGATAGGTCTTGTCCGGCGCATGTGCCAGACACAACATATCGCCGGTACTTACCTGCCCTTCGGCAATGCTGCCTGCGACCACAGTTCCGACACCGTCCAGTGTAAATACCCTGTCCAGTCCCATGCGAAACGCTTTTTCGTTCGTGACGGCAGGCTGTATGCGTGCTGCTTCATCCTGCAGCAAGTTGCGCAACTCTTCTATACCATCGCCCTGCAAGGCCGATACACACAGTACCGGATAATCCGACAGGCCTGCTTCTTTCAGTAAAGCCTGCACTTGCCTGATACGTTCCTGTTTCAGATTTTCGTCTACACGATCTATCTTGGTAATCAGTGCGGCACCGCGTTGTACGCCTAGTAGCGACAGTATGCTCAGGTGTTCTATTGTCTGCGGCATGATGCCGTCGTCAGCGGCGACCAGCAGCAACGCAAAGTCGATGCCGCTGGCGCCAGCGACCATGGTACGCACCAGTTTTTCATGACCAGGCATATCCACAAAACCGATCAGATTGCCATTCGCTGCCAGCATGTAGGCATAACCCAGCTCTATCGTGATGCCGCGCCGCTTTTCTTCCGGCAGCCGGTCGCCTTCCTGTCCGGTCAGTGCGCGTACCAGCGCGCTCTTGCCATGGTCAATGTGTCCGGCCGTACCAACTATCATTGGCACCTCATATCAGACTCGCGCGCAGGTTTGCGAGTTGCGCCAATACTTCCGTAGCGTCATCCAGGCAACGGCAATCCAGCAACAAGCTATCATCCGCCACACGTCCTATGATGGGCAGTGGTAAAGCACGCAAGGCCGTCGCCAGATTGTCGAGCGCGGTACCAGTGCCACGTTTGCCAGACAGTACTGGCGAAATGGCAAGGCCAGCCGATGGCAAACGATCCACTGGCAAGGAGCCGGAACCGATCTGGCTCTGCATACTTTGCAGAGCAACTGTATAGCGCGGTTCCAGCGCAGCAGCCAGCGGTGCCAGCAAAGCTTGCGCAGTGGCAGTCACCTGTTCTGGCGTACGTGTGAGCCAGCGCAGCGTTGGTAAATCACGTGTCAACAATTCCGGTTGCAGATAAAGCGTCAGCGTCGCCTCCAGCGCTGCCAATGGCAGCTTGGACAGACGCAGCGCGCGCTTCATCGGGAATTTACGTATTTTGGTGATCAGGTCGCGTTCGCCGACAATTAAGCCAGCCTGCGGGCCACCGAGCAATTTATCGCCGGAGAAAGTCACGACTCCACAGCCAGCCGCCAGCATTTGTTGCGGCGTAGGTTCCTGCGGCAAACCTAGTTGCGCCATATCGACCAATGAACCGCTGCCAAGATCGGTTACCAGCGCGACGTTGCGTTCCCGTGCCAGTACTGCCAGTTCTGCTTCGGCTACGGATGAAGTGAAACCTTCCACCGCATAATTGCTGGTGTGCACCTTCATCAGCATCGCCGTGCGTTCATTGATCGCACGTTGGTAATCAGCCAGATGGGTACGATTGGTGGTGCCGACTTCGACCATAATGGCACCGGCACTTGCCATTACATCCGGCATGCGGAAAGCACCGCCTATCTCGACCAGTTCACCACGCGAAACGATGACTTCACGCCCGCCAGCCAGCGCAGCAATTGATAGCAATACTGCGGCAGCATTGTTATTCACCACGGTAGCCGCTTCGGCGCCGGTGATATCGCACAACAAGCCTTCTACTATGCTGTCGCGGTCACCGCGGCCGCCATCGACCAGATCGTATTCAAGGTTGTTCGGCCCTTCCATCATCGCTGTCAGATGACGTATCGCTGCTTGTGGCAATACGGAACGGCCAAGGTTGGTATGTATGACGGTCCCGGTCAGATTGAGTACCCGTCGCATGCGTGGTGCGAGTCGCTCTGTTATCGCCAGCGCAAGTCTGGTACCCAGGGTGTCGGTTTGTATGTCTGCCTGTTGCAGGCTGCCGGATAAAGCTTGCACACGCAGATTATCGAGCAGTACGCGCGCTTGCGTCGCCACCAGGGTATGGCCATGTTCTGTGAGTAAGGGCTGCACGGACGGCAGTCGCAACAGCTTGTCGATCGAAGGCAGATCCTGCGGACTGGCCTTCGAGCCGTGTACCACGGACTCTCCGGTCGCCGCCATTACCCGCCTCCGCCGTCGTCGTTGGATGCAGCTTCCGGGTCGCCAAACAGGAGCAGCAGACTGACGCCATGTCGCTGATATCCAGCTTCAGAGATCAGCAGGTCGAGGATGACGGAACTGAGGTCATCCGCCACCGGCTCGACTGCCGTATCGCGTTCAATGCGGACGATTTTGAGATAGTGATTACACTCGTCACAGGTTTCTACTTCTATTGCTTCTTTTGATACGGCATTGGTCGACGCGGTGTCGCCAGCGGCCTGCAGCGAATGGTAGTGGATGCCTTTGGTGCTTTCGCAATGGCTGCACTTGATGCGCACCATATGCCATTGGAGCGAGCACAGCGAACAATGGAGGTAACGATAATTACCTTCGCCGTCGACACGTGAAACCGAAGCGGTTGGCAAGCTGCCGCAGCAAGGACAACGAGTCGAATCGCCGATGCGGCCAAATGGTGCCAGTCTATCGTCGCCACGCGCTGCCACCGTTGCCAGCAGCATATGCGTCCAGTACACCTGTAAACCGGCAGCAATCAACGGTGCGATCGCCAGGTTCAGGCCAAACATGATGTTGTTGAGCAAGCGATCAGCCTGTAACTCCATTTCCTGATCACTCATTTGCTGCAATTCCTGCACCACTGCCTGTGCCGGATTGTTTGCCAGGCGCGGCAACAAGTTATCGAGCATGGTGCGCAAGGCGCTACGCCACAGTGGATCACGTGACCACAAGGCGGCAGGTAGAGGGGCTTGTGCAGTGCCACGCGCTGCATCCAGGGCCGCAGCATCAGGCAAGGCTACTGCCGGATATGCTTGCAAGGCCTGGTGCTGGGCATGTGCCAGTTCTGCGGCGAAAACCAGGAAGTCCTGCATCGCATGGGATGCAGCATGCTGCCGCAAACGGGTTTCGCGTGCAGAAAACACATCGAAACGTTCCGGCATGTGCAGGTGAGGAACCTGCTGTCCGGCGCGGACAGCAATCTCTTCAGGACTGAGCAGTGGACGTGCTTGGCTGATGGTCATGAATCGATTGTGCCCTCAAACCTTATTTTTCGCCACTGATTTTCCGATACCAGAGCAGATGGTGCTTGCGCGCCCATTTTTCACTGACTGTACCGCGCGTCATCGCTTGCACCGAACCCTTGACCCAGATCGCCGCATACACATGGATGATGACGCTGAGGATCAATACGGTAGCAGCGATGGCATGTACCAGCACCGCGATGCGGCGCACCACGATAGGGAAAAAATTCGCGAACCACGGTTGCCAGAACATAAAGCCCGTCACAAACAAGAGAACCAGGCTGATGCCAAACAACCAGAACACGACCTTTTGCCCGGCATTGTATTTACCTACCGCAGGCATGCCCTCCTCGTTGCCCTTCAGCAGCTCTGGTGCCTTCCTGACCCACTCACTGTCTTCGCGCGTCCAGAAGTTATCACGCCAGACTTGCAGGAACAGGAACACAAAACCCAACACCATCAATACGCCAAAGAATGGATGCAAGATGCGCGTCCACGATCCGCCACCAAACAAGGCGCTGAAGAAATACATCGATGGATGGAAGATTGCGAGACCGGTCAGGCCAGCACAGATAAACAGGAATGCAACGACCCAGTGATTGATACGGGTACGGTCCGGATAACGTTCTATGATTTTTGCCATGTCGCTACTCCTCAGACTATATCTGCGTTGCGCTTTTCAGCACCGTCATCCGGTGCTGCAGGCGGTTTGCTTGCATGTTCGTCTTCCGCATCAGCGTCCAGCGGGCCGACCTTGATGTAGTGGAAGAAGCCAGCGATCGTCGCACCTATCATGGCCGCTACCGCCAATGGTTTGGCGGCACCTTTCCACAATGCAACCAGCGGACTGATGCTAGGGTTCTCCGGCAAACCGTGATACAGATTCGGTTTATCCGCATGCTGCAGCACATACATCACATGCGTACCACCTACTCCTTGCGGATCATAGACACCCGCCTTGTCATAGCCGCGCTCCTTCAGGTCAACCACGCGTTCAGCAGCGAAGGTATGCATATCTTCCTTGCTGCCGAAACGGATCGCACCGGTCGGACAAGCCTTGACGCAGGCAGGCTCCAGACCAACGGTCACGCGATCCGAACACAGCGAACATTTATAGGCTTTATCGTCTTTCTTGCTGATGCGCGGCACATCGAACGGACAACCAATCACGCAGTTGCCGCAACCTATGCAGTGTTCACTGATGAAGTCGACGATGCCATTCGTATACTTGATGATGGCACCCGGTGCCGGGCATGCTTTCAGGCAGCCGGGTTCGTCGCAATGCATGCAGCCATCCTTGCGGATCAGCCATTCCAGACGAATGCCTTCGCTCTTGCTTTCCACTTCGACTTCCGAGAAGCGCATGACCGTCCATGAGTCTGGCGTCAGGTCGCGCGGATTGTCATAAGTGCCTATGGTGTCACCGACCGTATCGCGCAAATCATTCCACTGCATGCACGCTACCTGGCAGGCTTTGCAACCTATGCAGCTGCTGACGTCTATCAGTTTCGCCACTTCAGTCATGTGCGTGCGCGCCTGCGGGCTGGCAGTCGTAGTGGCCGAACGCAATGCAATATCAAGAGATTGTAGTGAGGACATAGTGACTCCTTAAGCCTTCTCGATGTTGACCAGGAACGACTTGTACTCCGGCGTCTGGGTATTCGCATCCCCCACGAATGGGGTCAGCGTATTGACCAGATAACCGGGACGCGCCACGCCGACAAAGCCCCAGTGATTCGGCAAGCCCACCGTGTCCACCTTCTTGCCATCGCAGTCCAGTTGCGGGATGCGCTTGCTGACCAGTGCGACACACTTGATATAGCCACGTTTTGACGACACCTTCACTTGATCCCCATTGGCGATACCTTTCGCTTTCGCCAATTGCTCGCTGATTTCAACAAACTGCTGCGGCTGGATGATGGCCGAAGTCAGCACGTTTTTGGTCCAGTAATGGAAATGCTCGGTCAGGCGGTAGCTGGTTGCCACATACGGGAAGTCTTTTGCCGTACCGAAGTTCGCCATATCTCCCTTGAAAACACGAGCTGCCGGATTGGCCCTGGCCTTAGGATTGTTCGGGTGCATAGGATTGTTATCCAGTGGCGATTCGAACGGTTCGTAATGCTCAGGCAACGGACCTTCTGCCATACCGCTAGGAGCGAACAGGCGTGACACACCTTCCGCCGTCATGATGAATGGCTGCACGCGATCTGCCTCGCCCGGATTCGCATCCGGCCGTATGTCAGGCACATCCGATCCGCCCCAGCTGGTTCCGCTCCACTGCACCAGCTTGCGTTTCGGATCCCATGGCTTGCCGTCCGGTGCGCTGGAAGCGGCGTTGTACAGGATGCGACGATTAGCTGGCCAGGCCCAGGCCCAGTTCAGCGTTTGTCCTATGCCCCATGGATCGGCATTGTCGCGCCGTGCCATCTGGTTGCCTGCCTGCGTCCATGAACCAGCATAGATCCAGCAACCGCAAGCGGTGCTGCCATCGTCGCGCAGCAAACCGAAACCCGATACCTGTTCTCCAGCTTTCGCCAGGAACTTGGTGGCATCTTTCGGATCGGCCAGATCAGTCAGGGCCTTACCGTTGTATTCCATCGCCAGCTCTTGTGCGGACGGGCTGTGCGGAATCTTGTACGGCCAGGTCAGGTTGACGATAGGGTCAGGGAATGCGCCGCCATCTTTTTGATAGGCGGTTTTCATCCGATGGAACAGATCGGCAATGATCTCTGCATCACCACGTGCTTCAGCGGGAGGTTCTGCGCCCTTCCAGTGCCATTGCAGCCAGCGGCCTGAATTGGTAAGCGAACCATCTTCCTCAGCAAAACAGGTTGATGGCAGACGGAACACCGCAGTTTGTATGTCCTGGGTTTTGACGTCGTTATGCTCACCGTGGTTTTTCCAAAACTCTGCCGTCTCGGTTGCCAGCGGATCGATGATGACCAGGTATTTCAGCTTGGATAAACCATCAACGATTTTCTTCTTGTCCG
The DNA here is from genome assembly GCF_903993245.1 of Herminiimonas sp. Marseille-P9896. NCBI lineage: Bacteria > Pseudomonadati > Pseudomonadota > Betaproteobacteria > Burkholderiales > Oxalobacteraceae > Herminiimonas > Herminiimonas sp. Marseille-P9896. The sequence continues at coordinate 907,061 of NZ_CAJEVT010000002.1, read as the reverse complement.
GGAACGAGCCAACCGGATTGAAGCCCTGGCAAATGTAGCCATTCATCTTGCCTTGGTTCATCAACTCGAAGGCTTGCAAGACGTCGTACACCTTGTCGAGTTTAGGCAGATAGTGGAAGGCCCACGAGTTTTCAGCTGTTGCGGCATTGCCCCACCACGCTTTTTGCAGGCTGACAAAGAACTTCGGATAGTTCTGCCAGTAGCTCATTTGATTCGGCCGTAAAGGCTTGAGCGCACGTGGTTTGTAATACGTCTCGAGATCCTGCTCGGCTTCGGTTGCCAGCGACAGATAGCCCGGCAAAGAGTTGGACAGCAAGCCGAGGTCAGTCAGACCCTGGATGTTGCTGTGTCCGCGCAAGGCATTCATGCCGCCACCGGCGATACCGATGTTACCGAGCAGCAGTTGCATGATGGCTGCGGTACGTATCATTTCCGAACCCTGGCTATGCTGGGTCCAGCCGAGTGCGTACATTACCGTCATCGCCTTGTTAGGCACGGCCGTAGTCGAGATCATTTCGCACACCTTGAGGAATTTATCCTTACGTGTGCCGGTGATACGGCTGACCATCTCAGGTGTGTAGCGCGAGTAATGCCGCTTCATGATCTGCAACACGCAGCGTGGATGCTCGAACGTAGGATCGACTTTGGCAAAGCCCTTGTCGTCCAGCTCATAGCCCCAGCTCTTGTTGTTGTAGCGTCGTTTGGCTTCATCGTAGCCAGTGAATAAACCATCACTGAAGCCGTAATCTTCACCAACGATAAACGAAGCATTGGTGTAGTTCTTGACGTACTCCTGCTGGATTTTATTGTTGCTGAGCAGATAGTTGAGCACACCGCCGAGGAAGGCGATATCGCTACCGGCGCGGATAGGCGCGTAGTAGTCGCTCATCGCAGCCGAACGCGTGAAGCGCGGATCGACGACGACCAGCTTGGCCTTATTGTGGTGCTTGGCTTCGATTACCCATTTGAAGCCGCAAGGATGGGCTTCGGCGGCATTGCCACCCATGATTAAAACAAGATCGGCGTTTTTGATGTCCACCCAGTGGTTGGTCATCGCACCTCGTCCAAACGTCGGAGCCAGACTGGCTACCGTAGGACCATGTCAAACCCTCGCCTGGTTATCGAAGACTAGCATCCCCATGGATCGCATCACCTTGTGTGTGATGTAACCCGTTTCGTTCGAGGATGCGGATGCTGCCAGCATACCGGTGCTGGTCCAGCGATTAACCAGCTTACCATCGGCATTATTGGCAACGAAGTTGGCGTCGCGATCTTCCTTCATCAGCTTGGCAATGCGTGCCATCGCCGTATCCCAGGACACCCGCTTCCACTCATTGCTGCCGGGTTCACGGATCTCCGGATACTTCAGGCGATTCGTGCTGTGTACGAAATCAAGCAAGCCTGCGCCCTTCGGACACAAGGTGCCGCGATTGACCGGATGATCAGGGTCGCCTTCGATGTGGATGATGTCGGACGTGACGTTCTTCGCCTTGTCGCCCAGGCTATACATAATCAGGCCGCAACCGACCGAGCAATACGGGCATGTATTACGCGTCTCAGTGGCACGGGCCAATTTAAAGTTACGCGCCTCTGCCAACGCCAACGTCGGCGAAAAGCCCAGTGCGGCCAGGCTGGATGCCATCAGCCCCGCACCGGTTACTTTAAAAAACTGCCTTCGGTTCATGTCCATCGGGTAGCCTCCTGCAAAATTGCTATCGGAACAAACAAATGGTGAAACTCGTCGATGCTGTTAATTGGTGTCGTGCTTAATCTGTAATTATTTCGGAGTTGAGCCGTCACCACCGGTGGGCGCAGGCGCTCCGCCGGACTTGGCACCGTCTTTTTCCTGATTGCCCGCGACGCCACCTATCGCGGTACCAGCCTCATGTGGCCCGGAACCGGATTTGGTCGTGGCTTCATTGCCGGATTGCGGAGTAATAGCAGCCGGTTGCTCGGCAGCGGGTGTAGTGACGGTGGGACTAGGTGGCGCGGACGGGGATTTCTTATCGCAGGCCGTCAAGGCGATGAGTGCAAACGCAAGACTGGCAAAAGTAAGCGGCGTATTCATGGCTGTCCCGAATATTGAGTGCATCAAATTCGACCCGGTATGGGTTGGCTGCAATAAATATAACAGTCAAAAGTTGCCACTACAAAGCCAAACGGGCTTTTTCCAATATGCTATTTATATCCATATATTTTTACACGGCAAAATTTCAGCCGATATCGGCTTTTGCCGCCATTAAGCAAAAAACCACTCCAAAATGGAGTGGTTTCGAGTGCAAACAGCCAGCCAGTGGGATTATCCGGCATCGCCACCACTGACAAAATGCCTCTCTTTATGCAGGTAATGCGCCAGCCATTGCAGCAGAGCCACTGCATCACCAAACTCCATGAAGCCTTCCTGCTCACCATCACCAAACAAAGGCTTGCCGTTCAGGCTGCTGTCTATGACCAATCCATCAAAGGTCGCCATCGGAATGTAACCTTGTGGAATTTTGAAGGTATTGGCATTCAGGATCGCATCCATGACATGGTCGAGGAATTGAATCTCCGGCGTGCGCATTGAGCCGAGATCATGCTCCTTCAGAAACATGCCTATTGATAGTAAAGCGTTGCTGATCACCACACGCAGATAAGTCGCTTTTTGCAAAGGGCTTTCATGCAGGGTTTTATTGGAAGCCTGGAAATCCAGGACGGTTGTCGCTTGCGCATTGTCCACCACGATATTACCGGCGGAACCTGTTTTTGCCTGTTTCTTCTTCCGGTGCAGCATGAGTACTGGTGCACCACCTGCGTCTGCAGCACCGGCTTTCGCTGGTTGCAGGATCATTGCGATTGATACAGGTAAAACCTTCAGTTGTTCTTCAATCAGGTGGATAGCTAATAGCGATCTGCTTTCTTTACACGCGTTGCTCATATCAACTCCTTCTGTGATGAATGGCCTGTTGAGAACGATAGTAAGTGCGGTACGACAATCAGACTGTACGCCAGCGCACGGCGAAATTCAATTACAGCAAAAATTTTTTGTGCAAAAAATGAAGCGCCGTATCCTGCCCGGCCTGCAAGGTCAGGTAGTTTTGATTGAATAAAATACGCAATGTCATTACCCAGCATAAAGCGACCATCCAGCCTGCAATAATATCGCTCGGATAGTGATAACCGAGATACATGCGACTCAGCCCTACCAGCGCGGCAAACAGAAATCCGCTCAGCAAGACCACCTTGTGCCAGCTGCTCAAGCGCAGCAATACCAGCAAGGTGATGACGATGGCCATCGAATGCGTCGCATGTCCACTCGGAAATCCAAACGATGTGTCCGGCGCATCCAACCACAGCTCAGGACGGGCGCGCTGTATCGTACCCTTCATGATGTTGCCCATCATCGCGGCACCGGAAACAGAGCATAACCAGAACAGTGCCGTGCGCCATTGCTGGCGATATAGTAAATAGCACAGTATGCAGACACTGATCACCGTGACCAGCATTGAGAACCACACTGCAAACTGGCTCAGCATGGATTCAGTCTCCACCCGCAGTGACCACAGCATGGTTCGTTCCAGAGCGATCCAGCTGCTATTGCTGATCGTGTCTGCCAAGGCGACAAACAAGATCAATGGCAAGAGGATGCCCAGCATACACATCAGTGCCCTGCTGCGTTCCTTGATCAGGCTTGTGCGGACATATGCAAACGCCGGTCCCAACCTATAAAAATTACGTTGTATCGCGCTAATCATGTTCACTCATTTGCATTTCGCTGCACTCAGGCGTCGGCACAAGTCGGCACGACACATCTAAAAAACAGCGCAATGCTAAGCAAGCAGGATGACGGCACGATGACAGCAACAGCCGTTAACCGTATTTATTCATAACAACGTGGCTTAGACTGAAAACGACGACACAAAAAAACAAAGGCTGAATCAGTAATCAAACTGATCCAGCCTTATATCAACAAAAAGACAAGGAATTAACGCGCCGCAGCGTGCGACTCAAATAAGGGGATACCGCGCTGTATCCGCATTTGCATGTCTTCCAGAAAGGCCGCCGGACCGTAACCCAAGGTCTGGCCGTGCTGTTCGTAGAAGAAAGGACGATTGGTCTGCTGGCTGAACTTCATCATCCATTCCAGCTCACTCTTTTCCAGATCGCGTCCGCCGTAGGCCAGGCGATACGCCGGTTGTCCGCGCCAGGTGGTCTGCACGATGATGACACCGAGTTTGGTCGGCTTGAACTCATCCGGGAATGGACTGCCTTCGTCGACCCAGCCACAGATGAACTGACGGCAAGGCGAATCAGGGCGGGTTTCATAAATGGTGCAACCGCCATCTTTCACAAAGTGGCAACGCACACCAGGACGCATTTCGTGACCATAGATGGTCGACTTCAGCCAGCCGTCACAGCAGGCGGTGCAATCCCCGCATTCGCGACGGGCGCTGCTGTATGGTACGGGGCGTACTGGTGCTATTTGTATAACCTTGCCGCAGCATTTCTTGTATTTATTGCCGCTGCCACAAGGGCAAGGATCGTTTCTGCTCGGTTTCACTGCCTGAACTGCCTTTCATACGATGACCGGATGCTGCGGGGTACTCAACTTACCTGCATGCATCCACGGTGTGACCTGTCGCGTAAAACGACTTGGATCCAGCCCTAGATTATGCACCACCCGGCCATTTTCATGTGCGTGCTCAGCTATTTACCGTGCTTTCAGCCTCCTCTTCCTTGCGGTAAGCCATCCGATACAACAAAGGCAAGACCAGCAGCGTCAGTACAGTGGACGACAAAATGCCGCCTATCACCACGGTCGCCAGCGGACGCTGGACTTCTGCACCCGTTCCGGTCGCGATAGCCATAGGGACAAAACCGAGCGAAGCGACCAGCGCTGTCATCAGGACTGGCCGCAAGCGTGTCAACGCACCTTCACGCACAGCCGCCGCCAGCTTATGCCCGTCTTCGCGCAGGCTGCGGATAAAGGTAATCATCACCAGGCCATTCAGTACCGCCACCCCGGACAGCGCAATGAAGCCAACTGCGGCGGATATCGATATCGGTATATCCCTTAGCCAGAGCGCGATGATGCCGCCAGTCAGCGCAAACGGTATGCCGCTAAAGACCAGCAAGCCATCCTTCATATTGCCGAACATGACGAACAGCAGTGTGAAGACCAAAGCCAGCGCTACCGGGATTACCAGTTGCAGGCGTTCGGTCGCTGATTGCAGTTGCTCGAACTGACCACCCCAGCTGGTCCAGTAACCGGACGGGATTTTGACTTGCTGTGCGATCTGATCTTCGGCTTCCGAAACAAAAGAGCCGATATCCCGTCCACGCACGTTGGCACTGACGACGATGCGACGCTTGCCGTTTTCGCGGCTGACCTGGTTCGGGCCTGGCGCCAGGTCCAGGGTCGCGACTTCAGACAGCGGAATAAAACTGGTACGCGTTGCGCCAGCCTGCTCACGTGGCAGCGGCAAAGGCAGGCGGCGTATCGCATCGAGGTCGTTACGCACGTTTTCAGGCAAACGCACCAGAATGTCGAAACGACGATCCCCCTGGAACAAGGTTCCCGCTTCCCGGCCCCCTATCGCAGTCGCTATCGTGTCCTGTACGTCAGCCACGTTCAAACCGTAGCGTGCCGTCTTTTCACGATCGATGTTCACTGTCAGCATGGGCAAGCCGGTGGTTTGCTCGACCTTCACTTCTGCCGCTCCCGGTATCTTGCCCATGACGGTCGCAATCTTGGCCGCCGTATCGTTCAGCACATCCATATCATCGCCAAACAACTTGACCGCGACGTCACTACGCACGCCAGAGATCAATTCATTGAAACGCAATTGAATCGGTTGCGAGAATTCATAGTTATTGCCTGGAAGCTGGGCCGCAGTTTTTTGTATCGCCGCCAGCAATTCAGCGCGCGACTTCTTCGGTTCCGGCCATTCGCTTTCAGGCTTGATCATGACCAGGCCATCGGAAATGTTAGGCGGCATAGGATCAGATGCGATCTCAGCCGTACCTATGCGGGACACCACGCGCTGGATTTCCGGATGTGCTTTGGTCAATGCGGTTTCCAGTTGTTTCTGCATTTCTATCGACTGCGTCAGGCTGGTGCCAGGTATGCGTAGCGACTGGATCGCAATATCACCTTCATTCAGGTTAGGCACAAACTCGCTACCCATACGCGTGACCAGCAGCCCCGACAGCAAGACCAGCACAAAGGCAAAGGTCAGTACCACAGGTTTGTTACCCATCACGTAGTCGAGTGCCGGTGCATACCAGCGTTTGGCTGCATGCATCAGTGCGTTTTCCTTTTCCGCCACTTTGTCACCGATGAAGAGCGCCACCGCTGCAGGAATAAAGGTGATGGACAGTATCATCGCGCCGATCAGTGCAATGACGACCGTAAACGCCATCGGATGGAACATGCGACCTTCGACGCCACTGAGTGCAAAGATAGGCAGATACACCACCATGATGATCAGTTGACCGAAAATCAGCGGACGGCGCGCTTCCTTAGCTGCCGCAAAGACTTCAAGGAAGCGTTCGCTGCGATTCAATGAGCGCCCTGCTGCGGCCTGCGCATGTGCCAGCCGTCGCACACAGTTCTCGACAATCACGACCGCACCATCAACGATGATGCCGAAGTCCAGCGCACCCAGGCTCATCAGGTTGGCGCTGACCTTGTAGGTCACCATGCCGCTGAAGGTAAACAGCATCGACAACGGAATCACCATCGCCGTAATCAATGCAGCGCGGAAGTTGCCAAGGAAGAGGAAAAGCACCACGATCACCAGGATCGCGCCTTCCAGCAGGTTCTTCTTCACGGTATTGATGGCTTTATCAACCAGTACGGTGCGGTCGTAGACCGTCACTGCGTGCACGCCTTCCGGCAGCGTGCGATTGATCTCCACCATCTTCTTGTCCACCGCTTGGGAGACGGTACGACTGTTCTGCCCGATCAGCATGAAGACCGTGCCCAGCACCACTTCCCTGCCATTCTCGGTGGCCGCGCCAGTACGCAGTTCGCGCCCTATCTCCACTTCGCCGACATCACGGATGCGGATAGGTACGCCCTGCACATTGCCGAGGATGATATTGCCGATGTCGGCTATCGACTGCACCTGACCTGGCGTACGTATCAGCAATTGCTCGCCACGCTTTTCGATATAGCCTGCGCCGACGTTGCCGTTATTGCGTTCTAGCGCGGTGATGATGTCTTGCAGGTTCAGGCCATATGAGGCCAGACGTTCAGCCACTGGTGCAACCTGGTACTCCTTGGCGTAACCACCGATGGAGTTGATTTCAGTAACACCCGGGACGTTGCGCAGTTGCGGTTTGATGATCCAGTCCTGGATCTCACGCAAGTCCATAGGTGTATAAGGCGAACCATCCGCTTTCTTTGCGCCTTCCTTGGCCTCTACCGTCCACAGGTAAATTTCGCCGAGACCGGTCGAGATAGGACCCATGCGTGGTGTTACACCTGTCGGCAGATACTCGCGTGCTTCCTGTAGCCGTTCACTGATCATCTGGCGTGCGAAGTAGATATCAGTACCGTCTTCAAAAATGACCGTGATTTGCGACAGGCCGTAGCGCGACAGCGAGCGTGTCTGCTTCAGGTGCGGCAAACCGGCCATCACTGTTTCCAGCGGATAGGTCACCCTTTGCTCGGTTTCCAGCGGTGAATAGCCGGATGCCTCGGTATTGATCTGTACCTGTACGTTGGTAATGTCAGGTACCGCATCGATAGGCAGCTTTTGATAGTTGTAGATGCCGAGCGCAGCCATACCTACCACAGCCAGCATGATCAGCCAGCGCTGCTCGATGGCAAAGCGTATTAAACGTTCAAACATGATGAAGGCTCCTTCGCATCAATGCGAGTGCTCGGCGCTGGCTTTACCCAGTTCCGATTTGATGACGAAGCTGCCGCTGGCAGCGTATTCGCTACCGGCTTTCAGGCCTTTGACTATTTCTATGCGCTTGCCGTCGCTGCGGCCGGTCGTGACGTCCTGGGCGACAAAGCCATCCGCAACCTTGACGAAGATCACCGATTTGTCGTTGATGGTTTGTATCGCGTCCGCCGCAACTGCTATCGGCACCTGTACTTCATTCGATACGATTTCCACATTCACAAACAGACCCGGACGCCAGGTGCCTTGCGGATTAGGCAGGGTTACACGTGCATTGGCAGTACGCGTCTGTACACCGAGCAAGGAGCCGACATAGGCAATGGTGCCGGTGGCGCTGGATTCAAATGCACTGGCTTTTACCGTGACTTTTTCACCGACACGTACGACGTTCAGGTCCTTGGCCGGCACAGCGATATCGGCCCATACAGTGCTCAGGTCAGACAAGGTAAACACGTTGGTATCTTCCTTCACCGCCTCACCCAGCGAGATGTGCTTTTCTACAACTATGCCGTCGAAGGGGGCGCGTATTTCATAACGATTGGATGCGCCTGCTGACCCGGCATCGGCACCGAGCGCGGCCAGTTTCTGACGTGCGTTTTGTACAGCGATTTCAGTTTCATGCAGTACTTGTTGCGCTTGCAGGTAATCCTGTTCGGCCGAGATTTTCTCTTGCCACAATTTCTTTTCACGCTCAAAAGTCAGCTTGGCCAGGCCCAGGCGCTTTTGTGCGGCAAACAGTTCACTGCGTTGTTCCGACAAACCGGTGCTGGCGATGACGGCCAATACCTGCCCTTTCTTGACTTGCTGGCCAAGGTTGGCTGGCACGCTTTGCACGACACCGGCGAGACGCGGCACGACGTGCGCGGTGCGGTCTTCATTGAACTGGATTTCACCTGGCAGGACCAGCGCAGTCTTGATGTGCGCGCCATCGGCTACCTGCAGGCTGATCCCGGCCGCCTTGATTTGCGCATCAGTCAGGACGATTTTATTCTCTTCGTCATGCCCTTTTGTCTCGGCTTTCAGCTTTTCCTCATGGTGCTCGCCATCAGCGTGCTTGTCTGCATCAGCATGGTCTTTCTTTTCGGCCTTGCCCTCGGCATGATGTTCGGTATCGCCATGACTGTCTGCATGACCGTGTCCGTCACCGCCAGCGCTGTTTTTACCCGGCCACAGTATCAGGCCAGCCAATAAGATACCGATGGCGACGATGATGGCGATAGCTGTGCTTTGTTTTTTGTTCAGATTGATTTTCATGATGTCGTCTTATGGCTTGTTAGCGTTCAGGGGCTCACCGATGATGCGATCGATCTCGGCGGCAGCGCTGTGGGCTTCTGATAAGGTGCGCAGGTATTGCGACCTGGCTTGTAACAATGTGCGTTGTGCATCCAGCACATCAAGGAAATTGAATTTACCGAATTCAAAACCAGTCGTCGCGGCATCGTAGGCGCTCTGCGCTCCTGGCAGGATGTCGCGCTGCAAGGTATCGGCTTCGGTACGCGTGGTATTCAGGCGTTCATAGGCTTGCGCCAATTCACCATCGAGGCGAATTTCGGTGGCGTTCAACTCATCTCGCGCCTTGTCGACACGACGCAAGGCTTCCAGGATGTTGCCCTGGTTGCGGTCAAACATAGGGAAAGGGATCGATAAGCCGACCACTGCCTGGTTGCCCGCGTCACCATTCTTTTTCACCCCCATGCTGACGGTGACATCGGGTATGCGGCGGCTCTTCTCGACTTCGGCTACCGCTTGCAGGCGCTCCAGCTCGTGCCGTGCGCGTGTCAGCAATGGCGACTGATTCAGGCGCGCATTCAATTCCGGCCACTGTGGCAAGGCAGGCAGGGTTTCCACATTGCCTTGTGCCTGCTGGAAACGTGGCACAGGATTACCCCAGGTTGCCGCCAGGCGTTTGCGTGCAATTACCAGTTCGCTTTTGGCCTGGCTCAGCTCCAGCCGCACGTTGGCTTCCGCTACGCGCGCCTTGGTTTCTTCGACTGGCGACACTTTCCCGGCGGTGACCCGACGCGATGCGACCAAAGTGCCGCGTTGCGCCAGCTGCAGCGATGCCTCAGCCAGACGCAGTCGCTCTTGTGCATTCAGGACATTGAAGAAAGCGGTAATGACGACGGCGCGTATTTCCGCCCGCTTGCTATTCAGATCGGCATACGCGGTGTCATAGGCCCGGCTGGCCGCATTGATACGTGCCGCACGCTTGCCACCGAGCTCTATCGGCTGGTTCACCTGCCAGGTGGTGGTACGGGTGTCACGCTGCGCGCCTTCCAGCTGCACCGAGACCTCGGGATTGGGGATCAGCCCGGCTTGTTTGATGGTCGCATCGATAGCAGCCGCTTCATTGCGTGCGGCTGATAAATCTGCATTGCCGTCCAGCGCCATGCGCAGCGCGGCTTCCAGGGTAATGCCTTCAGGTGGCTCCACGATACGGTTTGCGGTAATGCCGCTCGCAACCGGTTCGTAAATAGTGCTTTGTGCAAATGCGGGCAGCGATACAAACGCAGCTATGCCCAGCGGCAATAAATACCTGTACATCGAATTCTCCTGTGGATGGGAAAAGAATTCGACGGGACGTCAGTGTATGTAAAAACTAAGGATAGTCCCGTCGAGTCAGGCGACGGGATGCCGATCAGGCCTACGGGGCCCGTCCGGTATATGCGAGGAATAAAGCGGAGGATGCAACTCGGTATGAACGGTAGCTACCGGTGACATGGCCGGCGGCAATTGCGACAGGAACAAGCCCTGACTATCCGGATGATGGAAATCTTTGTGGACTTTCAGCGACTGCGGGTTGTCGCCTGGCAGTTCGGTATCTTCCTGATGCTTGTGATGACCGAAGTGCGCACCTGCTGTGGCATTCTCATGCTGGCAATAGGCAGCTGCCGCGGCCCAGGTGAACTGGAGCGGCAGAGCTAACAGCATCAGAATGATCAGCAGTTTTTTCACGGTCTGAATCATAACATCGTTTTATTTCAGAAATATACAGCGCCGCTTAAACCGCACGCAGCAGGCGCAAACCGTTGAAAACAACCAACAGGCTGGCACCCATATCGGCAAACACAGCCATCCACAAGGTCGCTTCGCCACCCAGTGCCAATGCCAGGAATACGGCTTTGATGCCCAGCGCCAGCGTGATGTTTTGCATCAGTACGCTATGTGTCTTTTTGCTGAGGGCAATGAAATCGGCCAGTTTGCCCAGGTTGTCATCCATCAGCGCGACGTCGGCGGTTTCCAGTGCAGTATCAGTACCGGCAGCTCCCATCGCAAAGCCTATATCCGCTTTGGCCAGGGCTGGCGCGTCATTGATACCGTCACCGACCATGCCGACATAAGCATAGCGATCACGCAATTCATTAATCGCCGCCAGCTTATCGTCAGGCAACTGATTGCCCCGCACATCACTGATACCGACCTTGCTGCCTATCGCTTCCGCAGTATGTGGATTGTCGCCGGTCAGCATCACGACTTGCACACCCATCTGCTGTAACTTGGCTACTGCCGCCTGGCTGCTATCCCGTATGGTGTCGGCCGCTGCCAATATCAATAAAGGTGAAGCACTGGAGCCCAACACCACCGCCGTTTTACCGGTTTGTTCAAATGCATCCAGCGCTGCCTCCAGTTCGGGACCACAAATGCCGAGTTCATGGATCAAACGATGGTTGCCGAGGTAATAGGCATCACCATTTATCATGCCGCGCACGCCACGTCCGGTCAGCGCTTCAAAGTCGCTGACTTCAAACAAGGATATGCTGCTTTGCTGTTCCTGCCAGTGCGCCACGACCGCTGAAGACACTGGATGATCCGAACGTTGTGCCAGACTGGCTGCCAGGCGCAGCATCGCATGCAAATCACCTTCCTTGATCTGCTGGGTATCGGTGACGAGCGGCTTGCCGACTGTGATGGTACCGGTCTTATCCAGCGCCACCGCTTTCAGCTTGCGACCAAGCTCCAGATAAACGCCGCCCTTGATCAGGATGCCGTGACGTGCCGCAGCCGCCAGCCCGCTCACTACCGTGACCGGAGTCGAGATCACCAATGCACATGGACAGGCGATCACCAGCAGCACCAATGCTTTATACAACCACGGCTGGAATGGCTGCGCCAGCAGCAATGGCGGCAGCAACGCCACCAGTATTGCCAGCAGCACTACGATGGGGATGTAGTAACGCGCAAACTGATCGACGAAACGTTGCGTAGGTGCACGCTCGCCCTGCACTTGTTGCACGCTCTTAATGATGCGCGCCAGGGTCGAGTTCGATTGCAGCGCGGTCACACGATAATCAAAGGTGCCAAGTTCATTGATGGTTCCGGCAAATACGGTGTCACCACTTTGCTTGGCCACCGGCATGCTTTCACCTGTAATCGGCGCCTGATTCACTGTACTTAGGCCATCCACGATGATGCCGTCCAGCGGCACGCGCTCACCCGGTTTGACGCGCACCAATGCATCCAGCTGTACCTGCGCGGCACTGATGGCTAGCCATTCGTTGCTTTCATTGCGCACGGTCGCCATTTCCGGCGCCATCGCCATCAGCCCCTGGATCGCATTGCGCGCACGATCTAGCGACAAGGCCTCTATCATCTCTGCCGCCGCGAACAGGAAGATGACGACTGCAGCTTCCGGCCACTGCCCTATCAGCACTGCACCTATTACGGCCAGCGACATCAGGAAGTTCATGTTCAGCGAAAAATGACGCAAGGCGATCCAGCCTTTTCTCAGCGTATCCAGGCCACCAGTCAAAATCGCTGTCAGCGCCAGTGCAATCACCAGCCACGAGGTTTCATTGCCCGACGTCCAGGCGACCACTTCAGAACCGATTGCCGTTACACCAGAGATCGCCATCAAGGTCCACTTCAATGGCGATATACGATAGTCGCCGGACAATTCGGTTTGGTCAGCCAGGCCCTCGCGCGTCAGGTTTTGTGTATCGGATTTAACGACCGGATCGAGATCGAGTTTTTTCAGGGCGGCAACGATTTCTGCTACCGAAGGCAGATTGTGATGCACGGTGAGTTCACGTTGCATCAGGTTGAATTCCATCGCAACGATGCCCGCCATCTTGCTAAAGCGATCACGGATCAGCTTTTCTTCGGTCGGGCAATCCATTTTCTGGATCAGCAGCACGGCCTGCGCTGCGCCGCTGGCGACGATTGCTGGGTGTACCGCAGTTGGCGCATGAGCGTGCTCATGTGTATTGCCGCCGTGCTTATGGTCATGGTCACAACAGTGCATAAATTCTCCTTGCAAAGCGCTAGATGCGTCACTATTGTATGCATTAGAAACCCTGTAGTGACTATAGGGTCAAGCACTTATTTGAATAAGCGTGACGATGCAGGAATATTTCTGTCGGAAGGTATGCAAATGACACAGCAAGCGATGAAAATCGGCGAATTGGCGCTGCAAACCGGTTCTTCGGTAGAAACCATACGGTATTACGAACAACAGAACCTGTTGCCGCAAGCCTTGCGCTCAGCCAGCAACTACCGCTTGTATGGCGATGCGCACGTCAAACGCCTGCAATTCATCCGTCATTGCCGTTCACTGGACATGACGCTGGATGAAATCCGCACCCTGCTCAGCTTCCGCGATACGCCGGAAGAAAACTGCGCAGGCGTCAACACTTTGCTGGATAAGCATATAGAACACGTTTCCCATCGCATCAAGGAATTGAAAGTCCTGCAAACGGAGTTAAAACAATTGCGCAGCCGCTGTATTACGATACAGACGGTAGAGGAATGCGGAATCTTGCAGGGATTGGCAAATGCGGAAGATAGTGAACCGAAAAACCTGGGTACACATGGTGGCGGATGCCATTGAAACTCCGTCCCGCTCGCATGATCGGGACGGATGACAACAATCAAATTATTTTGCTGCTTCGACCGACAAGGCTTCACCTTCGAGATAGGTGATTTCAACCTGGTCGCCGACTTTCACTTTGGACAGTACCTTAGGATCTTTCACCTTCAGTGTGCGGGTTTCGTTGACGCCCCGCAAAGTGATCTTGCCTTTCTTTTTATCGACAGCTGTCACATCAGCGACAACCTGCACCTGACGTGCGACGACCACACCTGGTTTTTCACCCGGTTTTGATACGCCCGCACCTTCGGTTTCGGTACGCTCACGTATGCCGTCACCTTTTTTCTTCAGCTCCAGCAGCACGGCTTCACCGACGCGATACACAACCTGATCACCAGCCTTGATCTGGTCGAAGTTTTTCACGCCTTTGCCGACCTGCACCACGACTGTTTCGCCATTCGCACGCTGCACCGTCATCAGGCGCGCAGCCTGATCGACAGAGGTAATCGTGCCGCGCGTAGTAAGGGTTTCACCAACGCCCAGGCTGCCCGGCTTTTTCACCACCCTGACTTCACCTGTAGCAGGTGCTGCTGCCTTGTCCTGCGCGATAGCCACATGGCCTACGCTGCTGGCTGCCAGCAATGTGATGCCGATTAAACGTTTCATCATAGAGTTCCCCTGAAGTTGAACGAATCAGACAGTTGCTTCGAGTGCTTACTGCTTACCTGCTTTATCCCACTTCCACTTGCCACCCACTTTACAAAAGACAACGTCGTGAGTGCTATGCAGGGTCAGGTGACGATTCTCGACTTTCGCCAGACGACAATCGGCACGTCCTTGCGGATCTTTGGCAGGCGTGATGCTGCCGCTATTCGATGCTTTAGGATTTTCCCAGGTGACGGTCTTGCCGTCTTCCGCTGTATCGAGTGCCTGATACAGGGTTTTGAACATCAGGTCGGTATCAGCCTTTTTGAACTTGCTGATAGGTGTGTCTTGCAGGAATCTCAGATTGGACTGCGCATAAACGGAAGATACAGCCGCAGTCATCAACATACCGGCAACCAGTAATCGCTTCATATTTGCTCCCTTTAGTAATGATGTTGTCGAAAAATAGCGATCTATCGTGCAAACACATAGCTGTACGGGTAGATAGTCCGTACGGCTACTATCTCAGTCTGGTGGGTCTATTCTACTCAAGTAATGATTTAATTGTTAAATAATAAATCACAACTGTTTACTCATCGTGCTTGAGCGCATTGATTTTTATACGGCATTTACGTTTCCGCTCCCATCTTTTTAGAAATTTTTTACATGTTGATGACTAAGCTGACGGTCAGGTTGACGGCTGCAATATGCACGCACATCAATTCACTGTATTCACCATCAAACTGAAAGGCAGCATGAAAAAATTAATCCTGGCCGCCGCCATCACAGCAAGCGTCGGCGGCAACATGGCACACGCAGAAGACCGCAAACCGGATAACGAAGTCAGCTTCAACGCCGCAGTCGTTTCCGACTATCGGTATCGCGGCATTTCACAGACGCGTTTGCAAGCTGCATTGCAAGGCGGCGCTGATTACGTGCACAATCCCAGCGGCTTTTACGCAGGCACCTGGTTATCCACCATCAAATGGGTCAAGGATGGCGGCGGTAGCGGTGATTTAGAAGTCGATATCTATGGAGGCAAGCGTGGTGAACTGAGCAAGGACATTGCTTACGACCTCGGCGTGCTGACCTATGTCTATCCGTCGAATGGTTTGCGTCCGAACGCCAATACCACTGAAGTCTATGGCCAGCTTTCCTACGGTCCTGCATACATCAAGTACTCGCATGCGCTAACCAACCTGTTTGGTTTCGTCGATAGCAAAAACAGTGGCTACCTGGACATAGGTGCCAACATCGACATCAGCAATGGTTACATCCTCAACCTGCATGCCGGTCACCAAAAAGTTGCAGGTGATAACGCGGGCATCAGTAACGACAGACTCAGCTATACCGACTGGAAGCTGGGCGTCACCAAGGATTTCGGCATATTCACAGGGGCGTTCGCCGTAGTCGGCACCGATGCCGACAGATCGGCTTACGCCTCGCCAGTCAACGGCAAATTCATGGGCAAGAATGCTGTCCTGCTCTCCATCAGCAAAACCTTTTGATAAGCTGGCTTGCCGCCCATGCACAGCGGCAAGCCGCACCGGCAGCAGGAACTGCCGACCGGTAAATGGAGTCTTAGTATTAGTTTGGTAATACTGACTTGCTACTCATTGCCGTGGTCGGCGCGCTTCCTCGCTCTGCAAGTGTCGTCAGCTGTTACAGTCGGTAACAAGACCGGGTCAACTGCCGCTTGTCGACAGCCGTTTTTGATCTATCAAGACTGAGTACGCACACGCCGAATACGCAAATGCGCCCCAAAATAGCTGACAGGTGCACAACATGAAAGCTGGCAAACCTACTTTTACTACCGTCGTCTCGTCTTCGCTGATCATCAGCCTGCTTACGCTGGCCGGTTGCAATAAAGCGCAAGACAACAAGGCCGCCGATCCCGTCGCCACGACAGTGACTACACCGCAAGCTCCGACCGCACCTGCGTACACGCCGCCAACTGCCGAACAGCTTACGCAAATGGTGGCGCCGGTCGCCCTGTTCCCTGACAAATTACTCGCGCAAGTCCTCGCGGGAGCACAGTATCCGGATCAGATTACCGCAGCCAATCTATGGCTGACACAAAACCCGGCGCTGAAAGGCCAGGCGCTGCAGGATGCCGCCAATCAGCAACCGTGGGATGTCAGCGTTAAATCGCTGACCGCCTTCCCCGCTGTATTGAGCCAGATGGCCAACAACATCCAGTGGACGACTGCGCTCGGTATGGCCTACGCGAATGCACCGAATGACGTGATGAATGCGGTACAAACCATGCGCCAGAGCGCCCAGCAATCCGGCAATCTGAAAAATAATAGCCTGATGAAAGTGACTTCCAGCCCGCGTCTGGCACCACCGCCTGAATACGCTGATGACGCCCGTTACTATTCAGTACCGCCACCACCGCAAACCATCATCATCGAATCGGCACAAGCTGATGTCGTGTATGTGCCGGATTACAACCCTGCACTGGTCTATGGCGCGCCCATACCGGTTTATCCCAACTACGTCTATCATCCGGGCTATGGCGGCAACCTCATCGCTGGCAGCATCATCTCCTTCGGGGTCGGAGTCATCGTTGGCTCTGCTCTCAGCCATCAAGGCTGGGGCTGGCATTCGTGGGGTATGAACTGGGGTGGCCACGGCCCAGGTTATGGACCTGACTACGGCCCCAACCACGGCTGGGCACGTCCTGCAGTGACCTATAACAACACGGTCTATGCGCCCCGCTCCAGCATCACGATTAACCGCAACTACGATACGCGCATCACGACCAATCATTTCGGTGGCGTTAACCAACCACCACTGGGTGGCAACGTGCATAACAACGGTAATGACAATCGCCCGAATTTCGGCAATCCGAACGTCGCTGGCAATCAGAACCAACATCGTCCATCACCAAACAATGGTGTCATGACCATGCCGCACTTCTCCCCGGCTGACCAGCATCCTGGTGCACGCCCAGCCGCACCTGCACCACAATTCCATGGAGACCGCGCTGCTCCATCTGCCCCTGCAAGGGATGTGCAAGCACGACCAACTGAGCGCAAGCAGGACAATCGTCCTCGTTCGCAAAGAGGTGAACGAGTGACTTCCACCGGCATGGAGGATGCGTCGTCGCGCCACACCTTATCCAGTACAGGTAGGCCACAGAACATTCCCGAGCGTGCTCCGGATCGCATAGATAACCGTGCACCAAGCAGCTTGCGTTCCGGTGACGTGCAGCACAGCGGGATCAACCAGCGACATGAAGAATTCAGGCAGCAATCACGTCCTGAAACACGTTCCTATAATCAACCGGCTGCACCACAAATGCAGGCTCAGCCACAAATGCATCCACAAATGCAGCAACAGCCGCAGCATCCGCAAGCACCACAGTTCCGCCCGACGCCACAACCGCAACTGGCACATCCACAAGAACCACGTCCGCCACAGCATGTGCAGCAACAGGAGCGGCCGCAACAACATGTACAAGAGCGCCCACGTTCATCTCCCAGACAGGAAGAACGCCACGAAGGCAGATAAGCATCCGCCGATGCCCAGGCCAATCGACTATCGGCCTGGGTACACGGGACGGCTGTTATCATGATGGCTGTCGAATCACTGCCTGTATTTCCATATGAATCATCCATCTGCCAACTGGCAAACACGCTTCATCCAATTGGCCACCGATGCTGCTGGTGATGATGGTGCGCACGACATCAATCATCTGCATCGCGTCTGGCACACCGCAGAAACGTTACTAAAAGATCATCCGGAGGCAGATGCGCTGGTGGTGCAGGCAGCATGCTATCTGCATGACCTGGTGAACCTGCCGAAGAACGATCCGCAACGTCATCTGGCATCGCGCCAGGCGGCTGAACTCGCGTGTCGTGAATTGACCGCGATGAACTTTCCTGCTGACAAACTTCCGGCACTGGCGCATGCGATAGAAGCGCATAGCTTCTCTGCTGCGATTACACCGACCACGATAGAAGCACGCATCGTGCAGGATGCGGACAGGCTGGACGCACTGGGTGCGGTTGGATTGGCGCGTTTGTTTTACATCGCTGGACGCATGGGGAGCGAGCTGGCGCATCCGGATGATGCTTTGGGTACGCAACGGGAGCTGGATGATAAGCGCTATGCGTTAGATCATATACAGGTGAAACTGGCTACGCTGCCTGCGAGTATGCAGACTGAGGCTGGGAAACGGCTGGGACAGCAGCGACTGGAATGGTTGTACGAGTTTCGGGGGACTTTTCTGCAGGAGTGGAGCGGGAGTTGATGCCAATGCATCAAAAGCAATAAGCCTATATGTCGGAGTGACTACCACGACTCATAAAGGCTGCAGCAAACGATACCCAACTGCGGTCTCAGTCAGCAAATATCTGGGCTGCGCCGGATCATCCTCCAGCTTCTGCCTTAAATGCCCCATGTATATCCGCAAGTAATGCCCGCTCTCCGAGTGCGAAGGCCCCCACACTTCCCGCAGTAACTGCGGATTCGTCACAACACGCCCGGCATTTGCCACCAGCACACTCAGCAAGCGATATTCAGTCGGCGTCAGATGTACCATCTGGCTTGCCTTGGTCACCAGTCGCGCATTCAGATCAACTTTGACGTCACCAAAGGTGAAGCTACCCTGTGCATCGCCATCTACCCGTCTATGTCGCCGTATCGTCGAGCGTACCCGCGCCAACAATTCACCAACGCCGAAAGGTTTAATCAGGTAATCATCAGCACCCGCATCCAGCGCCTTGATTTTGTCGCTTTCGATGACACGTGCCGACAACACGATGATGGGTACCGGTGACCATGCACGTATGTCCGCGATGAAGTCCATGCCGTCGCCATCCGGCAAGCCAAGGTCGAGGATGATGAGATTGGGCTTGCGGGTGCCTGCATCGATGAGACCCCGCTTCATGGTTTCTGCTTCATACACATGCCAGCCCTCTTCCTCCATCGCTGCGCGTACGAAGCGACGGATTTGCGGTTCGTCTTCTACCAGCAATGCTATCGGGACTGATTCGCTCATGGTGTCTGATTGGTGATTTCACCTTCATCCATGTCCGGCATGGCTGGAGGTGTGCCCAAAGGCAGTGTAAAGGTAATGGCAGCACCACCTTGCGGTGCATGCCCGCCTCGGATAGTACCCTGATGCGCTTCTATGATGGCACGACAAATCGCCAGACCGAGACCGACTCCGGGCGTTGCAGATTCGCGTTCACCGCGCGTGAATTTTTCAAAAATAACTTCTTCCTGTCCGGGGGGCAAGCCAGGGCCATTGTCATAGACAGCGACACTCAAGTACTGCCCTTTGGTTTCAGCGGCTATCGTAATCTGCGAACCGGGTGGCGTATATTTGCTGGCGTTTTCCAGCAAATTGCACAGCACGCGTTCTATCAGCACAGCATCAAAATTCACCAAAGGCAGATCAGCCGCCAGTCTGGTCACTACCTGATGCTTGCCCAGCAAGGACTGCACGGCACGCAGTGAACTGCCGACCACTTCTTCAAACTGCTGCCACTGTAGATTCAGTTTCACCTCGCCGCTTTGGATGCGCGCCATGTCCAGCAGATTGGTGACCAGATTCCCCATACGCAAGGCTTCTTCATGCAAGGCATGCGCCAGTTCCTGCTGTGCGTCGGCCAGTTCAGGCTTGGACCTGGTCAGCGATTCGGACAGGCCGACCAGTGCTGTCAAAGGAGTACGCAAGTCGTGCGATATCGCTGCCAGCAAGGAGTTGCGCAAGCGTTCGGACTCCATGCGCAACAAGGCATCTTGCGCGACTTCGATGTAATGCACCCGCTCCAGTGCGATCGCCGCCAACGCGGCAAAGGTATCCAACTGCCTGCGCTGCTCGGGTACCAGCATCCAGCGGCGGTTGTCCGGTTTGATCGCCAGCACACCACGCGTGCGCATGGGTGCTACCAGCGGCAAGTAAAAGTAGGCACTGGCCGGCAAGGTATCGGTGCCCATGCCTGCCGGTGTGGCGTGATCAAATGCCCATTGCGCGATACCAAGGTCTATTTCATGGTCTTGCGTTGTTTGCAGCCGTGCCTCGTCATTCGGCAGCAGCAGTATGGCGCGCGCACGGAAGGTGCGCTGGATAAAGTTTTGCGTGGTTTCAAAGACCTGCTCGGCCTGCAAGGCGCTCGATAACTCGCGGGCGAATTCATACAAAGCCCGCGCCCGCCCTTCGCGCTGCGCCGCTATCCTGGCCTGAAAGCGCAAGCCTGAAGTCAGTTGTCCGACGATCAGGCCGACCACCAGCAGGACGGAGAATGTGACCAGATACTGCACATCGCTGACAGCGAAGGAGAAACGCGGTGAAACGAAGAAGAAATCAAATACCGCCACGCTGAGGAAGGCAGCGAGTACCGCAGGTCCGCGCCCGAAGCGTACAGCAATCAAGACTTCCGCCAGCAGGAACAACATGACGATGTTCGCCAGATCCAGATGCGGCATCATAGGCGTCGTCACCAGCGCAGTCAGGATACAGATCGCCACCGTCCACACATAAGGCAGGTACGGCGATTTTCCACTTGCTGCTGCCTCATCATCCTGCGCGGTAACTTTGGCATTAGTTTTGTCGGCAACGCTGGCACGTTCCTGCCGTTCACCGGTTTCTATCAGATCTATATCGGGTGCATAGTTGGCGATGCGTTGCGCATGCGGTTTGCGCCACGGCCAGCGGCTGTGATTGCGACCAAGGATGATGCGCGAGAAGTTGTGACTGCGCGCATAGCTGACTATCTCATGCGCGATATCGCTGCCTGGCAAAACCGCCGTGGTCGCGCCCAGATCCTGCGCCAGCTTCAGCGTCTTCAGGATACGTTCGCGTTCCGTCGGTGCCAGTCGCTGTAGTTCTGGTGTCTCTACATAGACTGCATGCCACTGCGCATTTAACTGGCCGGCCAGCTGTGCGGTACTGCGGATTACATGTTCGGCACCGGTACGCGGCCCTATGCAGGCGAGCAAATCGGAATCGGTTTTCCATACTGCATTGATGGATTTCTCAACGCGGTAAGCCTGTACATCGTCTTCTATCCTGTCTGCCGTGCGACGCAAGGCCAGTTCGCGCAAGGCAATCAGATTTCCTTTGCGGAAGAAGTTACGCGATGCGCGCTCGGCTTGCTGCGGCTGATAGACCTTGCCTTCCTTGAGTCGCGTCAGCAAGTCATCAGCCGGAATATCTACCAATACAATTTCATCTGCCTGGTCAAATACGGTATCCGGCAAGGTTTCCGCCACCCGTATGCCAGTTATCCCGCCTATGACGTCATTCAGGCTTTCCAGATGCTGGACATTGACCGCTGTGAACACGTCTATGCCTGCGCCGAGCAGCTCTTCTACATCCTGCCAGCGTTTGGGATGGCGCGAACCCGGCGCATTGGAATGGGCCAGTTCATCGACCAGGATTAATGCTGGTTTGCGTGCCAGCGCTGCGTCGATATCGAATTCGGCTATGGTTTTGTCGCGATACGGAATCTCTTTGCGCGGCAGGATTTCCAGTCCATCCAGCAAGGCGGCGGTTTCCTTGCGCCCGTGGGTTTCCACCAAGCCGACCACGACATCGCGCTTTTCCGCCTGCATGCTGCGGGCGGCGTTCAACATTGCGTAGGTCTTGCCTACCCCGGCCGACGCACCAAAATAAATCCGCAGCTTGCCGCGCGAGGCGCGCCTGTCCTGCGCCTGCATTTGCGCGAGCAAGGTGTCAGGATCGGGGCGTTGGTGTTCGCTGGATGGCATGTAAGGTCGGGCTGTGATGTGACATCGATTGTGACACATTCGGATGCTGCTTACGCAACACCCGAACTATACTGAATTGCTAGTGACCATGCGTTTCAACGCTGATCCAGTGCCAGATTCAACGCCAACACGTTCACACGGTTCTCGCCAAAGAATCCCAGGTATTGCGGCTGGCTGATGCGATCAACGATGGCTTTGACTTCTTCCTGCGCCAGTTTGCGTGTCCGTGCTACACGCGGGATCTGATAGTAGGCGGCAGCGACGCTGATATCAGGATCAAGACCGCTGCCGGATGCGGTCACCAGGTCGACCGGAACCGCTGCGATGTTGTCCGGATCTTCCGCCTTCAATGCATCTATCCGGCTTTTCACAGCATCGAGCAATGCAGGATTGGTCGGGCCCAGGTTGGAGCCGCCGGAAGCAGCTGCGTTATTCGGCATAGGTCCGGTTGCCGAAGGACGGCCCCAGAAGTACTGCGGCGAACTGAAGGCCTGCCCTATCAGGCTGGAGCCGACCACAGCACCATTTTGACTAACGATGCTGCCTTCGGTCTGGCTGGAGAAGGCCAGCTTGCCTATGCCGGTTACGGCATACGGATAAATCACGCCGCAAATCAGCGTCAGCATCGCGAAGATGATCAATGCCGGACGAAAGGTGGATTTCATAATTTTATTTCCTTAAACGAGGTGTAGCAAACTCAGAATCATGTCGATCAGCTTGATACCGACAAACGGCACGATGATCCCACCCAAACCATAGATCAACATATTGCGACGTAGTAGCGATGCCGCACCGACAGCGCGATACTTCACGCCCTTCAATGCCAGCGGTATCAAGACCACGATAATCAGTGCATTGAAAATCACCGCAGACATGATGGCCGATGACGGGCTGCTTAACTGCATCACATCCAGTGCTTTCAGCTGTGGATAGGTGCTCACAAAGGCGGCAGGAATGATGGCGAAGTACTTGGCGACGTCATTCGCAATCGAGAAAGTCGTAAGCGAGCCGCGCGTCATCAGCATTTGCTTGCCGATCTCGACGATCTCCAGCAACTTGGTCGGATTGGAATCCAGATCGACCATATTGCCCGCCTCTTTCGCCGCCTGCGTACCCGAGTTCATCGCCACCGCCACGTCAGCCTGCGCCAGCGCCGGCGCGTCATTGGTGCCGTCGCCGGTCATCGCGACCAGCCGCCCTTGCGACTGGTAATCGCGTATCAGTTTGAGTTTGTCTTCCGGTGTTGCTTCAGCGAGGAAATCATCAACGCCTGCTTCTGCGGCAATTGCCGCCGCTGTCAGTTTGTTGTCGCCTGTGATCATCACGGTTTTAATACCCATGCGGCGCAGCTCGGAGAAGCGCTCCTTGATACCGCCTTTGACGATATCCTTGAGTTCCACCGCACCCATCACACGGCCATCATCGACTACCACCAGCGGCGTGCTGCCGCGACGTGAAATGTCGTCAACCTGGCGTGATACCTCTTCCGGGAAGCTGCGACCCAACGCTTCCACATGCTTTTTCACTGCATCAACCGAACCTTTGCGAATGGCGCGATCACCCAGGTCAACGCCGCTCATGCGGGTCTGCGCGCTGAAATGTACGAAACTCGCCTGCAAGGCTGCAATATCGCGTTCGCGCATATTGAACTTCTGTTTGGCCAGGATCACGATGCTGCGGCCTTCCGGTGTCTCATCTGCCAGCGAAGCCAGTTGTGCAACGTCAGCCAGTTGAATCTGCGTCACACCCGGTGCCGGATAAAACTCGGATGCCTGGCGATTACCCAAGGTAATGGTGCCGGTCTTGTCCAGCAGGAGCACATCCACATCGCCTGCTGCTTCCACTGCACGGCCGGAAGTCGCAATCACATTCGCCTGCATCATGCGGCTCATGCCAGCGACACCTATGGCGGATAACAAGCCACCTATGGTGGTCGGGATCAGGCAGACCAGCAAAGCAATCAGCACGGTGATGGTGATAGGCGAACTGGCGACACCTGCCGCCTTTGCCATCTCGACCGAGAACAGCGACATAGGCAACAAAGTTACGGTCACCACCAGGAACACGATGCTCAGAGCCACCAGCAATATCGTCAATGCGATTTCATTCGGAGTCTTTTGACGTTTTGCACCTTCAACCATCGCGATCATGCGATCGATGAAAGCTTCACCCGGATTCACCGCGATCCTGACCACCAGCCAGTCGGACAGGACGCGGGTACCACCAGTTACAGCTGAAAAGTCGCCGCCGGATTCGCGGATCACCGGTGCAGACTCGCCGGTAATCGCGCTCTCATCGACAGTAGCCACGCCTTCTATCACTTCGCCATCGACCGGGATCACATCACCGGCTTCGACCAGCACCGTATCGCCTTTGCGCAAATCGCCTGGCGATGCCGGCAGCCAGGTAGTGCCATGCTTCGGTGTTGCCAGCTTCTTGGCCAACACTGTTTGCTTCAAGGCGCGCAGCGATTCTGCCTGTGCCTTGCTGCGGCCTTCCGCCAGCGATTCTGCGAAGTTAGCGAACAATACGGTGAACCACAGCCATACCGATGCGGCAAGGATGAAGCCAGGGTTGGCTTCGCCCTGCCCGATAAGCGACTGGATGAACAATAGCGTGGTAATGATGCTGCCGACATATACGACAAACATCACCGGGCTGCGCAATTGCGAACGAGGATTCAGTTTTTTGAACGAATCGACGATGGCGGGACCTATCAGCTTGCTATCGAATAGCGACAGGTTCTTGCGCGTCATGCTGGCTGCCTTGGTTTCTGACATACGCATAATGGATTCTCTTTGCTTGTTATTTAAAAAGTTGCAGGTGCTCTACTACCGGTCCCAATGCCAAGGCAGGCACATAGTTCAGGACACCGACCAACAGCACGGTGCCGACCAGCAAGGCGATGAATAGCGGGCCATGGGTAGGCATGGTTCCGGCGTTGACCTCCAGTCGCTTCTTCGCTGCCAGCGAACCTGCTATCGCCAGCACCGGCACGATCACGGCAAAGCGACCGAACCACATCGCTATGGCCAGCATCACGTTATAGAAAGGCGTGTTGGCAGAAAGCCCGGCAAATGCACTGCCGTTGTTATTCGCTGCAGAGGTAAAGGCGTACAGGACTTCAGAGAATCCATGTGCACCCGGATTCAGGATGCCCGCCTTGCCCGGATCGACCACCACCGCGATCGCCGTGCCCAACAACACCAGGCAAGGTGTCACCAGGATTACCAGCGCAACCATTTTCATTTCGTAAGCCTGGATCTTTTTACCCAGATACTCAGGTGTGCGACCTATCATCAGGCCAGCGATGAATACCGCCAGGATGGCAAACACCAGCATCCCGTATAAACCGGTGCCGACGCCGCCAAACACCACCTCACCCAGTTGCATCAGGACGGTCGGGATCATGCCGCCCAATGGTGTAAAGGAATCGTGCATGGCGTTCACCGCACCGCATGAAGCCGCTGTAGTGACAGCTGCGAACAAGGCGGAAGCACTGATGCCGAAACGTGTTTCCTTGCCCTCCATATTGCCGCCCGCCTGCAGCAGGCTTGCGCCCTGATCCACTCCCAGCGCTGCCATGCCCGGATGCGCCTGTTGCTCGGCACCCATCACGACAGCAGTCAGTACGACAAACAGCAAGGTCATCGCACCGAGGATGGCCCAGCCCTGGCGCATATCACCGACCATGCGACCAAAAGCAAAACACAGTGCGGCCGGGATCAGGAAGATGGCCAGCATCTCCACCAAGTTGCTAAATGCGGTCGGATTTTCGTAAGGATGAGCCGAGTTCGCGTTGAAGAAACCACCACCATTGGTACCCAGCATCTTGATTGCTTCCTGCGACGCGACTGGTCCCATTGCGATGGTCTGTGTTTTGGCAGTCAGGGTTTCCAGCACTGGTGCACCTTGCGCATCCAGCACAGGCTGGCCGTCGGCCTTCATTTGCGGCTGCTGATAAGTAATCGGATCGATCAGCGCCACGTCCTTGTACGCCGAGAAGCTCTGTATCACGCCCTGGCTCATCAGGATGACAGCCACGATCACGGATAAAGGCAGCAACACATACAAAGTGGAACGCGTCAGGTCGACCCAGAAGTTGCCGATAGACTTGGCCGAACGATGGCTGAAGCCGCGTATCAAGGCATAGATCACGGCGATGCCGGTGGCAGCGGAAAAGAAGTTTTGCCCGGTCAAGGCCAGCATTTGCGTCAGATAACTCATCGTCGATTCGCCGCCGTAACCTTGCCAGTTGGTATTGGCAACAAAGCTGACGGCAGTATTGAACGAAGAATCCGGGCTGACATTACCGAATGCCTGCGGATTCAAGGGTAGCCAGGCTTGCAGGCGCTGCACCGCGTAGACAAATAAAGTACCCAGCACGTTAAAGACCAGCAAGGCGATCGCGTAGCCTTTCCAGCTCATTTCTGTTTGCGCATTGCTACCCGCAAGGCGATACAGGAATTGCTCGAAACGTGCGAGCCAGCCGAGGCCGCGGATAGGCGCGGTGCCACCGACTTTGGCTAAATAGGTGCCGAGCGGATAAGCGAGTACCAGAAGTACCAGCAGGAACACTGCCAGCAAAATGACGGATTGCGTGCTCATTTACAGATCCTCCGCATTCAGCAAGGCTGCCAGCAGATAAATCAGGAGGCCAACGGCAACCACCGCACCCACGATATAAAACATATTCATGGACGCTCTCCCAACCGCTCTTCCAACTTGTCGCACCCACTAGCGTAGGCGCAACTAAGGCCAAACAGCACCGCAATCGCGGCGATAAATACCATGTCCATCCATCTTCCCCATACAGGTTGTTGATGGATAGAAGCGTAGACTTATCAATCTAAAAAAGTCGTAAAGACTGATCGTGCCGGTGTAAACAAGATGTAAAAATTACGCGTGGGAGATAACTCTGTAGAGGGGTGCGGCAGTGCCTGATAGCGGGAGGCACTGCCGGAATACTGCGGATTTGCTGTTAATTGAAATAATTGCGGCGGTTCTTTTCACCTACCTCGATCTTGCCAACCATTCCAGCCTCAAAATGACCAGGCAACAGGCAAGCGAAATCAAAATGGCCAGGGTGATTAAAGGTCCAGACAATTTCCTGGATACCGCCCGGCTTTACATGTGCCATGTACGGCGCTGCATGCGCCATGTCAGGAAATTTACGCATTGTGGCCGCATGTTGCTGCAATGATGCCGTCGTCCCGAGGACGACTTCGTGCATGATCTTGCCTTTGTTCTTGACGACCAGCTTGACGGTTTCCCCTTCCTTGACCTTGATCCGGGTCGGGGTAAAACGCATATCGTCGCTCATCACCAGCTTGATGGTTCTGTGCACCTTGGTCGGGTCACCGGCTATGCCAAACTCTTTCTGCTCAGCCTTGCTCGCATCGAATACCGGCTTACCGTGTCCGTCATCATGAGCCAGTGCCACAGAGGAGGCAAACAGCGAAGCAGCCAACATCAGTTTCTTCAATTTCCATTCCTTACTATTGCTTTAATTCATAGTCTGCAGAACTGCTACAGAGCTTAATTTCCATCATTTCAGCAGCGCGCAGATGATACATGAAGGCAAGGAATCTGGCCGGGCGACAAGCAGCGTTTACTTCAGATACGAACGCAGGACGGTAAGAACCTGCTCCAGATCAGCCTGACGCTCCTCTTCAGAAACGACATGCGCCCCCAGGTGTTCACGGATATGGCTTTCCAGTACCTCGTTCATCAAACCGTTGGCAGCACCGCGTACTGCCGCAATCTGCTGCAACACCGCACCACAATCACTGCCACCTTCCAGTGCCTTCTCGAGCGCCTCGACTTGCCCCTTCATGCGGCGCACACGCGCCAGCAGCTTCTTGTTTCCGTGGGTATGTGACATTTGTAAACATCCTTTCAGACTGCCTGCTAATATACTGGGGTATAGTATATTAAATTCACCGGAAAAGCATATGAACACCTCCGAAACCACGCTACAAGCCCCGGCCCATCTGGTGCACGAACACATCTTCAATCGTGGCAATCCGATAGCCGAAAAGAAAACCGCGTGGGCACTGCTGCTAACGACTGTCATGATGGTGGCCGAAATCATCAGCGGCTATGCCTACAACTCCATGGCCTTGCTGGCCGACGGCTGGCACATGAGTTCGCACTCGGTCGCCTTGGGCCTCGCCGTCATGGCCTACGTACTGGCCAGACGCTACGCCAACGACCACCGTTTTGCGTTCGGCACCTGGAAAATAGAAATCCTCGGCGCCTACACCAGCGCCCTGCTACTCCTGCTGGTTGCAGGCCTGATGCTGTATCAGTCGATAGAGCGCCTGATCAATCCGACCGCAGTGCACTACGACCAGGCCATCGCCATCGCTGCCATCGGCTTGCTGGTCAACCTGGTCTGCGCCTATCTTTTGAAAGACGATCACTCACATGGTCACGATCATCATCACGGCCATGACCACGGACACACGCATGATGACCATCATCACGACCTGAACCTGCGTTCGGCCTACATGCATGTCGTGGCGGATGCAGCCACATCGGTACTCGCCATCGTCGCCCTCTTTGGCGGCAAGCTATGGGGTGCAAGCTGGCTGGATCCGGTCATGGGGATAGTCGGTGCCGGACTGGTCGCGATCTGGGCTTATGGCCTGATACGGGATAGCGGTCGGGTACTGCTGGATGCAGAAATGAATGCGCCGGTGGTCGAGGAAATACGTGAAGTCATTGCGGATAGTCCGATAGCGGCGACTATTTGTGATCTGCATGTATGGCGAGTCGGCAAACAAACCTATGCCTGCATACTGACACTCGCAGTGCGAGAAGATGTAGCCCCAGACTACTTCAGACAACAGCTGGCAATACACGAAGAGCTAGCGCACATAACGGTAGAAATAGTACGCGTCTGAAAGACCTCACTACGATAAAGCCAAGAGGCTGTGGCCGCCGGGCCATTCCCGGCAACCCCAGTCTCTACGGAGTGAAAACTCCATCCGCAACAACTAAACGCAACCCACCAATAAAAAATGCCGCTCGGCAAAACCAAGCGGCATCTTCAAAAACAAACCAACCGTAAATTAATGACCGGTCGAATCAGCATTCCGTCCCGCTTCAAACAGGAACCATGTGCGCTGTTCAGTCTCATCAATCCAGACTTCGATCAGGCTGGTAGTACCGATATCATGATGTTCGTCACACACAGCATGCGCAGCACGCAGGCGTGAAGTCAGCAGTTTGTTATCTTCACGCAGCTCCGCCAGCATGTCGTTAGGTTCGACGTAGTCTGCATCGTTATCCTTGATGCGCTGGGTACGTGCAATGTGACCGATGGAGCGCAAGGTCATGCCGCCTACTTTACGGATACGTTCCGCGATCAGATCCGTCATCGCATAAATCTGTACGGCTTGTTCGTCGAGCAGCAAGTGATAGTCACGGAAGTGAGGGCCGCTCATGTGCCAGTGGAAGTTTTTGGTTTTGAGGTAGAGCGCGAACACGTCTGCCAGTACGCCATTCATGGCAGCAGAGATGTCTTTCGTTGCCTTGGTACCCATGTCGCTAGGGGTGATCAAAGGTGCGCTTTGGCGGCGCTTGATGTCTGCTACCGAACTGGCTTTGCTAGACTTCACGGCTTTAGTAGCTTTAACAGGTTTTTTCATACATCGCTCCTCGGTTATTACTCAGTGATTGAGAATCACATGCATATGATTTGGCATGCTTGAAACTACGCTCTTGCATTCTGACCCAAGCTGCAACATGCAGCAAGTTCAGCAAACTTATAACTCAGATAGCGAAAAACGATTGGATAGCGGGTCGCATCATCAGTTCCGCATCATCGTTTAATTAGTAATGCGACCGCCCTGCTTTATTTCAAGTGTTTACTTCAAAAAGAAATCAACTGCCAGTGCCACGATAGGCGGCTGGATCGAGTGATTGCCATTGAATTCAACCAGCTCTACGTCATAACCGGCCGCTTTCAGCTTGGCGACATGCGGACGTGCACTGGTTTCTATCGGCAGTTGCTCATCGACCAAACCGTGCGAGATGAAGACCTTGGGTGCGCCTTCCTGCATGAAGACCGACATGAAGCCACCGGAAAATACAATGACGTGGCTGACCAGGTCACCGTTGGTGATGCCTGTTGACAGTGAATAGCTGCCGCCATCCGAGAACCCGGCGAAGCCGAAATGTTCCTGGTCGATCAGGTAATGAGAAGCAACTTCTGTCAGCGCCTGACCCAGGCGCTGGATATCAGGGCCGTTGCCGCCGATCACGATATCCCAGGTCACGTACAGCGATTGCGGTACCAGCAGCAGGAATTTATTGCGCTCGGCATGCTCTTCGAGGAAGGGCAAGACTTTTTCCGCACTGCCGCCTGCGCCATGGAACATGACCAGCAAAGGCACCTTGGCATTCGGTTCAAGGCCGGTTGGAACATACAGCACAGCGTCACGTTCCTCGAAGATCCCGAGGAATTGTCGACCTGGCTGCAACGGAGATTTGGTAGGCGACGCGTGTGTGAACGACAGGCGTCCCATTAATGAGAGATCAAACATGCCCTTATCTTACCTCTTCCCTCCGGAATTGAAAACCGCCTGCCCGGATGTCAGCGCCTGCTGACGGATAGATCATTCACCAAGGTTGAACATCGTCATTTGCGCATCACGCTCGCGATCATTCCTATCTGCTTCGCTCTCGTCCTGCTCTTCATCATCCTGCTTGGTACCCGGCCAGCTACTGCGTTCACCTATTTGCTGGCGCCACATCGCGTAGTACAAGCCCTTGGTTTCCAGTAAAGCGAGGTGGCTGCCGCTTTCTACGATGTGCCCTTTTTCCAGCACGAAGATGGTGTTGGCATGCATGATGGTTGATAGCCGATGCGCGATCAGGATGGTGATTTGCGTGCTGCGCGCAGAGATCATGCGCACCGTATCGGTGATCTGTTCTTCGGCCAGCGAATCCAGCGCTGAGGTCGCTTCGTCGAAGATCAGCAAACGCGGCTGGCGTATCAGTGCACGGGCGATCGATAGCCGCTGCTTTTCGCCGCCAGAGAGTTTGACGCCCATCTCCCCTATCATGGTGTCCAGCCCTTCCGGCGATTGCTCGAGCAAGTAAGCACACGACGCCTGCTCCATCGCAGCGATGATTTCCTCATCTGTCGCATCAGGCTTAACGAATTGCAGGTTTTCCCGTATGGTTCCGGCGAATAAATGCGTTTCCTGCGTCACGAAACCGATCTGGCGGCGCGCACGGTTGTAGCGAAAGTCCTTGGTTGAAATATCGTTGTAATACACCTCGCCACTGGCTGGCGTGTACAGACCCACCAACAGCTTCACCAGCGTCGACTTGCCGGAACCGGACGGCCCGACGAAAGCGATGGTGTCACCCAGACTGGCCGAGAACGAGACATGCTGCAAGGCCGGTTCGCTCGCGTGCTTGTGGCTGAAGCTGACATCCTCAAAACGCACATCGCTGACCGGGCCCAGATCGATAGGCGTCTCCGGGCCACGTTCAACCGGCTTCTTCATCAATGCATCGAAGTTCATCAGTGAAGCTTCTGCCTCGCGGTAGGCAATGATGATGTTGCCCAGCTCCTGCAAAGGCGCAAGGATGGCCACCGAGATGAATTGCATCGCGATCAGCTCACCGGTGCTCAGTACATCTCGGAAGATTAGCCACAACAAGGCAAACAGGATTGCATGCTTGAGCACCACCAGCGTGGTGCCCTGCAGAAAGGATAGCAAGCGTATGCGCCTGACCTTTTTCATTTCCAGTGCAAACAGCACCATGGTTTGCGCCTGTAAGCGACGTATCTCGGCAAAAGTCAGGCCCAGGCTTTTGATGAGTTCAATATTGCGCAGCGATTCGGCGATAAAGCCGGAGTTGCGATTGGTTTCACGCACAATGGAGCGCTGCTGGCTTTTGATTTCACGACTGAGCAAACCGGTCAGCCCGCCCAGTACCAGCACACCGATCAGGAACACCGGCACAAGCATCCAGTGCTTGGTCACCGCATACCAGGTCAGGAAGCCCATACCGACGATGGCAGCAAAGACGGTATTCACAAAGGAATTGATGAAACGTTCGCTATCGGCACGTACTTTCTGCAGCAGGGACAGGGTTTCGCCGCTACGCAAGTCTTCGAATTCCTGGAAGCGCAGGCGCAGCAACTGGCGCAAGCCGTCATTGAAGATTTCTGTGCCCAGCTTTTGCACTACCAGCCGTGTCAGGTATTCCTGCAAAGCCTTGGCCAGGCGCGACAGCACGGCGATGACCAGCGCCAGCGCGAGCAGGGAAAGAACACCGGCAACCAGTTGCTGATCCGTCTTGCCCTCCGGCCGGATCGCGTACTCATCTATGATTTTGCCAAGGATGATGGGATCGATCAGCGCCAATACCTGGCTGATCGCCGCCAGGAACAAGGCTAATACGACCAGGCGATTGTGCGGCTTGAGGTAAGTCCAGAGGATGTGCATGGCTTGCGCTCCGTGCTTGACTATCACTGGCTATGGATAGCCAGGCGGAAGCGCTATCCGGTGTCAGGCCGCGGCAGATACCAGGGTTTCCGTGCTGCTGTGCTCGTCTACCAGCACCCGGTTGCGGCCCTCGTTCTTGGCAGTGTACAACGCACGATCGGCGCGTATGCTCAAACGGTCAAAACTTTCACCGTCACGCCAGGTGGCGATGCCGATACTAATGCTGTAATGGCATTCGCCAAAAGCGCCTGAGATCAGGTGTCGTTCGGAATCCTCACGCAAACGCCGTGCGATCGCCAACGCCCCGTTGGTATCGGTATTCGGCAGCAGGATGCCGAATTCTTCCCCGCCCAGTCGTCCCAGCGCATCACCGTCTCGCAGGGAGGCCCGTGTCATGCGGGCAAATTCGCGCAGCACTTCATCTCCGCCAGCATGGCCGAATGTATCGTTAATGCGCTTGAAGTGGTCGAGATCAATAATCAGCAGGGACAAGGGTCGGGCCAGCTTTGCGGCACGCATGATCTGCTCGCGCGCCACTGCTTCCAGTCGTTTACGCGACATGGCTTCGGTCAGGTGATCGTGATTGGCTGCGTCTTCCAGCGTCGCCAGCATGGAATCATGGGTCAGCATTACAGCAGCCATGGTCATGGTCGGCAAGGTTACGGCACCGATGACCATTAGCACGATGTTCCAGAAGTTATCGAACATCATGGTGCTGGACGGCTCATCCAGCGTAATGAAGTAAATGCCACGGGTCAACTGGCATGCCGCGAAAATCAGCGCCAGGGCGGCAGCGAACCAATAGTTGTAGTGATTGCGATGCGGTGGTTTGTGCCGTAGCAAGACCACACTGGAAGAAACGCACAGTGTGCAGAAGAAGGTGGTCATGATCAGTACCCGCACCGGGATACTGTTAATGGCGTAGCGCCAGATGATCAGGCCCAACGCGATCAGGACGATGCTGCTTATCAGCAGCTTCCAGCGTGGCGGTTGCCCGACGAAACGCGCGCAGCCGACGAAATAATAGGCTGCGGCCAAAGCCAGCACGGTATTGGCGATGACGACGGAGATGAAATCCGGGATCAGGTCGCGCAAAGCCAGCAAAGGCAATGCAATCACTACCATCAGGTTGGACGCAAACCACTCCTGCACGCCCGGCACCGACGAACGCAGCAAGGAACCAAGCACTATCGCCATTGCGAGACTGAGCAACGCGGTGGTGGTCAGGATCGATGCGAGTGTCAGCATGAGCTAGAAGCCGGTTTTAGGTAATGGATACCTATTGTAATCGGCGTTAGCGGCAAAAACTTGATTCATTGCAACATTTGCCAGATCAAAATCGGCAAATGTTGTATGAATCGAGACTGCGTTTTAGTAACTGCCGGCAGCTGTTAATAGCTGCGATCGTTCGGCGGCGTCCACTGATACAACCAGGTTTCAGACAAAGGTTGACCATCGGCGGCCAGATACAGGCGCAGATCGATCGGCCCTTTGACGTCGTCCGCGATCTTCAGGTCGAAAATAGCGCGATAGCCTTTAATGTCGTGCAAAGGCCGCGCCGAAGTGATTTCCACCGTGCCGTGCGTCGCCGAGATGACCGGCACGACCTTCACGTCCTTGCCCAGCAAGGCGAAATCGCCGCCAGCGAAGTCGACCGCGAAGCGCCACGAGAAATAGGTGCGCTTCTTGCCGATCACGCCGCCGACGCCGGTGCGGGTCGCCACCACGGTTGCGGCCTTGGGTGCGTATGGCATCTGCGCGCCCCAGTGTAGTTTGTAGCCGTACAGCAGTTCCTGCCCGGCTTGTGGCTTGGCCTCCGGATTCCAGAAGGCGACGATGTTGTCGAAGGTTTCGTCGAGTGTCGGAATCTCGACCAGTTGCACCGAACCCTTGCCCCACCCTGCTTTAGGTTCCACCCACAGGCTCGGACGACGGTCATAAAACACGCCATCATCCTGATAGTGGTCGAAGTTGCGGTCGCGCTGCATCAGGCCAAAGCCGCGTGGATTCTCATCGGCGTAGGCATTGAAGCGCAGGTGTTCGGGATTGAGCAAGGGGCGCCAGATCCATTCGCCATTGCCGGTCCACATTTCGAGGCCGTCGGAATCATGGATTTCCGGACGCCAGTCATTGCTGATGCGGCGGTCGTTTTCGCCCATCTGGAACATGCTGGTCAACGGCGCGATACCCATGCGCTCTATGGTCTTGCGCGGATACAGCGCAACATCGACATCCATCAGGGTGGTCGCACCCGGTGCGATTTCAAAGCGGTAGGCTCCCGAGATGCTAGGCGAGTCGAGCAAGGCATACACCACCAAATGACTCGATTGCTTGCTGGGGCGCTCCAGCCAGAACTCACTGAAACGCGGAAACTCTTCCGGCCGCTCCATACCACAATCGATAGCCAGCCCGCGCGCCGACAGGCCGTACTGCCATTCGCCACCAACTGCGCGGAAATAACTGGCGCCGAGGAAAGCGGTAATGTCGCGCACCAGATCGGTATGAAAGTTGACGCGGAAACCAGCAAAGCCGAGATCCTTGGGCATCTCCGAACCTTTCAGTCCGCTTTTGCCATAGTTGAACATGGCCGGATCGTAAGCGATCTCGAGCGCTTTGCCATCCTTGACTTCATGGATCTTGACCGACTGGTTGGCATACATGCCGAGATGGAAAAACTTGACCTGAAAGCGCAATTTTTCCTGCGCCCACAAAGCGTGATCGTCGCGATAGCCGATGGCCTGGTATTGGTCCCAATCCAGCGCCTTGACTGCCGCCGGCACCGGATAATCGGGCGCATGGTAAGGCTGACTGGCCAGGGTGCGAGCGCGCCCTTTGAGCCATGCATAGTCGAAGGCTTCTGCCTTGCCCAGGGTTTTCAGGTTGGAATTGGCGCTGCCCGCTGCGTAAAGTGCGGGAGCATGAAATCCGGCCAGTGTCAGTGCGGCGGAAGCTTTGAGTAAATCACGACGTTGCATTGTGCTCCTTGATAGCTATATGTTCAGCACGCTTTGGCATGTCTGATGCAAGAACGTTCACTTTCTTGCAATAGGAAAATCATTTGTGTACGGGTGTAGCCCCGGTTTTACTAGCAATTCGCACGCCATCACAAGCTTACACTCATGCAATTCACCATTCTAGAATCCACTTTAGATTTAAAAGTAAAACTCCAATTAATCAATTGCTTGTAACATTAATTGAATGTGCTTTATGCGATGATGTGCCGGGGGCATGATTTGATAAAAAATGATTAATTGACCCATACCAAGACAAACCCCGCCCTGATTGGATACTATTTGCCTCTTACTCATACCAACGACAGGAGCATCCATGAGCGATCAGAACACAGACACGGCACCGGCAGAAGATACCTACAGCAGAAGCGAGATCCTTTCTTTCTGTCGCCATCTTGGCCGCAGCCTGAAAGGCAGCAACGAAGAAAGCAACACCGCCCTCGCCATGCACCTGATGCGTGAAGCCGAGTACCTGGGCAAAAACCAATTCGAAACCGTTGCCGATATGTTCGCAGCGGTAGCACACACGGTTGATCCTAACCTGCCGAAGAAATAATCTTCCGGCATCAATTCACAGAATTGAAACACCTGCTGCACTGCCTAAAAATTGTGCAGCAGGTATCACCCTCCACCACCTCCGCATACGCCGTTCAGAACATCTCTGAACAAATTAACATCCGTTACAAAAAATAGTCTGCTGCGCACTAGCTAACAGCAACTTTGCAGTAACAAACGAGGATATGATTCCCGCTCAAAGAAATTCATACGAGCGTTTATGATCCGTTCCATCCTCCTCGCTGTTGCCATCACCGCTGCCAGCTCTGCCTCTGCTACTACCGTCGGTTCCAAACATGCCATCGTGATTGATGAAAGCACTGGCCACGTCGTATTTGAAAAGAATGCCACCGACATCGTCCCCATCGCTTCGCTCACCAAGCTGATGACTGCGATGGTGGTACTCGATACCAAACCCGATATGCATGAGCGCATCACGGTCGCTGAAGAGGATGTCGACACCCTGAAGTTCAGCTCCTCACGCGTGCCGGTAGGCGCCGTATTATCGCGCCATGAATTGCTCGAGTTGGCACTGATGTCGTCCGACAATCGTGCTGCCCACGCGCTGGCCCGTAGCTACCCTGGCGGACTGGAACACTTCAAGCTGGCGGTGCGCAACAAGGCGCATATGCTCAACCTGCGCCGCACCAATATAGAAGAACCAACCGGCCTCTCGCCGTACAACACCTCGACCGCCAGTGACCTGGCCAGGCTCGCGCTGGCAGCATCCAAATATCCGGAAATCGAAAGAATAACGACTGTCAGCAATGACCTGATCGACGTCAATGGCTCGATGCGCCACTATCACAACACCAACAAGCTGGTCGGTGACAAGAACTGGGCTATCTCGCTGTCGAAAACCGGCTACACGCAGGAAGCCGGACGCTGCATCATCATGCGTGTACGTGCCGCTGGACGCGATGCCATCATGGTTTTATTGAATGCGCGTGGGAGTTCGAGCCGGACTGCGGATGCCAACTACCTGCATCGTTTGCTGACGAAAGAACATCATCAGCCGGTGATGGCCAAGCTCAATCTCAAGTAAGCCCGGCCGGATTGCAATCGCTTGAAGGATCAGGCGATTGCATTACTTCAGTTCAAATATGTCGCTGGAACTCCAGCGGCTTTGCTTCCAGCTTCGCTTCAGGCTCTGCTTCCGGATTTGATTCGCAGGTCGAGCACGTGCTGCAACCACTACCGCAACCACCACCAGAACTCTCACCCGGCATCAGAAAAGCACCGAGGCTGCGTAACAGATACGGCCGCGCAGGTTTACTCAAGATGGTCGCCAGCGCCTGTTGACGGGCGCGCATCCACTTCGGCATCAATTTGCGCAGCACGTACAGCGCACTGAAGAAAACAATCGCACCAATAATCACATCTTGCAGCAAGTCATACGCGCTCATGTCAGTGCCTTTGTAATCTGATAAGTCAGGAATGCGGCCAGATAAGCCAGGCCAAACAGATAACCTGCGGAGACGGCTACTGTACGCCAGGAATTGGTTTCACGTCGGATCACGGCCAGCGTCGACATGCATTGCGGCGCAAATACATACCAGGCCAGCAAGGACAAGGCCGTCGCCAGCGACCATTGCGCGGCAATCAAGGGGCCGAGTTGCGCGGCCACCGCTTCTTCGCTGCCCGACATCGCATATACGGTACCCAGCGCCGCCACCGCCACTTCACGTGCCGCCAGACCAGGAATCAGTGCAATACAGATCTGCCAGTTGAAACCGATAGGCGCAAAGACAGGTTCCATCAAACGTCCGAGCTGACCCGCCAGGCTGTAATCAATGGCAGGCAGAGTTGCGCCCGCAGGTGGCGCCGGGAAAGTCGAGAGGAACCACAGCAATACTGTCAGCGACAGGATGATAGTGGTCACACGGCGCAGGAAGATCAGCGCGCGTTCCCACAGGCCGATAGCGACGTTGCGCACGCCTGGCATGCGGTACGAAGGCAATTCCATCAGCAATGCGTGCTCGCTCTTATCCTTGCGCATGCGCTTGATAAACCAGGCCACCGCCATCGCACTGACGATACCGGCCACATA
Organism: Herminiimonas sp. Marseille-P9896; assembly: GCF_903993245.1. Classification (NCBI taxonomy): domain Bacteria; kingdom Pseudomonadati; phylum Pseudomonadota; class Betaproteobacteria; order Burkholderiales; family Oxalobacteraceae; genus Herminiimonas; species Herminiimonas sp. Marseille-P9896. The sequence continues at coordinate 868,902 of NZ_CAJEVT010000002.1, read as the reverse complement.
CAACACAAACAGCACGATACCCTGCAGATTAAAGATGCCCCACACCGTGCTGGCCGGAATGAAGGCCGCGATCAGCAAGGTATACACCGGCAAACGTGCCGAACAAGTCATCAGCGGCGCAACCAGGATGGTCGTCAAACGATCCCGCGGGTCCTGGATGCTGCGCGTTGCCATGATGCCGGGAATCGCGCAGGCAAAGCTGGACAGCAAAGGAATAAAGGAACGTCCGGTCAACCCGGCCTTGAACATCAGGCGATCCAGCAGGAAAGCCGCACGCGGCAGGTAGCCGGATTCTTCCAGCACCAGGATAAAGAAGAATAAGATCAGAATCTGCGGCAGGAACACCAGCACCGCACCCAGCCCGGCAAACAAACCATCCACGACCAGGCTGCGCAGCAAACCATCCGGCAAAGTCGCGGCGAACCACTCGCCGGTGACGGTCACGCCTTCGGTTATACCGTCCATCAAAGGCTCGGCCCAGGAAAACACCGCCTGGAAAATAAAGAACATCACCAGCGCCAGAATCGCCAGGCCAAACACCGGATGCAGCACCCAGCGATCTATCGTGTCGTCTATGCCGGAAGTCGCGGTTGGCATCACTACCGCTGCCGCCAGTATCTTGCGTACCTGATCATGCACTTCTCCTTCGTGCACCACCGGCGCGACCATATCCTTGGCCACCACTTTATCCAGATGCGCGACCAGGTCTTGTGCACCACCGGTCTGGATGGCGACGGTTTCAATCACATCCATGCCGAGCTGACGTTGCAACTCTTCGCGATTGATAGTGACGCCACGTTTGCGCGCCGCATCCATCATATTCAGCGCCAGCACCATCGGGCGTCCGAGGCGTTTGACTTCGAGTACGAAGCGCAAATGCAGGCGCAGATTGGTCGCATCCACCACGCACACGATCAGCTCCGGCACCGCTTCGCCAGCGCGTCGACCGAGGCAGATATCACGTGTAATCACTTCATCCGGGCTGGTGGCGTCGAGGCTGTATGCGCCCGGCAAATCCAGCAGGCTGAAGACGCGACCGGATGGCGCAGTGAAGCGCCCTTCTTTACGCTCCACCGTCACGCCAGCGTAGTTCGCTACTTTCTGGCGGCTTCCGGTCAGTTGATTGAATAAGGCAGTCTTGCCACAGTTAGGGTTGCCGACAAGCGCAATGCGGGAGATGGACATGAAATATAAAAATTAGCTGGCGACGTGCACGCGCACGCGCTGCGCTTCAGAACGACGTAAAGCAAAACGGGTAAAGCCGATTTGCACTAAAAGAGGATCAGCGCCTATAGGTCCGCGCGCCACGATGCGCACCGGCTCACCGGAAACAAAACCGAGTTCACGCAAGCGTTTGGCTATCGGGTCCACGCCATCGACATTGATCACGTCGTCGACTACGGCAAAAGTAAAGGGAGGCAATTCGGAAAGATTCACAGCAAGCCAATACAAATAACAATGATTCTCATTATAAGACAATTCTGTAGAGAGGATAAGGCGGGAAAAGTTTCACGCGGCTAATAAATTGGTGCAATTTAATTTGCGCCCGACACTTTTTCTTTATCATTTACATACGCAAAATATGCGTACGCCATTATCGTCGCTCCCATCAGCGCACAGCTTTATTTTTTACGTCAGCAAATACAAACACACCAGACATGAACCAGGAAGCACTGCAACTACTCGTCACCCGCACCATGCCTTACGGGAAATACAAGGACAGGTTGCTGGCCGATTTACCCGGTCACTACCTGGGCTGGTTTGCGCGTGAAGGTTTTCCGTCTGGTGAACTGGGCAGCCTGATCGCACTCATGTATGAACTGGATCACAATGCCTTGCGGCATTTGCTGGATCCATTGCGCCAACCTTAAGCAGTCAACCCCAGCCGCGCGCCAGCGGCATACCAAACTCCACCATATCGATCAGACGTTGCCCTATCGCTGCCGCCTGCTCATCATTCAGGCTACGCAAAGGCCCGTCTATCGAGAGCATGGCCAGTCCGTGCACTGCCGACCATGCCAGGAACTCGGCACCTGCGCGGCGTTCCGCTCCCATCGCACCTGCCGCCACCAGTTCGTCCAGCGCTGAACCCAGCAACTGGAATGGCGTGAGGCCACTCTCCCCGGCCATTGCCGGTGTCTGCGCCTGCTGCAAATCTTCATGCACCGAGAATGCCGTGCGGAACAAGCCTGGCTCGGCGCGCGCGAAACGCAAATAGCCAGTACCGACGGCACGCACATGCGCACGCGCCAGATCCGCAGCATTGCCATTGTCGACACATGCTTGCATTTCAGCTTCTATCGCCAGCGCCAGTTGCGACTGAGCGACAAAGCAAACCGCCTGCAATAAGGCATTGCGATCGGCAAAGTGCCGGTACGCGGCATTCGGTGCCACCCCGACCTGCCGCGTCACTTCACGCAATACCACTGCAGTCGGCCCTCCTGCCCGCGCCATCTGCGTTCCCGCTTCCAGCAAAGCCCGGTACAAATCCCCGTGGCGGTAAGTATTGCGCTTAGGAACCACTACTTTTTTCGTCATTTTGAATAAATGTGTACGCCGTACACTAGTTGTACTATTATTTATGAACACTGTACACAACAACTACCTTCCATAGGAGAAACAGTATGAGTCAGGAGACAAATAACACTGCAGCAGAAGCAGAAATCCGCGCATTGATCGATAGCTGGATCAAGGCCGCCAGTGCCGCCGATGTCGATGCGACGATGGCGCACTATGCCCCCGATGTCATCGCCTACGATGCCATCCTGGCCTTGCAATTCAAGGGCTGGGATGTATACAGAAAGCATTGGCAGATGTGTATGTCTATGTGTTCCGCCATGAGCTTCAAGGTGCATGACCTGCACATCGCAGTTGACGGCAATGTGGCGTTCAGCCATTGCCTGAACCGCTGCGGCGGCGTAGACAAGGATGGCAAGGAGCAGACCTCATGGATGCGTTCAAGCACCGGATATCGCAAGATAGATGGCAAATGGAAAATCGTGCATGAACACTTCTCGGCACCCTTCGACATGGAAACCAGCAAGGCCTTGTTCGACCTGCAACCCTAAGCCCAGCGATCAGAAGCAGCCATGAACATCCCAGCCGGAGCACCAGCGTTGAGTACCAGCGAGGCCGACTACCTGCAAATGATTCAACGCTTTGACCAGCTGTGGGCGGTCGGCCAGGCTGAACACGAGCAGGCCGAGATGCAAAGCCTGCTGCAACAAATAGAGCAATACGAAGCACACCACAGAGACTACAACGGCGAATCCGGCAACAAGGTCCGTCCATAGAGTCCATGCAACAGACAGGGACCATACATCTGATATCCACGAGGAGCACACCATGAGTAAGCCAGCAGTGAAAGCCATCCCGGAAGGAATGCATAGCCTGACCCCACACCTGGTATGTGCCGATGCAGCGGCCGCCATCGAGTTTTACAAGAAAGCCTTTCACGCCACCGACGCTTCAGTACTACCCGGCCCCGGCGGCAAGATCATGCACGCCCATCTGCGCATCGGTGATTCATCGCTGATGCTGATGGATGAATATCCGGAATTCTGTTCGTTCGGCCCCAAGTCGCTGAAAGGTAGTCCGGTCACCATCCATCTCTATGTGGAAAACGCTGATGCCGTCTACAACCGCGCGGTCGCAGCCGGAGCCATCGCCAAAATGCCGATGGAAGACACCTTCTGGGGTGATCGCTATGGCGTAGTGGAAGATCCATTCGGCCATTCATGGTCGATCGCTACCCATATACGCGATATGAGCCCGGAAGAAATACGTGAAGGTGCACAGAAAATGTGTGCCGAAGAACCAGCCAAATAAAACCCGAGAGGAGCATCAATATGCGCTTCATGATCATCATCAAAGCAGACAAAAACACGGAAGCCGGTGTCATGCCGGATGAAAAACTCTTTACCGAGATGGGCAACTTCAATGAAGAACTGGTAAATGCCGGCATCATGCTGGCCGGTGACGGCTTGCACCCAAGCTCGAAAGGTGCACGCGTCAGATTCTCAGGCGACAAACGCACGGTCATCGACGGCCCATTTCCAGAAACGAATCAACTCATCGCCGGTTTCTGGATCTGGAAAGTGAAGTCGAAAGAAGAAGCGATCGAATGGGTCAAACGCTGTCCCAACCCGACCGGAGCTGAATCGGAGATCGAAATCCGCCAGATATTTGACATGGAAGATTTCGGCGCCGAGCTAACGCCAGAGCTGCGGGCACAGGAAGAACGCCTGCGCGCCAAAATGGAAGCGGACCAGAACTGACTCCACTACAAGCACCCATAACAACGACTAACAACGGGACCATCCATGTTCAAAATCATCGCCATCGCAGTACTGGTTGTCATCATCGCCATCCTAGTCTTTGCCACCACCAAGCCGGACACCTTCCGCGTCGAACGCACAACGACCATCAAGGCGCCACCGGAAAAGATATATCCACTCATTAACGACTTCCATAGCTGGACCACATGGTCGCCATATGAGAAAAAAGATCCGGACATGAAACGCACACACAGTGGCGCAGCCAGTGGCCAGGGTGCAGTTTATGAATGGGATGGCGACAAGAACGTCGGTAAGGGACGGATGGAAATCACCGAGTCATCGCCTGCATCACGCATCGTGATCAAACTGGACTTCCTGGCGCCGTTCGAAGCACACAATACGGCAGAATTTACCTTGCAGCCGCAGGGCGATGCCACCCAGGTGACCTGGAGCATGTACGGTCCGGCCAACTATATGTCCAAGCTGATGAGTGTCTTTTTCAATATGGACAAAATGGTCGGCGATGATTTTGCTATCGGTCTCGCCAATCTGAAAGCGGCCGCAGAGCAATAAACCAGCGGCTGCATGCAAGCATGCCTGAAGCGAATATTCAAATTAAGAATGAATATTCAAATCAGGCTGCCTTGCGTAAGGTCAGGTTAATCCTGCGACCACCCAGCAAGGGATGTGTCGCCTGCTTCAGCGCCAGCACACCGTGGTAGCGCAATCTCGCAGGCCCGCCCCACACCACTACATCACCATGCTGCAAGGGCACACGCACCGGCTTATCGCTACGCGCATCACCGCCGAACTGAAACACGGCAGGTATGCCTAGCGATACCGACACGATGGGCTGGCGGAAGTCATGCTCATCCTTATCCTGGTGCAGCGACATGCGCGCACCCGGCTCATAGCAATTGATCAGACAGGCATCCGGCGTGAAGTCCGTAAAGCCTGCCGACGCCGCTGCGTCTTTCGCCAACCTCAGAAACGCATCCGGCATCTGCGGCCACGGCTGGCCACTGACAGGGTCGATCGCATCGTAGCGATAACCCGTTCTATCAGTGACCCAGCCGTAATCACCGCAATTCGTCATTGCGACCGACATGCGAAAACCACCCGGGGTATGCATATGGCGAAACGGTGCGACCTCACACACACTAGTCACGCCAGCCAGCAAGTCAGCCTCGTGCGCCAGCGCATAAGCACGCAGCACCGTCGCACCTGCGCACAAGTCTTCGCGCCAGCTACGCCGCTCTTCTATTCCATCAAACAAGTCCAAATCCGATACCCCGTTATCTATCTACATGGCACTCACATACACCAGAGCGACATTATCGCCATACGTAGCAAAGCTTGCTGCGCACAGGGGAAATCTTGAGTTTATTGCCTTTGAGCACCAATCCGCTCAGCTAACTCTACTCCAAATATTTACCCTATCTAATTTGACTTAGACTGCATTTAGATATATCGTAATTGTTCTAGATATAAACTAGATAGGAAAAACATGAAACATCATCAACATTCTCACTGCCATATGGCCAGCCGCAGCGACGGCGATGATATCGGTGGCGGCAGAGGCCGCCGCATGACAGGCGAAGGACGCATATTCGGCCACGGTGGCTTGCGCTTCGTACTGCTGCACCTGATATCCGAGAAACCAAGCCACGGCTACGAATTAATCAAAGCAATTGAAGAACGCCTGGACGGCACATACAGCCCGAGCCCGGGCACGGTTTACCCCACCCTCACCCTGCTGGAAGAACTGACGCTGCTCAGCGTCGATGAAGCCGACCAGGGCGGACGCAAGCGTTATCAAATCACCCAAGCCGGTTTGCGTCACCTGGAAGAAAACCGTCCTATGGTAGACGCCATGCTGCTGCGCCTGAATGGCGGCGTCGATGGTGCCGGCCTGCGTGGCGGTCGTCCACCGCAAGTCAAACGGGCTATCGAAAACCTCAAGCTCGCGATGCGCCTGCGCCTGTCCGGCGAAGCGCTGACAGCGGAACAAGCCAACGCCTTTGCCGCCATCCTCGATCGCGCAGCCCAACAATTGGAGCAAATTTAATGACAGCCAACCTTCCCCCAGCTGCCACCCAACCCGACCGCACACCGAAACGTGTGCGCCACACCTTGCGCTTCCGCGCACTGGAAGTCGTCAAGACCGAACGCGTCACACCACATCTCTTACGCATTACGCTCGGTGGTGACGAACTGGCTGACTTCGTCAGTCCGGCCTTTGACGATCACGTCAAACTATTCTTCCCTGATGAAAATGGCGTCCTGACCTTGCCAACGAGCGGCCCGGATGGTCCGGTCTGGCCGGATGGCGCCAAACCGACCATGCGTGATTACACACCGCGTGGTTACGATCCTGTCGCCAGGACGCTGGAGATTGATTTCGCACTACACCTGGCGGGACCGGCAACACGCTGGGCCGAGCAAGCCGCCCCTGGCCATCGCATCGGTGTAGGCGGACCACGTGGCTCATTCATCGTGACCACAGATTTTGACTGGCATCTGCTGGTCGGTGACGACACTGCCCTGCCTGCGATCTCACGTCGTCTCGCCGAATTGCCTGCAGGCGCACACGCCATCGTCATCGCCGAAGTTGATTCCGCTGACGACCAGGTAGACTTGCCGAGTGCTGCCAACGTGCAAATCATTTGGGCCTATCGCAACGGTGCAAGTGCAGGTACATTCCCTTTGCTGACCGCACTGGAACAAAGCGTACTGCCAGAAGGCGATTTCCACGCCTGGGTAGCCTGCGAATCAGCAGCAGCCAAAGCCGTACGCACGCATTTAATCGATGTGCATAAAGCGAATCCGAAATGGATACGCGCCTCCGGCTACTGGCGCAAAGGTAGTGCCGATACGCACGACTCTATCGACGACTGAAAACAAAACCCGGCATCAGGGGTTAAAACAAAAGCCCGCTGATGCGGGCTTTTTACTTTACACAAGACGAGCATCCCTGCCGCAACGCTGCTCTCAACTTTATTCACAGCCTGTCGTTAATGAAGCATTAACTGCCCATCCCACAGGTTTGCAGATGAACATCACATCCGTTAACAGTTCCACAATTCCGGCGCCGAACTCGGCACAAGACCGCGTCCCTGCGCAGGCTAACGGGCAAACAGATGCAGAGTCCAGTGAAAAATCATCCGGCACCCGGGTCACACTCTCTGACCTCGGCCAGGCACTTGCCGCAAAACGACAAGCAGCGAACCAGCCTGTCAAGAATCAGGACATAGACAAGAGCAGCCTGCCCGATACCATCAAGGACTTACTCAAGCGCATACGCGAGCTGCAGGAACAAATACGCGAGCAACAGCAAAAGCTGAATACCATCATGGCGAATCAAAGGCTGAGTCCCGAGCAAAAGCAGGAACAGATGCAGCAAATACAAGCCACCATCAATTCATTGAGTGGCGCGCTTAACTCTGCTTACGGGCAGTTGAATAAATTAACGCGCGACCTGGATCTGACCAAAGAACAGCAAATGTCGGTGGCATCCTTGCTGGCAACTTCTGTATAAGGTCAGCGCAAGATAAGCTAATAAAAAAGCCCGCATCAGCGGGCTTTTTTTGTACTGCGTTATCGCACTGCCTTACTTCGCATTCGCCTGACGGCGCGACAGCCAGATACCGAGTATCACGAGCACCAGCACGATCGCTTGCGTGCCGACACCTTGTACGGTCGGGTGTATGCCCAGCAGCGGCACAGTGATGAAGTTAAAGCGATCCGCTTCGATCACGCCAGCCTCTTGCAGCGCGGCGATGCCGTTACCGGCAAACACCACTGCCAGGAATGCCAGCAAGGCCGAAGTCACGCCAAAGAACGGACCGATAGGCAGGCGTATGCTGTACTTCAGGATCGCCCAGCCGATGATCGCCAACAGTACAGCCGCAGTGGCGATCCCGCTCAGTACCGCGACGTGGCCATCGTTGCCGACCTGCACCCACAAAGCTTGATAGAACAGGATGATTTCAAACAGCTCACGGTAAACCGCAAGGAAGGAAACACCTGCCATCGCCCACACCGTTTTCTTTTCCAGCGCAGCGCTGACGTGTTCACGGATGAATTTTTGCCAGGCTTGTGCGTAGGATTTGCTATGCAACCAGTAACCGACGTATAGCAACATGGCAGCCGCAATCAGCGCAGTAATACCCTCCGTCAATTCGCGGTTCGCGCCGGAGATATTGATTACATAATTCGCGATGACCCAGGTCAGGATGCCCAGCGCAACTGCCGCCATCCAGCCGTAATGGATGTAACGCAAGGCGTCACGGCGACCAGTCTTGACCACGAAGGAGATGATCGCGGCCAATACCAGGATTGCTTCCAGGCCTTCACGCAACAGGATGAGCAAGGCACTGATGAAGGCTGTGGTTGCCGACAAGTCGCCGGACAGCGCTTCTTCCGCATCATCGAGCAAGGCTTCGATGTCTTGCACCTGCTTGCTGACTTCTTCGACTGGCTTGCCCGCACCTATCGATGCACGCAAGGCCATCATTTCCAGTTCGATTTTTTGGCGCAGTACGCCGTCTGCGTTATCCAGACTACCCTCAACCAGCTCGAAGCCTTCAAGGTAAGCGGTAATCGCCAGTTGACGCGCTGTGCCGGCATCACCAGCCTGATACGCGGCCAGCGATTGCGCCAGTTTTTCACGTGAGAATTGCAATGGCGAAGGCGCAGCAACCTTGATCGCTTCCGGGTGCCTGGTCAGATAGCTTTGCACTTTGGTGAGCGCGCTGCCGCCGCTTTGTTCTATCTCATCAGGTGTTTGTGTAACCAGTGCACGCAGATTGGTAAATTCTTTCTTGCCTGTGCCATTTTTCCATTCGGCTTCACCCTGCTTCACTTCCTCATCCGTACCGCGCAAGGTACCGACAAAGAAGGCAAGTGCCCACCGATCTTCTTCTGTGATTTCAGTGAAAGGACGCATAGGCGTGCCGCCTACTCCCAGCGCGATGGTGTTGTACAGGCCGTAGATGCTGCGCACTTTCATGCGCCCCTGGTCATGGAAGTCACTAGGCTCAGGGTCCATGCCTTTGGAGAGCGGACCATCGCCACGACCAGTAGTGCCGTGACAGGCCGCGCAGTTCGCCGCATACAGTTGTGCCGCGCGCGCCAGATCAGGCGTGCCTTTCGGCGCCACTGCCACTTTGTAGACGCGGATGACATCTGCGCGCAAAGCGTTAGCCTGCTTCGATACTTCCGCACCTTCTGCCTTACCGGCGATAGCTTTACGCAGTGCCTGGCCTTTATCGAGCAGGCTGGCCTGCTCGGCGTTGGCCGGCATTTCCTTTAGCAAGCTCAAAGCCTGGGTAGAAAACTCCAGTTGCTCTTCAAACTCGGACTGGTTCAGCACTTTCCCGTTTTGCACAAACTCCGGATAGTCGACGCTGATGTAATCAAGCATGTGCACCACGGTCTGCGCTTTTTCGTCATCGGTGGTCGCCGCCACGCTGTATGCGCTCAGCAAGAGGCTCAATACGAAAAAGACAAATAGGTGGATGGTAGAGACCCGGGATGTATGTTGAAGATGCATTGTTAAAAAAGTGTGAGGAAAGAAAACCTCGATGGTAGCAGATAATATGAGAATGTTTCTCATTACCATTTATCCATATATGGATTTCCAGCCTCCTCTTAAATCCTTTTGTGCATGGCACGCACAATAAAAAAGCCCGCATCAGCGGGCTTTTTTTAGTCAGTGACTAGTAAGCAGAGCTTACTTGTTCACCAGTGAACGTGGTTGCAACAGTGCCAGGCATGCGCCCAGTACCAACGCACCAGCGACGAAGTACATACCAGCGTTGGTGCTGCCGGTTACGTCTTTCAACCAGCCGACGATAGTCGGGCTGACGAAGCCAGCCAGGTTACCGACCGAATTGATCAGGCCGATACCAGCTGCCGCTGCAGCGCCACCCAGGATTGCGCTTGGGTAGGTCCAGAACACAGGCATGGTCGACAACATACCAGCGGTACCGAGCGACAAGGCCATCAGTGCCAGTACGACGTTGTTGCCGTAGACGGTGCTGAGGAACAAGCCGAGGCCGCCGAGTGCACTTGCAATCGCAAAGTGCCAACGACGCTCACGCATGCGGTCAGCGCTACGTGCCACCAGCAAGGTAGCAATCACGCCGCAGGTGTATGGAATCGCGGTCAACAGGCCAACATCCAGCGCGTCTTTCACGCCGGAAGCCTTGACCAGGGTTGGCAGGTAGAAGCTGATACCGTACAGACCCATCATGCAGCAGAAGTAGATTGCAGCCATCAGCCAAACTTTTGGATTGGTGAAGACGCCTGCTACCGAGTGCGACTTTTCGCCGCCGGCATTGTCTTTTGCGATGTTGGCTTCGAGGATCGCTTTTTCATTCTCCGACAACCACGACGAAGCGCGGATGCTGTTAGGCAGGTAGAACAAAGTCATGATACCGAGCGCCAGCGATGGCAAGGCTTCCAGCAGGAACAGCCATTGCCAGCCGTGCCAGCCATTCATGCCAGCGAAGGCATTCATGATCCAGCCCGACAAAGGACCACCAACTACACCAGCGATAGGAATACCAATCATGAACAATGCGTTCATGCGGCCGCGACGCGAAGTCGGGAACCAGTAGGTCAGGTACAGAACGATGCCTGGGAAGAAACCAGCTTCTGCAACACCCAGCAGGAAGCGGATGACGTAGAACATGGTTGGTGTCGTGACGAACATGGTCGCAGCCGACAGGATGGACCATGTAATCATGATGCGGGCGATCCAGCGACGGGCGCCGACCTTGTGCATGATGATGTTGCTTGGTACTTCAAACAGGAAGTAACCGATGAAGAAGATACCGGCGCCAAGGCCGTAAATGGTTTCGCTGAATTGCAGGTCGTTCAACATGCTGAGCTTGGCGAAGCCCACGTTGACGCGATCAAGGTAAGCGGCAACGTAGCAAAGGAACAGGAAAGGCAGCAAACGCAGGGTTACCTTGGCGTAAATGCTGTCCTCCAGCTTGGTACGATCGCTGGCGGTAGTACTGAGAGGAATGGAGCTCATATATAAGTGTTAAATCAGAATTGTCAGGCCGAAAGCACAGAAGGAGATAAACTGCCCTCTGATCATGCCGGATGGTGCACTGCCTCAAAAAGACAGGTGCTATCTACTAAACTGCTACAAATGCTGGATTGACAGACGTTTGCGGGTGCCGGTTTGGGATATTACCGGGCATGGATAGGTGGCCAGTTTTGCTGACTTGGCGATCATAGCACCCGGTTTTTTGCACACACATGCAAACAATTCATCTACAGATGAAAATAATGCTGCAGGACAGCAATGCAAAATTCATCTGTTTTCAGAATATAAACGGATGCCGACCAACGAATTATTGCTGCACTTGCAAATTTATCATCAGATCGCCTGATCCCAGTCCGGCTCTTCCGTATACCGCTCCGCCAGGAAATCCAGCATGGTGCGCAAAGTCGCGGGCATATGTTTGCGCGACGCATATACACCGAATACGCCAAACTCCTGTGGATGGTATTCCGGCAACAAGGCTTGCAACTGCCCTGAACGGATTAAGGGTGCCACCAGGAAGGTAGGCAGCAATGCCACCCCTGCTCCGGCCAACGTCGCCTGTACCAGCGAAGTTGCATCGTTGGCACTGATATTTCCTTTTACCGCAACATTCACCGGCTCATCGCCACGCTCCAGCAACCACACACTGCCGTAGTAAGCATGCGTCAGGCAGTTATGCAGCGCTAGTTGTTCCGGCTGCGTTGGCCGGCCGTGTTCGCGCAGATAAGCAGGCGCTGCACATACCACCGAGCGACACACAGTCAGGCGACGTGCGATCAGATTCGGGTCCAGCTCTTTGCTGACACGTATCGCCAGATCGATGCGTTCTTCGACCAGGTTCACTACCCTGTCCAGCAAAAGCATATCGACCGTCACGCCTGGATACTTCTTTACATAGTCAGCCACCGCTGCCGCCAATTGCGCCTGTCCGAACGAAGTACTGACCGTGATACGCAGCAAACCCTGTGGCGCATCCTCCGGAATCGCCACGGCGTTTTTCATATCCGTAGTCAGTTCCAGCATTTGCCTGCAGCGCGGCAGCATCTCGGCTCCGGCTGCGGTCAGGCTCAGCTTGCGTGTAGTCCGGTGCAATAAGCGCGCTCCGGCCCACTCTTCCAGCTCCGCCAGGTAACGGGAGACGACCGGGCGCGACAGGTCGAGCTGCTCCGCAGCGGCAGACTGGCTGCCGCTATCGACTACACTGACAAACACTTGCATTGCGGTGATGCGATCCATGATTTGACCGATTTTAGAAACAAACTATCTAGCATAATACGCTTTTTATATCTGCTTTAAGCAACTAAGCTACCTACGTCACTTAACCCTTTAGGAGCAACATATGAGCAAGATTGCCATCATCGGTGCCACTGGTCGTGCCGGTAGCCAATTACTGGAAGAAGCCCTGCGTCGCGGTCATAGCGTCACAGCCATCGCACGCAATACAAGCAAACTGGCAGGTCGTCCCGGCGTAAAGACCGTTGATGTGGACGTACTGGATGCGGCAGCTTTGGAAAAAGCAGTGGCCGGACATGATGCTGTGTTCAGTGCGGCACACTTCAGCGGCATCCCTGCCAGCGCGATTATCAATCCGGTCAAAAAATCTGGCGTCAAACGCTTGCTGGTGGTCGGCGGCGCAGGCAGCCTGCTGGTCGCACCCGGCGTGCGCGTCATCGACTCGCCAGACTTCCCGGAAGCGTACAAGGCAGAAGCAACTGCCGGCGGCATCTTCCTCGATACACTGCTGCAAGAAAAAGAACTGGACTGGACCTTCCTGTCGCCATCTGCAGAATTCGTCGAAGAAGCCCGCACGGAAAAATTCCGCTTGGGCAAAGACCATCTGCTGGTCGATGCAAATGGTCGCAGCTGGATCTCGTTCAAGGATTATGCGATTGCCTACATCGACGAACTGGAAAAACCAGCACACAGCCGTCAGCGCTTTACCATCGGCTATTAATCAGGAATCACACTGATTAAAACAAACAGAAAAAAACGGTGAGGTCTGGACAGACTCTCACCGTTTTTCACAAGCGCGACTTTTTTGCACTATGCGCAGCACAACTGATCTGCAGTACAACTTATTCTGCAGTACAGCTTATCTTTCTGTTTGTTCCAACTTCCAGTACATGGCCGCTGCGACCATACCGAAAATCACGTGGGCCAGCATGGTGGTCCAGCCCCGCATTTCAGTAAACCACGAGAAGAAACGTACCATGCCGTAGAAGTTAAACAGGTACACCAATACACCAAATACAGCACCGGTCAGCAAGACCATACCTATGCTTGAATCAAAACGGAAAGGTACGATAATCGCAGCCAGTACCAGACCCAGTCCTATACCCAATACATAATGCGTAACAAGCGCCACGCTGACTACTTCCAGACTGAAGTCAGTGGATTGCAGCGCATCCCGTCCGAGCACGATCGCGGCAATCATGTGTGACGTCACCCATGGACTTGTGCCCTGGATAATCGTCGACCAAAGTAGTTCCAACACCATTAAAACCGCGCCTGCCGCAAACCCGGAAACCGCTGCCACAGTCCAATCTGGCATGCGTTGCTCCCAACGATGCGAATGCATGTGAAGTTCCATAGCAACCTCCGTTAAAAATACAGTCACCGATCACTTGCCTGCGGACTCGGTAACTACCCTATCTGCACCCTGCCGTTGTATGTCCGCTCCGGTAACGGCATGAAGCATTACAACCACGCAGCTCGTTTATGGGAAAACCGGGATATGTGGTTCTTCACCACTAAAGCGAATTTCCGGATGACGTTCTGCCAGCATCTTTTCAATTTCCTCAACGCGACGTGCAGGTACATGCACGATCATCAGCACCTTGCCGCGTTCCAGTTCCGGCATGAATTTTTTCAGCTGTGAATTCGGCATCGCCGCGGCAGCCATACTGGAAGCCCAGCCACCGAACAGGATACCCATCAGGGTCGTCACCAGTACGGTTGCCGGTCCCACATCGTAGTAATTGATCAGCAAGGCACCGAAAGCGGCACCAAGTATTGCGCCCATGATCATTCCGGCTACAGCACCGTGCAGCACATCGGTTTTAACGAGGAAGTTAGCTTCCGGCAAATCATGTGGAAGCGGCGCACCACCAGAAATAAAGCTCACGTATTTTTGCTCGATACGGCTGAGCAACATATTGTCAAAGGCGCGACGGGCACTATTGATATCCGGAAGAAAATAATAAAGTCTGTGTCTCATGATGTCTCCTTTACTTACCTGCTCCCAAATTCAGTATAGGCAGTTTGTGCGGACATGCAATGCACAAGTGTTTGCCTGCGCGCAATGAAAAATGCCTGCTATCCACATATGTAAACACAGGATAAAACTTGCCGAAAAACAGCATCGTCTGCAGGCTCTGCCACATAAAGGCTACAATCATGCCAATCGCGGTTTCACTTAAGTCCGAAAACGGCAATACAGACGACTTATACCGGAGCCACAACCGTAGTCGATGAATACGACGATCAACACGAACACTGCAGATGGAGCACCATTGAAAGATCCTATCAACACTGAGCACAACGACGATTTCTCAACCGATGACTGGCGTCGCCTGCTGACCCACCTCGGTGAAAATGCAGACCGTCAGGGTTTGCTTGAAACGCCGCAACGCGTGGAGAAAGCATGGAAGCACTGGACCTCGGGCTACGACCAGGACCCGGCAGAGATCCTCAAGGTCTTTGAAGATGGTGCCGAGCAATACAATGAATTGATCGTGGTGCGCGGCATCCCGGTCTATAGCCATTGCGAACATCACCTCGCGCCCTTCTTCGGCACTGCGACTATCGGCTATACACCTAACGGCAAGATCGTCGGTTTGTCCAAGCTGACACGCCTGGTTGATTGCTTTGCCAAACGTTTACAAGTACAGGAACGCCTGACCATACAGATCGCCGATACATTGATGGAACATGTGCAGCCTTTGTCGGTCGGCGTAGTCATCCGCTGCCGCCATATGTGCATGGAAAGCCGCGGCATACGCACGCCAGGCGAAGAAACCGTAACCTCGGCACTGCTGGGAGAAATGCGCACCAATCTCGGACTGCGTAATGAATTCATGATGCTGGCACGCGAAAAAGACTAATCGCCCGCAGTATCTCAGCACGTCAAAAGGCCTGCATCATGTGCAGGCCTTTTTTATTTCGCTTAACACTTAAGCCGAAAAGCCACCATCTATCGTCAGGCTGGCACCTGTGATGTAAGCCGCTTCCGGACCAGCCAGATAAGCCACGAAGCTGGCGATCTCTTCATCCTTGCCGTAACGCGGAATCGCCATCATGCCTTTCAGTGTTTCAGCAAAATCACCGTTCGCAGGATTCATATCGGTATCAACCGGACCTGGCTGCACGTTGTTAACCGTAATGCCGCGTGGACCGAGATCGCGTGCCAGGCCTTTGGTCAGGCCAACGATCGCCGACTTGCTCATCGCATACACTGAGCCACCACCGAATGGCATACGGTCAGCATTGGTGCTGCCGATGGTGATGATGCGCCCACCATCACCCATGTGACGCGCTGCTTCCTGTGCCGCCACGAACACACTGCGCACATTCACGGCGATGGTGCGATCGAAGTCTTCCAGTTTGAAATCTTCCAATGGCGCCAGTGCCAGCACACCTGCGTTATTCACCAGGATGTCGATGCCGCCGTATGCCTTGGCAGCAGCTTGTATCGCTTGCCGTACGGCTTTCTCATCCGAGCTATCGGCATGAATGGCCAGCGCACGGCCGCCTGCAGCTTCGATCGCCTGTGCCACTTCTTTTGCCTTATCGGCCGAGCTGGCATAAGTGAAAGCGACCGCAGCGCCTTCTCGTGCCAGGCGTTTGGCAATGGCTGCGCCTATGCCGCGTGAGCCGCCCTGGATGAAGGCCACTTTGCCTGTGAATTGTTGGCCGTTGGTTTGTGTATTCGATTTGCTGTTGGTCATGATGAATTCTCCGTAGGTGTATTTAAAAGGAATCAGTAAAAGCAGTACGAAGTCAGTATCCGGCAAGGATTATGTTGTGACTAGCCAGCAATCTATATAATCTATTGATACTAAAAGTTTAAAGTGAATCTATGGAATCCATGACCAGCATAGAGTGTTTTGTCCGCAGCGCAGAGGCAGGCAGCTTCTCGGAAGCCGCACGGCGACTGGGTTTGACCTCGGCAGCGGTGGGCAAAAACGTGGCGCGGCTGGAGGCCAGCCTGGGTGTACGGCTATTCCAGCGCAGTACCCGCAGCCTGACTTTGACTGAGGCGGGCGAGCGTTTCCTGGCAGAAGTCAGCGGTGGCCTGGCTGTGATCCAGTCCGCGGTCGCCAATCTGGCCAGTGCCGATGGTCAACCGGCAGGCTCACTCAAGATCAGCATGGGTACAGGTTTCGGGCGAACCTATATCGTGCCGTTGCTGCGCGACTTCCTGACGCGCTATCCAGCCATCACACCGGACTGGCACTTCGATAACCGGCGCGTCGACATGATTGCCGAAGGTTTTGATGCTGCAATAGGCGGCGGCTTTGAATTGCCACCCGGGGTCGTGGCGCGCTCCCTGTCGCCCGGACACGGCGTACTGGTGGCGGCACCGGATTACTTTGAACATCATTCGCAGCTCAAGTCACCCGCCGAGCTGCCGCAACATGACGGCATCTTCATACGCTCACCACAAACCGGACGCATACGTCCATGGTCACTGCGCAACCAAACCAATGAACAGGCACCGGCGGCGATGCGGGTACGCATGACCATGAGCGATCCGGATGCAGCTTGCGAAGCAGCACAAAGCGGACTCGGTATCGCACTGGTGTCCATGCCGAACGCATTGCGTTATCTGGAAAGCGGCCTATTGAAACGCGTCCTGCCGGCCTGGTATGTCGATATGGGTACGCTCTCGCTATACTTCCCGGCACAGAAATTATTGCCTGCAAAAACACGTGCCTTTGTCGACTATGTGGTCGAACACTTCCGTACGCAAAACCTCGCGAAACGCTTTTCCGCCTTCTGATCCCATGTCCGTCACTACCAAACGTTCTATGTGCAATCTATGCCTGCGTGCGCAAAGCGCTTGCATCTGCCATTGGGTACGCACGGTAGAACATCAGGTGGAAGTCCTGTTCCTGCAGCATCCGCTGGAAGTCGGCAATGCGAAGAACAGTGCACGCCTGTTGCATCTGAGCCTGCCGCATAGCCGCCTGGTCGTCGGCGAGACCTTCGATGACGATGCACTGCATCGGCTGCTGTACGATGGTGTCAATGACGAGGAACACGCCGTACGCCCTGTCCTGCTCTACCCCGACACCAGCGCCGACCACAAGATTGCAATGCCGCCAGCCTGGCCGGAAGCGCCTGGTGATGATGGCGTTTATCGCCTGGTGGTACTGGACGCGACCTGGCGCAAGAGCCGCAAGATGCTGTACCTGAACCCCATGCTGCAACAGCTGCCCCGACTGCCGCTGGCCGATATGCCGGCCTCACATTACGCGATACGCAAGGCGCACAAACCGGATCAGCTATCATCGTTTGAAGCGACTTGCTATGCGCTGATGCAAATGGAAAATGATGCCGAAAAGTATCTGCCGCTGCTGGCGGCGTTTGATGGCTTCGTTGCGCAACAACAGGCGTATCGCCCTGAAACACGAGTTTAAAGCTGCCGCCAACGCAGCTTCCCAAACCTGCCTATAATCTGTCCAGAATTCGGATCGCAACTTACGTCACACTCACACTAGGAAGTCACATGACCATCTCTCTCTACGCCGCTTCAGTTCCTGTTTTCAAGCAAATGCTTAACAGCGTCAGCGATGTCCTCAAGAAAACCGAAGAGTATGCGACCGCCAAAAGCATCGCACCGGAAGCCTACTTGCAGGCGCGCCTGTTCCCGGACATGTTCCCGCTGCTGCGCCAGGTACAGGTAGCCTGCGACTTCTCGCGTGGCGTGTCGGCCCGCCTGGCAGGTCTTGAAGTACCCAAATTCGACGACAGCGAGAAAAGTTTTGCAGACCTGCAAGCGCTGATCGCCAAAACCCTGGCCTTCATTGACACGATCAAACCAGAGCAAATCGACGGCCAGGAAGCGCGTGACATCGTGCTGCGCCCGGGCACACCGAAAGAAAAGAAATTCAACGGCCAGGCTTATCTGCTCAGCTTTGGTTTGCCGCAATTCTTTTTCCACGTCACGACCACTTACGCCATCCTGCGCCACAACGGCATAGAAATCGGCAAACGTGATTACATGGGTGCGTATTAATAGAGCTATGAATCGGCGAGCAAGGTATAGGTAGCTCACCTCATTTCATGACAGCAAGGGCAGACGGCGATGTCTGCCCTTCTCATTTGCGCCACAGAATAGGCGAGAAAAGACAAACTACGGCAAGTAAGCGACAAAAAAATTATCTGGCAGCATAAAAAGGTATCGCTTGCGACATCGCTGCATATAATGAAGTGCAACTTCAACCCATCTCTGTGCGGGAGATTGCCATGAGCGACAGAAAAATGTTTGCCGATATGGATATCGAAACGCAACGTTTCTATTCCCGGATCATCAACACCGCACTCTTCAATATCTATGCCGTTGACCATCATCTCTTCGGTTCGCTGTTTTGCGAATCCGACGATCCGATGATCATGCTGCGCTGGCAGGAAGCGGAGCCCTTAATTCTTGAGGAGATACGACGTCGCAGCGAAGTTCGCGGCAATAACTGGAATGACTTCTAATCCCTTTATTACCTGCCTCGCCTCGCTCCCTCTCGCACCGGTCGCAGCCATAGCTGCGACCAACCCGGCTAGCAACTGCCGTCTTTAGCCATCAACAGCAATCCCCGCACGCACCTGCCATGCTTAATGCCGGTTGCTGATTCCCCACACTTTATAAATGATGACTGACATCTATTGCATTTATGATGGACGTCATCTATTATCCGATTTAATCAATTTCTCAGGTGGAATCATCATGCCACGCGTATCCAAGGAACAAACCGATCTCAACCGTACCGCCATCGAACAAGCCTCTTCCAAGCTGTTCCGCGAAAAAGGGTTTAACGGCGTCAGCGTTGCCGACCTGATGGCTGCAGCAGGTCTGACCCACGGTGGCTTCTATGGCCACTTTTCATCCAAGGATGAACTGGCAGCGGTTGCCTGCGCCACTGCCTTCAGCGAAGCATCCGAGCGCTGGCAAAAACGCATGGAAGGCAAACCGGATGAGCAGCAAGCGCTGTACGCCATCATCGACGGCTACCTGTCTTCACAAAAAGTACGCGACGTCGGCAACGGCTGCCCGGGAGCAGCACTGACCACTGATGTCGCACGCGAAGCATTGGATAAACCGGTACGCGCTGCCTACATGGCAGGTACCGAAGAGCTGGTCGAAATCCTTGCCTCGCTGTGCACCTCACCTGACCCGGCGGTACGTCGGAAGACCGCTCTCGCGCAGTGGAGCATGATGGTCGGCTCGATGGCGCTGGCACGCGCCACCGAAGGTTATCCAATAGCCGGTGAACTACTGGCGGTCGCCCGTGAACAATTGCTCGGCAATATTGCAGTCGCTCCTTAAACCTTCACTCATAGTTCCAACAATAGGATCTTTATGTACGCTCAATCGCTGTCTACCTGGCTGGATCGCAGAGGAATACATTTCTCATGGGTAATCGTTGCGATTACCTTCCTGACGATGCTGACATCATCCGCAGCGCTTGGGTTGCCGGGCGTCCTGCTGCAACCATTGAGCAAGGAATTCGGCTGGAGCAATGACCAGATTTCATCGGCCGTGGCGGTACGCTATGTGCTGTTTGGCTTCATCGGCCCGTTCGCCGCCATCTTCATGGAACGCTTTGGCTTGCGCAAGGTGATTACGATTGCGCTGGTACTGGTGGCTGCCTGTCTCGCGCTCTCGACCATGATGACCGAGCTGTGGCAAATGTTCCTGCTGTGGGGCTTGCTGCTTGGTACCGGTACCGGCCTGACCGCACTCGTGCTGGGAGCGGTAGTGGCGAATCGCTGGTTTGAAAAACGTCGCGGCCTGGTACTCGGCTTGCTGACTGCCAGCTCGGCTACCGGACAACTGATTTTCCTGCCGTTCGGTGCATGGCTGATTCAGAACTATGGCTGGCGCATGTCGGTGATCCCGGTCTTCCTGTGCTGTGCCTTGGTCGCCGTACTGGCCTTCCTGCTGGTACGTGACCGGCCACATGATGTAGGCACTGTCGCTTATGGCGCTGCACCCGACAGCGTGCCACCGCCACCACCGGCTACCGCACAGATGACCATGATGGAGCCATTCCGTGTCTTGCTCGGCGCTTCGCGTAACCGCACTTTCTGGGTGCTGGCCGGTACCTTCTTTATCTGCGGCCTGAGCACCAGTGGCCTGATCCAGACCCACTTCGTTTCGCTGTGCGGCGACTACGGCATGGCAGCGATTCCTGCTGCCAGCGTACTGGCGATGATGGGTGCGTTTGATTTCGTCGGCACCATCCTTTCCGGCTGGTTGTCGGACCGCTATGACAACCGCAAACTGCTGTTCTGGTACTACGGCTTGCGTGGCTTGTCGTTGATCTGGCTGCCACACTCGGAATTCACTTTGTATGGCTTGTCGCTGTTCGCGATGTTCTACGGGCTGGACTGGTTCGCTACTGTGCCTGTCACAGTGAAGCTGGCGGGTGCCGAGTTCGGCAAGGAAAGAGCCGGCATGGTGTTCGGCTGGATCTTTACCGCGCATCAGATCGGCGGCGCAGTGGCAGCGTATGGCGCAGGTTTGTCGCGCACCATCCTGATGGCTTACACCCCTGCCCTGTACGCAGCGGGCATCGCCTGTCTGTTTGCAGCCGTGATCGTGTTCATGATCAAGAAACCTGTGAAGGCCACAGCTTAGACCTTACGCCAGATAGTGGCCAGCCACGGTTGCTGCTCCAGCGGCAAGCCGGCTGGCCGATAGTAATGTTCGAGTTCGGTAAAACCGGCAGCCGTCATGTAAACGCGCCAGCTTGCCAGCTCATGGTAAGCACCATAACGGCCTCGATTCCAGCCCTCCTCATTCTGACCACGCGGATTCGAGCTGAACAGTACACCGCCGGTTTTCAACGTTGCATGCAGTTGCCGCAAGACGCGCGGCAATTCCTGACTAGGCACGTGGAATAAGGATGCATTGGCAAACAGGCCATCGAAATGCGCATCCGGCAAATCAAGATGCAGGAAGTCTTGCTGCCACACCTCGCACTTCGCATAATCACGCGCCATCTGCGCGAACTCGGCGGAACCGTCGAGGCCGACTGCAATATGTCCCATTTCACTGAAAGTTTTAAGGTCACGCCCCGGGCCACAACCGAGGTCCAGTATCGTGTACGGCGCAGCCGCTGTGATGTGTTTGAGTAAAGCCTGGATGTTCTGGCTCACGTCATGCGTACGCGTGCCTTCCCAAAAATCTGCTGCACGCTGGTTGTAGTGATCCAGCGTGATGTCGCTGATGCGCGCCAGTTCCTGCGCATTGAGTTTGTCGGCTGAAATTTTATTGCTCCGGGTGGATAGAACTAGCGTAAGTATCCACCAATTCAGGCACAGCGTCTGTGCCTGCATCCCTGCTCAATAACAGCCGACCATGTATTACTCAGCGGTGATACCACGTTCCTTGACCAGTTTGGACCAGCTCGCCAGTTCTTTGCTCAGCTTCGCCCTGGCTTCAGCCGGAGTCGAGGTTTCAGGATCAAAACCTTCCTTGATCATTTTTTCTTTCAGAACCGGATTATTCAGCGCCTTCACCAGACTCGCATTCAATTTATCAATCAAGGGCTTGGGTGTTGCAGCAGGTGCAAAGACGATGAACCATGTTTCAAAGCTATAACCAGGTACACCAGCTTCAGCCAGCGTAGGCACATCCGGCATCAGTGGTGAACGTTTCGGCCCGGTCACGCCCATCGCATTCAGCTTACCGGCTTTGACATGCTGTGCGGCTGCCGAGAGAACCGGGAAGCACATATCGACCTGGCCGGAGATGGTATCGATCAAAGCAGGACCGCCACCTTTGTAAGGAACGTGGGTGATGTCGACAGCTGCAACTGATTTAAACAATTCCGCAGACATGTGGAAGGTGCTGCCACTACCAGCCGAACCATAGTTAAATTTGCCCGGACTGGCCTTCGCCAGTGCAACCAGGTCTTTGGCATTCTTGGCCGGGAAGTTGGGATTGACCACCAGTACGTGCTGCGATGTCGCAACCGTGCTGATCTGCGCCAAATCCTTCAAAGTGTCGTACGGCATCTTGGGGAAGATGGATGGATTGATCGCCAGCGACACTGTCTGCAAACCTATCGTGTAGCCATCCGGCTCTGCCTTGGCAACGGCATCCACACCGATATTGCCGCCCGCACCGGCCTTGTTTTCGATATACATGCTGCCGCCGAGCGCTTTGCCCCATTCGTCGGAAATACGGCGCGCCACGATGTCGGCACTACCGCCTGGGGCGTAAGGCACGATCAAACGGATCGGCCGGGTCGGATAGTTATCTGCATGTGCAAATGAGGCACTCAGGCCTAGCGGTAGCAAGACCGCCGCGATAAGCGTAGGAAGCTTCATGTTGTCTCCGATTTGTTTTTTATATGAGACCAGATGCTATTCGTAATCACGGCAGATATAATTTCCACACAATTAATTCATTCGGTCGTTTTGGGAATCAATGGACGGTATCTCTGATCTGGCTTTTTTCGCCCTGCTGGTCAAACGTGGCAGCCTCGCCGCAGCAGCGCAGGAACTGGGCGTCACACCACCCTCGGTCAGCAAGCGACTGGCGGCACTCGAGAGTCGCCTGCGCGTGCGTTTGCTGAATCGCACCACACGCCGTATCAGCCTGACACCGGAAGGAGAAATCTACCTGGCAGACGGTGCACGCCTGGTGACCGAACTGGAAGCGCTGGAACAACGCATCTCCGGTGGCAACATTACTGCCAAAGGCTTGCTAAAAGTCAGCGCGACCTTTGGTTTTGGCCGCAGGCACATCACGCCGCAACTCTCTGTGTTTGCACGTGAATACCCGGATGTCGAAGTACAGCTGCACCTGACCGACCGGCCAGTCAATCTGGTGGAACAGGGACTGGATGCCGACATCCGCTTCGGTCAGTTACCGGATGCGCGACTCACGGCGCGCAAGATCGCCGACAATCGTCGCCTGGTCTGCGCCTCCCCTACCTATCTGAAAAAGCACGGTGTACCACTGGTGCCGCGCGATCTGCAAAACCATAACTGCATCCTGCTGCGTGAAAGCGACGAGATCTACGGCAGCTGGCATTTCAGCTCGGGCAGCAAACAGGAAACCGTCAAAGTACGCGGCACTCTCAGCGCCAACGACGGCGAATGTGCAACCACCTGGGCACTGGATGGACATGGCATCGTGGTGCGCTCGGAATGGGACATCGCACCCTATCTGCGCTCAGGCAGGTTGCGGGTCGTACTGGAGGAATGGGAACTCCCTACGGCGGATATCTACATCGTGTTCCCGACCAAAAATCACTTATCAGCCAAGACGCGTGCGCTGGTCGATTTCATGCTGAAAGCATTTGAAAACCATCGCCGCGACAGAACTGAAGCGGACAAGATAATCTGGTGACTGCTGTCACCTCGTAAATTAGTCTGTCCGCTGTGGCGCTGACCAGGTCAGCAATATCTTCAAACCGCCTAGCGCACTATGCGCAAGCTGTATCTGGCCATTGGTGGCTTCTACCAAATCACGCGCAATGATCAGCCCCAAACCTTGATGACCGGGGCCAGCTTCGTCCAGCTTGCCGCGATGTTGGAGTGTGTATAGTGTGGCCGCATCCAGACCTAGCCCGTCATCTTCTATCTGCAATTCAACCTTGCCATCCGCAGCCATTTGGCCACGCATGCAAACCTGCCTGCGGGCAAAGCGCGCGGCATTCTCCAGCAACGCTCCCAGTAACTCCTTGAGATCATCCAGCGGCACCGGCACGCGCAAGGATGCAGGAATGTCGATATTGAACACGAGCGACTCACCTATCGCTGTATGTTCGATCACACCGACTATCTGCTCCGCCGCTTCTTGCGGCGATGACGCACTGGCGTAGAGATTGTTGCGCACCGTATCCACGCGCAAACGTCCGAGCTCAGCATACACGGCGGCTGTCATCGCACTAATCGCATGCTCAATCCCGTCAGCGGCTTCGCTGGCACCGGCGGCGCGCGCACGATTGCTCTGTGCTTCCAGTGCTGCCAGTGGTGTCTTCAATGAATGTGCGAGATCAGCAGCACGACGTTTGGCGCGAGTCAGATCGGCTTCACGTGCATCGGCCAGGCGGTTGATCGCATCGATCAGGGGTGCAATCTCACGTGGGTGGGTATCGGTCAGGCGCGACGCAGGATGGTTCTGCAGATTGAGTAATTCATGCCGCAATTTGCGCAATGGTTTAAGTCCGACACTGACTTGCAAGGCCGCAGCAGCAATCAGTACCGCGCCCAGTATCGCGAGGAATAAACCCAGGTCGCGACCAAATTCCTTGCGCGCCACATATTGCAGCACTTTGTCTTGCGCCAACTGCAACAGGATAGGCGGCGTATCAGGCGACAGCGAGATGCTTCGTTCGAGCAGGAACAAACGCTGACCAAAAGGACCATCTATGCTGCGAGTACGCCAGGCGCTGAGTGGTGGCACGGGTGTGGGTAGCGGTAATGACTCGTCCCAGAGTGAACGCGAACGCTGCATACCCTGTGCATTGCTGACTTGCCAATACAGCCCGCTGGACGGCAGGTTAAAACGGGGATTGGCCGGGCCTTCATCGACTTGCGGTTCCTGGCTGGCGTCCAGCTTCAGGTCGGCGAGCAGGATAATCGCTTCATTTTCCAGCTCCATCGCCACGCGTCGTTCGATATGACGGGCAAATAGCCAGGTCATCACGAACCAGGCGATCAGCATCGCAATCAGGACCGCGAATGCTGCCGCCAATAACAGCCGCAAACGAAGTGAATGCGCCCTCAATCGCCGGACCCCGACAACATGTAACCGAAGCCGCGACGCGTTTCTATCAGGTCGGCACCGAACTTGCGGCGCATGCGCAGCACCAGTGCTTCGATCGCATTGGTATCAACGCCGTCACTATCGCCGTACAAATGTTCAGCCAATTCTCCGGCGGATACCGGCCGACCCGGCTGATGCGCCAGATATGAAAAGAAGCGGAATTCCAGTGGCGATAAACGCACCGGCTGCTTGTCTATCGTCGCCGTCATGCGGCGCGTGTCCAGCGTCAGTGCACCACAAGTCAGGACCGGATCGGCATGACCTGCAGCACGGCGCACCAACGCGCGTGTACGCGCTATCAGTTCAGCCACTTCGAAAGGTTTGCCTAGATAATCATCAGCACCGGTTTCTATGCCCTCCACTTTTTCGGCCCAATTGCTGCGGGCCGACAGGATCAGGACCGGGAAAGTACGTTTGGCAGCGCGCCAGCGCTTGAGTACCGACAAGCCATCGAGCTGGGGCAAACCAAGGTCCAGTATCGCAACATCGAATTCCTCTACGTCGCCCTTGAACCAGGCGTCATTGCCATCGCGCGACCAGTCCACCACGAAGCCTGCTTCTTGCAGCGCATCGTGTACGTGCTGACCAACGTCCGGATCATCTTCTACCAGCAAGGCTCTCATCAGCGATCTCTTTCAATCATCGTCTTTGATGCTCAGCAGTGTCCCGTTGCGCGCATCGACCCGTACTTTACGCACCAGCCCATTTGCACTCAACACTTTGAGCTTGTACTCGAGCCGCTTGCTATCGAGCTCGACCTTGATCACTTCGCCGGACACCTGGGTCGCGGTTTGCGCCAGGATTTTCGACAAGGGCAAAATCTGCCCGCGCTGCAAGGCTTCATAAGCGACGTCGTGATCCTTGTCCTTGCCCGATACGAGCAAAGGCATCCCGATCGGGATGCAAAGGAAAAGCAGGAAGAAGAGTTTTTTCAGCATGGCAACAGTATATAGAAAGCCTGGCTGACATTTACCTGACGCTACTGGTGAGACAGATGTCAGCAAGCCTTGCGTATAACGGGAACTGCCAATCCGGCAGACTTAAAAAAAGAGGTTCCCAAATGGACAAGAACGTTATCAAATTCACCGTCATCGTAGCCATCTTAGCGGCCCTTGCCTTTGCAGTACAAGCCAAACCAGCGTCAGCGCAACCTGCACCCGTTGCAAGCGCAAGCACGCTGACACCTATTCCTGCCGCAAAGACGCTCAGCTACGAAGAGCTGGAACGCCGCGTCACCGCGCAAGGATTGCGGATCAGCAAAGCGGAAGTACGCGATCTTTTGCTCAAGGTCACAGCTTATGACAGCCAACACCGCAAAGTGAAAATGATGCTGGATAGACGCACCGGTGAAGTCCTGGCACGTGAAATAAAAAGGGATTGAACGCAGATGACAACGAAATCGGGATTGCACTGTATCGGATCGTGCCGAGGGGTCGGAGCTCTGGAGAGATAAACCCTCTACCCCTTGTCATCTCAAACCCGTTGCACGATAACGGCAAGATGTTTCTGTGGATACTGGTCAAACTCAAGGTGTTTGCATACGCAACCAGCTTCAGCTATTACCTTGAGCAGGCCCGGAATACCGAGCGTGCTGTAATTGAGTTCAGGGCCCATATACGCATCGACGTGCTCGCCCTCGGCATCAAGCCCACCCGCAGTGAAGAGAAATACACCACCCGCATCCAGCGCATGCATCAGCTTCAACATCAACGCACGCTGATCCTTCAGAGCTACATGCCAGATACTGTCCCACGCGGCGATAAAGCGATAAGTGCGTGGTGGCTGCCAGCTACAGACATCTGCATGGTGCAGGCTCAACGCAGGATCGGCTGCCCGCGCCAGTTCTATCATGCGAGCGGATACGTCTATGCCCTCGATCTGCAGGCCATGCGTACGCATCAAGGAATTAAATCGCGTGTTGCAGCCGCATCCTACATTCAGCGCCCATCCCTCAGCGTCATCGGGCAGAAAGCGTAATGCACGCTCGTGTTGCGTCAGCCCGTTAAGCGGATCAAATCGATCGTCCAGCCAACGTTCTGCGAGCTCATCGTAGGCTAATGCGGTGGTGGTTAGCGGCATCGTTCAGCAGTCGTTCATGGTTATGAAAGAAGTAAACGAACATTCTGCATGAAGATTTGCTTAAAGAGGCGTTGCGGCAAGCGTTAATTTACTCGCCGCAACACCACGCGTCAGGCCCTTACCGGACGCGGACCATAACGCAATGTCAGCAAAGTACCCAGGGTAATCGCCACAGTCGCGAAGATTGGACCACCCAGCGCACCGACATGATCGACCAATATGCCACCACCAATTGCACCGCTGGCGATCGCGATCTGGAATGCAGCAACCATCAACCCACCCGCGGCTTCAGCCTGATCCGGCGCAGCCCGCACTATCCAGGTCTGGAAGCCGACCGGGAATGCACCAAACGCAAAACCCCACAGCGCAATCGCGACTGCCGCAACCACAGGTGAACTACCCGCCATCCACAAGGACGCTGCCAGCACAACGATCAGCGCCCCGCCACACACCACAGCGTAGCGCTCGCTGCGCTCGGCAATAAAGCCACCGGCAAAGTTACCGAAGAAACCACCTATGCCATAACCGAGCAATACCGCAGAGATAGCGCTGACCGACAGATGCGTGATGTGCTCCATCAATGGACGGATATAGGTAAAGCCTGCGAAGTGTCCGGAAATCACCAGCAGTACGGCAAACAAGGCAACCCGGATATTGGTGCGGCGTAGCAGTTCAAACATCACCTTGACGCTAGGATTGTCCTTCGGTGGCAATGACGGAATCGCGAAGATCTGCACCAGCAAGGTAATCACGCTCACGATACCGGCTGCGACAAACGCACTACGCCAGCCCCACAAATTGCCCATATACGCACCGATAGGTGCTGCGCCCACGGTGGCGACAGAAACGCCGGTAAGAATCAAGGACATTGCCCGTGCGAATAAATGATCTGGCACCAGGCGCATTGCCAGCGCTGCCGCCATCGACCAGAAACCACCAAGACCTATGCCGAGCAGCACGCGCGAGACCAGCAAGACGGAAAGTGTATCCGCCGTGACGGCCAGCACATTCGACAGCAACAACAAGGTAGTCAGCGCCAGGATCACGCGCTTGCGGTCAAAATTGCGGGTGAAAAGCGGAATCGTCAATGCAGCACCCGCCGCGACCAGCGCAGTCGCCGTTACCGCCTGACCAGCCGCCCCGTCGGACACACCCAGATCATTGGCCATTGCGGTCAGCAAACTGGCAGGCAGGAATTCCGCCGTCACCAGGCCAAAGACACCGAGTGCCAAGCTGGCTATGCCTGCCCAATTGGCGCTGCTACTCACAGCGGTGCTGCAGGTCTCACTGTTGCTGCTGACGTATTGAGAATCAGGGCATTCAGCGCAAGTTGCTTCATTCATTGCGGTACTCGGAAAGTTGTAGAGTGCACAGCTTACGATTAAGGTCCTGGACTTTCCATGTCATTAAAATCCTATATCATGACTATTCGTCCAAAAAGGAATGAAGAGCATGAAGGATGCAAATAACGCTGCGCAAGACACACGCGACACCCTGACTGAAATCCTGCTCGGCCTACGCCTCGATGGCGTTGAATACGGCCGCTGCGTCATGCATGAGCCTTGGGCAATTGCCTTTCCGTCGCGCCGGGAAGCCAGTTTTCACTTCATCGCGCAAGGTAATTGCTGGATACGCACCCAGAGCACAGACTGGATGCGCCTGAATCCGGGCGACGCCCTGCTCCTGCCGCGTGGCATGTTTCATGTACTGGCGAGTTCGCCGGAAGTCCCGACTATCGACATCGATGCGCTGGCCCGCACCGTCGTCTCAGAAAATCTTTTTCTGCTGAATGACGATAAGCCCACGCATCAGATCACGACAGAGGATGAGACGAAGGCACACATCCTGTTCGGCGGTGTCATGCGCTTCAATCTCGACCCCTTGCATCCACTGCTGGCGATGATGCCGGATGTCATGCGTGCCTGCGACCTGGCGCAACGCGATCCTGCTGTCCTCGTCATGCTGGAAATGATGGAGCGCGAAATGGCACTCGATCGTATTGGTGCTTGCGGCATCCTGGCACGCCTGGCCGATGTGCTGGCGGCCAGCATCATACGCGCATGGGTTGAATGTGCATCCAGCGGTGCCAGCGGCTGGATTGCCGCCGTGCGTTGTCCGCAGATCGGGCGTGTGCTGGCTGCGATACACAATCAGCCTGAACGCGAATGGTCGGTCGCGGAACTGGCCAGCGTCATGGGTGCTTCGCGTTCCAGCTTCGTGGAAAAATTTTCCAATGCGGTCGGCGATACGCCAGCCAAGTATGTCGCGCGCGTAAAGATGTTCCAGGCGCGCTACTGGATTGCACATGAAGGCATGCGCATGGCGACCGTTGCCAGTCGCCTCGGCTACGATTCGGAAGCCTCCTTCAGCCGCGCCTTCAAACGCATCATCGGTCATCCACCTAGCGAAGCACGGATCGGATAATCGCAGGAACTGCGTTCAGCTTTATATCAATCAGCGGCGCGCGCGGCAAGCGCTGCCTGATCCAGCCCATGCGCGAGGGAGCGCTGCTGTTCATCACTGAACTGCGCAAGGAAAAGTTCTGCGACAGTCGCTTCGTATACCTTCCACATCTTCTTGCGTAGCGCGCGTCCTTCGGTGGTGATGGTAGCGTAAGCCGCCCTGCCATCTTCTGCCGAGCGTGCACGCGTGACCAATCCTTCCTGTTCGAGCCTATCTATCAGACGTGTGAGGTTGTAGCGCTCTATCGCAAGCGCCTCGGCCAATTCATGCATGCGCCGCGTACCGTTCTTGCCGCTCTCCAGTCCCCACAGCACGTCATACCACGCATACGTCGGCAGCCCCGCATCTGCCAGACGACGCTCTATCTCCTTGATGAGTACGCGATGAGTACGTACAAAAGAGAACCACAGATCCGGTTCGTTCGTATTCATTGGGCTCCTTAATGACTTATTTTTATATCGATTGCATTTGCAATTGAAATGATACCACTGTAGGATTGCCATCCATACGATTGCAATTGCAACTCATTTTCTGCCATCGCCAATAAGCCGCGTTCGCCTCGTTGCGAGCTGCCTCTGTATGTCTGAAATTTTCTGGGAGAGCTTCATGAATCAACCGTTAGCCGAAGTCGATATCGATCCGCAAGAAACGCAGGAATGGCTGGACGCACTGAATGCCGTGATCGATGTGGAAGGACGCTCTCGCGCTCACTATCTGTTTGACAAGCTGGCTGATCTCGACCTGGCACGGCACGGCAACTTGCATGGACGTGTGACGACGCCGTACGTCAATACCATCACCTGGCAGCGCCAGCCAGCCTACCCTGGTGATACTGGTATCGAACGTCGCCTGAACGCCTACGTGCGCTGGAATGCGATGGTCATGGTGTTGCGTGCTGGCAAACATTCCAACGTCGGTGGCCATATTGCGACCTATCAATCGGCAGCAGTCATGTATGACGTCGGATTCGATCACTTTTTCCGTGGTCGCACCGAAGAGTTTGATGGTGACATGGTGTACATCCAGGGCCATTCCGCACCTGGCATTTATGGCCGCGCCTACATAGAGGGACGTATAGACGAAGCCCGGATGGACAACTTCCGGCGCGAATCGGACCGCGTCGGCCTGTCATCGTATCCACATCCGCGCCTGATGCCAGACTTCTGGCAATTTCCTACCGTGTCGATGGGACTTGGTCCGCTTACAGCTGCTTACCAGGCGCGGTATATGCGCTATCTGGAATATCGCGGATTGAAAAAGCCGCAAGGACGCAAGGTCTGGGCCTTCCTCGGTGATGGCGAGATGGATCAACCGGAATCGCTGGCCGCCATTTCCCTCGGTGGACGCGAGCGCCTGGACAACCTCATTTTCGTGGTCAATTGCAATCTGCAACGCCTCGATGGTCCGGTGCGTGGCAACAGCAAGGTGATACAGGAACTGGAAGCGACCTTCCGTGCGGCAGGCTGGAATGTGATCAAAGTCATCTGGGGCAGCGAGTGGGACAGATTGCTGGAGAAAGACAGCAGCGGCCTGCTGCAGCGACGCATGATGGAATGCGTGGATGGTGACTACCAAACCTTCAAATCGCAAAACGGTGCCTATGTACGTCAGCACTTCTTCGGCAAATATCCCGAATTGCTGGCGCTAGTCACCGACATGACCGACGACGAGATCTGGAAACTGGCGCGCGGCGGCCATGATCCGAAGAAGGTCTACGCCGCCTATGACCAGGCGATACGTACCACCGGACGGCCGACCGTGATACTGGCCAAGACCGTGAAAGGTTTTGGCATGGGTGAAGCCGGAGAAGGTCAAAACATTAATCATCAACTGAAAAAAATGAGTGCAGATGCTGTGCGCGCTTTCCGCGATCGCTTTGCCCTCCCCGTCAGCGATGAAGAACTGGAAGACATGCCCTATTTGCGACCAGCGCCGGATAGTGCGGAGGCACACTACCTAGCAGCAAGAAGAAAGGCGCTGGGCGGCTACATCCCGGCTCGTTTCAATAAGGTCGAAGCGCTGCCGGTACCACCGTTGTCTGCCTTCGCCAGCCAATTGCAAAGCAGCGGAGAACGCGGTGTCTCGACCACCATGTCCTTCGTTCGCATCCTGACCGCACTGCTCAAGGATGAGCATCTCGGCAAGCTCATCATTCCTATCGTGCCGGATGAATCCAGAACCTTCGGCATGGAAGGCTTGTTCCGCCAGATCGGCATTCATTCCTATGTCGGTCAGCTCTACACACCGCAGGATGCCGGACAACTGAGCTACTACAAGGAAGCCAAGGATGGACAAATCCTGCAGGAAGGCATCAATGAATCCGGCGCCATCTCATCGTGGATAGCCGCGGGTACGGCCTACGCCAATCATGGATTGGCGACGATACCGTTTTACATCTTCTATTCAATGTTCGGGCTGCAACGGGTGGGTGACCTGGCCTGGGCCGCAGCGGATGCACGCACGCGCGGATTTCTGCTGGGCGCGACCGCTGGTCGCACCACTCTCATGGGTGAAGGCTTGCAGCATGATGATGGTCACAGCCATGTGCTGTCATCTGTCATCCCAAGCTGCATTTCCTATGATCCGACCTACTCTTACGAGCTGGCAGTCATCATTCAGGATGGCTTGCGGCGCATGTACGTAGAGCAGGAAGACATCTACTACTACATCACGCTACTCAACGAAGCCTATCAACATCCGGCCATGCCGGAAGGATCGGAGGCCGGCATACTTAAAGGCTTGTATCTGTTGCGCGAACACGCGAACCCGCAAGCGAAAGCTCCGCATGTACAACTAATGGGCAGCGGCTCCATCCTGCGTGAGGTAATCGCCGCGGCAGATTTACTGGAACAGGATTTCGGCGTCAGCAGCGATATCTGGAGCGCAACCAGCCTGACCGAAGTAAGGCGTGATGGTCTCGCTGCGGAACGCTGGAACATGCTGCATCCGGACGAAGAAATGCGCATCCCATATGTGCAGCAATGCCTGGCCAGCCGTCGCGGCCCGGTTGTGATCGCAACCGATTATATGAAGATAGTCGGCGATCAGATCCGCCCCTTCATCACCGACAGGCGATACATAGCATTGGGCACTGATGGCTTCGGCCGTTCGGATACCAGGGAGTCTCTGCGCACTTTCTTTGAGGTCGACAGGCATTTCGTCGTACTGGCGGCACTGAAAGTACTGGCGGACGACGGCACTATACCGCGCGCCAAGTTGACAGAGGCAATACAGCGTTACGGCATAGACATCGACAAAGTTGATCCTGCTGCTGTGTAAAGCATACTGAATTCTTGTATCGGGAACATGCACCATGCGCTTGTTGAATATAGTCTGCTCTCCACGTGGAGAGCAGTCAGCGTCCATCTCTATCAGCCATGCTTTCATCCAGGCATATGGCCAGAGATTTCCCGGGATGGAAGTCGATACGCTGAATGTGTGGGAAGAGCATCTGCCCGACTTTGACAATCGGGCGATAGGCGCCAAGTACAAACGCGTGGCGCATGAAGTGCTGAATGAAGCCGAGCACTCTGCGTGGACCAGCATAGAAAAATTGGTACAGCGTTTCCGCCGGGCCGATCGCATCGTGCTGGGTATACCGATGTGGAATTTTTCTTATCCGTATAAGCTGAAGCAGTTGATAGACCTGGTCAGCCAGCGCAATCTGCTATTCAGCTTCGACGGCACGCAATACGGCCCCTTGCTGAACATCAGCCGCGCGCTGGTGATACACGTACGTGGTCAAAGCCAGGGCAAGAACGCAATGAATCCAGGCTTCGAGCACCAGGCTGCTTACATGGATTTCTGGCTGAAATTCATAGGCGCAGCAGAAGTTTTAAGCATAGAAGTCGAGCACACCTGGGATAGACATGCGCAAGAAACGCTGGAACAAGCAAAAGCCGAGGCAATCGCACTGGCTTCCGCTTTCTGAAGCTATTGCGAGCGCCTTACTCTTGCGGAACAGGAATAGTCCAGCCCTTTTCTTTCAGATCGGCCGGATCAGATTTCAGCAGGATATCACTGTGCACTTCGAGTAATTTTTGCTGCCAGTTATACAGCGCCGAAGGTTGCTCATTCTTCAAATCGTCCAGCAGCGGCTTCAGTGATTCCAGTATGTCGCGCTTCTGTGATGCATTGAATGGCGTAGTGGAATCATCCGTCAACACACCCAATTCATACTTGGAGGTACGGGTAGATTGTTTGGCTGATTGCTCTGCATACGCTTCGCTCAGTACACCTTTGGTATAGGAAATCCCTACCTTGCTCTGAGCTGTATCGTCTATCTGCTTGTAGTAATAATTTTGCGACTTGTTGTCGCTGGTGAGTATCAGCGGCACATCCGGCACCAGTGACATGTGATAACTCGCCTTCAGATTCGATTGCTGCTGTTGCGAGATGCTGCGATTGAACTGATTGATGCCGCCTACCTGTGTGGTCTGTGACGCGTCATAAGCAAAAGAATCGACTTCACCCAAATTCTTTGGATTCGGCGACGTCGTCACTTCTTTGACTGATGCCTTGAAATCAGCCAGGCCAGTCAACATCGCATGATCGATGTCAGCCAATGAAATCTTGGGTTGCTGGGCCGGCGCGACATAGTCGCTATTCATCTGCGAGAACGCATCCTTGAACATGCCCACCAGAGCCTTGTCGGCATTACCGCGCGATGCCGCTTTATCAAACTGCTTCAGATAGCTATCGATGGCGGCGGCTCTTTGTTTGCTATTTCCCCAGATCGACGAATCACGCATATCGACGCTGACATTCATGGAGCCGACAGGCCCATCAACATTCACACTCCGGCTCGTGCTATCTGCATGGAAGGCCAGCTTTTGCGGCCCATCCTTATCCAGCGTGACGCTGGACTGAAAATCCACCGAAGACAAAACCTTGGTATCGAACTTCGTCAGGCCGGACAGATTAAGTACCGGCGGCTTCGCGGTGAGACCATCGATAGCATTCTGAAATCCAGCGGCCATATCGCCCAGCGCAGTGCGTTCAGCTTCGCTCAAATCGCCACTGCTTTGCATCTGGACTTGCAGACGATCATTCTCGCTACCCAATACGATCTCGACGTCTACACCGCTTTGCGTCCGGATTTGCAGCTTTATCTCGGCTGCCGGATAGGAAGTCTGCTGTGTACCGGTAGACGTGATCGCACCCGCCTCACTGCTTGCAAGCGAGACGGATTGCGTAAAACCATCCACACCATTCTTCAACATGCCCAGCAATGCACTGCCCAGGCCGTTGAGACGGGTGTTAACAGATGACGAGAAAAAATTCCCTCCCATGAGGGCAGACACCGCGTCGTTCGAGCGCACTTTCCAGATAGGCGCAGATACCGAATAAGTCGGATCTATTGCGAGATTCTGATTGTTGGCGCCCAGTGTGACGATCGTCGACTGCTGTGGCGTCGACGCTGATTGCGCTTGAGTCGTGCCAGACGATGCCCGGGAAGAACCGGCATATTGTGTAGTGGTCGACGACGCCGTGGAACGCGACACCGTAGACTGCAATGCAGACATGGATGTCATAAAGGTGACTCCGCTGTTTTTATCATTTTTATCATCAGATCGTTATACCTAGGGCTCAACATCATCTCGCTGGCTTATCTAATGTATGTATCCATACATTGAATAGAGGATGACTTGTATAACGACTGGGTTGGCGGAAACTTGAATTACCTGGAGCCATACCTACATCTGATTACAGCTGAAATCATTACCAGCCTACGCAAATGCCTCCACCAAAAACTTTTCCAGCTCCTGCTCTTCCAGCAGCTCTATGGAGAAATTCCCAAACTTCTTGGGCAACCAGATAATGCGCGTCCCGCTAGGTGAACTCAGATTGTCACGCGCCAGGGCTTTGCCGTTTTCATTTTCCGGCTGTACGCCCATCGCGACTAATTCATCATAAGCAGCTTCTATATCCGGCGTCGTATAACAATGCCGGTAGATCGTGCCCTCGCCTTTGCTATCCATCAATTCCTTGAGGTTGCCGCTGATGGGCTGGACCAGCATGAAACGTTCATCATCCCAACGGACGACTGCGTAGCGCACATGCAAACCGTCGCGTTGCCAGACCAGTGTCTTTGAAATCTGCGCATTGAATAGCCGTGCGTAATAGGCGCAGGCTTCTTCCAGATTGCCGACCAGGATATCGATGTGACTGAATTTCAGCTTCATGGTTTTGTTCGCGATGACCCGTCTTAACGACGATGTATCTTCATGATTTTTTGATGTTCGCGCATCCAGTCGCGGTCTTTTTCCGTGTTGCGCTTGTCGTATTCTTTTTTGCCTTTGGCCAGCGCAATGTCGCATTTCACGCGACCGCGTACCCAGTGCAGGTTGAGCGGCACCATGGTGAAACCGGATTGGTCGACCTTGCTCAGCAATTTTTTGATTTCTGCTGCGTGCAGCAAGAGTTTACGCGTGCGTACCGCTTCCGGATGTGAGAACGATGATGTGCTGTTCAGTGCACTGACGTGTGCACCGAACAGGAAGATTTCATTGTTGCGCGCGATGACGTAGGCTTCCTTCAGTTGCACCCGGCCTGCGCGGATTGCTTTGACTTCCCAGCCGTCCAGCACGACGCCTGCTTCGTAACGATCTTCTATGAAGTAATCGTGAAATGCTTTTCTGTTATCTACTATGCTCATGACGATCTCTTTAAGGTAGCGAGAGTTTAACCCTGTGTGCCGCCTTCTGCAGCAGCAACCATCCCAGCTAAAACTTTCGCCTTGCATTACTATAACGGACACATTCGACAAGAAACGCATAGCGTTCACGAATGCCACCCATATAAAACATGAGCTCCTACATTTTTGTCCTGATGGTCGGATTGCTGGCTGGCGCGATTAGTGGCGTTATCGGTACCGGCTCCTCCATCATGCTGCTGCCGGTGCTGGTCTATACCTTCGGGCCCAAACAGGCTGTACCCATCATGGCGGTCGCCGCTGTCATGGCCAATCTATCCCGTGTCATGGCCTGGTGGAAGCTGGTTGACTGGCGCGCCTTTGCCGCTTACTCCATCACCGGCATCCCGGCTGCAGCAATCGGTGCGCGCACCCTGCTGGCCTTGCCACCGCATCTGATCGAAACCTGCCTCGGCATCTTCTTTATCCTGATGATACCGGCGCGGCGCTGGCTGGTGGCACGCGACTATAAGATCAAGCTCTGGCAGCTCTCCATCATAGGCGGCCTCATCGGTTTCCTGACTGGCCTGGTCTTGTCTACCGGCCCGCTCAGCGTCCCGGCCTTCACCGCTTACGGTTTGGTGAAAGGTGCCTTCCTCTCCACCGAAGCAGCCAGCTCGCTGATGCTGTATGTCGCCAAGGTGATTACCTTCCGTGAATTCGGTGCGATGCCGCTGGATATCTTTATCAAAGGCTTGCTGGTCGGCGCATCGCTGATGGCCGGTACTTTTATCGGCAAAGCCGTGGTGCTGAAACTAAGCAATCAGGCCTTCCAGCACTTGCTCGATGCCTTGCTGCTGTGTTCCGGCATTTCCCTGCTGTGGGCTGCGTTTAGTTAATTATTTGCGCCTGTAGCGCCATCTGCGCCACTTCCAGCACATCCTGACTCAGGGCAAGTGTGCCATCCGTCAGAGTCTGCAAACGGAACCAGCCTGCTTCTTCTGCATCATCTGCCGCTACCGGCTCACCTGATTGCCAGGCACACTGCACGGCGACCAGTATGAAGTGCTGCCGCAACTCACCCTGTGCATCACGATCGTAGGCATTTAAAGCTGTCAGCACCTGTTGCGCGACGCCGCGCACACCGGTCTCCTCAAACAGCTCGCGCACTGCCGCCTGTTCCAGCGATTCACCGAATTCCATTTTCCCACCGGGAAAACCCCACAAGCCAACATCAGGCGGGTTCTTGCGGCTGACCAACAGGATTTCATCGCCACGTATCAGCACGGCAATCACGGCTGCGATGGGGATTGGTTTACTGCTATCGGTACTTACGGGTGCTTGCATAGTCGGACGGAGTTAACGCTACAGCGGACGAAGCCATCATTGTAGCGACTATCTGTCGTGCCATAATCAGCGCTTACCTCTTTGCACTTTCTATCCATGTTCGAGCCATATTTAAAGCGCTGGCAGCTCATCCCCGACGGCCCTGCGATCGTCACCCATAGCAGCAGCTTGCTGCCGGTACGCATGGCGGGCATGCCTGCCATGCTGAAGATCTCTACAGTTAGTGAAGAGAAAAACGGCGGCCTGCTGATGCAATGGTGGAACGGCGATGGCGCAGCGCGTGTGCTGGCACGTGAAGACAACGCCATTCTGCTGGAACGTGCAATAAGCAATACCACGCTGACGGAGATGGCCATGCATGGCCAGGACGATGAAGCCAGCCGGATCATGTGCAAAGTGGCAGCACACTTGCATGCACCGCGTCCGCAGCCTTTACCTGAACTGGTGCCATTGGCACATTGGTTCCAGGCACTGGAACCAGCAGCTGCCAGGCATGGCGGGATTTATGCGCATAGTGCGGCTGTCGCACGTGAATTACTGAGCCGACCACAGAATACTGTGGTGCTGCACGGCGATATCCATCACGGCAACATCCTCGATTTTGGCGCGCGCGGCTGGCTTGCTATCGATCCCAAGGGGTTGCTGGGAGAGCGTGGCTTTGATTACGCAAATATCTTTTGCAATCCCGATCCATCTACCGCGGTGCAGCCCGTACGTTTCCGGCGCCAACTGGAAGTCGTGAGTACGGCCACCTCCCTCGAACGCAAGCGTCTGCTGCAGTGGATACTGGCTTACGCTGGCCTGTCCGCCGCCTGGTCGCTGGAAGACGGCATGCAGCCAGACTGCGCACTTGGCGTTGCCCAGCTGGCCATGCATGAACTCGGCAGATGATTTTTACTTGGTAAAACGGCACCGGGTTGACGGAATATTCTAAATGGCTATACTCACCCTATCCCCAACTTGCATACACAGCTTGCAATGACCACCTCAACCTTCCTGTCGAAACGCATTAGTTCTGCGCCGAACAAGGAAGAGTTGCGCGTGCGTACTTTGCTCGCGGCTCGCGCTTCGACCACCGTGCATGCAGTCGCAAAGATGTACACACAGTCATCTTTTGTAAGAGACCTCGCCTGCCTCCCTTAGGCTCGGTGAGTGTCCACAGGAACGAAGCTTCGTTCCACCCACATCGCTCCCGAGCCACCCTCTCGTAAATTCCACGCTGTGTTGATGCCGTCGGCATCCGCACTGAATTGCCATTTTTTGGTCGATCTATCGTATCGGCCCGGAGCTATTACTAAAATGAAAAACGAACGTTACCTGACCCAAAACGATGCCGCCACTTTGAGCCGCATTGCCGAACACCTGCTGCGCATGGGTGAAGTTGAAGTCAATGCAGGCGAGCAATTGCTCGACATCATCTCGACTTCGATCATCCTGCCGGTTGATGTACAGCGCAAAGGCTATGTCACCCTGTACTCAACCATCTCGTACAGCCCGGTCGGCAGCGAAGAAGTACGCAAGCTGACCATCGTCTGTCCGCAAGATGCGAATCCGCAACTGGCACTGATCTCCGCATTGACGCCTATCGGCCTGGCTTTGCTCGGACGCAAGGCATTGAGCACAGTCGAAGTTAACCTGCCATCCAACCGTGTCGAGAAACTCAAGATTCTTGAGGTCTTGCCACTGGATACAAATATTGGAGAACTCGCACTCTCATGAAACGCGTAACAGCCATACAGCTGGTAGAGCGAGGCAAACGGCTGAAAAAATGGTTTGCCGCAGGTATCGCGGTCAGCATCACGCTGGCCATGCTGGTCATGGCCGTCGATTAAATATGCAGGAGTGTTGATGATAAGGGCAGCGTTTTACGCGGATGATCTGAAGGAGAGCCTGCATGCAATATGCAGGCCTCTGCCCGTCCAACACTAGTTGCTTGCTAATGCGGCCACTTCGGTGAGCCGAGGCGTGTGTCGGCACTTTCCTGTGCGCTGGCCATCGCTGCGGCAGCAGAGCGTGTTTCCACACCCAGCTTTTCAAATATATGTTCGAGATGCTTGCTCACAGTGCGTGGGCTCATCTTGAGGATTTCACCGATGTCGCGATTGGTCTTGCCTTTGGCCAGCCACGACAAAACTTCTGTTTCGCGTGGCGTGAGCGCCGCACTGGCCAGGCGTCCGGTCGGCAATGCGTGACTGCCGCTCAGCTCGATCAGCAACATGATTTCATCCATACCTGCCGCGCCCATATTCCGCACCAGCAGGCTGGCTCCGGCCGGTTCGGTGACAGATGCCACCAGCTCCATGCCGCTGCTGCCTTTCCACCACGATTGCGGTACGGTCAGTGCATCCGGATTGATGCCGAACTGCGTCAGCAACTGACGCGCGCATGGCGAGCACCAGGAGATACTGCCTTCGTTGTTCAGCATGATGACGCCGAGGCCGGATACATCTATCGCATCCAGCGCGAAGCGCGCCATACGGGCATTGCCCAAATGCGTATGCAGACGTGCCAGCACTTCCGGTGCGCGCACCGGTTTAACCACGTAGTCGACACCACCGGCAGCAAAGCCTTCGAGTACATGCGAGGTATCCGACAAGCCAGTCATGAAAATAATCGGGATATGTTTGGTCGCCAGATCCGCCTTGATGCGTCGACAGGCGTCAAAACCGGAGATACCCGGCATCACCGCATCCATCAGGATCACGTCCGGCGTCACCAGGCTCAGGCGACGCAAGGCGGTATCGCCATCGCAGGCCACCAGCACGGTATAACCGGCGTCTTCCAGTGTTTCGCACAGTACGCCGAGGCTGCTCGGAGCATCGTCGACCAGCAATACCACCGGACGGTCATCAGGATTATCAATCAGGTGATGCGACACGTTCATTCTCCATTAATGCGTTCTCCAATGCGCCCAACTCAAAACGGTCCAGCAATGATCTTACTACGTTGCAGGATGCCACGACTGTCGCGTCTTCTGTCAGCGACAGACGATCCAGCGCACGACGCAAACCGGCGACGTGGCCCATGCGTGTGAGTTGTAATAATTGCCCTATCGCAGGTTGCCTGAAGCTCAAGCTTTCCGGTACCGCTTCGGTAACAGGCACGAGCGGCGGTGTGCTGGCATAAATCCATTCCAGCCCCAACTGTCTTTGCAAGGCCAGCATCAACTCCGACTCCAGCACCGGTTTGCCGACGAAGTCCTGGCATCCTGCAGCGCGTAATTTTTCCTGATCGTTCTCAAACAAATCAGCGGATACAAAGATAATCGGCACATTGGTTCCGCTGAATGCACGCACATGACGCGCCGTTTCCCAACCGTCCATGCCATCCATGCCGATGTCCAGCAGAATCACATCCGGCACAAAATCACGTAGCAAATCGAGGCACTCATGTCCGCTAGCCGCTTCGCGCACATTGAAACCTAAAGGAATCAACATGCCGCTTAACATATGCCTTTGCACCGGCTGATCATCCACCACCAGCAAGGTACGTGTAGCGCCGGTATGACCGATCACATCGCGCTGCGGCAAGGCTTCGAATGCATTGATTTCCATCAGTGGCAAACGCACGACAAAGGTACTGCCCTGTCCCTGCGTACTGATCAGGTTGAGGCTGCCATTCATCATCAGGATCAGCTTCTCGGTAATCGCCAGTCCCAGCCCTGCACCCGGCTCGCCACGCAAGCGTCCGGCAGCGCCACGTTCAAACGGCTGGAAGATACGTTGCCTGTCCTGCACTGCAATCCCGATGCCGGTATCGATCACATCGAAGCGCATGGATGCACTGGTGCATTCGACGTGCAGCGTAACGGAACCAGTATCAGTAAAGCGCAACGCATTCGTCAGCAGGTTAATCAATATCTGCCGCAAACGTTTGCCATCCGCCAGCACGTAATGCGGCAAGTCGCCGCCATGCGTGTATTGCAAACGCAAGCCCTTGGCTTCTGCCTGTGGCCGCACCATGCTGAGCAAATCATCGAGGAAGGCCGCAAATAAAATCGGTGTCGGTTCCAGCCGCATGCGATCCGCTTCTATGCGTGCCAGATCCAGCAACTCATCCACCAGCCCGAGCAAGTGTTCACCGCTGCGCTGTATGGTCTGGATCGCGGTACGCGGTGCGGCATCCAGCTGTTCATTCTTCAGCAGGATTTGCGAATAGCCGAGGATGCTGTTTAATGGCGAGCGCAACTCATGCGAGATACCGGCAACGTAACGCGTCTTCGCCTGGTTTGCCGACTCGGCAGCTTCCTTCGCACTTTGCAAGGCGGCATCGGTGCGTTGGTGCGCGTCTATCTCTTGCGTCAGCAATTCGTTTTGCCGGTTCAAATCATCCTGCGCCAGATGCCGCCCTTCACTGCCAAGCACCACCCACCAGCTGGAAACAGCGACGATGATCAACAACACGGCAGATATCTTGAGGAAGATACTGTCGAGCAGTACACGATCACTCAATGAAGTGAGTGTAGAAATTTCCTGTGCATAGACCAGTCCGAGCGCTGCAGCACCGACTGCGCATAAAGACAACACCACCACCATGTAGTTGCCGACGCGACGGTTGACCAGATGCGACAAGGCGTTCGGCAGCAAGGCGGACAATAGTTGCTGCGCCTGCTCGGCAGTACGCGATTCCTTTTTGCACAAGTCATGGCAACGCGATTCCAGTGTGCAGCAGAGCGAGCAGATAGGCGCGCCATATGCCGGACAATGCGCCATGTCTTCTGATTCAAAGCTGTTATCGCAAACGCCACATTTCACCGCTTGTCCCGGCATACCGACTGCAGTCGGACGCCGCGCCAGATAGTAACGACCACGCGTGAGCCACGCCAGCACAGGCGAAACAATAAAGGCCATGCCCAGCGTAACGAACGGCGAGAAGGCTGCAACCTTGTGCCCCCATACGCCGGAGAAAGCAGCTATCCCTATACTGGCGGACAAGAGCATGGTGCCGAGTCCAACCGGATTGATGTCGTATAGATGCGCGCGCTTGAATTCGATCCCTTTCGGACTCCAGCCGAGCGGTTTATTGATGACCAGATCGGCGACCAATGCACCTACCCATGCCACTGCCACATTGCTATACAAACCGAGTACGTTTTCCAGTGCGGCGAAAACACCGAGGTTCATCAGTAGCAAAGCCAGCAGGCAATTGAAGACCAGCCACACCACCCGCCCCGGATGACTATGTGTCAGGCGCGCGAAGAAATTCGACCAGGCCAGCGAACCGGCATAGGCATTCGTCAGGTTGATCTTGACCTGCGACACCACGACAAACAACAAAGTGATTGCCAGTATCCACAGCGGATCACTGAACAGATAAGAAAAACCAAGCAGGTACATGCGTGTTGGTTCCATCGCATTCTCTGCAGGCACGCCACTCTGGAATACCAGGTAAGCGAGGAAGGCACCGCCCAACATTTTCAAACCACCCGGGATGATCCAGCCAGCACCGGCCACGATGATGGCAGTCCACCAGCGCCGTTTGTTTTCAGGTGTACGCTCGGGCAGGAAGCGCAGGAAGTCGACCTGCTCGCCTATCTGCGCCACCAGTGAAAACGCGACCGTCGCCGCCACGCCAAACATGACGGGATCCAGGCTATTGCTTTTGGAAATCGCACCGACGAATTGTGCAAACTCGGTGTAGGCCTCCGGCTTCTTCCAGTAGATCGCGATATACGGCGTGACCAGCAGTATCAGCCATAGCGGCTGCGTCCACATCTGCAAACGCGAAATCAAAGTAATCCCGCGCGCCACCAGCGGCACGATAAACAGCGCGCAAATCACATACCAGATCCACAGCGGCCACGGTATCCACATCTGCAAGGCGACCGCGAGTATCGCCGCCTCCAGTGCAAAGAAGATGATGGTGAAGCTGGCATAAATCAGCGAACTGATGGTTGAACCCATATAGCCAAATCCGGCACCACGCGTCAGCAAATCCATATCGATGCCGTAACGTGCTGCGTAGTAACTGATAGGCAGGCCAGTCAGGAAAGTAATCAGCATCACCGTCAGGATCGCGGTAACGGCATTGGCGAAGCCGTAGTTCAGTGCAATCGCCCCACCGATTGCTTCCAGCGCGAGGAAGGATGCCGCACCGAATGCGGCATTGCCCAGCTGCCACTCCGACCATTTGCGGAAATGGCGCGGCGTATAGCGCAATGCGTAATCTTCAATCGACTCGTTGGCGACCCATCGGTTGTACTCGCGACGTATGCGAAAGATTTTTTGTTGGGCCATCAGCTAGATGAAGAATTGGATAGGCTGCAAATGCTGCGTCGCAATACAAGCCGGTTCTTAATTGTCGTCACGTTCATGCGCGTTATTTGATTTTTATATCGCATACATCGTCAACGATAGTCTCCTGCAAATTCTGCCTGCTTTTTCAAATTACAGGAATTGAAAATATTTCACAAGGTGAGTTTCCATCCCGCAAGCAGCATCAGCAGTTTTGCATGTACGCCGTTTGACGTATTGGGATATACGCACAGTCCATACATTATCTGGTTCGGAATGCTCGGATCGCAGTCTCCAGGTGCGCGCGCGCTGGATAGTCAGCATCGGGGAAATCCGGGTTCCATCCATACAAACATAACTTTGAGAGGTAGACATCATGGCTGAAACCCTGATTAAAGTAGATCTGGATCAATCACCCTACGATAATGAGAATGTCCATAACCGCTGGCATTCGGACATTCCGATGGCGACCTGGGTCAACCCGGGCGACGACTTCATCCTCGAAACATATGACTGGACCGGCGGCTACATCAAGAACAATGATAGTGCTGACGACGTCCGCGACGTCGATCTCACCACCGTCCACTTCCTGACCGGACCGGTCGGCGTACACACTGCAGAACCAGGTGATTTGC
The DNA here is from genome assembly GCF_903993245.1 of Herminiimonas sp. Marseille-P9896. Lineage (NCBI taxonomy): Bacteria > Pseudomonadati > Pseudomonadota > Betaproteobacteria > Burkholderiales > Oxalobacteraceae > Herminiimonas > Herminiimonas sp. Marseille-P9896. Next base: position 824,169 of record NZ_CAJEVT010000002.1, on the reverse strand, counting down.
TGGTCGTCGAATTGCTCGACATCGGTGCCAAGCAGGAATCGATGTGGGGCTTCAACGGTTTCTTCTCGAAGAAGAACGGCGGCGGCTTCCTGACCGACCACTTCCCTGAAGCGCAAAAATCGATCTGGGACATCAAAGGTATGTTCACCTCATCACGCCACGTACCAGGCGTGAACTACGCAGGCCTTATCCACCCTGGCCTGATCGGCTGCCTGCCAGATCCTAAACTGCTGGCTGAGTGGAACAAGCGCGAAACCGGCCTGATCGCAACCGAACCTGATCGCGTACCACCACTGGCCAATGCGCCATTCGCACCAACTGCGCACATGGGCAAAATGAAAGGTGCAGCACGCGACAAGGCAGCAGCCGAAGGCGCACGCACCGTGCCACCACGTGAACACGGCGGCAACTGCGATATCAAGGATTTGTCGCGCGGCTCGAAAATCTTCTTCCCGGTTTATGTCAAAGGCGCAGGCTTGTCGGTCGGCGATTTGCACTTCAGCCAGGGCGATGGCGAAATCACCTTCTGCGGCGCGATCGAAATGGCAGGCTGGGTACACATGAAGGTCACGGTGATCAAAGGCGGCATGGCTACCTATGGCATCAAGAATCCTATCTTCAAACCTAGCCCTATCACACCGCATTACAACGACTACCTGATCTTTGAAGGTATCTCGGTGGATGAACACGGCAAGCAGCATTACCTCGACGTCAACGTGGCTTACCGCCAGGCTTGCCTGAACGCCATTGAGTATCTGAAAAAATTCGGTTACTCCGGTGCACAGGCTTATTCGATTCTGGGTACGGCACCAGTGCAAGGCCACATCAGCGGCGTGGTTGATATTCCTAACTCCTGCGCTACCTTGTGGTTACCAACGCAGATCTTTGACTTTGATATCAACCCGAGTTCTGCCGGCCCTGTGGTGCAGAAATTCAAAAGCATGGGTATGCCTCTGTCGCGCGATCTCAAGTAATAGGAGAAAGTCATGCCAACCTACGATTACGTCTGCAAGGACTGCGGTTTCTTCGAAGCGGTGCGCACTATCGCTGCGCGCAACGATCCTATCGATTGCCCGCACTGCGCGGCCAAGGCCGACCGTACCTGGTCGTCTGCACCGAGCCTGGCGCTGATGCCGGAAACCCGTCGACATGCGATGAGCACCAACGAAAGAGCATCGCATGAACCGATGAGCTCCAAGAACTACGCATCCAAAGCGCATCCTTCCGGATGCAGTTGCTGCTCTTCATCTGGCAAGAAGAGTAAATCCACCATCGTCGCGCCGAATGGCAACAAGGCTTTCGCCGGTAAGCGACCATGGATGATCAGCCACTGAAGTCATATCTGGCATGAACGGGACGCCGGCGAATCCGCAAGGGTTCGCCGGCACCATCCCGCTGCTCCGCATACGGCTATCGATATGGAGCGTATATGAGTTTCCTATTATCTTTTTGCACGTCAAATAATTAAAATCGCTGCCTCGTTCAGCAAGGAGATGTCATGCTATTAGGTCTTTCACTACTCTACGTAGGCGCAGTCCTGTGCCTCAACGGCCTGTGGCTACTCGGTCGCATAGGCGACAAGGAAATCTGGGTCATCAATGTATTTTCCGGCGGCGTCACACTGCTGATTTCGCTACAGATGGCCTTCGGTGCCAATGCCGATGCCGGATCTATCAAGGGCGCTGCACTCACCCTGCTGTTTTCTTTCACCTACCTGTGGGTCGCCTTCAATCGCTTTAACGGTGCTGACGGACGCGGCCTCGGCTGGTTCAGTCTGTTCGTAGCCATCACGGCGATTCCGGTCGCAATCGAAACCCTGCAAACCGCAACCACTACCTGGGGCACCTGGTTCGGCCTGAGTTGGGCGGCATGGGCGGTATTGTGGTTTATGTTCTTCCTGCTGCTGGTGGCAGAAAAGCAAATCGCCAAAATCACTGGTGTGGTTGCCTTGCTGTGCGGCATCTTCACCGGCTGGCTGCCTGGCTTCCTGCTGCTTAACGGCGTACTGAAGTAAGACTGCACTGCTTGCGTGTGCCATGCACGCGAGCAGTTTTTCCATCCCGCCCAAGCTGTCTGATCTGCACCTCCCTTCACCCCCGCACAAAAATAATTAAACCAAATGGTTTACTTTTAATTTTGCCGTGCTATATTCAACCACATGGTTGAATTAAATTCCTCAAAACTCGATGCCGTCTTCAATGCGCTGAGCGATCCGACACGACGCCAGATGCTGCGCCTGCTGGCCGACGGTGAACGCACGATAGGCGAGCTGGCTGCGCCTTTCGAAATGTCGTTCGCTGGCGCGTCCAAGCATGTCAAGGCACTGGAACATGCGGGACTGGTCAGTCGTACCGTACAAGGTCGCTCGCATATCTGCACATTGGAAGCTGCACCACTAGCCGCCGCCGAAGACTGGCTGCGCTTTTATCAAGGATTCTGGACCGAGCGCCTGGATGCGCTGGAACAGGAATTACTGGCGAAAAAAAGGAGAAAGTAATGGACGAATATGGCGTAGCAACAGACAACACAACCGTACACATGAACAAGCTATTACCGGCCAGTGTCGATGTCGTATGGGAATACCTTACGCAATCAGACAAACGTGCGACCTGGCTGGCTTCCGGCGACATGGGCTTACACGTAGGCGGCCCGGCCGACCTCTGTTTCAACTTCAAGAACCTGACCAGCGAAACCACGCCGGAACGTTTCCTGCCTTATGAATCGAATCACCGGCAGCACGGTCATGTCACCGCCTGTGAACCGCCCTACCTGCTTAGCTTCACATGGAATGAACGCGATGGCCGCTCGTCAGAAGTACGCTTTGAACTCAAGGCGCAAGGCGATAAAACCCTGCTCACGCTAACCCATAGTCGCCTGCCGAATCGCAAAGAGATGGTCAGTGTTTCCAGCGGCTGGCATATCCATCTGGGCATATTGAAGGACCGCCTGAATCAGCAGCAACCGCGCCAGTTCTGGGCCACGCATGCGCGGCTGGAAGCGGAATATGAAAAACGAATTCCCGCTACCTTCTGAGTGATAAAAAAGACTCTGGTATCGCTTACTTGACCGCGACCCCGGCCTCGACCAGGAGGCCGACCACACCAGTCCAAAAGATTTCGACACCGATACACAGCAGGATGAAGGCCGACAAACGCAGCATGACCATGGTGCCGAGTCGGCCCAACATCTTCACCATCTTGTTGGCTGAGTTATAGCAAAGCCAGATCACGAATGCCGTCATTGCGGCACCCACCGCAGCACTACCGAGTGAAATCACCTGATCCAGCAGACGCGCCGGTGTACTCGCACCCAACGTAATCGATGCTGCAATCGCACCCGGCCCGACCGTCAGCGGGAAACTAATCGGATAAAAGCTGCGCACCTTGAATTCTTCATCCGACCACGCCTCCATCGGATTGGTCGCAACCTGCGTACGTATCGCATCCTGCCCGTTATCGTTGAGCAGCTTCCATGCGGTGAACGCAACCAGCAAACCGCCGCTGATACGCACGATAGGAATCGAGATACCAAAGAACATCAGCACATGCGAGCCGATGAACATGGCACCGAGCAGGAGGAAGAAGCAGTTGATAGCGACCTGGCGTGCCAGTTTCTTTTCTACATCGCGACTGACATTGCCCAGCAAGCTGGCGAACACCGGCGCATTACCGAAGGGATTGATGATGGGCAGCATGGTGATGGGCACCAGGATCGCCGCCTTGAAGAAAAGAATCAGCATGTAGGGATTCCCATTCTGAAATCAGACGAATTCGTCTATGTTATATCCGGCTGCGACCCATGCATCTATGCCGCCTGTCAACGGCCGTACCCGCCGATAACCACGTGCCATCAGTTTCTTCGCAACACGTGCAGCAGAAGCCTCATTCGGACAGGCACAGTAGACAATGACTTCCGAGTCCAGCTCAGTATTCACGACCAGCGCGCTGATGTCATCATCTGATAGCACCATCGCACCAGGGATTTTCCCGCTTTGCTGCGCCAGGCCGGAACGCACATCGATGATGGTCGGTGGCTTGCCATTCTTCAACAATTGGTCCAGCTCATCGACCGTAATGCGCGCCATGCGCAAATCCTTCAGGAAACTATGCCGTTGCCACCATTTTTTTGCAAGATAGACAGCAAATGCCAGTGCCACCAGCAGGATGCCCCATTTGCCGAGGCTCGCCAGGATATCCAGTAAGTCTGCGACCGCAGAACTGAATAAGGAACCAAGGAAGATGGCCGAGCCCGACCACAGTGCAGCACCCAGGCCATCATAAATAATGAACTTGGCCGGACGTGTGCCGATCGCGCCTGCCAGCGCACTGGCGACCGAGGCAAAGCCGGGTATGAATTTGGCCACCAATAAGGAAGCCGGGCCATAGCGCACGTACATGGCTTCGGTTTGCCGCACGCACGAATCCGGCGACAGTGAAATTTTGCACAGGCGCGCCATCACGCGTCCGCCGTAACGACGCCCGGCCATATACCAGGCGAAGTCAGCGATCAGTGCCGCGACCACTGCCACTACCAACAGCGTGACAGCCGAATACTCACCACGCCCGAGCAAGGCGCCGGTAATCACCAGCGTTGGATAAGCCGGTATTGGTGCACCCAGTTGTTCCAGCAAGACGTTGCCAAAAACAAAGAGCAGTCCATATTGTTCTATCAGATTCAGCAGGAAGCTCATGTTGTTGCAGTACAATTGATCGTTCAGTTTATGGTCTGCCTAGCATAGCAGGCAGAGGTCGTTTCCATGCAAGTTTCGCATCGGCCTGTCGACAGCTGTTAGTCGCACCGGCCACTACCATTAGCGTTTACCCTGATCAGGAGTTTCTTATGTCACAGCCATGGAATACCGAAAGCAAGGATGAGGAAAAGCAAAGCGGCAAACTGAGTAGTGTAGAAGAACTGCGTAAGGTCAAGCATCCGGATCACAGCTTGCTATCGGATGAAGTCAAGAATGAAGAGAAACTGAAGGGGCTGGTGGATGAAGACCATCCCTTCCCCTCCAAAGGCAACTGAGCCACAAACCCGGTAAACGCGTGTAACGAGCGGCTATTTTCTTATTGCTGCCCAGTCTGATCAGGCACAGGCTGCACGCCGTTTCCCATCACTTCGCCGAGGCGGACTGCAGCGGCTGGCTGCCACTTGTCCGTAAAGGTCAGCGTATCCTTGGGGAACAGCATCACGACGGTAGAGCCGAGCAGGAAGCGCCCCATTTCCTCGCCCTTTTTCAGCTGTAAATACTGTTTGTCGTAATGCCACTCACGCACCGCATCCAGGCGCGGCGGATTGACGACACCATGCCATACGGTTTGCATGCTGCCGACGATAGTCGCACCGACCAGGGTCAGCACAAACGGGCCGGACGGCCCTTCAAACAAGCACACCACGCGTTCGTTACGGGCAAACAAACCCGGCACGCCACGCGCTGTAGTCGGGTTCACCGAAAACAAAGTACCCGGCACATAAATCATGCGCAACAAGCGACCATCGCACGGCATATGGATGCGGTGATAATCGCGCGGGCTCAGGTAGAGCGTGGCGAAGTTGCCATTCTCGAACTGCGCAGCGAGTTCGGCATTGCCACCGACCAGCGCAGTGGTTGAGTAACTATGGCCTTTGGCCTGGAAGATCTGGTCTTGCTCGATCTTGCCGAACTGGCTGATCGCACCATCGACCGGACAAATGAAATCGGCATCGGCCAATGGACGCGCACCGGAACGCAAGGCGCGTGTAAAGAATTCGTTAAAGCTGGCGTAGCTGGCGATATTCGGATTCGCCGCTTCGGTCATGTTCACATTGTATTTGCCGACGAACCAGCGTATCAGCGCAGTCGTCAGGCGTCCCGCTTTGGCGCCCGCGACCAGCCCGGCAAAGGCAGTCAGGGCCTTTTTTGGCAGTAGGTATTGCGGTAGTACAGGCAAGCGATTGGACACGATAAATAGTGTGATTAGGTATAAACGGGAAAAAAGCGTGATTGTAGCGGTTGTTCCGCCTTATTCTTCTGAGGTGGTTTTCCTGACAGTAATCCGGTCGATATAGAACTCGCCATCACGGCAGCAACGGTGTGGCACACCTGCCAGCTCGAATCCGGGCGGGCCATCTTCCAGCCAGACCTGCACCAGGGTATCGAATTCTTCAGGTTCCAGTCGCAGCATCTGAGCCGACACGACAAACTGCGCGCCCTCCTTCTGCTTGCTGACGATATCGTCGATTGTAGCCATCGCCATCCCCATTACGAAACAAAAACTGCCGCCATCATAGCTTTTGTTGCGCTGCAATTCCATTTATTAAGCTTTTTTTCTTTTACTTTTGGACTATGGCCAAGGTCAGCGACTTTGCTGCTTTTTGGCTGCGCGCGAGGAAAATACGACCTGACAAGGATCCGACTTGGGATTCGCACCATCCCAGATCGAAGTCGCGACTATGCTTACACCACTTGTAAGAATAGCCGCACCTATACGCGCAATCGCACCCAGCGCACCAGATTCATCCAGCTTCAGCTCCGGCTTGCCGAGCGCACCGACTATCTTTACTTCATCGGAAAAATTGGAGATACCCAGACTAAAGCCTGAGCGCACCCTGACCTTGCCACGCAAATCCACGGTCTGGTTTTGCAGATTCACCTGTCCGCTGGTCAGCAACTGGCTGGCATCGCTGCGGGCACCGACTATGCCTACACCTTTTGCCACGCCCGCTACAAACGGCAGGCGGCCACTGGCACAAGCCATATCTATGCGCTTGGAATCCTTGGAGGAAAACAATCCGGTCAACCAGAACTCAGCCTGTCCTGCCGCAGGAGAAAGTATCTGCGCACTGCCTATGCGTATCTCGACCGGGCCATTCAAGCCTGCGGCCAGATCCTTCATCGAACTGCCATGCGTCGTGACCTTCGCATCAACTTTCATGGCACCACCATTGACGACCAATTTCTTGCCGCTGGCTTTTAGCATCGCACCCAGCGAGGTATCGTTGAGTTGCAGATTCAGTTTGACTGCCTGCTTCTTGCCTTCCAACACGATATCGCCATGCACGCTACCGCCCAGCAATTTGCCGGAGAACTCGGGCAAGGTCAGCGTATCGTCATGCAAGCGCAAATCTGCCTGGACACCTTCGACCTCAACGCCGGAACGCAACTTCAGATTGTCTATCGCGGCCGCCACCTTGGCATCGATATTATTTACCTGAGCCAACAAGGGCCAGGCCAGAGGCTTATCACGAAACAACTCTCCTTCTTTTTTCTCCGCTAATGGCGGCTGCCCTATATCGAGAAAGGTTTGCTTCATATCGATATGATCAGCATGCAGGCTGGCGTTCAGCTTGGTTCTGCCATTCTGTTTACTCCACTGCCCTGCGCCGCTTAAATTCAGCTTGCCCAACTGCAGTTTCAAGTCTTTAAAGACATGCTGCTGTTCGCTGGCCTGCAGTTTGACACTTGCTTGCAGCGGTACCGGAGAGATGCGATCTATCTGCAGGTAACCATACAACTCCTTGAGCGACTCGGCTTCCACTGCCAGCTCAACATCGTATGCCTGTAACGCACTATCGAGCGGCAACTGCCCTGTCACCGTCGCTTGCGCCTGTCCGGACTGCACAGTCAGTACACCCTTGGTGACAGCGCCTGGCGTTCCCATACCGGATAAATCATCGAGCTGGCCATTGAACTGCACCGTGTACTGTGCACGTACCAGACGTCCATTGAAAACCAGATTGCGCAGGCCGCTGCTACCTTTCGCACGCAAGGTATCGAGTTGCCAGCTTTTACTTTCCTGATGAGCTGAGCGGAAATTGATCTTGCTGACATCGGCACGCAAGGCCAGCAGATCGAATTGAGAGGTGCGCAATTTTCGTGTGGCAGGCAAGTCCCAGCTGCGACGGCCGTCTGCTGCGACTTCGAGATTGAGGGTCAGGCCATTGATGAGTAAACCTTCGACCACCACATCGCCGCGCAATAAAGGAGCGAGTGCCAGGCGTGCCCGTATGTCTTCGGCCTGAAGTGCATATTTGTCTTGCGCCCAATCCGGATTCGAGATGCGGACATCACTGGCACGCAAACGCGGGTATGGCAGCAAGTCGAGCGACAAGCCGCCTATGGTCAGATCCCGATTCCAGTTTTGTTTGAGACTGCTGCGCGCCAATTCAGTGAGATGCGTACTATCGGTCAGTCTTTGCAGCGCATAGCCGCCGGCCGCCGCCAGCACAAGCAGCAGTACTACAACCGACAGTAATACCTTATGCCACCTGCGCATGCTCTCCATCCTTGTCTGGAACCAACATTGGGCTGCGGACTGGCTTGATAGCCTGTGGACGAGGATATAACAGATGTCAGCACACGTCACCCCGTTATACGAACGGGATGAGCATGCAAAATTTACACGCTAGGCAGCGGTGCAGGCAGGACGCCATTCAAAAGGTAATCGACCAGTTCGCGCACAGGCCGGATCTCGCTACCGAAAGGCAAACGCTCCGAGCCACGGAAAAACAAGCCGCGCTTGACGTCGCCCTTCAACGCAAAACCGAGCTGGGTATCAATACAGAATTGCCCGGCTTTCGCAATGCCATCGCGCAAACCGCACTGATGCAGGCAATCAAAACCGACCGTACATTCCTTGGGACCAGCCTTGCCTTGCAGCTTGGCTTCCTTGTCGAGATAGGTAGTCAGCCATTGTGTCTTCACCGCGCGCGCGGGCAAACCGGCACAGCTCATAAAGGTGACGATGTCTTCAGGCTGCGCCTGCGTCAGCACTTTCTTGAAATTGATATGCGCATCACCTTCCGTACTCACGGCAAACGGAGTGCCGAGTTGTACCGCGCTGGCACCCAGTGCAAACAACTCTCGCACCTGTTCCGGGTTGTGTATGCCACCAGCAGTAATCAACGGAATGTTTTCATTCTCCAGGCCGAGCTGCTTGAATAGCTGCAGCGTTTCTTCCAGTACCACCGAGAATGCGAAGTGCGGATCGTTCACACTATCCAGTCCGGCAGCACCGAGGTGACCAGCGGCGTATTGCGGATTCTCGATCACGATAGCGTCCGGCAAACGTTTGCGGCGCATCCATTTTTTCAGGATCAGGGAGATACCACGTGCATCGGACAAAATTGGTATCAAGGCGACATCGGGGAACTCAGCTGTCAGCTCCGGCAAATCCATAGGCAGACCTGCACCCACCACGATCGCATCAGCGCCACTCTCGCAAGACTGCCGTACATAGGCGGCATACTCGGCAACCGCGCGCATCACATTCACGGCGATCACGCCATTGCCTGCTGCGATCTCTTTCGCCGCACGTATCTCACGATCCAGTGCTATCAGGTTGGCTTCATTGATTAATGCCTTGTCGCGGGTCTTATCAGTGCGCGCCATCAGGTCGGGATGATGACGACGCAGGTCAACACTGGAAATGGTGCCGATAGCACCCAGCCTGGCGACGCTACCAGCCAGCTTATGTGCAGAAATACCAACGCCCATGCCGCCCTGCACGATAGGCAGCAGCAATTTATTCTTCAGTTTCAATTTGGGAAAGTCGGTATCCAGCACAATCATCCTTCGCTTTTCATAGTGATGGCTGACTGTAGCAAAGCGAAATGAGAATGGATTGATGTGGATCAAAAATGCGCGAGTCTGCAGGACTTGAAGCAGCCGCGGGTCGCCACCATCATGATTCCTGTCAGAACGCTGTTGCGCCCTGCTGTTACGCCCGTTACCATGCATAACAACTATTCAACAGGGAGCTAGTCCATGCCTGATCATCGTTCCGAAAAACACTTCAATGGCCGCATAGGTTGGTTACGTGCGGCAGTGCTCGGCGCGAACGACGGCATTATCTCTACCTCCTGCCTGTTATTGGGGGTCGCTTCCGCCAATCTGGCGCGCAATGAAATGCTGTTGACCGGCATCGCCGCACTGGTCGCAGGTGCCATGTCTATGGCTGCGGGTGAATATGTATCCGTCAGCTCACAAGCCGATACCGAGCAGGCAGAGCTGGATCGCGAACAACAGGAACTATTGGACAAACCGGATGCCGAACACCGTGAACTCGCATCGATTTATGTCGCGCGTGGCCTGACCCCTGATCTGGCCAAACAGGTAGCACAGCAACTCATGGCGCACGATGCACTCAGTGCACATGCGCGTGACGAACTGGGTATACATGAAGCATCTGCTGCACGTCCGGTACAGGCAGCGATTACTTCAGCGCTTACCTTCTCGCTGGGTTCAGCACTACCGCTACTGACGGCCTTGCTGGTGCCAGGTACGATCCTGATACCGGCACTCGGCCTGACCTCCCTGCTATTCCTGGTCGGCCTTGGTACGCTGGCGGCCAAAGTCGGTGGTGCGCCATTACTTCCTGCTGCCTTGCGGGTCGGTTTCTGGGGTGCACTGGCGATGATAGTGACATCTGTCATCGGTGATTTTTTCGGCACGATAGTTTAAAAACGTTATAGAGATTACCTGGAAAGCAGACACAGTTTTTTCCCTGAACAAGTTGCGAGGTCGTAACCATGAAATTCAAGGATTACTACGAAACGCTGGGCGTAAAACGCGACGCGACGCAAGATGAGATCAAAAATGCGTATCGCAAGCTCGCACGCAAATTCCACCCCGATGTCAGCAAGGAAGCGGATGCGGAAGCGCGCTTCAAGGAAATGGGTGAAGCCTACAAAGTCCTGAAAGATCCGGAGAAACGCGCATCCTACGATCAGCTCGGTGCCAACTGGCAAAACGGCCAGGACTTCCAGCCACCACCAAATGGCGATGCCGGTTTTGAATTCAGCGGTCGCGGTGGCCATCCCGGCTTCGGCGACAGCAGCGACTTTGGTGACTATTTCGAGCAAATGTTCGGCCAGCAAACCGGCTGGGGTCGCAGCCACAGACGTGCTATGCATGCGCAAGGCGAAGACCACCACGCCAAGGTCCAGATCGACCTCGAAGACGCCTATCGTGGCGCCGAGCGCAGCATCTCGCTGCGCCTGCCGGTAGTCGATGAAAACGGTCACGTCACCACGCGCGAACGCACACTCAGCGTCACCATCCCGAAAGGCATACGTGCCGGACAAACCTTGCGCCTCGCTGGCCAGGGCGGCGCCGGTATAGGCGAAGGCAAAGCGGGCGACCTCTACCTCGAAATCGCCTTCCGTCCGCATCCACGCTACCGTGTTGACGGCCGTGATGTGTATCTCGACCTGCCCCTCGCACCGTGGGAAGCCGCGCTCGGTGCCAGCGTCAAGGTACCGACGCCGGAAGGCTCGGTGGAATTGACGATCCCGGCCAACTCGAGTTCGGGGCGCAAATTGCGTCTCAAAGGCAAAGGCATCCCGGGCAAGGAAGCTGGGGACTTGTATGTCGTACTGAACATTGCCTTGCCGCCAGCCGACAGCGAAGCAGCGAAAGAAGCTTATCGCACGCTGCAGCAAGCCTTTGACTTCAATCCACGCGCATCGCTGTAAGGAGGCTGCATCATGAACCAGACCACAAGTATTTACTGCGAAAGCCAGCTGCTTGATGATGATGTGACGCTGACCCTGATCGAACTGTCGCATGCCTGCAATGCACCGCAAGAACTGATCACCGCCTGGGTGGTGGAAGGCGTACTGGAACCAGCCGGACAGCAACCACAGGAATGGCGTTTCAGCGGTGCGGCCGTACGCCGTGCGCGGGTCGCGCAGCACCTGGCGCAAGACCTTGAGGTCAATACGCCGGGTGTCGCACTGGCGCTGGACTTGCTCGAACGTATAGACGCGCTGGAAGCGCAGCTCAAGCGCAGAAGCCGCTGACAGCCAGCAAAACCCCGCCCTATTTCCCTCACTTACTTTCTCTGCTTGACTTGCATCCGATATTGTAACTATTATAGTTACATGAAAAAGAACAGCAAATTATCCGCTTCCCTGCATGCGCTCATGCACATGGCACACCAGGCCGACCCCATGACTTCCGAGGCATTGGGACTGTGCCTGCAAACCAATCCGGTCGTGGTCAGGCGCACCATGGCTGGCCTGCGAGAAAACGGACTGGTGCAATCCGGACGCGGACACGGCGGTGGCTGGACACTGGCGCGCCCCATCACCGAGATCACCTTGCGCGATGTGTATATCGCATTAAATGAACCCGTCCCGCTGCAACTGGAAGCAGATGCGCCGGTGTGCCAGCTCGAACGTGCGGTCAGCAATGCATTGAATGATGCCTACGCAGAAGCAGAAGCGCAGTTCGCAAACAGCCTGGCCAATATCACGCTGGCGGATTTATTCAAGGGCATCAAATTGCCCCCGCATTACGCCGCACATGGAAAGGAACACAAATGAATACCTACGACGCCATCATCATAGGCGGCAGCTTTGCCGGACTCTCTGCCGCCATGCAACTGGCACGCGCACGTCGCCCTATCCTCATCATCGATGGCGGCCAGCCGCGCAATCGCTTTGCCGCACATTCACATGGTGTGTTCACACATGATGGCGCACCGGGCAATGAATTGCTGGAGCAGGCACGCGCACAACTCGCTGCTTATCCGACGGTGTCTTTCGTCAGTGACTACGCGACACAGGCGGAAGACCGCGGCGACCACTTCAGCATACGTACCGAAAGCGGTAAAACCTACGCAGGCAAACGCTTGCTGCTGGCGACTGGTCTCAGTGATCGCCTGCCGGATCTGGCAGGTCTGGCGGAACGCTGGGGCAAGACCGTATTGCATTGCCCTTACTGTCATGGCTATGAAATCAATCAGGGCAAGATAGGCGTGCTGGCCAGCGTACCGATGTCGGTACACCAGGCCTCCATCGTCGCCGACTGGGGTGATGTCACGCTCTTTACCAATGGCAAAATCGAGCTGGATGATGAAGCACTAAACCTGCTACGAAAACGCAAGGTGCAGATAGAGACCACACCTGTCATCAGCATAGAAGGTGCATCCCCGGCGCTGGATGGACTACGCCTGGCCGATGGTCGGAAAATTCAGTTGGATGCACTCTTCGTGGCGGTGCAGGCAGAGCAAAGCAGCCCGCTCGCAGCGCAGCTCGGCTGCGACTTCGATGAAACACCTATGGGTTTAATCGTGCGCACCAGTAACGTGAAACTCACCAGCGTGACAGGTGTGTACGCCGCCGGCGATGCGGCACGTGTGCCGCACAACATCACGCTGGCGATGGCAGATGGTGTGATGGCGGCGATGGGCGTACATCAATCGCTGATCGCAGCAGAAGTCGCGCATGCATAAGACTGAACAGACAAGCAGCTAATCCGCCTCACGCAACAGACGCATGCCCACCAGCGTGTAACGCGTATCCTGCGAATTCCAGTTGCGATACGACGAGCGCGCATAGAACGACCAGGTATGCCAGGAACCGCCACGCCGCACGCGTACCGTGCCGTTGGCGGGTCCTTGCGGGTCATCGACCGGTGAATAGCTGTAGTAACGATCATCATGCCAGTCGGCAGTCCACTCCCAGGCATTGCCGTGTATGTCGTACAGACCGAAAGCATTCGGTGCGAAGCTGCCAACCGGTGCGGTGAAGGCAAAACCATCCGGCCCATCCAGCGCAAACTTCTTCCATTGCTGCCAGTTCCTCGCCGCATCGACATCGAATACATTCGCGGCACTCAGCAATGATTGCGGATCATCACCGCTGTAATAACGGGTACGGGTACCAGCGCGTCCAGCGTATTCCCATTCGGCTTCAGTCGGCAAACGATAGGTGCGCCCTTCCGTCTTGCTCAGCCATTTGCACATTGCCACCGCATCGTTCCACGTCACATTCACGACTGGATGCCGTTCATCTTGCGGGAAGCCGGGATTGCGCCACGAGTACTTTTGATTGCGTCCTTCAAAGGCATCGCCGCGACTTGATTTGGCCGGATCGTAATCCGGGTTATAGCCATAGCCGCCGGTGCCATCAGCTTCTGATTCGGGTTGATAGCCGGAAGCCTCGACAAAACGACGGAACTCGCCGACCGTCACTTCGTACTGGCCCAAATAAAAAGGATGGGTAATGCGCACCTTGTGCGCCGGACCTTCGTCGCTCAGTTCGACGAAACGTTTGTGATCGTATTGCGGATACTGTTGCGCCAGCACTTCCGCTGATTCATCGCTGCCCATGACAAATTCACCTGACGGAATCAGCACGAATTTCATGCCCAATGAATTCTGGATATTGCTGTCCAGCGACCACGCGCAGGAAGCTGCAAGGCTCAGCCCAAGAAAAAGTATCGTCCGCATAAACACTTAAAAAATAAGAAAAATGCACAGCCCCGATACTTCTTGAATGGGGATAGTTCACGCATGCTGACATGAAAAAATCAGCAGCGCAATATCAGCCACACGCCATGTGCAGTCACTCATCTCTGGCATAATCACAGGGATGATTTCACAGACAAAAGCAGCACCCCACCTGAAAGCCAGCAGCACATGCTGAGCATGGCCAGCGCGGCCCTGATGCTGCCAGCCATCCTGCTGACTGGTGCACTGATCGGTGCGTGCGGTATAGGCGGCGTGCTGCTGGTTCCTATCCTGACGCATCTCGGTGGTATTCCGCTGCCACAAGCAATCGCTGCTGCGTCCCTTAGTTTTTCCCTGCCCGCCCTCGTCGCTGTGCGTCCGATGCGACGCCAGCCCGAGTTGCTGCAACGCTGCCTGCCGCTGCTGGGTGGTGCTTTGCTGGGTGCTGCCGGTGGCGCGCTGACCGTGCACTGGCTATCTGCAGGTAGTCTGATGTTGGGTGTGATGCTGCTGGTTTTATTTGCCGGCTGGCGCGGTTTGCGTCCGCTCGATGTGGCGGTGACTCCGGCTGCTTTCCTCAGCACGCACAGCCTGTTTATGCTGGGTGCTGTAATCGGTTTTGGTTCGGCCCTGACTGGTACCGGTGGCCCGGTGCTGATCCTGCCGCTACTGATGTTGATGCGTCAGCCGCTGCCTTTCGCCGTCGTCGCAGGGCAGGCCATACAGTTTCCGATTGCAATCGCCAGCAGCACCGTGCATGCGCTGGAAGGACGACTCGATATCAAACTTGCGCTGATCTGTGGCGTGCTGATGCTGCTCGGTTCATTCGCCGGACAACGTGCGGCGGCCGCCCTGAATGTGACGCAACTGCAGCGTATGGTAGCGCTGCTCTTGCTGGCAGTTGGCTTGTGGTTTGGCTGGCTCTTGCTGCGCGGGTCTTAACGTATCACCGTTTAGCGCGCCATCTTTTGTTCCAGCATCGCCTTCACATCATTCCACTCTGTATCGATGATGCTAAAGCGTACCGAATTGCGCTTGCGGCCATCCGGCATGATGCGTTCATGCCTGACTATGCCTTCCTGCTTCGCACCTATGCGCAAAATCGCGGCGCGTGATTTCTCATTCAATTCATCGGTGGTGAATTGCACGCGTATCGCCTGCATAGTTTCAAACGCATGCGTCAGCAACAAATACTTGGCTTCAGTATTGATGCCGGAACGCTGGATAGAACTGCCGAGCCAGGTATGACCGATTTCCATCTTGCGGTTCGCCAGGTCGACCTTCCAGAAACGGGTGCTGCCGACGATCTGTCCGGTATCGCGACGGATGATGACGTAAGGCATGACGGTGCCTTGCTCACGTCCTTCCAGTGCGATGCCAATGTACTTATCCACGCTATCCGGTCCCGGGATCACGGTTACTTTTAGATTCCATAAGTCGCCATCGGCTGCAGCCTGTACCAACTGTGCGGCATCTTCTTTTTGCAAAGGACGGAGTTCTACGGTCGGGCCTGTCAGCACAGGCTGGATGAGCTGTTGTTTCATTGATGGTCTGCGCGCGTGTCGTTACGTTGCCGGACTCTCATCATAAAACGAGCAGCAAAACGGATGCAAAAATATTGCTAAGTGGAATCCACAAACAGGATGCGGCAACAGCATCGATAGCATTCCGGCAAGCCTCAGCAAATAAATCCGCACCTTTTCAAACAAAGCTTTTATACTGTACATACATACAGTATATTGACGCATGTAAATCAACTGAAGCTTTATCGCCAAGCAATACTTTGGAGGTCGTATGGCTGCCGCCCTGCACTTATCCCGATCCTTAGCCCCTCCTGTCGCCGCCCCCGAAATTCCGCCATCGTTGCCGGATGCCGTCTGGCGTGCCGACCAAATGGGTTCTTACCGTTCGACGCCGGTGCCATCCGGCTACCAGGCACTGGACCGTGAATTGCCGAACGGCGGTTGGCCACCCTCCGTATTGATTGAATTACTCATGGCGCAACCCGGCATAGGCGAGCTGCGCTTGCTCGCACCGACTCTCGCACGTCTCACGCAAACCGATAAAACCGTGATCCTGCTGGGGCCACCGCACATCCCTTATCCGGCTGCGCTGGAAGAGTTAGGCATACGCTTAAAGAAACTGATCCTGATCGAAACCGACAAGCCCGCCGATCGTATCTGGGCGATAGAACAAACCTTGAAAAGCGCCAGCTTCGGTGCGCTGCTGTGCTGGCTGCCGCAAGCACGCACCGATCATCTGCGTCGCCTGCAACTGGCAGCCGCTGGTGGTGAAGGCCTGAGCTTTGTCTTTCGTCCACTCAATACACAAGACACTTCGTCACCCGCACCGCTGCGTATCGTCTGCCAACCTGCAAAAGCAGGCCGCATGTCAGTCGAACTCATCAAACGACGTGGGCCAGTCCACGCCGCACCATTAATCCTGCCGCTCGCCATACCTGAAATCCTGCGGCAGCCACTCACGAATCGCATGTCAGGCACAACCATTTCCGATATTCCTACCTATGCTGTGGATCGCCCTACACTTGCCGCAACTGCCGCTCGACGCCGCGCTCCGTTGCCGGCTTAGGCATATCTCCTGCGAGCCGGATCCATATGACCATGTCCCCATCGTCATATGCGAACGGAACGTCGTAGGCTGGTGCAATCAACTGGCGGATGACGCAGGCATATGTGCGGGCAACTCGGAAGCCAGTGCACGCGCGCTGGCCGCTGACTTGCAGGCGTTGCCGCGCGATCCGGCGCAGGAAAGCAAGGCACTGGAAGAAGCCGCGCTGTGGAGTCTGCACTTCACACCACATGTCGTATTACGTCCTGATGGTTTGTTGCTCGAAGTCGGTGCCAGCCTGCGCCTGTTTGGCGGTCATCAACGCATCGCCACGCAATTACTCAGCGGTTTGCTGGAACTCGGCCTGCACGCACGCCTGGCCAGTGCCGCGACTGCAGGCGGTGCCTGGTTACGTGCGCAAACAGCAGGCATCACGCAAGTGTTTGCCCATGATGGCGATATCAGCGCAGCGCTCGATCCCTTGCCCCTGCATGTGCTGGACCATGCGCAAGCGCATCTGGATACGCTGGCTGGCATAGGCTGTCGCCGTCTCGGTGACTTGCGTCAATTGCCGCGCGCCGGTGTCGCGCGTCGCTTTGGCCAGGCGCTGCTGAGTGAACTGGATCGGGCTTACGGCACCGAAGCAGAAGCACACCAGTGGTTTGAAGCGCCCGCCATTTTCGACGTCAAACTGGAATTACCAGCGCGTGTCGAGCATACCGAAGCCCTGCTGTTTGCCGCACGCCGCCTGCTGCTGCAACTGACAGGCTGGCTCAGTGCACGCCATGCCGCCGTCGCTGGCATCACACTTTATCTGCATCATGAATCGACACGACAGCACGATCATCGCAGCACCGCGGTCAGCATCCAGCTCGGCATGCCGAGTCGCGACATCGATCACCTTGCACTCTTGCTGCGCGAACGCATGGGGCAACTGGACTTGATTGCACCTGTTATCGAGATCAGCCTGAAGGCAGATCAGATCACCGCACAGGCGGCGCCGAATACCGAATTATTCCCGACCCCGAGCTCGGATGCAGAAAATACCGGACGTCTGGTCGAGCGTCTGCAAAGCCGACTTGGCAACGAGGCCGTGCGCCAGCTCTCGGTCTTTGCCGATCACAGGCCGGAGAAAAGCGTGATGAGCAGCGTACTCAGCCATCAACAGGCGGCACGCCGTAATACACGCGATGCAGTAACCGATACACATCCGCATTGCGTACGACCGACCTGGCTCTTGCCACAGCCACTGGCCTTGCACACGCATCAACACAAACCTTTTTACCAAAGCCCGCTGACCTTGCTGACCGGCCCCGAGCGCATAGAGTCCGGCTGGTGGGATGACGCGTTGGCCACACGCGATTACTTCATTGCGCAAAACGAACAACATGTATTGCTCTGGATCTTCCGCTTGCGCACTACCAGCAGCACCCATGGCTCGGGCTGGTTCCTGCATGGATTATTCGCCTGACATGCGACACAGAACATCATGCTGCCCAGCCTGCCCTCCTATGCGGAATTGCATTGCCGCTCCAACTTCACTTTCCTGCACGGTGCTTCGCATCCGGAAGAGCTGGTAGAACGCGCCTGCGACCTCGGCTACAGCAGCCTCGCGATTACCGATGAATGTTCGCTCGCGGGCGTAGTCCGCGCACATGTGGAAGCAAAAAAGCGCGAACTGCATCTGATCATAGGCAGCGAAATCAAACTGGCTTGTGGCACGAAACTGCTCTTCCTGGCACAGAACAAGGAAGGCTATGGCAATTTATCCGAACTGATTACGCTGGCACGACGGCGTGCGGTGAAAGGCAGCTATACCTTGTATCGCAGCGACCTGGACGCCCAGCTTGATGCCAGCGCTGCACATCTGATGCACTTACCGGATTGCCTCGCCATCCTGCTGCCACAACGCTGCGCCAGTTACGACGAATTAAGCGAACAAGCCGCATGGTTCAGGCAAACATTCAGCAAACATGCATGGATAGCGCTTGAGCTGCTGCACTGGTCAGGTGATGAGCACTGGCATGCACAATTAAAAGAACTGGCTGTGCAACATACGTTGCCTTTGGTCGCGATGGGTGATGTGCTCATGCATGTGCGTTCGCGCAAACCTCTGCAAGACACGTTGACCGCGGTACGGCTCAGCAAATCGATAGCCGAATGCGGGATGGATTTGCAACCTAATGCCGAACAGCATCTGCGTTCACGTTTACGGCTGTCGCAGGTTTATCCGGCTGCCTTGCTGGAAGAAACACTGAAGCTGGCTGCACTCTGTGAATTTTCGCTGGAAGAATTGCGCTATCAATATCCAAAAGAAATCGTTCCTGCCGGGGAAACCATGTCAGCCTATCTGCGTCGCCTGACCTATGAAGGCGCGACGCAAAAACGCTACAAGAATGGCATCCCGGAGAAATTCCAGAAGCAGATAGAACATGAGCTCAGCCTGATCCACGAACTGCGCTATGAACCTTACTTCCTCACGGTATACGACATCGTCAAATTCGCGCGCAGCAAAAAAATCCTGTGCCAGGGACGTGGCTCGGCGGCCAACTCCATCGTCTGCTATTGCCTCGGCATCACCGAGGTCGATCCGTCACGCAGCAGTGTCCTGTTTGAACGTTTCATTTCCCGTGAGCGCAATGAACCGCCGGACATCGATGTCGACTTCGAACATCAACGACGTGAAGAAGTCATGCAATACATTTACGACAAATACGGCCGCCATCGTGCCGCATTAACTGCCGCCCTCATCACCTATCGGCCACGCTCGGCGATGAAGGATGTCGGCAAGGCACTGGGGCTGGACTTTGAGCAGGTCAATCGCCTGTCGCAATCGCATAAATGGTGGGACGGTAAACAAATAGGCGCAGATCGCCTGCAGGAAAACGGTTTTGATCCGGACTCGCCCATAGTGCAAAAGCTGGTCGAGCTAACGCAAACGCTGATCGGCTTTCCACGTCACCTATCGCAGCACACCGGCGGCTTTGTCATCGCGCACGACAGTCTGGCGCGACTGGTACCGATAGAAAACGCCGCGATGGAAAATCGTAACGTCATTGAATGGGACAAGGATGATCTGGATGCACTCGGCTTTTTGAAAGTCGACGTGCTCGCACTGGGTATGTTATCGGCGATACAGCGTGCACTGAAAATGATAAGCCAGCGGCGCGGCTGTGACTTCGAACTGCAGGACATCCATGATGATGATGCCGCCACCTACGAAATGATTTGCGCCGCCGATACCATAGGCGTCTTCCAGATCGAATCGCGCGCGCAAATGTCCATGTTGCCGCGTCTGCGTCCTACCTGTTATTACGACCTGGTGATACAGGTCGCCATCGTCAGGCCGGGACCGATACAGGGTGGCATGGTGCATCCTTATCTGAAGAACCGGCGCATGAAGAAAGAGGATGTACCTTACCCCGGCGAAAAAATCAAAGAAGCGCTATCCCGCACTTGTGGGGTTCCTATTTTCCAGGAACAAGTCATGCAAATCGCAGTACTTGCGGCCGGATATCGTCCCGGTGAGGCCGATGATTTGCGGCGCTCGATGGCAGCGTGGAAACGCAAAGGCAATCTGGAAAAACACGAAAAGAAACTCAAGGATGGGCTGGCAGAAAATGGCTACGATCCCGGCTTTGCGGATCGCCTGTTCGAACAAATCAAAGGCTTCGGCGAATACGGCTTCCCCGAATCGCATGCCGCCAGCTTCGCGCTGCTGGTTTATGTCTCGGCATGGATCAAGTGCCACGAACCAGCCGCCTTCCTCGCGGCGCTGCTGAACTCACAACCGATGGGATTTTATTCCGCGTCACAACTGGTGCAAGATGCAAAACGCCATGGTGTACCAGTACGTCCGGTCGACATCATGATCAGCGGGACTGATTCCTCGATGGAGGACATACACGCGCAATATCCGGCAGTACGACTGGGCCTGCATATGGTCAAAGGATTATCGCTGGCTGCGGCGGAACGCATAGTCGAGGCGCGTACCCATCGCAGCTTCAGCAATACCGATGACCTGGCACGTCGCGCCGCACTGGATCAGCATGAACTGGGCGCACTGGCACGCGCCAATGCGCTGCTCGCGCTGACCGGACATCGGCGTCAGGCCAAATGGGAAGTTGCTGGCATGCTGCCTCCACCAGCCTTGCTGCGCGACGCACCTATAGTGGAAGCGCCATTAATCCTGCCACCGGCCAGTGAAGGTCAGGAAATCATCGCCGACTATGCCAGTACCGGCCTGACCCTGCAGCGCCATCCGCTTGCCCTGCTGCGACCACGGCTCAAGCAAATGAACTTATCAACGGCACTGGAAATGAAAGGCTTCGCCAACCGCAAGCTGGCACGCACCACCGGCATCGTCACCATGCGGCAACGGCCACCGACCGCCAAAGGCACCATGTTCGTTACACTTGAAGATGAAACCGGCATCACCAACGTCATCATCTGGCCCGACCTGGTCGACAAACAACGCAAGGAAATCCTGAATGCGCAATTGATGACTGTCTACGGCATCTGGCAATCGAAAGACGATGTACGTCACCTGGTCGCCAAACGCATCGTCGATCACTCGGAGTTGCTCGGCGAGCTATCCATCTCCAGCCGTGACTTCCAGTAAGCAGCAAATAGCATCAGCTGAAAAAACGACTCGGTGAAATATCGAAGTGTTTCTTGAACATCGCCGCAAACGCACTCTGGCTGCTGTAGCCATGTTCAAGTGCCACATCGATCACCTTGTCGCCGCGTGCCAGGCTTTCCAGCGCCAGCAACAGCCGAGCCTGCTGTCGCCAGTGCCCGTAGCGCATGCCGGTTTCACGCAGGAACAAGCGGTGGAAGGTACGCGTGGAAATACCGAGTAACTCAGCCTGCTGCTGCACGGTATTTTGCTCATCCGGATAAAGCATGGTCTGCTGACAAATTTCACGCAAGCGACTGTCCGCGGGTAAAGGCAAATACAGCGGCAAAACCGGTACCGAGCGCAATTCCATCACCAGCAAATGCAGCAAATGCCAGTCGCGTGTGCCGACTTGCAGATCCGGCGTAATGCCTATCGCTGATACGATCAGTTCCCGCAACAAAACCGGAATATCGAGCACACAGCTGTGCTGCTGCAGATTGGGCAGGAAAGTCGGATTCACGAACACGGTACGCATCTTGACGTCGCCGCGCATGCTGACCTGATGATCGACATCCGGCTGCAACCAGACGCCACGCGTAGGCGGCACCACCCAGCGTCCATCCTGCGTTTCAACCGTCAACACCCCTTCCAGTGCATACAGCAACTGCGCATAAGCGTGCCGGTGCGGCGGAATCACATGTCCGTGCGGGTAATCGATGGCCAGTGCGGCAGCAGGTGCATCCGAACCGACCAGATCCTGATAGGGAGTGGCGTCAGCCATAGTGTCACTTTTGCGATAAGTTGAGTCATATTAGCACGCGAACGACTAGCCAGATCAGGGCAAAATTTACTCCCGTTATCAAGAATACTGAGAGTGTCTTATGTCCGCATCCCCTGCTGCCAACCCACATACGCCTGCGTTATCCGCCTTTTTTTACCCCTTCTTTGCCATCGTGCTGTGGGCCGGAAATGTGATCGTTTCCAAACTCGCCGCCTCTGCGATCTCGCCGACTGCGATCACGTTTTATCGCCTGGTGCTGGTACTGTTGCTGATGAGTCCGGTCATGCTCGGACCTTTATGGCGCAACCGCGCGATGATCCGTCGTCATCTCTGGAAACTGGCTTTGTCCGGCTTGCTGGCGATGGCCTTGTTCCAGAGCCTGTCTTACCGCGCTGCCGAAAGTACGACCGCGACCAATATGGCTATCGTGACCGCACTGATCCCATTGCTGACCGCCATCCTCAGCGTAATGGTGCTGGGTGAAGCCATCACTTTGGGCATGGTAGGCGGCGGCATACTTTCGTTTGGCGGCATCCTGTATCTGGTCGGGCAAGGCAGTCTCACCGCCGCGCTCAGCTCGGGCGTGCATCTTGGTGACTTGCTGATGCTGCTGGCGGCGGCTTCGTATGCGCTGTATGGCGTCTTGCTGAAGCACTGGAAGATGAACGTACCGGCATGGCAGGCGATTTATATCCAGGCCGGCGCAGCCCTGCTGTTCATGCTGCCTATGTTTGTGATGTTGCCGCCGGGTGCAGCTGAACTGGATGCACGTACGCTGCCACTGATCGCTTATGCAGGTATAGGCTCATCGATTATCTTGTCCTTCCTGTGGATAGAAGGCGTCAAACAATTGGGGCCGAATCGCTGCAGCATTTTTATCAACCTGCTGCCGGTCTTGACTGCCTTGTTTGCTGTGATCTGGCTGCGCGATGCGATGCATGCCTACCATGTAATCGGTGGCGGCGTGACATTGATAGGCGTGTTGCTGACACAGACTGTGCAGAAGCCTTTGTTTGGAAACAGGATGCAAGCCAAGGCCTGATATGAAGACAGGCGGCCATAAGTAGGCCGCCTGTATTTTTAAGTCGTCAGTTTGACGGCGCGACCTATGTAGAGAATAGGTCCGGTCGGACGACCGATAGGTGAACCGGCTTCAGGTTCCAGTGTGATTTCGAACAGCTGGTTCTCCTGCATAGGAGGCAAATGATCCAGCGTATAAGTTGCATCCTTGCCGGGGCTGACCAGTCCCAGTGAGACCGGACCATTCCAGCCGTCACCCTTGGTCCAGAACTGCAGGGACTTGTTGGCAGGGACTTCTTCCTTGCCCAATGGTTGCAACTGTAATTGTTGTCCCAGCTTGGCTTGTACTATCCAGCCCGGTGTCTGCGCCTTCGGGTCAACCAGTACCACCATAAATTTAGTTTCAGTCGCAACCGGACGCGTCACCATTAGCACTGCCAACAAAACGGCGGCAGTCATGCTGCCGGCACTCAGGAAACGCCATAGGCGCACGTTATTCCATAAACCGGCCCAGCCGGATTCCAGCGCACGTGTCGCTGGTCTTATGCTGGCAGCGATACGCGGCCACAACTGTGGTGGTAATTCCTGTGGTTCAGGGATCGCGGTGAGTGGCATCAGACGTCGCTCCCATTGTTCGACGGCGTGACGCAATGCGTCGTCCCGTGACAGACGAGCTTCGACATCCCTGCGTTGCGCAGCATTCAGCGTGCCGAGTACGTATTCACCGGCGAGCTGCTGCAACTCCTCATCCGATTCATTCATCCCATGCACTCCCGTAAGGCCAACAAACCCCGTTTAATCCACGCCTTGACTGAACCTACCGGCGACTTCATCCGCTCTGCAATTTCGCGATGACTACAGCCGTCAACATAGGCATACAAGAGGCTGCTGCGTTTGGCGTGATCCAGATGCGACAGGCAGTCATCCAGCTTGCCGAGATTGACATGCGTTTCAAACGAATCATGTGCATGCTCACCCTGCTGCGCATCCAGTGCTTCTACCGTATCTTCATCGGTATATATCTCCTGCTGGCGATCACGCATCAGATTCAATGCTTGGTGTCGCACTATGCTGTGTATCCAGCCACGCCCAGCACCGCGTGCTGCATCAAAGCTGCCGGCCTTGCGCCAGATATTGACGAAGGCGTCATGCAACACATCTTCAGCCAATGCACGTTGCCGCACTATGCGCAACGCGACACCCAGCAGACGTGGTCCGTCCTGCCGGTAGATCTGTTGTAGTGCCTCTTGCTCACCGCGGGCACAAGCCCGCAAGGCGGCATCGTAATCAAAGGAGTCTTCGTTCAAGGATAGATACGCCAGTAAGTAATCGGCTGCTAACAGTCGTGTCAGCCGATTATAACTGCTGCAACCTTGCCCGCCGACAATTGTGACGGGCAAGCTTGTCATTACATGGCTTTCCAGAAGATGTAGTCAGCCTGGTACTTGACGATTTCCTTCGCGCCCAGGTTGCCTGCTGCGCAAGCCGAAGCTGGTGCCACACCGCCTTTGGTCGCTACGCGCTGGATGAAGGTCACGCCGTTCATCGCGCCGTTACCCATGGCAGGGTTGGCCTTGACCAGTTGCAGCGGGATGTTGCCAGTGCCGCCTGGTGCGACTGCCAGCTGGGTTGCGGTGATTTTCGAACCATCATTGCTTTCCCAGGTTGCTGGTGGACCGAAGTATTTGCCTACTGCTTTGCCGCTGCGATCGGACAACACGGCATCAGGACCGACAAATACCCATTCATGCTGGTCCATCGTGTCTTTTTTAACTTTGCATTCATAGGTGATGGTACCGGCACCGACGGTTTCCATCGCTACATGATTACCAGCAGGAACCTGCACTGCGGCAGGGAGTGCATCTTGCGTAAATGGGGCTGCCCATGCACTGGAGAATGCGGCAAAACCGGCCAGGACGACAACGGAATGGAGCTTATTCATGATGGTTTCCTTTTTGTAGTGGATAAGTGTGACCAACAGGAACTATCGCCACTGCAATAATCCGGTTGATACAGGTACTACCCACGGGAAACCGTTTTGGAGGCAGGGTCAGAAAAATATATTTTTAATTATTTTAGTTACCCAATCTGACGTCTCGTGGCCAGATCAGGCCATGCACGCTGCCGCATTTCACTCAGGAAACTGCTTGGCCTTAAACTTCTTCCACAACTTCTTGACCTTGCACTCGTCTTCCGCCGCACGAGCGGCAAGATAGCCACGGATAAAGCCGGTGATGCCGGTCAGTTCAGATTGATCTTTCTCGATCTGCGACAACAACTCATCACCTACCGCGATATCATTCAGGCTGCCCAAACCATCCTGCAAATCAGCCAATGCAGCGACGTATTCTTTCGTTTCACGCGATGGATACAGCGACTGAAAGAATTCGGTGTCGTAACGCATCTTCTTCGCCGCTATACGTACTCGGTGGCGTGTTTTCGCATCTGCATCTTTCAACTGGCGGCCACGCTTCTTCAGGCGCTGCTGGTCTTTCTCCAGCATGTCCTGCGAAAACATTTTCAGGCGTTTACGCAAATCCTTACCCTTGAGCGGTGGCAGCGATTCACGCCATGCCCCATCTTGCAACCAATGCGCAAGACTCAGTATCAGACGTGTGTAGCGTACCGAGTCAACGGCCGAGGCGGCAACCTGATGCAGCAGCACTGCTTTTGCCAAAGCCGCCTGCCTGACCTCGTCCAGCTCGTCATCCACCGCATCAGTCCTGATCGTTGCCAGCGTCTTCGTCGCCAGCACATCCCAGTCACGCGCGGCACTGATGGCATCGGACAACCATTCCAGCTCCTCCTTTAGGTCTTCCGGCAGCGTAATCAATTCCTGGAATAGCTTCAGAGCGGAGCGCAATCTGCGCAGCCCTATGCGCATCTGATGCAGGCTTTCCATGCTATCTGCTGCGATCACACCGGGCGCATTTGCCTGCACCTGACGCAAACAATTTTCGACGATAGTGGCGAAAGCCTGGTTCATCGTCATATTCTTCGACAACCGTAAACTCTCAGCTTTCACCGCACCCGGCTTCTCCTGCGCGTGCAAAATATATCCGCGCTCGGCCTTGCTGAGATTCTCTATGCGTAACGGTACTTTCTTCAGCAACTCCAGAGCAAACCCGAACAGATGCGATGCTTTGCCCGACTTCAGTTCCAGCTCAACTTCGCTGACCGCGTCATTGCGATCTGCATGGCTGATATTGCCCTGATCCAGCACACATTCGATTTCGCTGCCGTTGGACAGCTGCAATTGCCAGATCGTCCTGCTCACCGTGGTCGTAAAGATGGGACGCAAGCGTGCTGCGAATTTCGGCGATGCAAGCAAGTGATCCCATGCACCACGCACGTCTATCATCTTGCGCAATGCATACAGATCCGGTTCGGCACGATGCACCACCGATTCCCATTCATGCCGCTGATGCAATCCGCTACCGACCTCGCCACCGGCTTTCAAAGTCTGCGTCCAGACCTTGGCCGCCAGGCGCACCCGCAAACCTGCATCCGACTTCCGCAGCTCATGCGTCTCGGTATCGAAATAGATCCCGACCTGTTCCTGCACCACGGGAGCGGACTGCGCATACTTCTTCAGCAAGGGATGCTTCTTGAAGGATGCGATATCTTGCGGACGGATAAATAGTTTCAATTCGACTTCCATGTCGTTCCACTTTCAGGTGCTGCGTGTTTGATTGCCATACATTCGCTATATTAAGCGCGCCTATTTTTTCCGGCAGATGAATTTAACCTGGCATGAGTGAAAAATAATTCAGCACGCACGTCATCGAACGGTCATATTCAATACTGTGCAGATACTAGTAACAATAAAAAAAGCCCATGTAGGTCATGGGCTTTTTATCTGTAGCTATCAGCCTTACTTCGCTTTGGTCAGCGTGTTGTAGCTGGTAATCAGGTTGCGATAGTCAGGAATGTGATTCGAGAACAGCGTACCCAAACCCTCGATATCGTTACGCCAGTCGCGGTGCAGTTCACAAGCGACACCAAACCAGCTCATCAGTTGTGCACCAGCTTGCGACATGCGATCCCATGCAGCGTCACGCGTGATTTCATTAAAGGTACCGGACGCATCGGTAACAACAAACACTTCATAACCTTCGGCCAGGGCCGATAAAGCCGGGAATGCCACGCAGACCTCCGTCACTACGCCAGCGATCAGCAATTGTTTTTTGCCAGTAGCCTTGATGGCCTTGACGAAGTCTTCGTTATCCCACGCATTGATCTGGCCAGGACGTGCGATGTAAGGAGCATCAGGGAATTGCGCTTTCAGTTCCGGTACCAGCGGGCCATTCGGGCCATCTTCGAAGCTGGTGGTCAGGATGGTAGGCAGTTTGAAGTAGCTGGCGAGGTCGGCCAGCGCCAGCACATTGTTCTTGAATTTGTCCGGATCGATATCGCGCACCAGCGACAGCAAGCCAGCCTGATGATCTACCAATAGAACGGCAACGTCGTTTTTGTCGAGGCGGGTGTAAGGTTTAGACATGGCTATTTCTCCTTTAAATTATTGAATCTGTCTGGGGTTGTGCACGGTTGATTCCGGCCACAGACGAACAATAATTGGAAAGCAAAATGCCCGGTAGATAGCAATTTTTCGCTTAACCGTCCTATTTTTGGAACGATTGATTCTATTCTGGCCCCACCTTTATATCGTCCGGGAAATGCGCTCCCGCTCCCTGTTCAGCCAATTGGTCACTCGGATTGCGCAAACTGCAGTGCCCTATCGAGAGGCAGCCACAGCCTATGCACTGGTCTAGCTGGTCACGCAACTGCATCATCTTTGCTATGCGCTCGTCCAGCTCGGCGCGCCAGCCAGCCGACAGTCGCGCCCAATCCTTGATAGTCGGCGTCCGACCTTGCGGCAAACTGGCAAGCGCTGCGGCGATCGAAGCCAGCGGAATGCCGGAACGCTGCGCCACCTTGATCACAGCCACCCGGCGCAAAACATCGCGCGCATAACGACGCTGGTTGCCGGTATTCCGGCGACTGCTGATCAAGCCTTTCGCCTCATAAAAATGAATGGCAGACACGGCCACACCACTGCGCGTGGCGACTTCTCCTACCGTCAGCTCCATGTGTATTTGTCCGTCCGGGATTTTTTTCATGGCGACCTCTTGACCTCAAGTTAAGTTGAGGTTTTACACTAAGCCGTCACCGTTGCGCAAGTCCCATGCACTGCCAGGCATCGCTTTAGGGCGTCATCCGCAGGATGGTCAACGGATGTAATTATTTCTTTTTAACTGTACGTATATACAGTATATTATCAGCGCACCGTTCATCCGGCGCATTACCTAAAACAGCAGAAAAACAGCATTTGGAGGTTCAATGTCAGCACTGTTACCAACCATAGCCACCAGGGAATTAAGCGCAACGAATGAGAAACTCAATCTCGTCCTGATCTACGGCAGCATCCGCGAAGGACGTTACTGCGACATCATCGCGAACTGGGCCAGCGCGCAAGTCCGCAAGCATCAGGAATTTGCCTTGGAGATCGTCGATCCGGCCAAGCTATCCTTACAACCACAGAGCGAGCAAAATCCGGATCTGCACGCACTCAGGACTTGCCTGGATCGCGCCGATGCCTTCATCGTGATCACGCCTGAATACAACCATGGCTACCCCGCTCCGCTGAAGCACCTGATCGATTCTGTATCACGCGAATGGCAAGCCAAGCCGCTGGCTTTTGTTTCCTATGGTGGTGTGTCCGGCGGCTTGCGCGCAGTCGAACAATTGCGCCAGGTGTTTACCGAACTGCATGTCGCGACGATGCGCAACAGCGTGAGCTTTGCCAATGCATGGGAACAGTTCGACGACCAAGGGCGTTTATACGCAGCTACACGTGCGGAAAAATCAATGGAGATGATGCTGGCGCAGCTGCATTGGTGGGCGGTCGCCCTGAAGGATGCGCGGCGCACGATACCGTACGGCATCGTCGCCACCTGAGGGAAAACGGCTGCTTACTTCTTGGCCGGCTGGACGATCACGGTACAAGTCATGCCTGCCACCAGCTGATGATCCTTATCCAGGTCGTCTATGCGTATGCGCACCGGTACGCGCTGCGCCAGGCGCACCCAGTTAAAGGTCGGATTGATATCGGCCAGTAATTCACGGCCAGTGTTCGCTTCACGATCGGTAATACCGCGCGAAATACTTTCGATATGACCTTGCAAGGTCGCGCCGCCACTCATCAGGCGTATCTCGACCTTATCGTTGACCTTCAGATACGGCAATTTGGTTTCTTCAAAATAGCCGCTGACATAGTAGGAATTACTATCGATCACGGCCAGCTGCGGTACGCCTGAAGTTGCAAAGTCACCCGCATACACATGTAAATTGGTGACATAACCATCGACCGGTGCGCGCACATCGGTACGTTCCAGATTCAATTGCGCAGTATCGCGCGCGGCTGCAGCTGCCTGGTACTTGGCACCGGCTATCGATGACAGCGACGCTGCGGCTTCACGGTTCTCGCTGGTGACGATGGAAGCATCCAGTCCGCTACGACGTGCTGCTTCCTTGCTGCGCATACCCTTCTCTGCCTGCTGCGCAGCAAGCGTTGCTTCCGCCTGCGTCAACACGTGTGCATAGCGGCTCTTGTCGATAGTGAACAGGATATCGCCCTTGTGCACAAACTGATTATCCTTCACCTCAACCCTGGTCACGATGCCGGACACATCCGGTGCGATGTGGATGATATTGGCCTTGACGCGACCATCACGCGTCCATGGCGAATACATATTGTCATCCCACAGATACTTGCCAAATAAAATGGCAAGCAGCAAGAGTACGCCGGTGATGATGTAGCGGAGATAAGCGGAGGTACGCATAGCGATGATCCCTAGTAAATAACAAGCGCGAGTGCGCCGAATATGCAAACCAGCAGGCACAAGCGGAAAAGCGAGCGATGCCAGACATGTTTATAAATACCGAAGTGGCCGCACAGCCAGTCGACACCAATGTGGATGACGACCGCCAGCAGGAAGACCAGCAGCAGCGATGGCGCCAATACGCCAAAAATGGAAATCTCACGCGGCATGATGGCTTGCTCCGTTCGTCAATGCAGCTTCGGTAGAAAATTCGTTCAGTGACTGATCCAGCAAGGAAGCATGGATCAGGTGCAGGTCAGTCAGCGCGCGCTGCAATTGTGCTGCTTCATTTTCCTGCAATGTTTCTTTACTCAACAACAGACTGCGTAACATCACGCCTGCGGCTTGTGTCTCTGCCAGCGCACGTGCATGCTGCGGCGCTTGCGGCTTGCGGAAGTAATCAGCCAGGCTAGCGACGCACTTCTCTTTGGCCACGCGTGCCGGATGGCCGGGCTTGAGGCGTGCGCTCAGATCACGTAAATCGATAATGGCATGGCCAATTTCCAGCAAGGTGATCGCCTGATTCAGAGTACGACGTGTGTCGGCATCTGCCGTACCACGTATGCTCATGCTCAGTTGATTCAGCAAATCACGCACCCGGCTTTCAAAATGATGGCGCAGGTTGGCCGCATCACTGATGCACAGGCGTAAAGCCTCGCCCCACAAGGAATCAGCAATATGGCGCCGCGACCCTTGTTTATGCTCAGGCAGGATCAAGGCAAACATCAGACCGGCCAGAACCAGGCCCAGTACTTGCGCCATGCTGTCATTAATGAAGTTCAGCACATCGAAGCGCATCAGGTTTTCTGGTGCAATCATTTGCGCAAACATCAGGTTGAAGCCGATACCGATACCCGCCACCTTGCGCCAGGTACTGATATACGCACCAACCAGCAAGAACGGCAGCATCGCCAGCACCAGCATCATGTAACCTTCGACGTGATTCAGCATGAAGAAGGCACAGAAGAAAGCAAACGGCGTCGCACTCGCAAAGCCCAGCGTGGTCTGGCGTATCAAACCACTAGGATCAGGCGACGATGCCGCCAGCCCGCAAAAAATCACGGTGATGATGACCGCACCACCTGCGCTCGGCCAGTTCAATCCATGCCATGCCAAGGTCAGCAGCAACAAGGCGGCGGCACTGCGCAAACCTGCTGCCAGCGCAATCATCGGTGGCGTCTTGGCGCTGTAGCTGAGGATCTGTCGGGCATTCTTCGCAGGTTTGTCCGACAGGCGCTTGGGCAGATCGTGGTAAATCACCACCAGCTGATAGAACTCATCACTGAAACGCTGCATCAGTTCCAGCGCCGTATCCAGGTTCAGCCTTTGCACATCGTTGTATTCATGACGCAGGAAATTCCCGCGCGCCTCGGCAATCATTTGCGGCAAGACTACATGCAAGGCACTCAATTTGTCGCGCGTGACACCAACTTCGACCGCGGTACGCGCCGGGATATTCGTCACCAGCAAAGCATTTGAAAACGCATCATACAAAGGCAGCATCACATCCGGCACCAGCATGTCGCCACGATTGCGCAGGCGCTGCATCAATTGATGCAAGGTATGGAATGTGGTCAGGCCGACCATCGCTGCCGCATTGAAGGCGTGCAATTGCTGGTTGCGTGTACGGATATCGCCAGCTTCAAAGAAAGCAGCGGCGCGGCCGGATTCCAGTGCCGCCACTTCGGTAGCAAACTGCAGGTGCAAACGTTCCAATTGCTCCGGAGTTAAACGCCCTTGCATCGCATCGCTGCACAACTGCGCAATATTGCGATATAAACGACGTACGGCCTGCACCAGCTGCTCACTCTGATGTTTCGGAAACAAGGCATCGTTCACCAGTGCTGCACAGAGAATACCCAAGGAGATTTCCGTCACGCGCGACACTGCGAGATTGAATACCTGCAAAGGCGCATCGATGGCCGGTACCGCGATCATACAAGCGGTGTACCCAGCCAGCACAAAACCATAGGAACGCGCATTACGCATCAACGCAGAACCGGCGGTACACAAGGCGACCCAGAATGCGAGCGCAATGAAGAGCAACATTGCCTGTTGCGGGAACAAAGCGATCAGCGTCAGCGCTGCAGCACAACCGACCAATGTGCCAAACAAACGATAAATACTTTTTTCCAGCGCCATACCGCTACTCGGCAAGGCCACGATGAATACCGTCATCATCGCGCTGCGTGGCGAATCAAAGCCCAGACGGAACGCTATCCATAAAGCGAGGAAAGCCGCCAGCAAGGTTTTCAACACGAAGACCCAGCGCTGCCCTTCCGTCTCCAGCCAATCCTGCGCAATCACGCGTGCGCGGCGGTGCCATGCAGCAGCCGGTGCTGGCGTGGGGGCTGGCGCAGTGGCTTCGACGCTGCTGCTCATTCCGGGCTTCTTGCTTCCAGGTTGCTGAGCTGGCGTCGGAGCATGGTTTCCTGCTGCGACAATTCTTTTTCCGTCAGGCCTTCATAGGTCTGATGCAGGATAGCCCAGTAATCCGGCGACACTTGTTCGACGCGTTTGCGACCTGCGGTCGTCAGCGATATCTCTACACTGCGACGGTCTTCCAGACTGAAGCGACGTTTGATCAGGCCCTGCTTTTCGAGGTCGTTACAAATACGCGTCAGGTTGGCTGGTTTTTCCGAGCAGGCATCACCCAGGTCCGACGCACGCTGCGTTTCTTCATCCGAACCATAGAGCACCATCAGCGCGGTATAGCTGACACTGGTCAGGCCATGTTCTTTCATCACCGCATTCAGTTGATCTTGCGTACGCTTCTGGATGTGATACGCCAGACGGCTCAGGGTCACCAACTGCTTCGGATGTTCGGGCATGCGCTCACCACAGCGCGCGATACGACGTACGGTACTGTCAAAGTTACTCATGGCTTATCCTTGTTGCTGTTTGTTTGTTCCGGCTGCGGTTCCGCTTGATATCCACCACCCAGCGCCAGCATCAGTGCAGCGTGACTTTCCAGCATGCGCGCAGTGATTTGTGCACGTTGTTGTTCCTGCGTCAGCAAGGCGACCTCGCTATTAAGCAATACCAGGAAGTCAGTCATGCCCGCAGCGAAGCCTTTGCTCGCCAGCGTACGTGCCTTGCTCGCTGTCACGAGCGCACCATCGTTCAATGTTTTTTGTTGCTGCAATGATTGTGCGACCACCAATGTGTTGGCTACGCTTTCCAGTGCATGGATCAAGGTGCCGTTATAACTTTCGACGGCAATATCGTAGGCTGCAGTATGCGCACCCAGATTACTGCGCAGGCGGCCACCATCAAAAATCGGCAATGAAATTGCTGGCCCTATGCCACGTATGGACGAATCACCTTTGAGGAAATTCGAAAAGCCTATGCCCTGGAAACCAATAAAGGCCATCAGGTTGATGTCGGGATAAAACGCCGCTTTGGCCGCTTCGATTTGCTTACCGGCGGCTTCCACACCCCAACGACGTGCCGCCACATCCGGACGACGACCGATCAGGTCGGCAGGCAGCACCGCAGGCAAACGCAACCACGCATTATTATCCAGCGCCAGTGTCGGACGCGTGATCTTCTCGCCTTCTGCCGGACCTTTGCCGGTAAATGCGGCAAGCTGGTTGCGCAACACAATGATTGCTTCGTCGTATTGCTCTATCTGTATATGCAATGGAGGAATCGCTGCTTCCAGTTGCGTCACGTCCATCTCGGTAGCCAGGCCTGCGGCCAGGCGTTTGCGCATCACCTGCAAACCTTTTTCGCGATGCGACAAGGTATCTTCGACTATATCCTTCAATGCATATTGCAGGGACAGCTGCACATAGCTGCGCACAATATTGTTTTCCAGTGCCAGTCGCGCCATCTGCGATTCAGCCGCAGATACTTTTACTTCATCCAACGCTGCTGCCAATTCCTGACGATGCTTGCCCCACAGGTCAAGATCGTAAGTCGCTTCTACCGCGACGCGGTTATACCAGGCGTAGTTGCCAGCTTCCGGTGGCGGAATGAAATCATGTGCGGAGAACAATTGACGCGTCATCGACGTCGACGCGCTGACATTCGGCAAGGTAGCCGACTCGGCCAGACCGGCATAGGACTGCGCCTGGCGCACGCGCGCTTCAGCAATGTGCAGGTTCGGGCTGTCACTTAAGGCAGTCGCAATCAATGCATCCAGTTGTGCATCGCCATATGCATGCCACCACTGCTGCTGCGGCCACAGCGTCGCATCGTTGGCTGCGGACTGGCTAATTACCGAGCCGCTGCCCAGCGCATTCGCATCCATGCGCCGCGCTTGTGGCTTGATATTGCCCATATCCGCACAGGCGCTCAGCAGCGCCGTCATGCAGGCAATACCCAAATAAGCAATTCTTCGATTCATGATGCAAACACCCGTTAGCTTGTGACCGTGTTTTATTTTACTCCAATATATTTTACTAATGAACTATAATTTTTTGAAAATTTACAAATGATTTATTTCACCAACAAAAATGTCGTCTTAGCAATATAGGCAAGACGACAAGATTATCCAGGGAAATATGGTGTTAGAAATCAACGTTGTACATTTCAGCGAACAAGCGCATAATCAAACCGCGTTGAGGCAACTCGCGCCAGGTTTTGCACTTTCCACTATAGGACTGGTGAAACCCTCATATCAAGCCTGCTACCTTTTGGTCGCGGGCTTTTTTGTTTGCAGTCCTGCTGGCAATATCGCCCTTCGAGCTTCACTAACAAAAATCAGGAAAATTTTATGGCCATCGAAGGAAACCCCAGCCAACTGGTAGGCATCGTGACCCTCCTCGGTGCCGCCGTCGTCGCGGTGCCGCTGTTCAAACGCATAGGACTGGGATCCGTCCTTGGTTACCTCGCCGCCGGACTGGCGATAGGCCCATCCGGCTTGGGCCTGATGTCGGACGCGCAAACCATCATCCACGTCGCCGAACTGGGCGTCGTCATGTTCCTCTTCATCATAGGCCTGGAAATGAAACCGTCGCATCTGTGGAGCTTGCGCGGACAAATATTCGGCCTGGGCAGCATGCAGGTAGTTCTTAGCTCGGTTTTGCTGACAGCTGTAGGCATGGCCTTTGGTTACTCGTGGCAAGTGTCATTTATTGCTGGCGCAGGATTCGTGCTGACCTCGACCGCCATCGTCATGCAGGTACTCAGCGAACGCGGCGACATGCAAACGCCGCGCGGACAACGCATAGTCTCCATCTTATTGTTTGAAGATTTGCTGATCGTCCCTTTGCTGGCGATCGTCGCTTTCATTGCGCCGCCTGACGCCACCATTACGCATGGCGCACCGGTACTGCAAAAAATCATCTTCGCCGCCCTCTCTCTGACCATACTGATAGGCGCAGGCATCTGGCTACTTAATCCGCTATTCCGTGTACTGGCAAAAGCGAAGGCACGTGAAGTCATGACCGCAGCCGCCCTGCTCGTCGTACTCGGTGCAGCGCTATTGATGGAAGTCGGTGGCCTGTCGATGGCAATGGGCGCATTCCTCGCAGGCGTGCTGCTGTCGGAATCCACCTTCCGCCATCAACTGGAAGCAGATATAGAACCGTTCCGCGGCTTGCTGCTGGGACTGTTCTTCCTCGGCGTCGGCATGGCATTGAATCTGGATGTGGTCGGCGAGAACTGGCGCATCGTTGTGGCTGGTGTATTAGCACTCATGATGACCAAAGCCTTCTGCATCTACTGCGTCGCACGACTGGCAAAAAGCAATCACTCGGAAGCCATCGACCGCGCCATCCTCATGGCACAAGGCGGCGAATTCGCCTTCGTACTCTTCACTGAAGCACTCAAGTTGAATGTGATTTCAGCTGAAATCAATGCAAACATCACTGCCATCGTTGTGCTCTCGATGGCTCTGACGCCGATGGTAGTGGTACTACACAAACGCTTAGGCGGGAAAATAACTGCCTCACTCGACGGCGTCGAAGAACCAAGGGATGTGCAAGCCAGCGTCCTCATCATCGGCTTTGGCCGGGTCGGCCAGATCGCGAGCCAAGGCCCGCTGGCCAAGGGAGTCAAACTCTCCATCATCGACAGCGATCCGGACGTCATCCGCGCGGTTGAGCCCTATGGCTTCAAGGTCTTTTATGGTGACGGCGGACGCCCGGAGATCCTGCACGCTGCGGGCGCATTGCAAGCCTCAGTCATCCTGGTCTGCATCAATGACAAACACGCTGTCACCCGCATCGTGGAAACGGCGCGGCAGGAATGCCCGCACACCAAACTCGTGGTGCGTGCTTTCGACCGTGAACACGCTCTCGAACTGGTCAAGCACAATGCCGACTTCGTCGTGCGCGAAACCTTTGAAGCATCGCTGCAAATGGCCAAACACGCGGTCGTCCTGCTGGGCTCAGAGCCGCAGGAAGCGGAAGATTTGATTAGCGAAGTACGTAGCCGCGACGCAGAGCGCTTTGCGCTGGAGACTACCGGCGGGCTGTTTGCCGGTCGTGCACTGGTGTTGGGGAATATTGAATATATCCCGCCGCCGCGAGCCGAAGAAGATGAGCCTAAGGATGGCTAACCTCGCTTGATTAGCGCCGTGAAGAAACGACGATCCCGCCCACGATCAATATGAAGGCGACGCCATGATACAGATGCGGCATTTCGCCGAGAAATGCTGATGACATCAATGCGGCGAACAACGGCGTCAGGTTGCTGAAGAAGCCAGCGATCGTCGGCCCCACCCTTTGCACGCCTATGCCCCAGCAACGCAAAGCGATGATGGCTGGGCCGATTGCGACGAAGATCAGCGCCGCGATCAATGGCCAGCCCCAGTCTATATGCAGATCTCCTAGCGCCCATTCGCCAGCTGTAAACATGCAAGACCAGGCCACGCCGAAAGCAACCTGTGCCAGTAGGAAAGCCGCCCAGTTGCTACGTATCTCTTCCGGGTCTTTCGGCAACGTCAGCAACCAGCTGTAGAAAGACCAGACGATGGCGGCGATGATCATGAAGATATCACCGGCCACCAGGCGCAAAGCCAGCAGTTGTCGCAGCTCGCCCCGGCTCAGCACAATCAGCACACCTACTATCGATAGCACTGCGCCCAAGCCCTGCTTGAACGATACGCGCACGCCGAAGAACAGCGTCCCTATCAGCAACATCCACACCGGCATACTGGCCGCTACCAGCGTCACGTTAATCGGTGAAGAAGTCTGCAACGCCAGGTATTGCAGCGTGTTGTACAAGCCGACGCCGAGCAGCCCCAATATCGAAAACCGTCGCCAGTGCGTCCAGAACGGACTGTTACGGCGGAAGATCCAGCTTGCCAGCGGCAACAGGATTAGCATAGCAATCGACCAGCGCAACAGATTCAAGGTAACCGGCGGCACCATCGCATTCACCGAGCGGCCAACAATTGCATTCCCGGCCCACATCATGGGCGCGAGCGTTAGCAGTAATACAGTCGATGGCGTAATCTTGTGAGTCATGAGCAGAAAAGAGAAAGCCTTTGCAAGTCCTGACTATGCAAAGGCAGATGTAAACAATCCGAGAGGATACTTGATAAGGCTGACTTGTGTCTGACGCCGCCTTATTCAAGCTTTAACGCTAACCGGCATCGACGATGCGATTCGATACCTCAATCAGATTGAAATCGGGATCGCGCAGATAAAGCGACAGAATGGGGCCGGTGGCACCGGTGCGACGTATCGGCCCTTCCAGTACCGTGACGCCGCAGTTGTTGAAGTGCTGCAGCACATCATCCAGCGGTACGCTGGTGAGGAAGCAAAGGTCAGCCGAACCCGGTGTCGGATGTTCGGCCTTGGGCTCGAATTCCTTGCCGTGCTGATGCAAATTGATTTTTTGCGTGCCAAAAGTCAGCGCCTTGCGGCCAGCACCGAAGATAACGACTTCCATTCCCAG
This sequence comes from Herminiimonas sp. Marseille-P9896, assembly GCF_903993245.1. NCBI lineage: Bacteria > Pseudomonadati > Pseudomonadota > Betaproteobacteria > Burkholderiales > Oxalobacteraceae > Herminiimonas > Herminiimonas sp. Marseille-P9896. The sequence continues at coordinate 786,231 of NZ_CAJEVT010000002.1, read as the reverse complement.
CACACGCTGATAGAACGCGATCGTGACTTCTATGTCCTTGACCGTCAGGACGAGGTGATCAAGTTGATCCAGCTTCATGGCCGCTCCAGTTCTGTCAGAGGCAACAATTCACTATGAAAAAATCCATCATGATTTCTTCGGTACGTTCATTCTGGCAGAGTCTTCCCCATTTTTATACCGTCGCAACATCTCTTCATACGCCCACTCTAAATGATGTGCAAAGCGATCTGCATCGAATAGCGGTGATGCTTGTATCTTATGACGCAATTTTTCACGTACGGCCGATAAAGCATTTTTATCCGTCGCCAGCTCAAAAGCCAACTGTTCATAACCCGCCAACGTATGCGTAACCAACTCAGGCATATCTATTGCATTCAGTACACTTTGCCCGACTCGACCCGCGAAGGTAGTCCCGACACAAGTAACAACCGGCACATTGGCCCACAGAGCATCACTTGCCGTCGTGTGCGCATTGCAAGGCAAAGAATCCAGGAACAGATCGGATAGCGTCACGCGCGCCAAGTGTTGCGGCAGCGGCATATTTTTTGCAAAAATAATTCTCTTCGGATCAACGCCTCTTTTTATAGCTTCGTTGCAAATATTGTCTTCAAAGTTGCCCGTTTTCGTCAGCAACCAAAGAACACTACCCTCCACCCGCTTTAACAAACTCATCCAGACAGAAAATACTGTCGGATTATTTTTATAGGTGTTATTGAACGAACAGAATACAAATCCTTGTTCCGGCAATCCACAATCTGCTCGCGTAGGCAACGGCTGATGTATCTCCCTGTTCCTGCCGTTTACCTGGTAACTATCAGGCATATACACAATTGATTCGGAGTACAGATCCTCATCTTCGGGCGTAATCAGGAATCTATCAGCGATCAGATAGTCGAAATATTCCGCCCCCATCGTCCCTGGATAGCCCAAATAACTAACCTGGATCGGGGTTGCACCATAAGTAAAAATGCCGGGCCTTCCGTCGTCCGTATAGCCTTTTAAGTCAATCGCTATATCAATTTTCAATTCTGATAAAAGCTCAGCTATCTGACGATCACTCTTTCCCTGAACATCTATAAACTCATCAAAACTTGTCTCTAATTCTTTCCTGGTCTGACTTCCGTCATCCGGGCCGTACGATATTGCAATGACATCAAAGCGTTTTCGATCATGTCTTTTAAATAGCTCCAACATTAAAAATGCAGTAGCGTGCTGATGATAATCGGCGGACAGATAGGCAAGCCGAATACGCTCATTTGGCTTCGAGCCGTCTTTGCGGGGCGCCATTTTCGCGGGCGGATATAAATCTGCCGTATACCTCTTTGTAGCAAGTGACTGCTCTTGAGGTGAGTTTGAAAGGATTGCCATCACAAAAGGTGTAACGCATTTCTTGCCATTTCGAATCGATGTTTTCATCAACTCATAGTGATGATCAAGATTGGACCAATCGGCAGACATAAACTTCGCGTACAACAAAGAACCCCGCGCGCCCTCAAAATCCGCATCAATAACTAATACTTTTTCATATTCTGCAATCGCCTGCTGGTACTGTTGCAAACTGAAATGAGCATCACCTTTTGCACGCAAAGCCATCGCATCTTTAGGCTGCAATCTCAACACCTGACTACAGCAAACGATCACTTTTTCAAACTGCCGCAACTGCACAAACACCCAGCCAAGATTTGTCCAAAGTTCGGCAGAGTTTGGATTTAACTTATATGCAATTTCAAATGCCTGAGTAGCCTCGTTTAATCGACGCAAGGAACAAAGTGCCCGTGCCTTATCGTGGTGCGCTTCAAAGAAATTCGGGTATAAACCAATTGCTGTATCAAAACATTTGATTGCTTCGTCAAACTTCTCTATCTCGTACCATGCTTTCCCCAGGTAATACCAACCTTCTATGAAGCCTGGTTCCAATTGCATGAGACGGGCCAAATACTCTGCGGCCTTAAAGAAATCTCCCTGACGACCGAATATAAACCCCAATAAGCGAAAGACATGCGGATCGGTCGGCATCTCGACTGACAACTGAATCAGTATTTTTTTTGCTGCATCCAGATCGTTTTTTTCATAGAAACTATTTGCCAGTTGAAAATTGGACTTGTATTTCTCAGTATTCAAGATGCGCTTTCTATTTTTTAGTTCCGAGGGCGACGGAAACTATATACGGCAAATCACCTGCAGCCAGGATTTTCTTCCTGCACAGGCAGATGAATCGTAGATGCCGATATTCTATCGCGTCCTCAATGGTGGTAGCGATACTCTTGCGTATAACCACCATAACCATACGAAGCCGCCCTCACATCCTGCACATAGATATAGCTTTCTTCATGCAGGTTGCCCAGGATGCGCTCGAAACCGGCAAACGCTTCCCTGATGTACTGCGCCTTCTCATCCTTGGTGTTGGTTTCATCTGTAATCTTGATGTCGAAGTAAAAGCTGTTTTTCTTTTGCTCGCTCAAGAGATGCCCGCCTACCACCCAGCTATCGTGGCTCACATAGTCGATAGCAATCGCCGTGACTTCGCGCTTCTTTTTCAGGATGCGGGTCGTCAGGTCCAGCAATAACTCGGCAATTTGCCTGGTCAGTTCCGGTGTTTTTTCTGCACTTACTTTCACGTTCAGGATAGGCATTTTCAACCCCTTTTAGTTTGCTATGCAACTACTTATTTAAAAAAACTCAGCTGATGACTGAGCGAACTTTTTTAACTTTACTAACGGTTTCATCAAAATTTGCCTGACCCAGCTCCTTCTTCAGGCGCTTACTTACTTCCCCACTGGCCGTGTCCAGCTGTTCCCTTAATGCGATACCCGCTGCACTTGGTTCGATCGCCGATTCGCGCCCATCACGCTCGGTCGCCACCCTCCGCAACAAGCCCATCTGCTGCAAACCATCCAGCGTACGGGTCGCGGTTGAACGAGAAATCGCCAAAGTAGCTGCCACTTCACTCTGCAACATCCCTGGATTCGCCAACACTGCCCGCAGCATGAAAGCCTGCGCCGGCGTCAGGCCAAACGGCTTGAAAGCCTTGGTCCATTCACGTTCGAGTACGCGGGCCAGGGCTGTCGTATTGAAATAGAGGCAGTAATCAAACATGACTGCAGCATAGATCAAACTAATTCGCTATGCAACTAAATATTTGATTTATTTTATGCTCCGTACACAGCTGCTCTATGTAATAGTCTTGCCACTCCAGTACACAACCTTTCCATCCGACATGAACCCAGAACCTGGCACCCCTGCCGCAGCAGCTATGGCGACTCCCGCCCCAGTCAGTTTCATGCAGGCACTGGCCCTGTGGTTCAAGCTGGGCTTTATCGGCTTTGGTGGTCCGGCGGCGCAGATTTCGCTAATGCACAGGGAGCTAGTCGAACAAAGACGCTGGATCAGTGAAAAGCGCTTCCTGCATGCGCTTAACTATTGCATGCTGCTGCCCGGCCCCGAGGCACAGCAACTGGCCACTTATATGGGCTGGCTGCTGCACAAGAGCAAAGGAGGCATCGCCGCTGGCGCGCTCTTCGTGCTGCCCTCCTTGTTTTTCCTGATCACGCTGTCCTGGTTGTATATCGCCTACGGTCATGTGCCTTTGGTAGCGGGTCTGTTTTACGGCATCAAACCGGCGATTACGGCTGTGGTCGTACATGCAGTCCATCGCATAGGCTCGCGCGCCCTGAAGAATGGCTGGATGTGGGCGATAGCGGCCGCGTCGTTTGTCGCAATCTTTGCGCTAAATGTGCCCTTCCCTATCATCGTCGCCGCAGCAGCACTGACCGGTTTTCTCGGCGGCCGTTATATGCCAGCCAAATTCACGGTTGGCGGCGGGCACAAGCAGGCCGATAAATCGTATGGCCCGGCGTTGATCGATGACGACACACCGACGCCTGCCCATGCGCAATTTCGCCGGTCCAGGCTGATCAAAATCCTGCTGGCTGGAGCCGTGTTGTGGTGCGTGCCGATGACGATCCTGACCCTGCAACTGGGCTGGGATCATACGCTGACACAGATGAGCTGGTTCTTTACCAAGGCCGCCTTGCTGACCTTTGGCGGTGCCTACGCGGTGCTACCGTATATCTATCAGGGTGCAATCAGTCATTACAACTGGCTTACACCTACGCAAATGATAGATGGCCTGGCGCTGGGCGAAGCCAATCCGGGGCCGCTGATTATGGTGGTGGCTTTTGTCGGTTTTGTCGGCGCCTATGTGCAATCCGTGTTCGGCCCGGACTTGCAGTTTATTGCGGGTTGTACGGCGGCAATACTCGTGACCTGGTTCACCTTCCTGCCCTCGTTCATCTTTATCCTTGCTGGCGGCCCAATGGTTGAATCCACCCATGGCAACCTGAAATTCACCGCGCCACTGACCGGCATTACCGCCGCAGTCGTCGGCGTAATCCTGAACCTGGCGGTGTTCTTTGCCTATCACGTGTTGTGGCCGAAGGGATTTGCCGGAGACTTTGACTGGATCGCGGCATGCATGGCTATCGTCGCAGCGATTGCATTGGTACGCTATAAACGCAATGTCATTCACGTCATTGCTGCCAGTGCCGTTATCGGTTTGCTGCTGAAAACACTGGTCCTGTAAAAAAGCCGGAGTTACCTTGCAGGGCAACTCCGGCGCAAGAGAAGGCACTCTTCAGCGCTATCCCAGACACATCAATTATTTCGCTTTAACTTTCTGTGCTTCAAATTTCTTCGTATAGAGGTAGTGTCAGAAATTCTGCAAATGCAGTTGCCGTCGACATTTCCTCGAAGATTTGCGCTGCGCGCGCATAGCTGGGGCTGCTGCCGTTAGGCGCATCCTGCTTCACTTTCAGCAGCTCTTCCTGAATCATAGGCCGCACCATTTCTGCGGTGATTTTACGGCCGTCATCCAGTACCCCCTTGCTCGAACGTATCCATTGCCAGACTTGCGAGCGGCTAATCTCTGCAGTTGCCGCATCTTCCATCAGGTTGTGGATAGGCACGCAGCCATTGCCGTCCAGCCAGCTACCGAGGTAGTGGATACCGACGTTGATGTTGTAGCGCAGGCCTGCTTCGGTGATCGGCGTTTCCGGCTGGAAGGCCAGCAAATCATCCGCCGTTGCATGCACATCATCACGCTGTTTGTTAATCTGATTAGGTTTGTCGCCCAGGACTTTTTTGAACTCTGTCATCGCCAGATCGACCAGGCCTGGATGCGCGACCCAGCCACCGTCGTAGCCGTCTATCGCATCACGTTCCTTGTCGATGCGCACCGCATTCATCGCCAGTTCATTCTTGACCGGATCGTTTTTGATCGGGATCAGCGCCGCCATACCGCCCATCGCGTGTGCACCACGACGATGACAAGTCTTCAGCAACAGCAAAGCGTAGGAACGCATGAAAGGCACAGTCATGGTGACCTTGGCGCGATCAGCCAGGCAGAAGTCTTTGTCCAGGCGGAATTTTTTGATGCACGAAAAGATGTAGTCCCAGCGCCCCGCATTCAAACCTGCGCTGTGGTCTTTCAGTTCGTACAGGATTTCATCCATTTCGAAAGCGGCGAGTATGGTTTCGATCAGCACGGTCGCCTTGATCGTACCCTGTGGCAGGCCCAGTTCACGTTGCGTCATGACGAAGATGTCATTCCACAGGCGCGCTTCCAGATGCGACTCCAGTTTAGGCAGATAGAAGAACGGGCCGGAGCCACGTTTCAGCAATTCATGCGCGTTGTGATACATGTACAGCGCGAAGTCGAAGATACCGCCGGATACGCGTTTGCCATCGACCAGTACATGCTTCTCGTCCAGGTGCCAGCCACGCGGGCGCACCAGCAGGGTCGCGATTTTGTCGTTGAGTTTGTATTGCTTGCCGTTGCGCTCGGTGGTGATGGTTTTGCGCACGGCATCGATCAAATTAAGCTGGCCTTCGATCTGGTTTTCCCAGTTCGGTGTATTCGCATCTTCGAAATCAGCCATGTACACATCGGCACCCGAGTTAAGCGCATTGATCACCATCTTGCGATCGACCGGGCCGGTAATTTCGACGCGGCGGCAAGCCAGTGCTTCCGGTATCGGTGCGATGCGCCAGTCGGCTGCGCGGATCGCGGCAGTCTCCGGCAGGAAGTCCGGACGTTCACCGGCGTCGATACGCTTGGCACGTTGGACTCGTATCGCCAGCAATTCTTGACGGCGCGCTTCAAAGCTACGGCTCAGTTTGACGACCAACGCCAGCGCTTCAGGCGTCAACACCTGTTCGTAGTCTGCTTTGAATTCGCCTTCAATTTCAATACCTGCCGGGATGTCTATCGTGCTCTCAGTCATGCTTGTCTCCGTATAATTAAATCAGTGATGGTCTACTTTGTTATAACTTCAAACTAACCGCACCCCCACGGGTGCGGCCTCCTTTTACAAGACGCTAAGCTGCGCGCCCTGCAATACAAACCTTGGCTACTTTGCTGTCAAAAAATTGTTCGTCTTCGGTAGAGCCATGCAAGGCGGTAGTCGAAGACTGACCTTGCTGGATGACCTGGGTGATCGCATCGAAATAGCCGGTGCCGACTTCGCGCTGATGTTTTACGGCGGTGAAGCCTTTGTCCGCAGCTGCAAACTCGGCTTCCTGCAATTCGACGAAGGCCGACATTTGGTTGCGTGCGTAACCATGTGCGAGGTTGAACATCGAATAGTTCAACGAATGGAAACCGGCCAATGTGATGAATTGGAATTTGTAGCCCATCGCGCCCAACTCCTTCTGGAACTTGGCAATGGTTGCGTCGTCGAGGTTTTTTCTCCAGTTGAACGATGGCGAGCAGTTATAGGCCAGCATCTTGTCGGGGAATTTGGCATGAATCGCATCTGCAAATTGCTTGGCGAATTGCAGATCTGGCTTGCCGGTTTCGCACCACAACATATCGACATACGGCGCATAAGCGAGACCGCGCGAGACTGCCTGATCAAAGCCGGAACGGGTTTTGTAGAAACCTTCTACCGTACGCTCACCAGTGAGGAAAGGTTTATCGTTGGCATCGACGTCCGAGGTCAGCAAGTCAGCTGCTTCGGCATCGGTACGTGCGATCACCAGCGTGCGGGTGCCGCAAACGTCAGCAGCAAGGCGCGCCGCATTGAGTTTTTCTACTGCTTCACGGGTGGGCACCAGCACCTTGCCGCCCATGTGTCCGCATTTCTTGACCGAAGCCAGCTGATCTTCGAAGTGCACGCCGGCAGCGCCCGCTTCTATCATTGCTTTCATCAGCTCATAGGCATTCAGCACACCACCGAAACCAGCTTCCGCATCCGCCACGATAGGCGCAAAGAAGTCGACATCACCCTTGCCTTCCGACCACTGGATCTGGTCGGCGCGCTGGAAGGTGTTGTTGATGCGCTTGACCACCAGCGGTACCGAATTGGCCGGATACAAGGATTGATCCGGGTACATTTCACCGGCGACATTGGCATCACCGGCGACCTGCCAGCCCGAAAGGTAGATCGCTTTCAAACCTGCTTTTACCTGTTGCATCGCCTGATTGCCTGTCAGCGCACCCAGCGAATTGACGAAGGGTTCGTTATTGCACATCTCCCACAGCTTGTCGGCACCGCGTTGTGCCAGTGTGTGTTCGACTTGCAGCGAGCCACGCAGGCGCACCACATCTTCAGCCGTGTAATTGCGTGTCACGCCTTTCCAGCGCGGATTCTCCTGCCAGTCCCGGTTGAGTGCTTCGATTTGCTGTTCGCGGTTTGCCATGATGATTCTCCTCAGTTAAATGCGTGAAATAACAAAGACAAGAAAAAACATTGACTTAATCATAGGCGATATTGCGCACAGCAACAATGTCTTATATAAGATATTTTAATTTTTTATTTTCGTTATTTATCAAATACTTATAATGCATTTTTCTGAATGTGAAACGATATTCTACCCTTTGGAATTTTTTATTGATGCAGCGCGATATTAATATTCCGTATTATGAAAACATATATTTGGTCGTGAAAAATCAGCGCTTTTCAGGCGTTTACATGATTTCAATTGGGCAAATAAACGATGTGAAGGAATGAAGGAGTGGCGATCCGGACGCGAACGCTACACAAACCACCACACACGTGCATCAAAGTGCACAGCCGTTAGCAACCTTCCAACTTGAGTTGCAAGGCGGTAAGATGTCACCCATGTTGTTGCGGCATGCATGCCGCATCGCACAAGCTTTTACGCAACTCATCTCTGCCTCTGGAGCCTGCTCCAGATGGCATGTTTCCCGACTATTTCAGCAAGCGGCCCAGGGCGCTGCGTTTCAAACGCTTATTTTTTGAGAGTACAGCCAGTGCCAAAAATCGACGTCTTTTCCCTGTTTGTCGCCATGACACTCAACTTATGCATCATGGCCGTCGCACTGCCGTACTTTATGGGTCGGGTGAATCGTGCCGCACGGTACGCGCAAACCGGGATCGTGCTGCAAACGGCAGGTTGGATTTCGCTGTTTTCATCGAGCGCAACCGTACCCGGCGGATGGACCGACCAACTGCTGTCTACCATAGCGATGGGCTGTGTTTCGAGTGGCATGGTATTCAATGCCATGGCCTTTCAGATATGGTGCGGCCGCAAGGTCAGTGCACGTACGCCAGCGGCCATTGCCGTATTAATGACCGTCGGCTACAGCATAGGCTTTGCCAACTATCCATTTCGCGTGGGCTGGGCCAACGCCCTGCTGGCCTTGCAGATCGCCACGGTGATCGTTGAACTGTGTCGCCCACCAACGGTAGCAGTCGGACGCTGGCGCTGGCTATTGGCCATTTGCCTCACCATACAAATGATCGTGCTGGCCTGCCGCGCGGTGCTGGGGGCGTTCTACACTGCCGAATTCCCGAATTTCTTTGGCCCCTATCTGGTCAACCAGATATTTGCCTTGTCATCGAATTCGATGATGGTGCTGTCAGTCGTCGCTATCCTGCTCGCTCATCGTGACGAAGCTGCACGCGAGCTGGAACGGCTGGCCACACTGGACGGCCTGACTGGTGTCCTGAATCGTCGCGCCTGGCTGCTGCAGGCTGGCATCGACTTCGCCAGCAGCATGCGCTACCGACAGCCTATCGCCCTGCTGATGATAGATCTAGACTATTTCAAGCAAATCAACGACACACACGGCCACACTGTGGGCGACGGCGCGCTCCAGCTTTTTGCGAGCGGATTGCGGGCTGTCAGCCGTACCGGGGACGTATTCTGTCGATACGGTGGTGAGGAATTTTGTGTGCTGCTCAAATGTGCGGATCTCAACGCGGTGATGGCATATGATCAACGCATGCGCCAGTGGCTGGCGCAGCACTCCCTCCAGGAGCTGGGATTCAACCTCTCTTATAGCGCCGGTATTGCCATGCGTTTGCACGATGAAGACACCATAGACGCCATGTTGCAGCGAGCCGACTTCGCACTATATGAAGCCAAGTCGCAAGGACGTGGTTGCACACTCGCCAGCTCGGTAAGGTTGACTGCCTGATTTTGCTTGTAATGTGATGCCAATATGCAAGTCGCTACGCTTGCATGAATTTATTGGCGCTTTATGCAGCTGAATTCCGCATCTGCCGCCCATGCCTGTTAGACTGCGTGTCCTTTGCCGCATTACTTCAAAATCCATGACCGCCACCTCCTTTTCCAGTCTCGCCCTCTCACCTGCCATGCTGAGCAATCTGGAGTCACTCGGCTATCGCGAGATGACGCCGATACAGGCGCAGAGCCTGCCTGTGATACTGGAGTTACGCGATTTGATTGCGCAAGCCAAGACCGGCAGCGGCAAGACCGCAGCGTTTGGCATAGGCTTGCTACAGAAGCTGAACCCGACCTGGTTTGCGGTGCAGGCACTGGTGATTTGCCCGACGCGTGAACTCGCGGATCAGGTGTCAAATGAACTGCGTCGCCTCGCGCGCGCCACCGAAAACATCAAAGTACTCACGCTGTGCGGTGGTGCTCCGATGCGTCCGCAAATCGCCTCGCTTGAGCATGGCGCACACATCGTGGTCGGCACGCCTGGTCGTATCCGTGATCACATCTCACGCGAAACGATCAATCTGTCCAAAGTACAGACGCTGGTGCTGGATGAAGCTGATCGCATGGTCGATATGGGCTTTTATGAAGAGATTGCAGGCATCGTCAGCGCCTGTCCGACACGTCGCCAGACTTTGCTGTTCTCCGCGACCTATCCCGACGATATACGCCGCGCCAGCGCCGAGTTCCTGCGCGATCCGGTCGAAATCAAAGTCGAAGCACAACACGACGACAGCCAGATCGAGCAACGTTTCTATGCGGTCGACTATGACGACCGCAATGCCGCTGTCGCGACGCTGCTGAAGCACTACCGTCCGGTATCCACGCTGGCTTTTTGCAATACCAAAATCCATTGCCGCGAACTGGCAGCCGAGTTGCGCGCACAAGGTTTCAGCGCGCTAGCCTTATACGGTGAACTGGAACAACGCGAACGTGATGAGATCCTGGTGCTGTTTGCGAATCAAAGCTGCTCGGTACTGGTCGCCACCGACGTCGCGGCACGCGGACTCGATATCCAGTCGCTGGGCGCGGTGATCAACGTCGATGTCTCGAAAGATACCGAAGTACATATCCACCGCATCGGCCGTACCGGTCGTGGTGGTGACAAGGGCCTGGCGCTGAGCCTGTGCGCGCCGAATGAAAAGAAATGGGTCAAGCTGATAGAGGAATATCAGAACAAGCCGGTGCAATGGTATGAGCTGAACGAACTCGAAGTAGCTGAAGGTGGCGACTTGCACGCACCCATGGTGACGCTGTGCATTATGGGCGGCAAGAAAGACAAACTGCGGCCCGGCGACCTGCTCGGCGCATTGACCGGCGATGCAGGCCTCACCAAGGAACAGGTCGGCAAGATCAATGTGTTTGAATTCATGACCTACGTCGCGCTGGATCGCAAGGTGGCGGACAAGGCTTATGCGCGTTTAAGCAATGGCAATATCAAGGGGCGCAATTTCAAAATGCGTTTCATCGATACCGACAGCAATTAAGCCGCGGTAGCGATGCTGCTGCACATCAATGATGATGGTGGTGCGACCAGTTACCGTCTTCCGAATTCATAAAGGACTCGACCGCGTCTTTCTGACCGGTCGCGTAACGCGTGATTTCACCGCAGGTGCATATACCCTGGTACGGCTGGATGTGTGAGCAGGCAGAGACTTTCTGCAAAAATACCTGTACCGATTTCGTGCACTTCTTGCACTTGAAAGTCAGTATGCGGGCCGGTTTGTTAGCCATATTAATTCCTGAATGATGTGAGTACGACGCTGCACTTTGCGTGAGCTGCAGCGCCGCTATTATAAAAGATCAGCGTGCTGCCAGACGCCACAAGGAAGTGGTTTCAGCCGCGCGCGCATGGTGCAGCGGATCGCTGGCATCTGTTGCGCGTGGATGCACTGGCTTGGTATCGATGCGGGCGATGACCTTCAAGCCTGCGCTCTCTATCATTTGCAGCAATTCTTCCCTTGTCCGCAAACCCAGATGTTCGGCCAGATCCGACAGGATCAGCCAGCCCTCGCCCCTGGCTTCCAGATGCGCCGCCAGTCCGTTGAGGAAGCCACGCAGCATGCGACTGTCCGGATCGTAGATTGCGTATTCAATAGCCGAACTTGGGCGTGCCGGTATCCACGGCGGATTACAGACGATCAGCGGTGCTTTGCCTTCCGGGAATAAATCGGCTTCCAGTACTTGCACACGATCACGCAGGTCGAGGCGCGACAAATTCTCTTTGGCACAGGCCAGTGCGCGCGCATCCTGATCAGTAGCGATGACTTTCTCGACGCCGCGCTGCGCCAGCAGGGCCGCAATCACACCAGTACCGGTACCTATATCAAAGGCCAGCTTCTTCGATGGCAGCGGCGCTTCCGCAATCAGGTTCAGGTATTCACCGCGCACAGGTGAAAACACACCGTAGTAAGGATGGATACGCGCACCCAGCGCAGGAATTTCCACGCCGTTCTTGCGCCACTCATGCGCACCGATCAAACCCAGCACTTCGCGCAGCGAAACCACGAACGGCCCGGTGCTCGCACCATACGCTTCATTGCACGCCAGCTTGATATCCGGCGCACGGCGCAAGCCTATACTGTAGTCCGCATCGACTTCCAGCAGCACCATGCCCAGCGTACGTGCACGTTGTGATTGCGCCTGACGGTGGAAATTGAATGCATCTATCGGTGTCGTCGCCGCCTTGCGCGGTTTGCGCTCGATACGGCGTGCCAGTGCTTGCAGCAGTTGACGTGCATTCTGGTAGTCACCGCGCCATAGCAAGGCAGTACCTTCACTGGCGAGGCGGAAAGCGGTATCAGCCGTCAACTTGTCGTCGGCGATCATGACGCGCTTGGGCGCCGCATGACCGCTCTCGGATTGCCAGCGCGCCGTACGGTCAGCACCGGCTTCATTCCAGGTGATCTGTGCAGGCGTGCTCAAAATGGTGTCCGTGACAGGCATACAGCAGCCCTGGTGGCAGGAAGGTTAAAATGCATGGTTATTCCGATGTTGCAAAGGCGGCGCCAGCTTAGATGCGCCGCTTGGAGTGAAAAGTGTGTCGCAGCCAGCCTTATTTCTTTTTGTAGATTTCCGGCTTGGATTTATTGCGTTGTTCGAAGATGGTTTTGGCGTCTTTTTCCGCCCTGTCCTGCGTACGCATGGCCGGATCATCGTCGTGCAAAGTGAAGTAATCCGCGGCCTGGGCGCGCATCACGTACTTGATGGCAGCGGCGTCGCTGAGGTCGAATCTTTCGGTCATGAGCGTCGTCACTTCGTCCAGATACTCTTCGTAGGTCATGCTTTTCATCTTAATAATGCGGTTTATTGAACGAAGTTGAGAGTATGCCCTTCAAACTGTCAGCGACCTAGCTGTATCGCAGTGTTTGCTTTCAATTTAGGCAACAACAACAGGGAATATTGACTATATTGAAAGTATTCAGGCATTTCGCCTAGCTTGGAAATTGACAAACAATACTCGCCTTATTCATCCAATCAGCCGTGACATGATCATGTCAAAATGACCCTGCCATAAACCGCCTTCAGCACCAAAACGGACCAATTCCGGCAAAATCGACGCAGGCAAGTGACGAAAACAGCAGATGAAATTCAAGGATCATTACGCAACCCTGGGCATCCCGCGCGATGCGACGCAAGACGCAATCAAGAATGCGTACCGCAAACTCGCGCGCAAATATCACCCTGACGTGAGCCGGGAGATGTATGCCGAAATCCGCTTCAAGGAAGTCGGCGAAGCCTATGCCATCCTGAAGGATACGGCCAAGCGTATGGCCTACGATCAGGAATACCGCCCTGCTTTCAGCTATCGCGAAGCCTCAGCCAAACGCACACAGGAACAAGCACGCCCACAACCGCAAGCTGGCGCAAGCACACGTAACGCGGCACCGAAAGAACCACCGCCATCAGCCAAACCACGCGCCGAAGAAAACTTCAGCAACATCCTGGATGAAATGATGGGCCGCCCGGGTTCGCCACCGCCCAAGCCGCGCGGTGTGCACATCCACGGCAGCGACCAGCACACCAAAGTACAGATAGACCTGGAAGACACTTTCCATGGCACCACACGCAATGTGTCGATGCCGACCTATATGACCGACGAATACGGCATGCCTATCGTCTCCAAGCGCACATTGAAAGTCAGCATTCCCAAAGGCATGCGCTCGGGCCAGACGCTGCGCCTGGCAGGCCAGGGCTTCCCCGGCACCGGCGACGGCAAGGCCGGTGACCTGTACCTGGAAATCGTGATCCGCCCGCACCGCCGCTATCGGGTCGATGGGCGTGACATCTATGTCGATGTACCGCTCACCAGCGACCATGCCGAACAAGGCACGGTCGTGCATGTGCCGACACCGGAAGGTTCAGTCCAGCTGGCGATCCCGCCCGGCTCCAGCATAGGACGCAAGCTGCGCCTCAAGGGTAAAGGGATACCCGGCGATCCGGCCGGTGATATGTATGCGGTCATTACCAAGCTGAGCCAGCCCATCCATACTGCGGTCGCACAAAAAGCGTATCGCGCATTAAAGGCCGCTTTCGACTTTGCGCCGCGTACCGACACCGAGCGCTAATCTCCTGCCTTTGCAACAAACCACCGTTTTCATGGTCTGATCATTCCTACAGGCATGAAAACGGATTAGTCCTCGCACGCATTTCTGCAGCACACTATCTGCGGCGCGACACAGACGCTATACTTGCCTGAAAACACCATCTAAAAAATATAAACTCATTCGGAAGTTAAGCACTCTATGGCATATGAAGTAGTCGATACACAGCTCTCTCCTGACGGCCGTCTTGATATCTTGTCTAAAGCCGAAGTACACAGGCTTCTGGACACCCGCAACGGCGGCTTATACCAACTCTTCCGCAACTGCGCACTGGCGGTACTGAACTGCGGCAATGACACCGATGACGCGAAGGAATTGCTGAACCGTTACAGCTCCTTTGAAATCAGCATCATCCAGCGTGAGCGCGGCATCAAGCTCGACATCAAAAATGCACCGGCCAGCGCCTTTGTCGATGGCAAAATGATCAAGGGCATACACGAACACCTGTTCTCGGTATTGCGCGACATCCTGTTCACCCATGATGAAGTGATTTCGAATCCGACCTTCGACCTCGAGTCGTCGGCCGGCATTACCGACTCGGTCTTTCACATCCTGCGCAATGCGAATGTGCTGCACCCGCACCTCAACCCGAAACTGGTCGTATGCTGGGGCGGTCACTCGATCTCGCGCGAAGAATACGATTACACCAAGAAAGTCGGTTACGAAATCGGCTTGCGCGAAATGGATATCTGCACCGGTTGCGGACCAGGCGCGATGAAAGGCCCTATGAAAGGTGCGACTATCGGTCACGCCAAGCAACGCATCCCGACCGGCCGCTACCTCGGTGTGTCTGAGCCAGGCATCATCGCAGCCGAAGCACCTAACCCTATCGTCAACGACCTGGTGATCCTGCCGGATATCGAAAAACGCCTGGAAGCATTTGTACGCATAGGCCACGGCATCGTCGTGTTCCCCGGCGGTGCAGGGACTGCGGAAGAAATCCTCTACATCCTCGGCATACTGCTGCACCCGGACAATGCTGGCCAACCATTCCCGCTGGTATTTACCGGCCCCGCCAATTCAGCCGACTACTTCAAGCAGATCGACCATTTCATTGGTGTGACACTGGGGCCGAAAGCACAGAAGCTGTACAAAATCATCGTCGATGATCCAGTGCAAGTAGCGCAGGAAATGCAGGATGGCATCAAGGCAGTACGCGAATTCCGCAAGAGCAAAGGCGACGCCTATTACTTCAACTGGGGTCTGAAGATAGACCACGCGTTCCAGATGCCGTTTTTCCCGACCCATGAGAACATGCGCAATCTATCGCTGCATCAAAATCAGGAACGACATGAACTGGCGGCCAACCTGCGCCGGGCGTTTTCTGGTGTAGTGGCGGGTAACGTCAAGGAAAGCGGCATACGCGCAATAGAAGAGCATGGTCACTTTGAAATCAGCGGTGACCTCAGCATCATGGATCCTATGGATAAATTGCTGGCGGCCTTCGTCGCGCAGGGACGCATGAAACTGCCGGGCAAGGCTTACACGCCCTGCTATCGCGTCATCAAGTAAGAAGAATCAGGCAGCATACTGCTGGGTGCCACTGGCATTCAGCAGTGATTCCATAGCCCTGTCGAAGATAGGCGCAGACTCCACCATCCCCACCGATCCCTCACGCAAACCCTTGATCAGCGCGATCGAGGAGTAGACCAGCAGGCGTGGCCGTGCTTCGGGCGCATTGATCCGAAACAGATAGAAAGACTGCGCCGCATCTATCCACAGCAAGGTCGCAGGCTGATAAGCACCTTCGTGCCACCACTCGGCCTGGGTACCCACATGCATGCCACCCAGCCATTTGGCATCCGAACTCATCAAGGTACCAAGGTCGCTATCCAGATGCAGGTGTGCCTGCACCTGGAATTGCTGCAATGCTGTTTGCAGGCGTTCATGCGGCACAGTAGGTGCGTGTATCTCGGTAGGTTGCGCTGCCAGTGCACTGCCTATATGCAGCGTAGAGAAGTGTTGCTGCAGGCTCAGCAATGAGCGTGCACCTTTGATCTGGTTGCCCTGTATCGTGCGCAGTACTTCGGCATGCATGGCGACCAGTTGATCCAGCACCTGCTTGCTTTCGATGTCCGACATCAGCAGCAATTGCAGGCCGGTCTTGATTCTTTGCACCAGCTTGGGCAAGAGCCGCATCAGCGCACTGCGCTCACTGGCATCGAGTTCTTCCTGCACGCTCCACAGCAAGTCTGGCACGACTTCACGATATGGCGTTATGTCCATGCTGTCGTGTTCGCTGACATACACCAGTACCCGGCTCCACACCTTGATCAGGAAATCGACGGCGCGCTGGTCGGTCTCTATCGATGACAAGCGTTCGCGCAAGGCATTCACGGTTTGCACCACCAGTACATCATGCTGCTGCGGATTCTTTTGCGCGTTTTCCAGCGCATCGATGGCGCGCAGGACTTCGGCGTCACCAGCATGCAAGGCATCTGCCACTGCATGGTTCAGATGCAGGCTGGCGGTTGTAAACACCTGCATATCCGCATTGAAGTCCCTATTGATGCAGGCGATCGCTTCCGCCATGCCGGCATAAATCTCTTGCCCCGGTGTAATGCTCGCATTCAGGCCACTCGCAATCGAGGCTGCGCGATTCAGGAATTGGCGCGCCGGATGATGCGCCAGCTGCAGGACATCGGCATCCAGCATCGCAGCTTTCACAAACGGAATCCGCAATTGCGCCAGCAAGTCACGGAAAGCCGGAGACAGCATTTCGTCAGCAGCTATATATTCGAACAGCATGGTGGTGACATCCAGTCCCACCCTGTCGATCTCACTGACCTGATCCAGATTCAGCACTTCGCGCAAATCCGCTACTGCTTCATTCGCATCAGCTGCGACAGCACCGCCCTGTGTTGCCACACCTGCCTGCTGCATTTGCTGCAGTTGTTTAAACAAGGGATGGGCGTTGGCTTGCTGACCTGCAGCTTTAACTGTTGGCGCATTGGGTGCACCATCAGGGAAACGTAAATTGGGTGGTATGCGACCCGGCGCGGACTGGTTAAAGATCTTCCAGACAAAATCTTGCAATTCAATTTGCCCATCCGACGGCAAGACCGGCATGCTATTGCCCTGCTTACCCTGCTTTTGTAATTGCGAGAGTACGCGCTCCAGCGCAGGTGACGCCGGTACCGTTTCATGCAAAGTCGGAAAACCGTTGACCACGCCGGTCGTGATGCCACTCACCAGCCCGGTAGACAAACCCGCGTCAACAGCTGTCGCGCGATAGGCACCCTGGTTCGCCAGCGCCAGCATTTCACGTTCGCGCTTGCTCAATGCGCTCGGACGCGCCAGCAGGCGTGCATGCACGCCATTCGACTCAAACACATCGCGGATCGCGGAAAAATACTCTGGCAGTTGTTCAGCCAGTGCACCGGACAGATGATCGAACAGCATTGCGCAGACATTGCTATTGCTATTCATTTCGCACAGCACATCATGCAGTGCGCGCGCCATCAGGTAGGGACGGAACGGGTTCTCACGTTCACGCACATCATGCTCATCGTGCAATTGCGCGATCATCAGGTTCAGCCGCCCCAGGCTTTGCTGGTCAGCCTCACGCAGACGCAGCACGCGGCGCTCCACTTCAATCTGACGTGTCACGGTATCGTCGTCCATCAGGGCCAGCGTATCCACCGAGACATCCTGCAGGCTCATACGCAAGTCGCGATACATGGTTTGCATGCCGCGCTCTATGTAGCCGATGTAACTGAGATTTAAACGTTTGAGGAACTCTTGTCCATGCGTGCCCAGGAAGTCGCGTGAAGCGGATATCCATTTTTGTTCATTGGCTGAACCGGCGGTCGGAATTTGTTGTGCCAGGCTGACGTTGGCATCTTGCAGCATGTGCTCTGCGAGGGCAGAGAATCGGAATAAGGCGCGCTCTTTGGCCAGTTGGATAACAGGTTTAATCGCGTGCATTACAGTGACCGTCTCCGACGAGGGTTTGTGTGTATTTTTTTGATCATAGCGTAATGCATGGAATGTGACGAGACCGCGCTGCAAGGCGTGTTGCAAATGTTAGATTTAACCTGACATTTGTCTCTCATTACACACATTTAACGCTAATTTACAAATTGCAGATACAGTTGAAAACAAACGGGCTTGCTGACGGCAAGTTCAGCAAGCCCGTTCGTGGCAGGACTCAGGTGCCGATCTGGATTAAACCGGAGCCAGCAAAGCCAGCTGCGCTTCACTCAGGTAGGCCCACTCGCCCTCTTCCAGCTCCAGCGATTCCAGTGTCAGGCTGCCGATGGCAACGCGACGCAAAGCCGAGCAATGATTCCCTGCCGCCGCCAGCATGCGTTTGACCTGGTGGTATTTACCCTGCTCCAGCACGATTTCCAGTTCATTCGCACTCAGCATGCGGCAGGTTTGCGCAGCCAGCGGCGCCGGTTCATCGTGCAACTGCACGCCGCCCAGCAATTGCGCGATCAGCTCCGGCGTGACCGGATCCGCGGTGGTGGCAACATAGACTTTCGGGATATGGCGCTTGGGCGACGATTGCGCATGGATGAAAGGTCCGTCGTCCGACATCAGCAGCATGCCGGTCGTATCGTGATCCAGTCGTCCGACCGGTTGCAGTTCACGCCAGGTGAATTGCTCAGGCAGCAGCGTCAACACACCGGGATGATGGCTGGGCTTGCGCGAGCATTCAAAGTTGGCTGGCTTGTTCAACACGATGTAGACGTGTTCACGATAACGCCAGACTTCATCAAAAATCGTGAATTCGAGGTCGCTGGTATCGAAAGCGGCGCGGTAATCGGTCACGCTCTCGCCATTAATGCTGACTTCGCCGTCTTCTATCAGGTTGCGGCAGTATTTTCTGGTGCCGAATCCCTGCGATTGCAGGATACGGTCTAGGGTCAATTTACTCATGGCGGCACTGTACCAGAATGAGGCCGATTTATCAGCCGTGGCGCGTGCAGACATGCATAAATCCTTGCCCCGGCCACGCTTTCCTTGTCACAAGCGCAAGGATCTTTCCGTCCCCGCCACTTGGCGATTTTCTATTTAGCCACCGCTCACGATAAAATGCGCATATCTATCGAAAAAGGAAAGCAGTCATGAGCCAGTTCTGGAGCCCTATAGTGCAAACACTCACGCCGTACGTACCGGGTGAGCAACCGAAATTGCCGGGCTTGATCAAGCTGAATACCAACGAAAACCCATACCCGCCGTCACCAACCGTCATGTCGGCACTGCACGCGGTCACCGCAGAAACGCTGCGCCTCTACCCCGATCCGGACTCCAGCGCGCTGAAACAGACGCTGGCTGATTATCATCAGGTAGCGACCAATGAGATTTTCATCGGCAATGGTTCCGATGAAGTGCTGGCCTTTGTCTTCATGGCCTTGCTCAAGCACCAGGCACCTTTGCTGTTCCCGGACATCACCTATAGCTTCTATCCGGTTTATTGCAAACTGTTTGGCATCGACTATCAGGAAATCCCGCTGGATGAGCAAATGGGCATTAAGCTGGCCGACTACCACGACCAGTCCTGTGGCGGCATCATCTTCCCGAACCCGAACGCACCGACCGGCATCGCCCTGCCACTGGCTGCAATCGAAGAACTGCTGATCAAGCAACCGAATGTGGTAATTGCTATCGATGAAGCCTATGTCGACTTCGGTGGTGAGACTGCCTTGCCGCTGATCCATAAATATCCGAACCTGCTGGTGATCCGCACCTTCTCGAAGTCGCGCTCACTGGCTGGCTTGCGCGTCGGCTTTGCGATGGGCCATCCCAAGCTGATAGAAGCGCTGGAACGCGTGAAGAACAGTTTCAACTCCTATCCGCTGGATCGTATGGCGCTGACCGGTGCGGTTGCCAGCTATGGCGACGAAGTTTACTTCCAGCAAACCCGCAAGGCGATTATCGACAGCCGTGAACATATGACGCAGGAACTGGAAAAGCTCGGCTTCTCGGTGCTGCCATCAACTGCCAACTTCATCTTTGCGCGCCATGCGTCGCTGCCCGCCAGCCAATTGGCAGCCGGTTTGCGTGAACGTGCGATTATCGTGCGCCACTTCAACCATCCGCGTATCAACCAATACCTGCGCATCAGCATAGGCAATCCGGATGAATGCAAGGCACTGATCCAGACCATGCGTTTGTTGACATCCGAGCACTAACCGGCAGAATTTCCCGTACGCACGTGTCTGCTACGGGAAATATCGTCGCATCTGATGCTGTGTAGCCGGGCATACCAGGAGTATGCTTTTGCTGACCTGAAGGAGAAAATGATGTCGGAACCGATCAAGCAGGAACCCGAAAAAATGTCGTTTTTCGCGACCATGGGTGCGATTTTCTGGTCCTTCATCGGCTTGCGCCGCCGCTCGGATTACGAGAAGGACAATACCAGCCTGAATCCGTTCTATGTGCTGGCTGCCGCGCTGCTGGGCGTCGCTATCTTTATCGGCATCCTACTGCTGGTCGTTTCCCTCGTGCTCAAATAAAAATAGCGAGCCTGCTGCGCTCGCTATTTTGCTTCTTGTCCTGCCCCGCGTTACTTATCAGGCATATGCCGCCACATGCTGGCTCTGCGCCGCCCATTCCGCTTCCACCACATGCAAATGCTGGGCACGCAACGAAGCTTGCAGCGACGGGATCGAACCGCCCGCCTTGTACTCCAGGCTGACGTATAGCTGATCGCCTTTTTGTACGCTGACTGGTTCCGCCAACGGCAAGACCAGGTAATGATTCAGCCAATCAACTGTCGTTGACTGTTCCATCACGACGGCCAGGATATTCTTGGTCACAAAACGCAGGGCATTCACCGTGCCGTCGTGTTCGATCGCAAACACACCTTGCCACGCGATTTGCGCCGGTACGGCCTGGGTGAAATCCAGCAGGGAATAAACCGAAGGCTGCGCCAGCTCAACGCTGCCAGGCTGGATGAAAGTCGGTTCCTGGAACTGTACGATAGGCGCGTTATAACCCTCGAAGCAGTAATCCTGCTGTAAAGGCTGGACCGCCATGATCATCGCTTCCGGGATGAAGAGTGGCAGCGGACCACCGAATTTCTCCAGATAGCGCTGCTTGAAGGACTCAATCACCTGCACCTGCTTCTCACGCAGCATGGCGACGTGGATCATTTCACAGATGACGACATCGACCGGCTCCGGCGGCAGGTATTCAAAGGCATCGCCCTGTATCACTTCCACCTTGTCACCGTTTACGTTTTGCGCCAGGAAACGCTTCGCTTCTGCTACCAGGTCCGGGTTGTACTCGACGCACCAGACTTTTTCTGCTTTGGCCGCGGCAAACCATGACAGCACACCAGTACCGCCACCCAGCTCCAGCACCTTGGCGCCCGGCGCAACCAGATGCGTGATCGCTGCCTTGAAGCCCGACATGCGTCGGTTGTCCATCAGCATATTGTGGTGATAGTGGACAGGAATGAATTGGCCCAGGTAACAGCTTTCTAATTCGCGTTCGGTCAGCATCGTTTCATCCTTATGGATAGTCGGTGAGCGTTCGTACCCGGTATGGGTATGACGGCATGGAACACCATTATCGTGATTGGATGCAGAAGCTAAGAGCCGAGATGCGAGGCTTTTGGATAGCTATTCGCGGTTTGGAAAAATCTGGCTGATGATGCAAAGCAACGGATGCCCGGCTCGGCACCCACTGCTTCCGGACATGAGTCAGACGGTCGGCAAGACCGGCGTGCCCATCAGCACGGTAACGGTATGCGCTGCGCCATCATCACGCATGGTGACGAATTGATCCGGCATCACCACACCATCCAGCTCTACCCGCAGCACACCCTTGCTGATACCGGTCGGATTCTGGATCGTGATGTTGTAGACCGTCGCACCATAGCGATAATGGAGCTTCGCATTCCGCCATTCATTCGGCAGACAAGGATCGAGGCTGAGCCGATCCGCCTGTACGCACAAGCCCAGTATCGACTCTACCCCGGCCCGGTACAGCCAGCCTGCGGCACCGGTGTACCAGGTCCAGCCGCCGCGCCTGACATGTGGCGACTCCGCATAGATATCGGCAGCCACTGCGTACGGTTCGACCTTGTATGCGGCCATGCCGGTGCGCGAACTGCTGCGATTTGCCGGATTGATCATCTTGAACAAGTCATGCGCCTGCCCGCCCTTGCCCATTTTTGAATAAGCGATCAGACACCACACGGCGGCATGCGTGTACTGTCCGCCGTTTTCCCGCACGCCCGGCAAATAGCCTTTGATGTAGCCTGGATCCAGCGGCGTCTTGTCGAACGGCGGTGTGAAGAGCAGGATCAAATCATCGCCCGGCCGGATCAGGTATTGATCCACTGAGTCCATCGCACGCTGGCTACGCTCCGGCTCGCCCGCGCCGGAAATGACCGACCAGCTCTGTGCGATCGAATCGATACGGCACTCGGCATTGCTGGCCGAACCTAGCGGCGTGCCATCGTCGAAATAGGCGCGGCGATACCATGCACCATCCCATGCATGCTGCTCGGTAGCTTTCTTCAGTTTCTCTGCATGCTTGCGCCAGCGCGTCGCGCGCGCCTTGTCCTTGCGTGCTTCCGCTACTGGTGCGAAACGCAGCAAGGTGGCGTACAGGAACCACGCCAGCCACACGCTTTCACCTTTACCACCATGCCCGACCCGGTTCATGCCATCGTTCCAGTCGCCACCGCCCATCAACGGCAAGCCATGCGGCCCGGTATGCAGGCTGTGATCCAGTGCACGCGCGCAATGCTCATACACACTCGCGGTTTGTTCCGAGATATGCGCTTCGAAATAAGCGTCTTCCTTCTCCAATGGCAAAGGATCGCCTTCAAGGAAAGGCTGCATTTCATCGTAAATCTGCGCATCGCCCGTCACACCGACATAATGCGCAGCGCAGTACGGCAGCCAGATTAAATCATCCGAGATATGCGTACGCACGCCGCGCCCGCTGGGCGGATGCCACCAGTGCTGCACGTCGCCTTCCGGGAACTGGCGCGATGACGCACGCAGGATTTGTTCACGCGCCAGGGTCGGCGCGACCAGTGCCAGTGCTTGCGTGTCCTGCAACTGATCGCGGAAACCATAAGCACCACCAGCCTGATAGAACGCCGTACGCGCCCAGAAGCGGCAACTCAGGGTCTGATACAGCAACCAGCCGTTCAGCAGGTAGTCCATCGAACGATCGGGTGTTTCTACCTGCACCTTGTGCAAGATGTTGTGCCAGTTACGCTGACTGCTTGCGAATACTTCTTCAATATTGGCGGCGCGATAACGTTGCACCAGCGCACGCGCCGTATCTGCGTCATCGGCCTGCCCCATCAGGAACACAATCTCGACTTCGCCATCGACTGCAATCTCGACCTGGGTCTGCAGTATACCGCAAGGATCGAAACCGGCACCAACGCGATTCGACAGCACGCTGCCGTGCGTCAGGGCTTCAGGCTTCTGGAAGTTGCCGTTGCGGCCGATAAACTCCTTGCGATCACCGGTCCACGCAGTCTGCTTGCCACACAAATCCATGAAAGCCACCCTGTGGCCGAATTCGATATTCCACGGATTGCGCGCAAACAATGCACCACTCTCGGCATCACGTTCAGTCGCGATGAAAGGAACGTTGTCGGCACGGGTCGCACCCATCGCCCATTCGATATAGGAGCTGAGCGACAGGCGACGCGCACCACGTGATACATTTTTCAGGCGTAAACGACAGATCTTGACCGGATCATCCCAGCTGACGAATTGCAGCAATTCACTGACGATGCCACTGCAATTGAGCTCGAAGCGACTATAACCCTGCCCATGCCGCGTCGTGTAAATCGCATGCGGTACGCGGATAGGTGAGATGGTCGGACTCCACAGTGCGCCACTTTCTTCATCACGTATATAAAAGGCCTCACCGGAAGGATCAGAGACCGGATCGTTGGACCATGGCGTCAGCTTGTTTTCCCGGCTGTTCTGGCTCCAGGTATAGCCCGCACCCCGCTCGGATACGGTGAAACCGAAAGTCGGATTGGCAATGACATTAATCCACGGAGCTGGTGTGACCTGATCCTGCCCCAGCACGATCACATATTCACGGCCATCCTTGTCGAAACCACCGAGGCCGTTGAACAGCGTCAGTTGCGGCGGCACGCTAGGCGGTCCGGCACGCGGACCCTGAATTTCACGTTTAAGCCACGAGAACGGCGGATTCTCTTCCACTTCAGGACGCGCCTGCAATTGTTCAGCCAGACTACCCTGCCCGCCTTCCAGCACCACACGTGCAGAAGCGAGCAACAAGGTACGCTCATCATCGGTAATGACATCTGCCCTGACGATGTATGCACCGCCACGCTCAGCCTGCTCCTGCTGCGCCGAGAAGGCTTGCGCTGCACGTACCATGCCTTCCATTGCTGCCTGCAGCTCCTGTGCGTAGGACGCGCCTTTCTCATTCAGGATCACCAGATCCACTGGTAATTGCTTCATGCGCCAGTATTCATGCGCGCGCAGCAATTGCGACACCAGACGCAAGTCTTCCTGCTTGGCCATGCGCAGCAGGACGATAGGCCTATCACCCGAAATGCCCTGCCCCCACAAGCCGGCATGACTCAGGCGCATGGAACGTATCACCCGGCCACTGGCCCGCGCGCTGCGATCGGAAAACAGGATGCGACTGGCCAGATGCTGGAACAGTTCCGCTTCGTAATGCTCGACACGCAGGTAATGCAATTGCACTTGCGCATGCGTCCACACCAGCGCCGAAACCCGCGCGAAGGCAGAGCCGTCATGGTATTTATCGGCGAGGCTGAGGATTTCTTCGCGTGAGTTAGCCGCCATCGTCGAGAACACCAGATGCACAATCTCACCCGGTTCCAGCCGCACCCGAACGCGCAAGCTGAAGATAGGGTCCAGCACCGCACCTACCGTATTCGATAAAGGACGACCATCAATGATGGACAAAGGATTGCTCACGCCCTGGCCGCGGCCTATGAAACGGGCTCTGTCAGTTTCATACTCGATACCAACCGCACTGTCGCTGCCTTCACCACGCGCGACTACATGCGCCGCCCACGGCCGGGGTTCACCATCCTTGCGTGGCCGACGCGAGGCCAGCAAGCCACGTATCTCGTGCAGATACTCGGTTTCGACAAACAGATTGGAAAATGCCGGATGCGCAATATCAGCCGCGACCGGAGCCAGCAACACTTCCATATACGAAGTCACTTCGATGTGGCGCGTACGGGTACCGTTGTTGGTCAGGGTCAGGCGGCGCAACTCGGTATCGTCTTCCGGCGACACGATCACTTCCAGCATGCTGGAGATAGAACCATCGGCACGCGAGATACGCACCCTGTCCTCGGCGAACTTGACCTGATAGGAATCCGGCTCGACCGCAGTTGGCTGGAACCCAGCCGACCAGTACGTACCGCTTTCGGAATCGCGCAGATAGATGTGACTGCCCCAGTGATCGCGGGTCGCATCTTCACGCCAGCGCGTGACACCCAGCTTATTCCACAAGCTGTAGCCGGAACCGGCCGCCGTCATCATCACCGCATAGTGACCGTTCGACAGCAACTGGGTTTCCGGCGTCGCCGTCATTGCACTGTCGAATTGCCGCGCCACGCCGGATTCCGGCATCACCACAGTCGGCCGCTCGCGTTCTTCGCGCAGTGCCAGCGACGCTGGTTGCACCCAGCGCGGTTGTGATTCGTGCAGCAATAGTTCGGCCGAACGAATGATAGGCTCGTGGTGGAAGCGATGACGCATCACATTACGATTGATCACATTCCCCAGCGCCACCAACAGCATGCCCTGGTGATGTGCCATATAGGCACGCACAGTGGCCATGGTCTGGTTCTCCGCACGGCGTCCCGGGGTGAAATCCAGCGCTTCATAGAAACCATAACGCCCCAGTGCGCCTATCTCTGCCAGGCGACGGAAGTTGGCGACCGCGCTCTTGGGCATATACATCGCTGCCAGTCCGGTTGCGTACGGCGCGATGACGATGTCTTTCTCCAGCCCGCGTTTGAGACCCAAGCCCGGCACACCGAATGCAGAGTATTGATAGGTGTAGGCACGATCACGCACATTCATCGCGGACTCGGATACGCCCCACGGCACATGACGCTCCTTGCCGTACTGAATCTGGCGCGCCACGATGTCGCGACAAGTCTGGTCCAGCATGCTGCCGCGTGGCGACGAAATCACCAGCGATGGCATCAGGTACTCAAACATGGAGCCCGACCATGAGGCCAGGACCGGCCCGTTAATGCCGGGCAGCATACGACGTCCGAGGCGGAACCAGTGGGACGGCGAAGCCTGGCGCTCAGCGATCGCGACCAGGCTGGCGAGGCGTGCTTCCGACGCCAGCAAATCGTAATAGCTATCGTCCAGCCTGCCTTCGTCCGCGTTGTAACCAATCGAAAACAATTGCCGCTCCGGCGACATCAGGAAACGGAAATCCATCTCCGTTGCCATCTCGCGTGCAGTCGCTTCCATTTTCTCCAACCTGTCCAGCCATTCAACCGCCAGTACTGCCGCCTGCATCAGCGCGCCATCCAGTGCATCGAACAATTGCTGCGGGATGACGTCCGGGTCGAGCCGGTTTTGCGCGTTGAACAGTCGCGCGATGTCGCGTCGCGCTGCCAGATAGGCTGCGGGTAAATCTTCCAGTGCGATGTGTATATTGATATTGCTATTGATGACTTGCCACAGCTCGGGATGACTGCCGCCATCCTGTTCTTCCAGATGCACCCACGGCATCATCACGACGAAATCATTGCAATGCATGCGTACTGCGGCGCGTAGTTCATTGGCCCAGGTCAGCACTTCATTGTCGGGACTCTTGACCTCTACCGAAAACGCTTGCGCCAGGTCGAACAGATGCTCTGAGCGCTCGACCATTTTTTCCCAGAACGCATATGCAGGCGATACTGCATTCGTGGTCAGCAGGAAGTCGCTGAATTGTTCGACGCTTTTACGCAACTCATGAATGCTGACTGCCTGCGTGCGCAATTCATGCCCTATGCCATCGATTGCCAATCGCAACAGCAGCACAGCGTCCCGCATGCCCGCCACGATAGTCGGCCGCAGCACGCTTTGTTCCTTCGCATCCTTGCAGGCCTGTGCCAGTGCAAATAAGTGTCCGGCCAGATTGCCGCTGTCTACCGTAGAGATATAGCGCGGCGACAACACTTCCAGCCGTTCGGTCTCATACCAATTGTAGAAATGACCGTGATAGCGCGGCAGCTTCTGCAGCGTCTCCATCGTCGCTTCCAGCCTGTGCATCACGTCTGTCAGGCCGATCCAGCCAAAGTCGCGCGCGCTCACCACCGACAGCAGATACAAGCCGAAATTGGTAGGCGAGGTGCGATGCGCAATCACCGGCTGCGGATCTTCCTGGAAATTATCCGGTGGCAGGAAGTTGTCCTGCGCTACGACAAAGGTCGTGAAGAAACGCCAGGTGCGGCGCGCCACCAGACGCAATTCGGTCTCTTCCGCCACATCCAGTTCTTCGACATTGGTATCCACCGGCGGCAAGCTGATCGCGCGTGCGATCAAGGGGCCAGCCAGCCATAGCAGACAGAACGGCAGTCCCAGCCATAAACCGGCCGGATCAAATACGGCAAGCGCGACTATGATCACTACCGCGATGACCATGCCCATGCGGCCACGCCAGAAGAAACTGCTGTATGAATACTTCTTCGCGCGCCGCACCTGGGCCGAGGTAATCCACTCCAGTAATTTTTTCCGGGTAAAGACCAGACGCACCAGCGTCCGCACTATCGCATCCAGCATCAGCCAGGAATACTGCGCCAGCATCGCGAGCGAGATAAAGACCACTGCCATGGTATCCGGCAGCACGGCCAGACCGCGTCGCCAGTGCGCCCTGAAATTGAGGTCATCGCGGTGCGGCAGCAAGTCAGAGAAGAAACGAAAGACGGCTGGCGGTGCCAATCCGACTATCGCCAGCACTAACCACGGCCAGCTCGGTGCTCCGGTCAGGAAGAAGCTGGCAACAAGAGTCAACAGTATCGCAGGTGCGGTCAGCGAGCGCCGCATGTTATCGGCGATCTTGAGCCTGTCTATGGTCGACATAGAAACGCGCCCGGTATGCAGCAGCCACGGCAACAACTGCCAGTCACCACGCGTCCAGCGATGCTGGCGTGCGGCTGCTTCTTCCACATGCGACGGGAAATCTTCAAACAACTCGACATCATTCACCAGCGCGCAACGCGCCAGCGCACCTTCAAACAAATCATGGCTGAGCATGGTGTTTTCCGGCACCTTGCCGGACAAGGCACGCTCGAAGGCATCGACGTCGTAAAGCCCTTTGCCGGAGTAACTACCCCAGCCGAATACATCCTGGTACACATCAGATACCGCCCCACCGTATGGATCTACCCCGCCGCGCGCCGAGAAGAAACGACGGTACAAGGTGCGCTCCTGCTGCATAGGCAAGGTAGGTGTAATGCGCGGCTGCAGGATGCCGTAGCCCTCGATTACCTGCATGGTGTCCGGATCATGCCGCGGCTGGTTCAACGGATGCACGGCGACACCCACCAGCGCGCGTAACGCACCTATCGGCAAACGCGTGTCAGCATCCAGCGTCACCACATAGCGCACATTGCGCGGTACTGGTATGTCGTCGAGTAAAAAGGAGGTCTCTTGCGCGTCACGCAACAAGCGATTGAACTCATGCAACTTGCCACGCTTGCGTTCCCAGCCCATCCACTTGCCTTCGCTCTCATTCCACAAGCGGCGACGATGCAGGACATAGAAACGTGTCTGTCCGCTTTTGCTCGGGCCATAACGCGTATTCAGCTCCGCGATACAACGCCGCGCCTTCTCCAGCAAAGGAAGATCTTGCGGCATGTGCTCCTGTTTCGCATCAGCCCAGTCAGACAACAAGGTGAAATACACTTCGCCGTCCGGATTCGACAGGTAATGCGTCTCCAGTTGCTGTATCTCTTCTTCCAGCCCTTCTTCACTGGTGAGCATGATGGGCACCGCCACAAAGGTGCGCATCTTGTCGGTGATATCGGCCAGTTCGACACGTGGCAAATGGCGCGGCCAGAACAGCCGCATCAAGACCTTGTTGATGAAAGCCACGGCGATGTCGACAGCAGGAAACAGACCGGCAACGACCAGCAGCGTCAGCCATATTGGCGACACCTCCTTGCCGTAGGTCGTCCACCATGGAAACGCCAGTATCAACACTGCCATCGAGAGTATGGTCAGCGGGTAATACAGGCTGGCATGCGCAATGTAATGGCGACGCAGTTTTTGTGTCAGATGAGGTATGTAACCCAGCTCCGCTTCAAGATCACTGCGACCACGACCCAGCAGGTAGTAACCGGGGTCGAGTGCACGTTCATCTGCCACGATATCCTCGGGTGACATCTGACTGCGATGCGATTCTATTTTGCGCACCAGCGCATCGGCAATTTGCTGCTCGGAGTAGCGCGCGTTCAGCGCGATGTGTTGAATGATCTTGCGATAACGATCACGCGTCAGGAAATCCAGTTCGGCGTAATTGGCCAGGGACAGCAGCTTCTGTTCGACCAGGCTGACGGATTCAAAGAAGACGCGCCAGTCATATGCCGCTATCGTGCGCATGCTGGTGATGATGTTGCGTATGGTCTGGTTCGATGCCACCTGCGTCGTATGTTCACGCAGGACGATGTCATCGATGGTCGGCCCCTGGTCCAGCAGGCGTGCACCCAATGCATCAAGCAAGGGAGTGAAACCCGGCTGCTGGTAACGCAGGCGTTGCACCAGTTGCACCACAAATGGCTGCAGCAAACGCCCCGGTGGCAGGACGATGCCGGGTTGTTCGTTCTCCGGCATTTTCTGTGCAATGACGATCAGGTCATTCGCGAAATCATCTGCAGCTTCACGCGCTGCCTGCGCCTTGACGACGCGTACTGCGACGCGACGCAAATGTTCGAGCAGCACTGCCCGCATCACCACTGGCAAGCTCCACAGCTCTGCCATCGTCAAACGTTGTACGGATTGATACGAGCGCACGAAACGCAGGAATATCTCGGGATCGAAATGATTGTCGGTATGTGCGGCGAACTCCCAGCACAAGGCATAGATACGTATCTGTCCGGCATGATCGCCACCGACGAGCTTGGGCAAGCCGCGATACAGACGCCGCGGCAAGCCTTCGACCACGCTGGCAACATTTTCATCTATGACGTGCAAGTTATCGAGCAGCCATTCTGCTGCTGAAGTAATTGCACGGCGCTCTGCAGTTGCGTGCTCGATGGCAGCGTGCGCAGCGGTCAGTATCTTGCCGTTTTCACGTGCGGCCGCAACCAGGCTGGCGGCACCGGATGCAGTACCGATTTTTTGTATCGCGGCAAGATGCGCAGCGTGTGCTTCAAGTCGCTCGGCGCTGAATATTTCCACGCGCACAGGTTCTTCCGATGGCGTGGACGCGTCTTCGGCAAAAGAAAAATCCAGATTCCGTTTGAGCAGTTTTTTAAACAAAGTGAACCTCACTTTGCTTGCAGGAAAAACTCAGGCGGATGCTTGGAGACATGACCTGGCCGCAACCAGGCTGCTTACAGATGAAACACTGCGTAAGGATAGCGTGCGTCCCGCATAAGGTACGAGCATGCGTGCAGGTAGTACTGACCATATTTCTTCCTCCCCGCTGACGCGGTTTTTAGATTGACATGGTGGTCCGTATTTTGCTCAGTTGGAGATGCAGAACAAACAAGAGTTCCCAACTTTTTAGACATGCAGCAAGATGAAGAGGCGTAGCAAAGCGTATGTCCCTGATTACAGCTTATGGCTTGCCCCGGTCAGGGAACCGAAGCTGTACAGCTGTTGACAAACGATATCGAAGAACAATATGAGAGGTAGCTTAACATGCATAGCAAGATTATTAACGACGCACCGGAAAAGACCTATGTACTGATACTGGAAACCGGTGAAGAAGTCGTGTCACAAATCCAGCGCTTCGCCCGGGATAATAATTTGAACGCCAGCCGCTTCACGGCGATAGGAGCCTTTAGCAGCGCGACGCTCGGCTATTTCGACTGGAACCAGAAGGACTATGAAAAGATAGTAGTGAATGAACAGGTTGAAGTGCTGTCACTGATAGGCGATATCGCATTGCAGGATGGCGAAGCCAAAATACATGCGCATGTGGTGGTCGGCAAACGCGATGGCAGTGCACACGGCGGCCATTTGCTGGAGGCTTATGTACGCCCTACGCTGGAAGTGGTGCTGACGGAGGCACCCAGCTATCTGAAACGCAGCTTCGATCCGGAAAGCGGACTCGCTTTAATCAATCTCGAATGTTAATGCGTGTACGCTTGTAAAAATTACCGGCATTATTTTCAAATACTGATACGCGCGACCACTTTTCACACCAAGTGACGCGGATAAATCAGTTCCAGTGAAAATTGTCGACACATACGCATCATGGTGTCACGCAAACCGTCATCAGGCACATCGTCAGCCACCTTCAGCATCACGGCCAGATGACTATTCCCTGTTACCGTCTTGAGCCACCACAGGCGGCCCAGCGTGAACAGGGACTGCCCCTCAGTCAGGGCGACAGTCGCCGTATTCATATCGTCAGCCATATTCATCAACAAGATGCCACCGTCACGCAGCACGCGATGACAGTCATCGAAGAAAACATGGCTGCTCAACTCCGCTACCGCGCCGTCAGCATTGAAGCCATCAAGCAAAATCACATCAGTACTTGCTTCCGCCATCTCGCGTAAATAGCTGTGCGCATCGGCGTGCACAACTTGCAGTCGCTCATCGTCCGCCGGAATCATGAATTGCTCGCGCAGGGCAATCACGTCAGCATCTATCTCCAGCACCGTCAAACGGGTCGCTGGCAAATGTTTGTAGCAGTACTTAACGAGTGAGCCGCCGCCCAGCCCGATCAGCAGGATATGCGCGGGCGCCGGATTAAACAGCAAAAAGCCCGTCATCGCCTGTGTGTAAGGAATCAACAGCTCATCCGGCGCTGACAAACGCATCGCGCTCTGCACGATGCGCTCGTCAAACTGCAACGTACGTATATCGCCATCGTCAAAGACGAAGGGTTTGCCGCCATGCGACATGGCTTTGAGTCGGGCTATACGTTCCGGCTTGAAGAAATCCATATAAGTTTATTTGTCTGTGGATCACAAGATGCAAGCTTACGGCATTGCGCGTCGGATACAAGACTACTATGCATCGGTTCCGCTGGTGTGTGACTATAGAACAGAATTCACTGCTACCATATTCGCATGAGCGTAAAAGTACCCGTCCCGCAATCCGTAGTACGTACCGGCGGCGCAGCCTTCAGCTGGCTGCTGGGCGGCTGGCGCATACTCCTGTTCGGCGTCATCGTACTATCGCTGACCTTCTCTCCCACCACTTATAAGCGTGAGCATCGCTATGCGATTGCGCACCAGCTGGTACTCGGCACCAGTACCAACCTGATCTGGTTCTCGCTGCTGTCATCACTGATCAGCGTGATCCTGATCCGCATCGTGATGGTCACCGCACTGAGCTACGGCCTCTCCAAATACGCACTGGATATGGTGGTGCGCATGCTGGTGCTGGAACTGATCCCGCTGACGGCCGCCCTCTTCGTCGCCTTGCGCCGTACCTTGCCGGATGGTGTAGAGCTGGCAGAAATGCGCAGGCGCGGCGACCTGCTGGCGATGCGCCAGCAAGGCATAGACCCGATACGTGCTGAATTCT
Source organism: Herminiimonas sp. Marseille-P9896 (assembly GCF_903993245.1). NCBI lineage: Bacteria > Pseudomonadati > Pseudomonadota > Betaproteobacteria > Burkholderiales > Oxalobacteraceae > Herminiimonas > Herminiimonas sp. Marseille-P9896. The sequence goes on along the minus strand of NZ_CAJEVT010000002.1, from coordinate 753,479 downwards.
TCCCGCGTGCGATTGCAGGTATCTTCTCGGTCTGGATGCTGGCCGCAGTCAGTTGCATACTGGCGCTGATCCTGACTTATCTGTCGATCTACGGTTTCACGCAATGGGCACTCGCGGATTACACCCGCGTGGTCGGACAAATCTTCAATCCCTCGGTTTCGATGATTTTCCTGCTCAAGACTTTATTCTTCAGTCTTGCTGTATCGTTGATTCCTATGGCTTCGTCGCTATACGATAATCCGCGGGAACCACTCGCCAGCCGTCTCAAGGCTGCCAGCGAACTGGCAGCTATGGTCAGGCTATTCTTCGTTATCCTGTTGATACAGATTGCTTCCCTGATGGGCAATTATTTCTAATCCTGATAAAGGCTGCGCCTGATTGCCATGCAAGTACCACCAGAACAGACACCTAATCCAGCCTCACCGAACGCACAACTGCGCGCGGTGGTGCCGCACAACCTTGAATTCAAGGCCGCCATCCTGCTGATCTTCCTGATCGCCCTGATCGCGGGCTCGATCGCCTATCTGATGTATGCACGCGGTGCGTTCGAAGCGACGCAGGAGCTGGTATTGCTGGCAGATGATTCGGACGGCGTCAGCGTCGGCATGGACCTGACCTTTTCCGGCTTTCCGGTCGGTCGTATCAACCGCATAGAACTGGGCAAGGATGGCAAGGCCCGCATCCTGGTCGCGATTGCCAAAAAGGATGCGCACTGGCTGCGCAGCTCCAGCATCTTCACGATGGAGCGTGGCATCGTCGGCAGCACGCGTATCCGCGCCTTTACTGGCGTCCCTACTGATCCGCCGCTGGATGCCGGTGCCGAACGTGCCTTGCTGGTCGGTGATGTGGCGGCAGAAATACCGCTGCTGGTTTCCGCCGCCAAGCAATTAATCGACAACGTCAACAACCTGACCTCGGCCGAATCCGCGCTGAATGCCAGCCTGACCAACCTGCAAGGCCTGACCGACAAGCTCAATGGCAAACATGGCGCTTTGGGTGCGCTGGTAGGCAGCGACAAGGATGCACAAAAAATCCTGCAGACACTGGATCGCGCCAACGATGTACTGGCCAAGGTCGACGGCTTGCTGGTGAAAACCGACAAGCAGGTCTTCGGCAAGGATGGCGACAGCCAGGCCACCATCGTCCAGCTCAACGCCATGCTGGGCGAGGCACGCAACAGCCTGAAGAAAATCGACACGGTACTGGCCGATGCGCAAGTCATCAGTGGCAATGCCAAAGCAGCCAGCGGCGACCTCGGCTCCTTGCGCGCCGATGTGGATCGCAGCCTGCGCAAAGTCGAACAACTGGTAAATGAAATCAACCGCAAATGGCCATTTGCCCGCGATACGGAGTTGAACCTGCCATGAAGACTATCCGTCTCGCCCCTGCTCTATTAGCTACCCTGTTGTTAGCTGCATGCGCAGGCAAACCTGTACCTGACTGGCAAATCAATGCCAAGGATGCGACCGAACGCGCCAGCAATGCCTACCTCACAGGCAATACCCGCGTCGCCGATCAGGAATTCCTGTATGCCCGCAATGAAGTCACCCGCACAGGGCGCATAGACTTGCTGGCACGCGTAGAACTCACACGTTGCGCAGCCCAGGTCGCGAGCCTGGTACTGGATGGCTGCACCGAGTTTGAGAAATTGAGACAGGACGCTCCCGCTGCCGAAGTCGCCTATGCCAACTACCTGGCAGGAAAAATCCAGCCATCGGAGATCGCACAACTCCCGGCCCAGCATCGCGCAGTAGCCGGAGCCAGCTCAGACAGCGCCGCTGCCAGTGCCATGCTCGGCATCGAAGATCCGCTATCGCGTCTGCTTGCCGCTGGCGTCCTCTTGCAAGGCAAACGCGCGTCTCCCGCAGTCATTAGTGCGGCGGTAGAAACAGCATCGGCACAGGGCTGGCGACGGCCTTTACTGGCCTGGCTGGGAGTGCAGGCGATGCGTGCAGAACAGGCCGGGGATGCCGCTGAAGCCCAGCGTATACGCCGGAAAATGACGCTGGTGGAAGGCGGCAAGTAACAGGCCAAGACCAGGAAAGGCATGCAAGCCACATAAACGACTGTCAGCAAATTTATATAAAAAAACCTTTTATACTGTATGTTTATACAGTATATTGCTAACTCACCTGTTCATCGGGTGCGTTATCCCAAACAGCATTTGGAGGTTTTATGGCCGCAGTCGCAAGCAATTTCACTTTCCCAGCAGCGTCCTTTCCTGAATCGGCATGGTCGGCAGAAGCAGCACAAGCCGCTCGTGCGCACCCACAGCCGTCCGCTTATCGCGCGCTGGACCTGGAATTGCCGAATGGCGGCTGGCCTGCTTCGGTGCTGATCGAATTGCTGCTGGCGCAACCTGATATCGGTGAACTGCGCTTGCTGGCTCCCACCCTGACACGCCTGACACAAGAAGGCAAAACCGTTATTTTGCTGGCACCGGCGCATATTTCCGCCGCGCTATCCGACCTCGGCCTGGATAAGAACCACCTGATCCTGATTGAAGCCGACAAGCCTATGGACCGCATCTGGGCGGTCGAACAAGCCGTCAAAAACGTGCACTTCGGCGCCCTTCTGTGCTGGCTGCCGGAAGCTCGTCCCGATCATCTGCGTCGCCTGCAACTGATGGCAGCGGCCAACGATGGCCTGACTTTCGTATTCCGTCCGCTGGCAGCACAAAACCAGTCTTCACCAGCTCCTTTGCGTATGTTGTGCCAGCCCGCTGCTGATGGCCGCATGTCGGTAGAGATCATCAAGCGTCGCGGCCCGGTGCATTGCAAACCTATCGTGTTGCCGCTGGCGGTACCGGTCATCATGCATCGACCACGCGTCGCCCGCTCCTTAAGCTCGTCGGTATTCGAGATGCCCTCCTATACCATTGCGCACTCCGCACTGGCAGCGACCGCAGCCCGCCATCGCGCAGCCTTGCCGGTTTAATCCTGAATGTCGTTGCAAACACTAGTATAGAAAACATTTTTGATGGCAAGCACGCACACATAGCCGTATGATGGGGTATCCCAATTCCATGCCCCACAATGGCCACCATCCTCAATACCCGTCTTGCCAGGCTGCGCGCACTCGTTGTCGACGATATGCAGACGATGCGACAAAATATTCGCACCCAGCTCGGCCAACTCGGTATCGAGCAAGTCGACCAGTCCGTCACGCCGAATGATGCGATCAAACGCATACGCAATACCAATTACGACGTCATCATCTGCGACTACAACCTGAACAAGGAAACCAACGGCCAGCAAGTACTGGAGTACCTGCGCTCGCAAAAGCTGCTGTCGCCGACCGCCATGTTCTTCATGGTGACAGCCGAAAGCAGTTACGACAGCGTGGCCAGCGCCGCCGAATTCCAGCCCGATGCTTATATGGTGAAGCCACTGACCGGAGGCAAAATCGCTGATCGCCTGGAACGCCTGCTGGATCGCCAACAGGCGTTGAAACCAATCACGGACCGCCTGCAAATGAAAGACCTGGCAGGCGCCATCGCCGAATGCGATACCGTACTTGCAGCCGAACCCAAGTGGATAGTCGACATCCTTAAAATCAAGGGTAGCTCCGCGCTGGAGCTGGGCAATATCGAACAGGCGCGCTCAACTTATAACAAAGCGCTGACTTTGCGTAACGACCTGGTCTGGGCCAGGCTCGGCCTCGCACGCTGCGACCAGGCTGCCGGTCAGCTCGATCAGGCAAAAAAACTGGTCAACGAAGTACTGGAAACGAATGTTCAATTCGTCGACGCCTATGATTTGCTGGCGCAAATTGCTGAAGCTCAGGGCAATGAAGAAGCGGTACTCGACGCCTTCAACAAATCCTATGCAGTCATTCCATCTGCACGACGCAGCCGCCTGATGGGCGATGCCGCCTACCGCGTCGGCAATCTGGAACAGGCTAAGCAGGCATTCAACAAAGCGCTCACGCATACTCGTGGCTCGCTCACTGCACAGGCTTCCGATGCACTGTCACTGGCACAGGTACAAGTCGATATAGGCGATGCAGCAGATGCACTCGCCGTACTCAGCGCAGCAGCGCAGGACCATCAGGACGATCCCTACTTCGCCGCACGACAAGCCACGATAGCGGCACAAGCCTTTGCCCGCCTTGGTGATATGAACTCGGCACAAGCGGCTTTTGCTTCAGCCAAAGAACTGGCTGACGGCATACGTGCCGACATCCATACATTGACCCTGGCAAAAGCGGCATTTTGCGTCGGCCTGGACGAAGAAGGTGCACGCATCGTCGCCAAAGCCATCAAGGCCGATCACGAAAATACTCGTCTGGTCGCCTTCGCCCGTCGCGTACTGCAAGATACCGGCAATGAAGCGCTGATAGAAAAAGTCGTCGATGAATCCATCAGCGAAGGTGCGCTCATCGTCGAACAAGCGACGCAATTGATGCGCTCCGGTCAATTCGATGAATCGCTGGCCAAGCTGGAAGAAGCGCTCACTGCAACACCTGAAAACACCGGCGTGCTGCTGGCAGCCGCACAACTGCATTTGCTGTGGATGAGCCAGAAAGGACTGGATCGCAACTACGTCGAACGCGTGAACGCCTATCTGGCACAGCTCGATGTGTTGATGCCAAATAGCGAACGCGTCGCCAAAATGTATCGCTTCCTGCGTGAAACCCTGGTCAAAGCCAGCGTGGAGGCCTGAGTATGGATCCGCAACTGGCCGCCATCATCGTGCACGACCTGAAGAATGCGCTGGGAGAACTGGAAGGCGAACTCTCCGCGCTGACGCTAGACTTGGATCAGGGCAAGGCCACCGAAGCACACCATCACTGCCAGAACTTGCGCGACAAGATGGTGGGCTTCCTCACCTTGTACAAAGCGTCGGAACAAGGCTTGCACCCGCGCATCGAAGCGGTCAATCCGGAAGACTTCCTGAAAGGCTTGTTGCGCAATCACAGCAAAGCCGCGATCAGCATCACGCTGGATACCGACGACATGCCGCCGGTAGCTTTTTTTGATGAAAACCTGATGGGACTGGCGCTGGATGCAGCATTACAAAATGCCTTGCGCTTCGCCAAATCAACTATCGTGGTCGGCTGCAAAACCGTGGCTGAGGAAACGGTGTTTACGGTACAGGATGATGGACCCGGTCTCGGTACCGAAGAAGAAAAACAATCGACCGGCATGGGCATGGCCTTGTGTTCTGCCATTGCCGCTGCCCATAAGAATGGGGACAGAGAAGGACGCACCCGCTTGCACAACCTGCCGCAAGGTGGTGCGCTGTTCTGCCTGTATTTACCTTAGGTTCAGGCTAGGCCGGCGTCTCTGCTGACGGATGCAAATTCACCGGACGCATCTCCAGTTTGCCGTCACGGATTTTCAGGCGCTGTACGCCCGGCAAGGCGATCAAATCCCGGTCATGGCATGCCATGATGACGCTGCCACCTTCATTGACCAGCGTCGGAATCAGCGCAATCACTTGTTCACGCGCTGCACCATCCAGGTTGGCGGTCGGCTCATCCAGCAGCAACAACTTAGGCGACAACACACGTGCACGCGCCAGCGCCACACGCTGCTTCTCACCACCTGAAAGGAAGTTCGGTATGCTGGCTCGCAAGTGTGCGATGCCTGCCCATGCAATCGCTTCCTCTACTTTCTCAGCGATGATGTTTTTCGCCACACCGCGCACGGTTAAACCGTAGGCGATATTTTCTTCGACGCTGGTGGAAAACATGACCGGATGCTGGTGCACATAGACGATCGCATCGCGCATCAGGCGCGGATACGGTGACAGCTGGACGGTCTCACCCTGAAACTTCACCTCGGCCGTATCCGCCGATTCGAGTCCGGCCAGTATGCGCATCAGCGTGCTCTTGCCCGAACCGTTGGAACCCGTCAGCACATACGCCTGTGCCTGTGCGATCGACAAATCTTCTATATCAAGCAGGCGGCGCTGATGAAAGCTCTTTTGCAAACGCTGGATAGATAAAAGTGCATCCATTACATATTCCTCGCTGGGCGCGTATCACCCTGCAACAACATCATCGCGGCATTGATCAGCAAGGCGAAGGCAATCAGGACGATGCCCAATGCGATACCCTGCGCAAATTCGCCTTTGCTGGTTTCCAACGCGATCGCTGTCGTAATCGTGCGCGTTTCACCGGCAATATTCCCGCCCACCATCATCGCGCAACCGACTTCTGAAATCACCCGGCCGAAACCATTGATCACAGCGGCCATCACGCCGAACCGGACTTCATGCAATACCGTTAGCATCACGCGCCAGTTGGAAGCGCCGTGCACGATCGCGGTTTCCGCCAGGCGCGGATCTGCCGCCTGCACTGCCGACAAGGTGAAGGCAATCAATACCGGCAGCACGATGAGAACCTGACCGAGAATGATGCTCGACTGGGTAAACAACCATTGCAAGGAGCCCATAGGCCCTTGACGCGACAGCATCAGATATAGCAAAAGGCCGATCAATACGGTAGGCAGGGACAAGGCCGCCTGTGCGATCCAGATCACGATGCGACGACCAATGAATTCGCGGGTCGCAATCAGGTAACCGATCAGCACGGCGATAGGCGTGGCAATCAGCAAGCCGATAATGGAGGTCTTGAGCGAGATCCAGATGATACGCCATAGCACAGCATCGCCCGAAAAGAGCAAGCCAAAGGCAGCCTGGGTAGCTTCAATAAGGGACATAAGGAGACATGCGACTACAGCGTCGCTAATTCATTTTTGTAGCCGCAATTCTAACCCAGCCACCAGCGTGCGCCGACATAATGCGGCCAGGGACAAACAGAACGGATCAGGCAACGCGCCGTGGACTATCCAGCAAATGGGGCTCGTAGATCATGCGTTCCTTGCCTGTGACCAGCAAGAAGTGCTTGCCGGTGCAGCGCGCCAGCAAAGTCATGTTCACTTTTTCTGCAACCAGATGACCCATCTGCGTGGTGCCGGAACGGGAAATCAAAAACGGCATACCCATCTGTGCACCCTTGATCACCATCTCCGACGTCAGCCGGCCGGTGGTATAGAACACCTTGTCGGCACCGCTGATATTTTCCAGCCACATGATGCCGGCGATCGAATCGACGGCATTATGACGGCCGACATCTTCGATGAAGTATTCCAGCTCGCCTTCAGCCGTAAACAAACCGCAGCCGTGTACCGAACCCGCTTTGGCATAGACCGAATCCTGCGTCCGTATGGTGTTGACGATTTTATATAAGGTCGATTGTTTGAGCCGTGCATCTGCTGGCAACACGATGCTGTCGATTTCATCCATCAGGCCGCCAAACATCGTGCCCTGGCCGCAACCGGTAGTTACGACCCGTTTGGCCGTGCGTTCTTCGATATTGTCTATGCCGTCACGCGTGGTGACATAGACCGCATGCTGGTTCCAGTCCACATGCACAGACACGATTTCTTCTATCTCCTGCACCAGCCGCTGGTTGCGCAGATAGCCCAGCGTCAATGCTTCCGGTGCCGCACCTAGCGTCATCAGCGTCACTAGTTCGCGCTGATCCACGTAAACCGTCAACGGACGCTCGGCCGGAATCGCCAGCGGTGCAGTCCGTGCGGTTTCGTCGATCGCATTGACTTCATACGTCAACTTGACCGGTGTACTGGAAAATTCGGGGCGATACGACATGGCGGTAACTCATCTTGGACAGCGCAAAATGCCGCTGTTCCATTATCGGGATCATGTAAAACATGATGCGCTCAGGTGTGAAATAGCAAATAGCCAGCTCGACTATCCGGTATTCGGTGTTGCAGGTGGGATTATAACGGTATGCGCGCGATCAGGCTGTTTTCAGCATATAACGCGCATACGCCCGGACGGGCGTATGCGACAGGAAGGCAGCGACTAGACTTACTTCTTGGCGCCCGCAGCGGGCACCGGTTTGGAATCGGCAACACCAACTGTGGAGGTGGCGACTTGCAGTGCTACATAAGGTCCTGGATTGGTACAGGGCGGCACAGCAATATCCGGCTTGGCCTTGCCGGTACGTTTGAAGTATTGCGCTGCCACTTTGTTTTGTGATTCACACAACTGATAGGCAGCAACTTTATCCGACCAGCCTGCCTTGTTCTTGGCTTCCGCAGCTTTGGCCTTGGCTTCGTCACTCGGCGGCGGCAATTTGGCTGTAGCACTGGCCATGACCACGGTGCCGAGTAATGCGATCAGTATTTTTTTCATCTGCATATCTCCTTAAACAGCCTTGATCGGTGTACCTGCTTTTTCTGTTTCTTCAGGTGTGCGCACGCGTGGAATCTTGCCGCTTTCGATATCGGCGTACCAGAGGTCATGATGCTCTTTGGCCCATGCATCATCAACGTAACCGGTCTTCATTGCTTTGTAGGCGCCTTCCATACCGAGCGTACCGATGTAGATGTGCGCGAGCGAAGCGCTGAAGACCAGCACTGCTGCCACCAGGTGGATGACATGCGCAATCTGCATATTGCCGCGGGTGTACAGGATGCCCGGCACCAGCATATCGAGCACGAAACCGGAAGCACTGACAATCAGGCCGAGGAATACCATGCCGCCCCAGAACCAGAGTTTTTCACCTGCGTTAAAACGCCCTGCACTGGCATGACCGCGCGCACCACCAAGGTTTTTCAGCCATTGCAGATCGCCTTTGCCCGGGAAGTTATCTTTCACGAAGATCGCAAACATCACGATGATCGAGACCGTGAAAACCGGACCGACGAAGTTGTGTATGTTTTTACAGGCGTAAGCGAGCCAGCCAAATACCGTATGACCGAACACAGGCAGGACGATGTACTTGCCGAACAACATCAGCAAGCCGGTGAAAGCCAGCGTCAGGAAACTGATCGCCACCGTCCAGTGGGTGATGCGTTCCAGTGAGGTAAAGCGCTCGATCAGGCGGCCAGTACGACCGCTTTTCAGTTTGATGGTGCCGACGGCAAAATAAAACGCGGTAATGCCGAGTACCGCCACGATAATCAGCCAGCCGCCATAGGTGGTCAGCGGGCCATTGCGATACAGACGCCAGGCTTCACCTGCGGTGGTCGCACGGGCTTGTCCCGGGAACTGCGCCTTGGGCTGGATCAGCACACCGGCTTCCAGTGCCGGCAGGCTGGAGTAATGCTCACCACCCTCCTTCACCTGACGATATACCGGTGCCAGGTTACCTGCTTGCACCTGTGTACGTTCGGCCTGGTTCTGCTTCATGTAAAGAATATCGTCGGACTCAATATTCGACATACTTTGCACGGCAGGTGGTGCCGCAGGCTTGGCCGCTGCGGGGTCACCCGCCTGGGCCAGCGCCAGGCCGGAAGTCGCTGCCAGCAGCGTCAATCCGGCGGCGAGTTTGGCAAACCATGTATTCATGATAAATCCCCTCGCTGCTGCATTAGTTGACTTTCACGTACTCGTTCTGCGTTTGCGCACGGGTACGGATTTGCGTTTCCCACTCGGTTTTATTACCGGCGGTCCAGCCTTTGATCACGTAGGGATCGTTCTTCGCACCGGTCCAGGGTGCCGCATCACCCGCGTCGCGTGCATTCGCCTGCGACTGCACCTTCTCGCCACAACCGAACAAGGCCAGCGCCATCACTGAGAACATTAAAACGCGCATCATGATTTGCCTCCGTTCGGTGCTTTGGCATCAGGGTTATGCGATTTGCCGTAGGCAGTGCCCCAGCCCCAGACCTCGCTACCTTTGCCACGTCGCAGTACGCGCGTGCGCAGGATATCGGCAATCACGTCACCATCGCCGCCGAGCAAGGCCTTGGTCGAGCACATTTCTGCACAGGCTGGCAATTTGCCTTCCGCCAGGCGATTGCGGCCATATTTTTCAAACTCGGCTTTGGAACCGTTCTCTTCCGGGCCACCAGCACAGAAGGTGCACTTGTCCATTTTCCCGCGCAGGCCGAAGGTGCCGTTGGATGGAAATTGCGGTGCGCCAAACGGACAGGCGTAGGAGCAGTAGCCGCAACCGATGCAGATGTCCTTATCGTGCAGCACCACACCTTCTTCAGTACGGTAGAAGCAGTCGACCGGACACACCGCCATACAAGGTGCATCCGAGCAGTGCATGCAGGCCACCGAGATCGATTTTTCCTGGCCGATCACACCGTCGTTGATGGTGACCACGCGACGGCGATTCACGCCCCACGGAACTTCGTTTTCATTTTTGCAGGCTGTTACGCAGCCATTGCATTCGATACAGCGCTCTGCATCACAGATGAATTTCATTCGTGCCATTTTGATTTCTCCTTAGCCTGGTTATCTGTCAGTTTTTTATTTCACCGTTATTGCCAGATACCGCGGCTATGCAGTCGCTTTTTCAATATTACAAATGGTGGTCTTGGTTTCCTGCATCATGGTCACCGAGTCATAACCATAGGTGGTCGCCGTATTCACCGCTTCACCGCGCACGATAGGATGTGCCCCTTCCGGATAGGAATCGAGCATGTCCTTGCCCTGCCACCAACCGGAAAAGTGGAACGGAATAAAGGCCGTGTCTTCCGCTACCCGCACCGTCACCAAAGCCTTGACCTTGATGCGCGCGCCGGTAGGCGTGGAGACGATGACATACTCGTTATTGCGTATGCCCCTGGCCTCGGCGGCCTTAGGATTGATCTCGACGAAGTTCTCTTGCTGCAGCTCAGCCAGCCATGGATTCGAACGCGTTTCTTCACCACCACCCTCATATTCAACCAGACGTCCCGAAGTGAGGATGATCGGGAATTTCTCGTATAGCTTGGCCTCGACGTTTTTGTCCTGCAAGGTTTTGTACAGGGTCGGCATGCGCCAGAACGCTTTCTTGTCGTCATGGGTCGGATACTTCGCAACCAGATCAGGACGTGTGCCATAGATAGGTTCACGATGCAGCGGCACCGGATCAGGGAAGTTCCAGACTACGGCACGCGCCTTGGCGTTACCCCATGGGTGCACGCCGTGCACTTTCATGGTGACGCGCTGGATACCTCCGGAAAGATCGGTTTTCCAGTTCTTTCCTTCCGCCGCTTTTTTCTCCGCTTCGGTCAGGTCATCCCACCAGCCGAGTTTCTTCAGCAGTATGTGATCGAACTCAGGATAGCCAGTCGTAATGTCAGCGCCCAGCGAATGCGAACCATCTTCCGCCAGCAGGCTGACACCGTCGCGCTCGACGCCAAAGTTGGCACGGAAGTTACCGCCGCCATCCATCATTGCCTTCGAAGTGTCGTACAGGTTCGGTGAACCCGGATGTTTGAGTTCCGGTGTGCCGTAGCATGGCCATGGCAAACCGAAATAATCGCCCGTCATGTCGTAGCCGGTTTCTGCATCCTTGCCTGATTTGCAGCGCAAGGTCTTCACATCAAACAGATGCATATTGCGCATGTGCGCTTTCAGGCGCGTCGGCGATTGACCGGTGTAACCGATGGTCCAGGTACCACGATTGATTTCTTCCAGCATGGCTTCCGGTTCCGGCTCCATCATGCCGCCCTTGCCAGGCACCAGTTTGATCTTGGCGACCAGCTCTTTGCCGAAGCCCAGCTTTTGCGCCAGCTGATACATGATCATGTGATCGGTACGCGATTCAAACAGCGGCTCGATCACTTTTTCGCGCCACTGGATGGAACGGTTGGATGCGGTCACCGAACCCGATGTTTCAAACTGGGTCGCAGCCGGCAGCAGGTACACGGCGCGATTCGGATTCAGTTCCTGGCCATCCACTTTCATCGCTGCCATCGCAGCGGTCGCCGATGGATAAGGATCGATCACGACCAGCAAGTCCAGTTTGTCGAAGGCCTTCTTCATGTCCAGACCGCGCGTTTGCGAGTTAGGAGCATGGCCCCAGAACAGCATCGCTTTAACGCTATTGTCCTGATCCAGGTTCTCGCTCTTTTCGAGTACGGCATCGACCCAGCGCGATACGGTGGTGCCGGATTTTTCCATCATCTCTTGCGAGACGTATTGTTTCTTGACCCATTCGTAATCGACGCCCCACACTGCGCACCAGTGCTTCCACGAACCGGTGGCTAGGCCGTAGTAACCTGGCAGCGAATCAGGGTTAGGACCGACGTCGGTCGCACCTTGCACGTTATCGTGACCGCGGAAGATGTTGGTGCCGCCGCCGGATTTACCAACGTTGCCCAGAGCCAGTTGCAGAATGCAGGACGCGCGTACCATCGCGTTACCGATACTGTGCTGGGTCTGGCCCATACACCAGACGATGGTCGAAGGACGATTCATGGCCATGGTTTCAGCGGCTTTATATACTTCCGCTTCAGGTACGCCGCAAGCCTCTTCGACTTTTTCCGGCGTCCATTTCATGACTTCATCTCTAACCTTTTCCATGCCATAGACACGGTCATTGATGTACTTCTTGTCTTCCCAGCCGTTTTTGAAGATGTGATACAGCACGCCCCACAGGAATGGAATGTCGGAACCGGAACGGATGCGGATGTATTGATCTGCTTTCGCCGCAGTACGTGTGTAGCGCGGATCAACCACGATCATCTTGGTGCCGGTTTCCTTCGCATGCAGCATGTGCAGCATGGATACCGGATGCGCTTCAGCCGCGTTGGAACCGATGTATAACGCAGCCTTGGAATTCTGCATGTCGTTATAGCTGTTGGTCATCGCGCCATAACCCCAGGTGTTGGCAACGCCAGCAACCGTGGTCGAGTGACAGATACGCGCCTGGTGATCGGTATTATTGGTGCCGAAGAAGGAAACGAATTTGCGCATCAGCGCAGCCTGCTCGTTGTTATGCTTGGACGAGCCTACAAAGTAAACCGAATCCGGACCACTGGCTTTGCGGATCTCCAGCATCTTGGCCGAGATTTCATTCAGTGCCTGGTCCCAGCTCATGCGCTGGTATTTGCCGTTGACCAGCTTCATCGGATATTTCAGGCGGTATTCACCGTGGCCATGTTCGCGCAGCGCCGCACCTTTGGCGCAGTGCGCGCCGAGATTGATAGGCGAATCAAACACTGGCTCCTGGCGCACCCACACACCGTTTTCCACGATCGCATCGGAGGCACAGCCCACCGAGCAATGGGTACAAACAGTGCGTTTGACTTCTATCTTTTTGCCGTCGCCACCTTTGGCACCATCGGCTGCCCTGGCTTTCTGGATCAGGCCCAGCTGCGCCGCCGCGATACCCGCGCCGATACCGATACCCGAACGTTTAAGGAAACCACGTCTATCCATGGTCGGCAGCGCACGCGACAAACTGTCGGCCAGGCTGGATGAGAAACGTGCAGACGAACGCTCTACAGCGTTGCTTTTGCGAGTTAACAGCATGTTGTCACCCCGTATTAAATTGTGGTGCTGCGGTAGTATTTTTTGACGTGTTCAGTCAGCCGATAGCTCTTGCCATCAGGATCTTGTGTAGTAAATACATTGGAAACTGCAGTAGTGACTGACTCGGGAGCCAATTTGGCGGCAACGCCGCCAGCGGCGACCACACCTAAACCTGCGAGGAAATTACGACGAGGGGTTTTGGACTGCTCAGACATGATCGTCTCCTGTAAATTGGTTCAGGACGTAATATGCTTTTTTTATCTTATAACAAATCTAACTAGAAGTTAGCATACCTTTTAGCAACTTGCACACTTAAAAACGTCCGGATGGAAATTAAATTTCCGTTAAAGCCGCAAATCCGGCCTAAAAGCGCGTGTCAATCCAGGCTCATATCAAAAGCCTGCATTTCCACTTCAAAGAATTGCCGCGCCAGGCGTGCAACCGGCTTATAGAAGCGCGCATTAGGACTAGCCTCTATTGCATTGCAACAATCCACTACCCAGGCTTGCATGTGGTCGCTGAAGAATTTTTTTTGTGTGGTCAGGTTTGCATGGAGCACGTCATCGGATGCAATCAGATAGCGCATGACTTCGCACAAAGTCGCCAGATGATCTTCACTTTCCACCACATCATCCGAACGCTGCAAACCCAGCTGCATCAGATCGGTACGCAGCTCCGCCAGCGGTTTTTCCATTAAAAAGCCGGACAGGTAGTAGGAGCCATACAACATCACTTCCGGCTTGCCGACGCCGATAAACAGTTGCTCATACTCTTCCCGCACCGCTTCCTGCTGCGCGCTTTTGCACGCTGCAACCACATCGGCCCAGGCCAACTCCAGCCCGCTATCACCCTGCACTGGCGCGCTAGCTATCGTATCCAGCAGGGCCTGCGATGGTGGCGCATACAAGAGTGTCGCCAGCAAACCGTAGATATCGGCACGGGCGGTTTCTTCGCCCTGATCCTGGGATTCGAATTTGATAGCCTGGGCAGTCGTCATGGCATTCCTGGGTAAATGAATTGTTCAAAAAGATGACTGGTCATCACACTCACCGTCTCTTCAAATCGGTGATGACCGCTTCCTGTTTGTTCGCCATCATGTCAACCACACGACAATCAGGACACATCTTGAGCCGGTCTACATTGCCCGCAAACGCGCCATGCAAGGACAGCTTGCTCACCATGTTTTCTATCATCTGCGCAGTACCGAAAGGCTTCTGACAACTGATGCAATGAAAAGGTTGCGCCTCATTCAATACGACCGGCTGCTTCACCACATCCGTCAACAACAGGCGCGGCGTCAGGCTGATTGCATTTTCCGGACAGGTTTTTTCACACAGACCGCATTGCACGCAATTCTTTTCTATGAAGCGCAGCTGCGGCAAATTGGCGTTATCAGTCAGCGCAGATTCCGGACAGGCACCGACACAAGACATGCACAAAGTGCAGCTTTGCTTGTTGACAGTCACCAGACCGAACGGTGCGCCAGCCGGTAAGGCAATTAGCTCGACCGGCTGCGGCGCATGAGTTCTCAGGTGATCGATGGCCAATTCCAGCGCGCTGCGCTTATCCGCAGCAATATTGAACAAGGCGCGCTGTTGCGGTACTTGCGCCGCCTGTATCGTCGACAGACCGGTATCCAGTTGTGCTGGTGTTTGCGCCTGTATCAGCGACAAATGCACACCGGTATAACCGAGGCCGCTTAATATGGTTTGCGCGATATCTATCTGCGCATTCAAGGCCGCGACATACTGCGGCGCATCCTGCTGCGTCACAAGGATGGAGATGTGGGTAGTGCCGTAAGCGACTGCCGTCAGCCAGAAATCGATGCCGACCGAGGCGATGTGATGCAATTCCAGCGGGATCACATTAGCTGGCAAACCCTTGAGCTTGCCATTAGCTTTGGCGAGGCGACCCAATTGATTGATCAATCCAGCACCCTGCTCCTGGTTGTGGATCAGCAATGCCGGCTGCGTACCACCTGCCTTGGCATAGGTCGTCAACATGGTTTTCAGTCTGGTGCCGGTATCAGCCACGCGCGGATACGCATATGCCAGCGCACCGGACGGACATACCGTCGTGCAGGCACCGCAACCGACACAGAGATTAGGCGTGACCTTGATCTGGTCGCCGTTATGGCTGACCGCTTCCGCCGAGCACACATCGATACAGGCAGTACAGCCGACCTTGCCGTTACGGCCATGCGCGCATAGTTTTTCTTTATAGAGGAAGAATTTAGGTTTGCTGAATTCACCCACCATTTGCGTGATGCGCAAGGCATCCGTCATTTGCTGCTGCGTGTCACTGCCCGGCGCAAAGTAACCTTGTGGTGGCTGATGCAGGGTCAGGACCGGGGTGTCAGACAGATCAAAAATCAAATCAAATTCCGCACTACGTTGCGCCGCGCTACGTGAGAAATCAATCGCGCCTATGGTGCCGCAAGCCTTGACGCAATCACGATGTGATTTGCATTTGCTCAGATCGATTTGGTAAGTCAGGTCGATCGCGTTTTCCGGACAGACATCGACGCAGGCATTGCATCGGGTGCACGCCTGCAGGTCGATAGGATTAGCTTGCTGCCATTGCACCGTGAATGCACCTAGCCAGCCATTGATCGCAATACGATTGCCGGAAAAAACCGGGAAGCTATGTTCTTGCAGCATTTCTCCTGTCTCGCTGGCGGTCAACAATACGCTGACATCCAGTTGCTCACCCAGGCGCGTAGCCCATGGCAGTACGCGATCTGCCGGGCCGATCAGCAATGCGTGACCGCCGGATTGATAGTCCACAGTAGGAACCGGGTCTGGATCCGGCAAAGCCGCAGCGGCCAGCAAGGCTGCCATTTTAGGCAGGGAATTATTTGCTTGCGCGCCCCAGCCGCCAGTCTCGCGGATGTTGACGAATCGTAGCGGTGCGACGGTATTTTTTTGCTGCGCGATTTCACCAAACAGACTGCGTTCCTGGGTACAGGCGACCACAACATCATCAACGCCGTCGAGTGCCTGCATATACGAAGTCACTTCACGTCGGCATAACTCGCTATGCATGGTCAGTGGCGCATCGGTGCCGAGCGCTTGCGCCATCTGCACACCCGACTGTACATCCAGCGGCATCGTGCGATTGCAATTACATACTTTGAATTCTGTGGTCATTGACTGGCTTCTATGCTGGCTAGGACTAAGTTTTAATCTTTATCAACGTGCGGTGGCACGCTGGGCTCCTTGTTCGTTTCTGTCTCACTGCCTTCGATCTCTGCTGCGGATGGCCGGTCGTTTATTTCTTCATCTGGTGCATCTGACGCAGCCACTTCTTCCATGGCTTCGATAGCGGGTAGTTCAGTCTTGGCTTCATCCTGCGGTATATCCAGCAATTTCATCAACGGCGATTTCAATTGCGCCAGCGGATCCATCAAGCCCTTGGCATGACTCAGGCCGGCAATGAAAGCTGGTGTCATCGGCTCGAATTTATTGAAGTCTTCAATGTAGACATCCAGGCCGTCCATGATATTGAAATGCGGATCGGTGAATAGTTTCTTCATCGCTGAACGCTTGACCGATTCGTCCACACCCTGCGCCATGAAGCCAGAGTAATCCGAGTCATGCGTGAGTTTGGCGACGTCATCCATAGTCGGCAGCGGCTGCGATTCCGGTGTGAGGTCTGCTGACGCTGCGCTATCCGACACAAGTGCGCCAGCATCCGTATCGGGCAAGTTCTCACTCGCCTTGGCGGACTCGGCATTCTTCTTCGCCCAACGCGCAAAAAATTCGTCAGCGGCCATTTGCGTCACCTTCCGCACGCGCCATCTTGTCTACGCCTTCACCACCTTCAAACGATGGTTTTTTGTGTTTGCGTTTCGGTTCTGGATGGTAATACTCGCCGGTAAAGTTCGTCAGGAGTTCTATCACTTCCGGCGACGCCGGCAGCGTATCGACGCGCTCGCCACCATCCATCAGGCGTGCTGCTTCATTATAGGAAAGCGTCACCGACTTCGGAACGGCCAGTTCGACACCATCGACTTCCTCGATGCGCCACATGATGAACCAGCAAGGTGCGGGTGCGCTGATGTTCAGGAAGTAACCTTCGGCTTCGCTGCTGGAGAGATTGACCTGTATGCCACTGAACAGCCAGCGCATATCGTCGGGATCATTGCGCAAGCAACTCAGGCTGTGGTCGTGGGAAACAATAGCGCCGACAATTTCAATGGGTAGCCATTGAAACGGTTGCCAGCGATTGGCAAGTGGTGTGCGTTGCATGATGACGCCAACGCTGATTGCTTCAGTCTCCATGTTTCCTCATGACGGCAAAGCTGCCTGTTCGGATAGGGACGCACGATATATTGTGCGCCGAAATTGCAAACCGGATCGGAACTGCTATCGCGGAATGGAACGATGAGTAAACTTGTGTGAACACCTGCGTGTCCACACCAGAGAAAATAACTTCGAAGCAACCATACCTGCAAATATTGCAGGTATCAAGTGAAGCAGAGGAAAAAATTAATCGTTTTTGACGACGATCGTTGGGAACTTGGACGACATATCCTTCGCCTTTTCCGCCACCTTGATCGCGATTTTTCGTGCGATCTGTTTGTAGATAACGGCGATAGGACCATCCGGATCGGCGACCACGGTCGGCTTGCCGGAATCGGCCTGCTGACGTATCGACATCGTCAATGGCAAGGCACCGAGGAAGTCGACGCCATATTCGCCACACATTTTTTCACCACCACCTTCGCCGAAGATGGCTTCAGCGTGACCGCAGTTCGAGCAGATATGTGTACTCATGTTTTCGACGATACCCAGAATCGGGATGCCGACTTTTTCAAACATCTTCAGACCCTTGCGCGCATCCAGCAAAGCGATGTCTTGCGGTGTAGTCACGATAACCGCACCGGTAACCGGCACCTTTTGTGACATGGTCAGTTGGATATCGCCGGTACCTGGCGGCATATCAACGATGAGGTAATCCAGGTCGCGCCAGTTGGTTTGCTCCAGCAACTGCGACAAGGCTTGCGTCACGATAGGACCGCGCCAGACCATAGGTTCGTCCGGATCGATCATGAAACCGATACTCGACACCTGCAAACCGTAGTTTTCCATCGGCTCCATGGTTTTGCCGTCCATGGTTTCAGGACGACCGGAGATGCCCATCATCATCGGCTGCGACGGGCCATAAATATCTGCATCGAGGATACCGACTTGCGCGCCTTCGGCTGCCAGCGCCAGCGCCAGGTTGACCGAAGTGGTGGATTTGCCGACGCCGCCCTTGCCGGAAGCAACAGCGATGATGTTTTTGACATTGGCCATCAGCTTCACGCCGCGTTGTGCGGAGTGGGCGACGATTTTCGAGTGCACATTGGCAGTGACTGCGCCTATGCCTTCGATGGTGCGCACCGCAGCAATCGCTGATTTGCGGATGCCATCGATCTGGCTTTTTGCCGGATAACCCAATTCCACGTCAAAAATGACGTTATCGCCATTGATCTGGATGTTTTTTGCGGAACGGCTGCTGACCAGATCCTTGCCCGTATTCGGGTCGATAACACCGGTCAACGCTGCTTTTACTGCATCTATCGTAATACTCATTGGTTCTCCTGAATTTTATAGCGCAAGTCTAAACTAATTGCCCGTCCTACGCTGCTGACTTGCCGTCCGGCATGGTCATATTTTCACTTCCCGCCTTGAGAAAAGCCGATTCCGCCGCCAAATAATGCGATATGAAGCAGTAAGTACAGTCGATACCGATTCGACACGCCCTAGCTGTACGACTTACAATGGCGTACTTAGAAGACTTTCCCCATGACTGAAAAAATCATTCCGCTCGCAGACCTCCGCTATCAAAACAAGATACCGGTCATACCTGCACGCCTTGAAGCACCGACGGGCTTGCTGGCGGATACCCGTGCGCGTCCATTGCAGGACTTGCGCATCTCGATCACGGATCGCTGCAATTTCCGTTGCGTTTATTGCATGCCCAAGGAAGTCTTCGACAAGGATTACGCCTTCCTGCCGCAAAGTTCTTTGCTCTCGTTTGAAGAAATCACCCGCATCACTTCCCTGTTCGTCGCCCATGGCGTGGAAAAAATCCGCCTGACCGGTGGCGAACCGCTGCTGCGCAAGAATGTGGAAAAACTGATCGCCATGCTGAGCGCGCTGCGCACACCGGATGGCCGTGAGCTTGACCTGACGCTGACCACCAACGGTTCCTTGCTGGCACGCAAGGCGCAGGCACTGAAAGATGCAGGACTCAAGCGCGTGACGGTTTCGCTGGATGCACTGGACGACAAAGTCTTCAAGCAAATGAACGATGTCGACTTCGCCGTTTCCGATGTGCTGGAAGGCATAGAAGCGGCACATCGCGTCGGCCTCGGCCCGATCAAGGTCAATATGGTCGTCAAAGGCGGCATGAACGATCAGGAAATCGTACCGATGGCGCGCCACTTCAAAGGCAGCCCATACATCCTGCGCTTCATCGAATACATGGACGTCGGTGCTTCCAACGGCTGGAAGATGGATGAAGTCATCCCTTCTTCCGAAGTGATACGTCGCATCAATGCCGAAATGCCGCTCGAAGCAATTGCACCCAACTACGTCAGCGAAACCGCTGGACGCTGGCGCTATGTTGATGGTGGCGGCGAGATCGGCTCCATCTCCAGTGTCACACAAGCCTTCTGCAGCGATTGCAGCCGTGCACGCCTGTCAACTGAAGGCAAGCTCTACACCTGCCTGTTCGCCACCGGCGGCCATGACCTGCGCGCACTGATGCGCGGCGGCAATACCGATGAAGAAATCTCGACCGCGATTGCGCACATCTGGCGCGCGCGTACTGATCGTTATTCCGAATTGCGCACTGCCAATACCGATGGCTTGCAATCCGAGCGCAAGGTCGAGATGTCCTACATAGGCGGCTGAGTACACCTCCTTCAGCACACCCCACACAACTGATATCGGATCAAGACAAGAAAATGGATAGCAGTCAAATTACCGGACTCATATTGGCAGGTGGACGCGGGACTCGCATGGGTACCGTGGACAAAGGTTTGCAGCTGTTCCGTGATGCGCCTATGGCCCTGCATGTGCTGATGCGCCTGTCACCACAGGTCGGCTACATCATGATCAACGCCAATCAGAATATTGCGCCATATGAAGCGTTCGGCGTACCGGTCTGGCAGGATGAAATGCAAGGTTTTGCCGGACCACTGGCTGGCCTGCAAACCGGACTCATCCATTGCGAAACCGACTATCTGGTCACTTCGCCGTGCGACTCCCCTTTCCTGCCCAAGGATCTGGTCGAGCGACTGGCGGATGGCCTGGAACAAAACAATGCAGACATTGCAGTCGCCGTCACTGGCACAGGCGGAACCAAACAGGCGCATCCGGTCTTCTGCCTGGTCAAGGCATCGCTGCTACCGCATCTGACGCTGTACCTGCAGGAAGGTGGTCGCAAATTCGACAAATGGTATTCGTCGCTGGCAGTGGCCGAAGTCCACTTCGACGATGAGGATGCCTTCCGCAATATCAATACGCTGGACGACTTGCGTAAATACGAGACCACCGCATAATGAATCTGCGCTATTCACACATCCTGCGCGATGCCGCACTTAATGATCTAGACGAACTCATGCCGAACGACACTCCAGCAGAATCCGAAACCACGCGTACGACACTGTCGAATGTCATCAGTTGCCTGTCGGATTACGATCCTGATGCCTTGCCGGTACCGGATGCACAAACCATCATTCGCCAGTTCATACAGCCTATCAATGCGGTAGAAAAAGTGGCGATACGCAGCGCACTCGATCGCGTGCTGGCAGCAGATATCGTTTCTCCTATCAACGTACCTTCGCATGACAACTCGGCGATGGATGGTTACGCCTTCCGTGGCAGCGACCTGCAGAAGGAACACGACCTGCCACTCAAGATAGTCGGCACCGCCTATGCCGGTCGCGCCTATGAAGGCAGCGTCGCCAGCGGTGAATGCGTACGCATCATGACCGGCGCCGTGATGCCGGTGGAATGCGATACCGTCATCCCGCAGGAATTTACACGCGACGAGAATGAACAAGGCGTGACCATACCGGCAGGTGTGGTGCGCACTGGCGACAACCGTCGACTCAAAGGTGAAGACCTCGCCATCGGCACCCCGGCGCTGCAAAAGGGTCGCATCCTGCGCCCGGCCGATCTCGGCTTGCTGGCTTCACTCGGCATCGGCGAAGTACCGGTACAACGCCGCTTGCGTGTCGCCTTCTTCTCAACCGGTGATGAGTTGCGCTCGATCGGCGAAACACTGGACGAAGGCTGTGTCTACGACAGCAATCGCTACACATTGCACGGCATGCTGACCCGCCTCGGTTGTGACATCGTCGACATGGGCGTCATCAAGGATGATCCGGCTGCACTGGAAGCTGCGTTCCGCACTGCATGCGAAAACGCCGATGCCATCATCACCTCGGGCGGTGTCTCGGTCGGTGCCGCTGATTACACCAAGCAAATGATGGCCGAGCTGGGCGACGTCACCTTCTGGAAAATAGGCATGCGCCCGGGTCGTCCTATGGCCTTCGGCAAGATCCAGTCGCACGGTAAGGAAGCGTATCTGTTTGGCCTGCCCGGCAATCCGGTCGCCGTGATGGTGACCTTCTACTTCCTGGCACGTCAGGCCTTGCTGCACATGATGGGCGCATCGGCAGTGGAAGCACCGCCTATGATGCGCGTCGTGTCCAAAGCAGCGATACGCAAACGTCCGGGTCGTACCGAATACCAGCGCGGCATCCTCAGCATCAATAGCGAAGGCATACAGGAAGTACGCATTACCGGCTCCCAGGGTTCGGGTGTATTGCGCTCCATGTCCGAAGCAAACTGCATGGTCGTACTCGAACATGATCGTGCTGAAGTCCAAGCTGGTGACCTGGTCAACGTCATCCTGTTTGAAGGCTTGATCTAAGCCATTCCGCCCCGCAGGCCATGCTGCGGGGCACCAATATTTCCACATGGGAATATTTATCTGCAGTTCCCCCTATATTCATCACATTTATTGCAAACATTTGTCATTTTGCACACAGGAAATGATGCAAACGAGCACAATTCGTCTATGCTCTCTTGCATATAAGTAATCACTTTGCGCGCTGGCCTTAATAAGAACCAATAGCGAAAAATAACAGCGACGCAATTTAGCTACCTCAGGGGGAGGAATCGTGGATAAATCGCAGGGAACGTCTGCTTCAACGACAGAACTCGCACGTCCGGTTAACATCCCGCCACGCCCGGCTCTGCTCATCGCCGTCCAGCACGAGATGAACAAGGAAGAACCTCATCTCAAAAAAATCTCGCGCCTGATCAATCGCGACGTTGCTATCTCCGGCAATTTGCTGGCCATCGCCAACTCGGCCATGTTCAACCTGGGACGCCATATAGAAACCGTCGAAGATGCGATCACGTTGATTGGCCTGAACAACTGCAATGCACTGATGACCAGCCTGATGATGCGACGCACGCTATCGCACGGCAAGATGATGATGCCGCGCTTCTGGGATGTTTCAGAAAAGCGTTCGTGGGGCATGATGTATGTAGCCAAGCTGACCCGCGTCAGCACACCAGAGCTTGCATATAACTTCGGGCTGTTTTCCGATATCGGCATACCGCTGATGATGGCTTCGTTTCCGAACTACGCCGAAACGCTGAATGCCGCCAATAAAATGGAAGCCAGTGGTTTCATTGAACTGGAAAACCAGTGCCACCGCATCAACCACGCCGTCGTTGGCGGCATGCTGGCCGAGCACTGGAGTGTGGACCCCATCGTCGTACTCGCGATCAAGAAACACCATACGCACAGCATCCTCAATGACCTCAGCTTTTCAGAAAAGCTCAGGCAATTGATAGCTGTGTTTTATCTGGTGGATAAAGCGATACAGGAGCATCGCCATGCGACCTCCGTTGAATGGCAGGAAGGCGGCCATCAGGCACGCGAGATACTGAATTTGTCAGACGAAGAAGTGGAACAGATTTGTGTCGACCTGAAGGCGCGTTTTTCCAGCCCCCTCATGTCCTGATTTGAGCGCTACGAATTACAGCTTGCCAGCTTTTTTCAAACGATAAGTCAGACCCTCAACGATATCGTTGCTGCCATTCTCGCGCGCGAAATCTATCGCACTCATGCCGACATCATTCTTCAGACTGGCATCCGCACCGGCATCCGACAAGACCTTCACCGAATAGATAAAGCCGCCACGTGCTGCCATCATCATGGGCGTTGTATTGTTTGGTGAGCGCGCATCCAGTTCTGCGCCCTGCTTGACCAGCACTTTCACGATCTCGCTATCGCCGGAAGCAGCCGCATAATGCAAGGCCGACCAACCGCTTTTATTCACAGCTGCGCCCTTCGCCAGCAAAGCCTGGACTGCAGGCATATTCGCCTTGAACGCAGCAATCATCAAAGCGGTATCACCATTGCGCGCCTGCTGTTCGAGGTCTATGCCACGCGCATTCAACAGCACGGGAAACACCTTCATCGAGCCTTCACGCATCGCAAGAATCAAACCGCTATCGCCACGTGTGGCTTCTATCGTATTCGGATCAAAGCCACGCTTGAGCAAAGTCGTCACCGTCTGAGCATCATCCAGCGACACTGCGCGGAAGTAATCTTCATAGGCACCGGCACGCGCCAGCGACGGGCATAAAGACAAAGCAGCAATGCCTAGTAAAGCGGCCAGTGTCAGCCTGCGCATAGGCAAAAACTCAGCGGCTTGCATTCTGGTATCCGGCATACGATTAACGTGCGATCTTGAAGAGATTGAAAAAATTATCGCTGGTCTGTTGCGCCAGCTGTTCCAGCGGCACGCCTTTCAGCGTCGCCAGATATTCACCGACATGGCGCACCAGACCAGGCTCATTTACCTTGCCGCGGAATGGTACTGGCGCCAGGTAGGGCGAGTCGGTTTCGATCAGCATTTGCTCGAGCGGCACTTCACGCGCGACAGCCTGCAAATCCTTGGCGCTTTTGAAAGTGACGATGCCAGAGAATGAAATATAAAACCCCATCTCCATCGCAGCGCGTGCGACTTCCAGCGATTCGGTAAAGCAATGCATGACGCCAGCCGCGCCACCCGCATCGGTACCTGCGCCCTCTTCGCGCATGATGCGTATCGTATCTTCCGAGGCGGCGCGGGTATGGATAATCAGCGGCTTGCCGGTCGCACGCGAGGCGCGGATATGGCGGCGGAAACGTTCACGCTGCCATTCGAGGTCGCCTTCGAGCCGGTAGTAATCGAGACCGGTTTCGCCTATAGCGATGATCTTCGGATGCTCGGATAAACGAATCAGGTCTTCGACCGACGGCTCAGGCGTATCTTCGTAATCAGGATGCACGCCTACCGAAGCGTAGATATGCGGATAACGCTCCGCCAGTTCCAGCACGCTGGGAAAATCAGGCAGATCGACCGACACGCAGAGTGCATGGCTGACTTTATTCTCGGCCATCTTGCCGAGGATTTCAGGCATGCGCGCAGCGAGTTCGGGGAAATTAATGTGGCAGTGGGAATCGATAAACATAGGCCGAATTGTACGCGTACGGCGGCTTTACTGCATCCACACGCTCAGATGCAGCGCACTTGCCGCAAGGAAGCAGAATCAGGCGACGCGTTTGCCGACGATGACCAGATCACGCTCAATGCCATCCAGCGTAGCCACGCGCGGCATATTTGCCCAACGCTCAAAGCCATGACGTTCAAACAATTTGAGGCTAGGCAGGTTGTGCCCAAAAATCAGCCCGACCAGCGTATGTATGCCCAGCTTGGGCGCATACACCATGGCTTCCTGCAGCAGATAAGCGCCCAGTCCCTGGCCGCGCGCATCTTCGTGCAGGTAGATGGAAAGCTCGACCGTGGCCGCATAGGCAGCGCGCGCGTGGAAGTTGGAATACGACAGCCAGCCGAGGATGCGACCCTGCTCTTCCACTACCCAGATCGGACGTTGCTCCGGCGTGTGCTCAAGAAACCAGGCCTGGCGTGATGCGACCGTGACCGGTTCGATATCAGCTGTCACCTGACGCGATGGAATGGTGCTGTTGTAGATGGCGACGATGGCAGGCAAATCGTCGAGGGTGGCAAGGCGATACGGCAACGACATAGAGTGGAAACCTTGCTCCTGCAAATGAGAGTGTGTGAATTACAGCGTATGCGTGGCACGCGAAGAGCCGAGCGCTGCGCCCAGCAACTCTTCTATGCGCTGCTTGATGCGCTGGCCGCTTTCGTCAGCCGAGAACTGCACGCCTATGCCCTGTGCCTTGTTGTTATTTGCGCCCGCCGGGGTAATCCAGGCGATCTTGCCCGCGATAGGGTATTTGGTCGGATCATCCAGCAAGGTCAGGATCAGATAGATTTCATCACCTATCTTGTAGGACTTGGTCGACGGCACGAAGATGCCGCCATTGGTCAGGAATGGAATATAGGCCGCGTATAACGCGGATTTTTCCTTGATCGGCAAAGACAGCACCGACGGCCTGCCGACGACCGGACTGCCTGTTGCTAGCGCGTTATCTGCCATCTCTAACCTTTCAGGAAAAAATCGTCGAATATTCCAGCAACATGTCTTCGATAAAGAGTTTGGGTGCCAATGGATGCTCGGCAATTGCGCGCCTGTCATTGACTGCCTTGATCTCCTGCAGCAAGGCTGCAGTCTCGACTCTTGATGCCAGTGCGCCCAACTCTTTTTTGTAGCGCGGGTAGTAACGGATTGTGCCGGAAAGTTTGACGGAAAGCACGTCATACAACCAGCGTTGCAACCACGCGACTAAATCCGGTACCGGCGTCTTTTGCAAACGGTCTGCCGCCTTCAACGCGCCATCGACGCCAGGCTGCGCCAGTTGCCGCAGGAAGTCATCCATAGTTTCGCGGGTACCGGCCTGCGAGGCTTCAAATGCAGCCAGTGGCGCGCCACCCTGCTCGGCCAGCCAGCCATCGGCATCGCTGACTTGTTGCGACTTCAGCCATTGCAAGGCTGCATCGTGCCCCGGCATCGCCAGCGCGAATTTACGGCAACGCGACAAGATGGTCGGCAACAAACGATCCAGGCTATTGCTGACCAGCAGGAACATGGTTTGCGGCGGCGGCTCTTCCAGCATCTTCAGCAAGGAGTTGGCTGCCGCCGTATTCAGCACTTCGGCCGGATACAGCACGATCACACGCATGCCGGAGCGATGCGTGGAAATGTTCATGAAGTCGCCCAGTGCACGGATCTGGTCGATCTTGATTTCCTTGGATGGTGCTTTGGTCGTCTTGGCTTTTTTGGTGTCTGCCGCTTCGCCATCCTCACCTTCGGCGGCATCACCGTCATCCAGGATTTCAGGACGCACACGGCGGTAATCAGGATGGCTGTATTGTGCGAACCAGCCGCAGGCGATACAGCTACCGCAGGCATGGCCATCGGCGCTTGGCGTTTCGCACAGCAGGGATTGGGCAAAGGCTTCGGCAAAAGCCGTCTTGCCTATGCCTTCTGCACCATGGAACAGAATGGCATGCGGCAGGCGCTCGCGCAGCTGTTGCAACTGCTGCCAGGATGCCTGCTGCCACGGATAGAGCGTCGTACTCAAGCGTCTATCCCCGCTACGATGGTACGCAACTGCTCCTGGATGGTAGCAATGGCCTGGGTTGAATCGATGACGTGGAAGCGTTGCGGGAATTCACTGGCGCGGCGCAGGTATTCAGCGCGCGTGGCAGCGAAGAAGTCCGCTTTTTCCTGTTCGAATTTATCCAGCGTACGGGTCGCATCCAGGCGTGCACGTGCAACTTCCAGCGGCACATCGAACAGCAAGGTTAAATCAGGTTGCAAATGCGGGTGCACCCATTGCTCGAGGGCTTCCAGCTTGGCGCGCTCCAGCTTGCGACCACCGCCCTGATAGGCAAACGTTGCATCGGTAAAGCGATCCGAGATCACCCAGTCGCCGCGTTCCAGCGCCGGTGCGATCACTTGCGCTATGTGTTCACGACGTGCGGCAAACATCAGCAGCGCTTCGGTTTCCAGATGCATTTTTTCGTGCAACAGGATTTCGCGCAGTTGTTCGCCCAAAGTCGTGCCACCCGGTTCACGGGTGACAACTACTGTCTTTTTATGCTCGCGCAACAGCTCGGCGACGAAGGACAAGTGGGTGGACTTGCCCGCCCCGTCTATGCCTTCAAATGTGATGAATTTCCCTGTCGTCATAAGCGAACCGTCTATATGAATATGATTATTATCTGCCACGCTGGTATTTGTTGACCGCATTGTTGTGCTCATCCAGTGTCGCTGAAAACTGGCTGCTGCCATCGCCACGCGCGACAAAATACAAGGCGTCGGTTTGCGCCGGATTCATCGCGGCGTGCAGCGATTCAGCACCCGGCAAGGCGATAGGCGTAGGCGGCAGGCCCAGGCGGGTATAGGTATTGTGCGGGGTATCGGTCTGCAAATCACGCTTGCGGATATTGCCCTTGAAGTCTTCACCCATGCCGTAGATCACGGTCGGATCAGTTTGCAGCAACATGCCCTGACGCAGGCGATTCACGAAAACGCCAGCGATCATGTCGCGCTCCGACTTCTTGCCGGTTTCCTTTTCGACGATGGAAGCCATGATCAATGCTTCGTATGCGGATGCATACGGCAGATTCTGACTGCGCGCCAGCCATGCCTCATTCAGGCGCTTGAGCATCAGGCTATGTGCCTGCTTGTAGATTTGCAGATCACTGGAATTTTTGGCGAACAGATAGGTGTCCGGATAAAACAAGCCTTCCGGCGTTGTGAAATCGGTCGAGATTTTCGCCATCAGCTCGCGGTCCGACCAACCTGCGGTGTCGTGCTTCAGACCAGGATGCTTGTCTATGGCCTGGCGCATCTGGCGGAAATTCCAGCCTTCGATGACGGTCAGCGCTTCCTGCACAAACTCGCCGCGCACGATTTGCTTGATCAGGCCAGTCGGCGTGGTGCCGGGTTTCAATTCATAGGTACCGGCTTTCAACTTGGTGCTGTTGCCGGTAATCTGCGCCAGCGCAATCATGAGCAAGGGATTGGCAGGCACACCAGCCGCCTCGATTTGCTGCATGCTGCTTTTCAGACCGCTGCCAGCCGCGATGGTGAACTCTACACCGGAGGTTTGTTCAGCCGGGAGGATCGGCTGTTCGGCCCAAAACATGAAAGATGCGCCGAGGATGATGCCCAGCAGGATGATGCGTCTGAATAATTTTTTCAAAACAAGGTCTCAGTGAAATCCAACACAATCCGACGCGTTTTTCCCACGCCACTATAATCAGACCCTAATGATAATCGCTGAACCACCTTACGCTCCAATTTATTGATTGAAATTATGACTACATGGCTTACTTTTCTGGCTGACCAAGGCGCAAATATCAGTGACGACGCGGTTCCGCGCGTCTCGTCTTTCGGTGCAGAAATACCTGGTGAAACTGCTAAAACCAACTTTGTCACCCCGCTCACCCATCTCGGCCTGATCGCGGCCAGCGGTGACGAGGCCGCCAGCTTTCTGCATAACCAACTGACCAACGACGTTGAACACCTCGGCAACAAGGAAGCACGACTGGCAGGCTATTGCTCACCTAAAGGCCGCCTGTTGGCCAGTTTCCTGATCTGGCAGACCGCGGACCGCATCATGCTGCAATTGCCACGCGAATTGCAGGCAACGATCCAGAAGCGTTTGCAAATGTTCATCCTGCGCGCCAAAGCCAAGCTGGCCGACGTCAGCGAAGAATACGTGATGCTGGGTGTAGCCGGCCCTGCTGCTGCCAGCGCGCTGATGCCGTGGTTCCCGACGCTGCCGGTAGCCATCTATGGCAAGGTCGACAATGAAGCCGGCACCGTCATCCGTCATTCGAATGCATTCGATGTCCCACGCTACCAATGGATCACCACCGTTGAACAAGCGATCGAAGCCTGGCCGCACCTGACAGAAATCCTGCAAGCCAGCGGCGCTGATGCCTGGCAGCTGGCCGAAATCGACGGCGGCGTGCCGCACATCACCGCGGCTACGCAAGAGCAGTTCGTACCACAAATGATCAATTTTGAATTATTGGGTGGTGTGAACTTCAAAAAAGGTTGCTATCCGGGCCAGGAAATCGTCGCCCGCAGCCAGTACCTGGGCAAACTCAAGCGTCGCATGCTGCATGCCAGCGTCACCGCCACCCAGGTCGCCGCGGGTACCGAAATCTTTTCCGTAGACGATCCGGACCAGCCTTGCGGCATGGTAGTCAATGCCGAGCGCTCCGGTGCCGACACCACCGATTGCCTGGTAGAGATCAAGCTGGCGGCTACTGATAGCGCCGTGCACCTGGGTAGTGCCAGCGGCCCGCTGCTGTCCTTCCAGCCGCTGCCATATCCGCTGACTGACCCGGCGGCCTGAGCCTCGCCAGCAGACTCCAAACAAATCACGGACAATAGGCGATGGATCTCTACATCTACTATCGGGTGGCAGTAGCCGATGCGACAGACTTGCGTGCAAAAGTTTTGACTATGCAAGATAATCTCGCCCGGCTGCATGGCATACAGACTGCGCTCAAGCGACGACCTGAAGCGCAGGATGGTATGCATACCTGGATGGAGGTCTATCTGGATGTGGCCGAAGGTTTTGCAGCGCAACTGGAACAGACGGTACGCGCCAGCCAGTTAGCTGACTTGATAGATGGCAAACGCCATACGGAACATTTTTTGGATTTATCTTTATGTGCTTAATCGTCTTTGCATGGCATGTGATACCGGACATGCCCCTGATCGCCGCCGGTAATCGCGATGAGTTCTACGACCGTCCGGCCAAACCGGCAGACTGGTGGGAAGATTATCCGCAGATCTACGCAGGTCGTGATTTGCAAGGCGGCGGTACCTGGATAGGCGTGACCCGCGAAGGACGCTTTGCCGCATTGACGAATATCCGCGCTCCATCCGAGATGCGCGACGATGCACCATCGCGCGGTGCACTGGTAACGAATTTCCTCGCAGGCAGCATGAGCCCGGATGAATACGTCGCCGAACTCAAAACCCAGCAACAGGAATACAACGGCTTCAACCTGCTGATAGGCGATAGCAAACAACTGGTGTGGTACTCGAATCGCGGCGATGGCGATGAACGCAATGGCAAGGCATTGGGACCTGGCATCTACGGCTTATCCAACTCGCTGCTCGATTGCGCGTGGCCGAAAGTCGTACGCACCAAGGCACAATTCGCCAGCCTGCTGTGCCAGGGTGCACCAGAAGATGCTTACTTTGAAATGTTGACCGATACCACTTGCGCATCGGATTGCCGTCTGCCAAAAACCGGCGTCAGCATAGAACGTGAACGTTTGTTGTCAGCCGTTTGCATCGAATCGCCGGACTACGGCACGCGTGTTTCCACGCTGGTCAAACTGAATGGCGGCACGCAACCCGTGCTGATAGAAAGACCGACACTGGCGATGCGCTGAGCACTGCTGCCTGAGCAGGCAGCAGACAGGTATCAGCGTTTCAGTTTTGCCCGCAGCAATTGCTTGATATGCGGTACTTCTTCATACGGATCGTAGGGATTGCGCTGTTGCACCAGGTCTTCCATACGCTTGCGTACGCTGGCCAAAGGCTCCAGATCCGAATAAATATAAAACTGATCTTCGCGTATCGCATCAAACGTCAGCTGTGCAACCTGTGCAGCTGTCATCTTCCCTGACACTACTGCTTTTTCCGAGAACGCCTGCGCGGCACGCTGGCTGGTGGTCGGTGCTGCCTCGTTCTGCATCTCGGTCGGACGATTGCGTTCCGATTGATGGATGCCGGTAGGTACAAAGTATGGACACAGCAAAGATATGCCAATAGGCGCTTCTATCAATTGCAAATCCTGATACAGCGTTTCCGTCACCGACACGACCGCATGTTTGGACACGTTATAAATACCCATGGTCGGTGCATTCTGCAAACCGGCGACCGAAGCGGTATTGACGATATGCCCTTCGTAATCCGGATCGTCTTTTGCACATGCCAGCATCAGCGGTGTAAAAATGCGCACACCGTGTATCACGCCAAACAAATTAACGCCCAGCACCCAGTCCCAGTCGCTGGCCGAATTTTCCCAGATCAAGCCACCCGAGCCGACACCGGCGTTATTAAATAAGAGATGGACCGCAGCAAAGCGCGCCATCGTCGCATCAGCCAGCGCCTGTACCTGCTCCGGCTTGCTGACATCGCAGTGCACTGCCAGCACCGCAACGCCCTGTCCACTTAACTCGGCTTCCAGTGTGGCCAGCGCATCCTGCTGCACATCGGCCAGCACCAGTTTCATGCCCAGCTTCGCGCCTGCATACGCAAACTCACGGCCAAAGCCGCTGGCGGCACCGGTGATAACCGCTACCCTATCCTTGAATTGTTTCATGCCTGCTTTCGGTTAAGGTATGTGCGAGCGCTCAGGCTTGCTGCAATTTTTTGGCGACGTCGGTGCGACGGATGAATTTAAACGTGCCGCTCGCTTTCGCCACCAGCTTGTCTCCATTCCACAATTCACCTTCGCAAAAGTAAATGCTGGCAGATGCATGCAGCACTTTGCCTTTGGCCAGCATGCGGTCGCCTTCGACGCCGCCCGGCTGCATAAAGCTGGTTTTCATTTCTATCGTGACGCCGCCGCGTATGCCTGGCTCGAGCGAGCGACCGGCCAGCGACATGACATTGTCCAGCATGGTCATGACGACACCGCCATGCGCGACGTGCCAGCCATTCAGATGACGTGCTTCCAGCGTCAAAGCGATTTGGCCTTCGCCGCCACCAAAATCGACAATTTCAACACCAAGTTCCTGCAGGAAGGGAATGACGGGCTGGGTAGACAGAGTGGAAAGATTATTCATTGCTGCTTTTCGTTACTAAAGGGCGTCATTTTAAGCCATCCCCGGCTCCAGCAAGCCAGGCAGTGAAATTCTCCCTGTTTCAGCGCCTGCAGCACACCTGTTTACAGCCATGAACATACTAATTTGTTGCAATTCAAGCATGTAAGCGTTACGTAAGTTTCACGCAAGTCCTACGTAAGTTTCCCGTCGCACACTGCATTTGCGTACCCGATGTACGAATCCACTCGTGCGTCGAATATTAATAATTATTAAGGAGACGAACATGGCGACAGTATCCACAACTGATCGCGGTATCACGCCGGAGGAGCGGAAAGTTATTTTCGCTTCTTCGCTGGGTACCGTATTTGAATGGTATGACTTTTATCTATACGGCTCACTAGCTGCAATTATCGCGAAGCAGTTCTTTGCTGGTACCGATCCGAACACGGCATTTATTTTCGCCCTGCTCGCCTTCGCTGCCGGTTTTATTGTTCGTCCTTTCGGCGCTATCGTGTTCGGCCGACTCGGCGACATGATCGGTCGTAAATATACCTTCCTGGTCACTATCGTGATTATGGGTACGTCGACATTCGTCGTCGGCCTGCTGCCGAATTACGCTTCCATCGGCATCGCTGCTCCTATCATCCTGATCATCCTGCGTATCCTGCAAGGTCTGGCCCTGGGTGGTGAGTACGGCGGCGCGGCAACTTACGTTGCCGAGCATGCACCGCACGGCAAACGTGGCGCATTCACCTCGTGGATACAAACCACCGCAACCATGGGTCTGTTCATGTCCCTGCTGGTGATTCTGGGTACACGTACCGCGATGGGCGAAGAAGCATTTGCCGATTGGGGCTGGCGCATTCCGTTCCTGGTTTCGGTTTTCCTGCTGGGTATCTCGGTCTGGATCCGTTTGTCGATGTCCGAATCGCCTGCCTTCCTGAAAATGAAATCGGAAGGTAAAGCTTCGAAGGCACCACTGACCGAAGCGTTTGCAAAATGGGGCAACCTGAAGATCGTTATCCTGGCGCTGATCGGTCTGACCGCAGGTCAGGCAGTGGTCTGGTACACAGGTCAGTTCTATGCCTTGTTCTTCCTGACGCAAACACTGAAAGTCGATGGCCCGACCGCCAACATCCTGATCGCAGCTTCGCTGTTGCTGGCAACCCCGTTCTTCGTGATCTTCGGTATCCTGTCCGATAAAATCGGCCGCAAACCTATCATCATGGCGGGCTGTCTGATTGCAGCACTGACCTACTTCCCGATCTTCAGCGCACTGACCCACTATGCCAATCCGGCATTGGAAGCAGCACTGAAAAATTCGCCAGTGGTCGTGGTTGCTGATCCTGCTACCTGTCAATTCCAGTTCAACCCAACCGGCACCAAAAAATTCACATCGTCTTGCGACATCGTGAAAGCTAAACTGGCTGCTGCTTCGGTTGCTTACTCGAACGAAGCAGCACCTGCAGGTACGGTTGCGACTGTTAAAGTCGGCGATACGCTGTTGACATCCTACGATGCCAAAGGCCTGTCGAAAGAAGACGCAACTGCAAAAGACAAAGCCTTCTCGAAAGAGCTGGGCGATGCGATCAAGGCCCACGGTTATCCAACCAAAGCCGATCCGAACCAAATCAACTACGGTATGACACTGTTGCTGCTGTTCATCCTCGTGCTCTATGTCACGATGGTGTACGGTCCGATTGCTGCCATGCTGGTTGAAATGTTCCCAACCCGTATCCGCTACACATCGATGTCCCTGCCTTACCATATCGGTAACGGCTGGTTCGGTGGCTTGTTGCCAACCACAGCGTTTGCTCTGGTCGCATTCAAGGGCGATATTTACTACGGCCTCTGGTACCCAATCATCATCGCACTGATTACTTTCGTGATCGGTATGCTGTTTGTACGGGAAACCAAAGACAATGATATTTATGCCAACGACTAAACATCGCCACGCATAGACCTCTGTCTTGCCTAAAAAGCTGCCACTGACACTGGCAGCTTTTTTATTTTCCTTATGTTTTCACCCGTTATTTTTAAATAATTTCCCTCTGGAAACGCGCAACCATCCTATAATTTGCGCTGTCCAAAGCTGACAAGATTTGCTATTGTCTGTACGTCAATAATCTCGTTCTCGCCCGCTCGAGAATGCACCATCTCTATCATTCCCTTCATGACTAAAAGCAACACCATCCCTCGTATCGGCACCCCCTTGTCTGCCACTGCAACCAAGGTCATGCTGCTTGGCTCCGGCGAGCTGGGCAAAGAAGTCATCATTTCATTGCAGCGTCTGGGCGTGGAAGTCATCGCGGTTGACCGCTACAGCAACGCACCCGGTCATCAGGTTGCGCATCGCTCCTACGTCATAGACATGACAGATGAGGTCGCGCTGGCTGAATTAATCAACCAAGAAAAACCTGATTTGATCGTGCCGGAAATCGAAGCCATCGCCACCGCCAAACTGGTCGAACTGGAAAACGCCGGTACTGTGCGCGTCATCCCGACCGCGCGCGCCGCGTGGCTTACCATGGATCGCGAAGGCATACGCCGCCTGGCCGCTGAGGAACTCGGTTGCGCGACCTCCCCTTATCGCTTTGCCGACAGCCTGAAAGAGCTGCAGGCCGGATGTGCCGAAATCGGCTACCCATGCGTGGTCAAACCTGTCATGTCGTCGTCCGGCAAAGGCCAGTCCAAACTCAACAGCAGCGCCGATATCGAAGCGGCCTGGGAATGCGCAGCCGCTGGCGGCCGTGTTGATTCGGGTCGCGTCATTGTGGAAGGCTTTATCGATTTTGAATACGAAATCACCCTGCTGACGGTACGCGCACTGGGTGCGGATGGCGCAATCCATACGCACTTCTGCGAACCTATAGGTCATGTCCAAGTGAATGGCGACTATGTTGAATCATGGCAGCCGCAACGCATGCATCCGGGCGCATTGCAAAAAGCGCACGAGATCGCCAAACGCGTCACCGACAATCTCGGTGGCTTGGGCCTCTTTGGTGTCGAACTCTTCGTCAAGAACGATATGGTCTGGTTCTCCGAAGTCAGCCCGCGTCCACATGACACAGGCATGGTCACCATGGCCAGCCAGGAACAAAGCGAATTTGAATTGCACGCCAAAGCCATTCTCGGCCTGCCTGTGAATGTCGCATTGAAAACACCGGCCGCATCTGCTGTCATCTATGGTCGCCACGACGGTAAAGTGGTGTCCTTTGAAGGCGTGGCAGATGCACTCCACATCCCCGGTACCGATATCCGTCTATTCGGCAAACCGGAATCCTTCGCCCGCCGCCGCATGGGCGTCGCCTTGGCCAGCGCGGCCGATGTCGAGATTGCACGCAAGAATGCCAAAGCTGCCGCCGCGAAGGTTAATCCGGTCGCCTCCAGCTAATGAAGACGCCGCATATCAGTGGCATAGATTTTTACGTCGGTCGTGATATTTTCCGCACCGTCTCCCTGCTACTGTATGCGGCACTTCTGTTTAACGTCGTCGTACTGGTCTATGACAGCGAACTAGCCCTCGCACCCGTCGGCATCGGTGCCGTTGTCGTGCTTACTGGCTTGCTACTCGCGGCCTTCGTACGCTATTTCTGGTTCCGCACAAAAATATTTGCGGAAGCCACGTATCTGGGTGAAATGGCCTTGGCTGGCTGCGTCGTCATTGTGCTCGCCAGCTACCATCCCATGCCGTGGCTGATCGCCATCGCCGGTATCTTCCCGCTGGTACTGCGCACCCGCAGTGCCGTCATTGCGATTGCCGTATTCGCAGTACTGGGCTACATCCTCGGCAATCAACTCGGCGCAGAAACCATAGACCTGTTGCCTGACTTCTTTGCCACGGCCTGCATAGGCTGGCTCTCGGTCGTACTGGCCAAGACCCTGAACCTGAATCGTGTCACACTGAGCCAGGCACATACCAATGAGCGTCGCTTCAATGCGATAGCACGAGTAACACGCCACATCTTCATCATCACCGACGCACACTACAAGATCAAATTCGCCAACCCTGCATTGCAGGAAGTCATAGGCTATAGCATCGATGAAATCATCCGTCATGCGATGAAGCCGGAGCTACACAGCGAGGACGAAGCACAGCACAAGGAAAAGTTGCGTGAACTGCGCGACACACCGCACAGCACGGTATTTTCGCGTCATCGCACACGTCACAAGGATGGTCACTGGATCTGGCTGGAAACACGCGGCTACAACATGCTGCACGATGCCGCCATCAATGGCCTGGTCTTCAGCATAGAAGACATCACGCTGCGCAAGGAAGCCGAACAAAAACTGCTGGAAGAAACCGCGCTGCTACGCTCGGTACTCGACCTGAATCCTTCGATGATCTACGCCAAGGATAATGAAGGCCGCTTCACCATCAGCAATCAAAGTTTCCAGAAACGCTTCGGCTTCAATAGTGAAAGTGAATTACGCGGCAAAACTGCACACGATCTATGCGAGAAGATGGCGAATCCCGACGACGACTTGAGCGCGCAGGAAATTGCCGATGAAATCCAGCGGCAAGACATGCAAATCATGCAGACTGGCGTGCCTATACAAGATGTCGAAGTCCGTGGTTTCTGGCGCCAGGACATGGATCGCTGGTTCCACACCAGCAAATATCCGCTGCCGGATGTAAGCGGCCAGACCATAGGCGTACTCGGCGTCACGCGCGACATCACCAAGCGCAAGCAGACAGAATTGCAGATCGAATACCAGGCCATGCACGATATGCTGACCGACCTGCCGAATCGCCGCTTCCTCGTGAACACGCTCAGCACCGCGATGGAAAACAGCCGTCAACGGCAATCCAGCCTGACCATGCTGTTCTGCGACCTCGACTTCTTCAAAAGCGTGAACGACACGCACGGCCATGACTTCGGCGACCAATGCCTGATCGAAATCAGCAAACGCATAGTTGCTGCCCTGCCCGCCGACGACTTCGTCGCACGTTTCGGTGGTAACGAATTTGTCATCCTCACCAACTCCTCGCTGGCAGAAGCCACCATCAAGGCCAATGCAGTCATGGCGGTGGTATCCGAACGCCTGATCTTCGACAACGTCGTCGTCAAGATACAAACCAGCATAGGGATAGCGCAACTCAATGCCAGCCATCAAAGCCCGGCAGACTTGATACGCGATGCGGACGCTGCGATGTACCAGGCCAAGGAACGCGGGCGCAACCGCACGGAGATATACGACGCCGCACTGCAAAGCAAAACCACCAAGCACGCACGCATGGAAGTGGCACTGCGTTTCGCGCTGGAACGCAATGAGTTATCGGTGGCCTACCAACCCAAGGTGGTATTGGCAGATGGCAGCGTGCAAGGCTTTGAATTGCTGCTGCGCTGGAACAGCCCGGAATACGGCATGATTTCGCCAAATGAATTCATACCAATCGCCGAAACCTCGGGCATGGTGGTGCCTATCGGCATGTGGGCGATGGAACAGGCATGCAAACAACTCGCAGCGTGGCAACAGCAGTATCCGGAAATGGGCAATATCACGATGGCCATCAATGTCTCGATGCGCCAGCTCCTGCAAGCATCCTTCTTCAGCCAGGTACGCGACATACTCGACAGCAGCGGCGTGATTCCGCAGATGGTGGAACTGGAGCTGACTGAAACCTCGGCGATGGCGAATCCATTGCAGACCATGGAAAATCTGTCCATGCTGAAGAAACTGGGTGTGCGCCTCGCACTGGACGATTTTGGTACCGGTTACTCATCGCTGGCCTACCTGCAAAAACTGCCTATCGACATCCTCAAGATAGACAAAGCCTTTGTGCGCAGCATAGGCAACAATCAAAGCGATATGGAAATCATGCGTCTGATGATGGCGCTGGCGCAAACACTGAACCTGCAAACGACCGCTGAAGGCGTAGAAAACTTCGAGCAAATCCGCGAGTTAAAGAAGATGGGCTGCAATCTGGGACAGGGCTTCCTGTTCTCTGCACCATTAACGGCACAGGAAGCGGAAGCCCTGATCTGTCATGCACATCGTTACCCGCTGGTGGTGGTCTAGGCAGGCAACATAAGGAATACTTCAGGCCCCCAGTTTGGTATTGGTCTGGTCGAGTATCTTTTCCGGTTGATCTGCTGCCTGTGGACTTTCATTATCCAGCTCGGCATGCAGCTTATCCATATCCAGATCTCCTACCCACTTCGCTACGACCAAAGTCGCCACACCGTTACCAATGGTATTGGTCAGTGCACGCGCTTCAGACATGAAGCGATCTATACCCAGGATCAACGCCAGCCCCGCAACCGGCACGTGGCCGACTGCTGACAAGGTCGCTGCCAGCACGATAAAGCCACTCCCGGTAATCCCAGCCGCGCCCTTGGACGTCAGCAGCAGTACCGCCAGCAAGGTCACTTGCTGCATCAGGGTCATGGGCGTGTTGGTAGCCTGTGCGATGAACACCGCCGCCATCGTCAGGTAAATCGCCGTGCCATCGAGGTTGAACGAATAACCGGTAGGTATGACCAGGCCGACCACCGATTTCTTCGCCCCCATGTTTTCCATCTTGGCGATCATGCGTGGCAGCACCGATTCAGATGAAGAAGTACCGAGCAC
The DNA here is from genome assembly GCF_903993245.1 of Herminiimonas sp. Marseille-P9896. NCBI lineage: Bacteria > Pseudomonadati > Pseudomonadota > Betaproteobacteria > Burkholderiales > Oxalobacteraceae > Herminiimonas > Herminiimonas sp. Marseille-P9896. Next base: position 714,869 of record NZ_CAJEVT010000002.1, on the reverse strand, counting down.
AATCAGCAACTCTTCCTTGATGTACTTAACGAATTTCCAAATGCTGAAGCCGTGCAGTCGTGTGACTATGCCCAGTACCACGAAGATAAAAAACAGACAGGTCAGGTAGAACGCCCCCATCAGCTTTCCCAGTGACAGCAGTGAACTAATACCGTACTTGCCGATAGTGAAGGCCATCGCACCGAAGGCACCGATAGGCGCTGCACGCATGATGAAGCCGACGATGGTGAACAATACGTGCGAGATTTTTTCGATGAAATCAAACACCAGCGTGCCCCGGCCACCGAGCTTTTGCAAAGCGAAGCCAAACAGCACCGATACCAGCAAGACCTGCAGCACATCACCTTTGGCGAACGCATCTATCATGCTCATCGGGATGATATGCATCGCAAACTCGGTCACGGTTTCCAGCTTGCCGGGTGCGGTATAAGAAGCGAGGCTGGCGGTATCGAGCGTGCTGATATCGACATTCATGCCAGCACCAGGTTGCAAAACGTTAACAATAATCAAGCCTACCAGCAAGGCGACCGTACTCATGATCTCGAAGTACAGCAGCGCCAGGCCACCGGTCTTGCCGACCTTTTTCATATCTTCCATACCGGCGATACCGATGACCACAGTACAGAAAATGACAGGTGCGATGATCATCTTGATCAGTTTGATGAAGCCATCACCCAGAGGCTTCATCGCAGTACCGGTCTCGGGCAGGAAGTGCCCTAGCAGGACACCGATAATGATGGCGACGATAACTTGTGCATACAGGGATTTATAAAGAGGCGGCTTTTTCATTTTGTTCTTTTCGTGAAAGTTGAACACACCGATTGAGCCTATGTCCGTCGCTGACAGGCACATCCTCAATGTCTACCTATGAATGCCTAGAAAAATGCCATGCTAGACCTCTTTTAGGCAGTCGGCGTGTAAAAAGATTCACCTGCACAAGACAAATAATTCCCCCTGTTTTTACCCCTTCGACGTTGACAGGCCTTGGTAAACAAGCGTATTTAGGCTATTTAAGTTCGGTCACATTGCGGTAACATAGCAAAAACCGTTAAGCACCATAGCCGCCCATAAGGTCAGGCTCGCAGTTTTAACATCTTCCTCACATTTCGCCCCGGGACAATCCGTATTTGGCGCACTAAATGCACGACATTTAGCCAAATCGAATATATTCATGGGCAAACTTATTTTTACTAAGAATATCTATGAAATTTGATGTCGCGATTGTCGGCAGTGGACTGGCAGGCCTCTCCGTCGCCCTCCACCTCGCCGAAACCCGTAAGGTTGCGGTCATTTCCAAACGTGCATTGCTAGACGGTGCCAGCAGCTGGGCCCAGGGCGGCATCGCCGCCGTACTTGACTCGAATGACAGCGTAGACGAACACGTAGCCGACACCCTGGTCGCTGGCGGCGGCCTGTGCGATGAGGCAGCCACCCGCTTTATCGTCGAACATGGCCGCGAAGCGATCGAATGGCTAATCGCGCAAGGCGTCCCGTTTACCCCTGATCCGACCGCCGAACTCGGTTTCCACCTGACCCGTGAAGGCGGCCACGGCCAGCGTCGCATCATCCACGCAGCGGATGCCACCGGCCACGCCGTACAAGTCACGCTGGAACAAAAAGTACGCGCTCATCCGAACATCACGCTGCTCGAGCATCACTACGCGATCGACGTCATCACCTCCGACAAACTGGAGCAAAAGAAAAACGGCCCACGCTGCCTCGGCCTGTATGTACAGGACGTGAAAAGCGGCAAAGTCATCACCATCGCCGCCGAACACACCGTGCTGGCCACTGGTGGCGCAGGCAAGGTCTATCTCTACACCACCAACCCTGACACCGCGACCGGCGACGGCATCGCGATGGCATGGCGAGCAGGCTGCCGTATCGCCAACATGGAATTCATCCAATTCCACCCGACCTGTCTGTATCACCCATACGCAAAATCCTTCCTCATCACGGAAGCGGTACGCGGCGAAGGCGGCGTACTCAAGCTGCCAGCCAGCGCCGGTCGCGATGGCGGCAAGCGCTTCATGCCGGCGCATGACGAACGCGCCGAACTGGCACCACGCGACATCGTCGCGCGTGCCATCGATGCGGAAATGAAAAAACGTGGTCTGGACTACGTCGACCTCGACATCAGCGACAAATCGCCGGAATTCCTGAAGGAACACTTCCCGACCATCATGGCGCGCTGCCTGGAGCTGGGCATAGACATGACCAAGCAACCGATACCAGTCGTACCTGCAGCCCACTACACCTGCGGCGGCATCATCACCGACCTCTCGGGCCGTACGGACTTGCCTGGTCTGTACGCGGTCGGCGAAGCCACCTACACCGGTCTGCACGGCGCAAACCGCCTGGCCAGCAACTCCCTGCTCGAATGCCTGGTGCTGGGTCGCGCCACCGCGAAGTACATCGATGAGCAACCGAAACAAAAACTCAGCGCCCTGCCCGCCTGGGATGAAAGCCGCGTCACCGATGCAGACGAAGAAGTCATCATCGCCAACAACTGGGACGAACTGCGTCGCTTCATGTGGAACTACGTCGGCATCGTGCGCACCACCAAGCGCCTGGAACGCGCGCAGCATCGTATCCGTTTGCTGAAGGAAGAAATCGACGAATACTACGCCAACTTCCGCATCACACCAGATCTGCTGGAACTGCGTAACCTGGTGGAAGTAGCATCGCTGATCGTCAACAGCGCGCTGTCGCGTCGTGAAAGCCGTGGCTTGCACTACAGCCGGGATTATCCGGATACCTTGCCGAAGGCTTTGCCGAGCGTGTTGTCGCCGGATCGCAAGAAGTAAGATTATTTGGATTAATAAAAATGCCGTTCAGTTTTTGACTGAGCGGCATTTTTTTAAACAGTTTAGCCACCACATTCCGCAACACAAAGAGGCTGTGCCCGTTATCCACTGTGACGATGCCGTTTGTGCGGGACAGAAAATGGAAAAAGAAGTGGACGTGTTTGAGCGGAGCTTTAGCGCAGCGAGTTTCGTCCACTTCCCATTTTGTGTCTTGCACAAACGGGGACCCCGCAGGGGCAGCGGCGCCGTGGTCGCCTTTCTTTGCTTACTTTCTTTGGCGAAGCAAAGAAAGTGAGTGGCCGCCAGGCCACACCCGGCAACGTACTCATCCACGGAGTAAGAAGCGAATCAGCAACATCAACACGCAAACCAAGCACCCAATAAAAAAGCCGCTAAAAAGCGGCTTTTTTAAAACACTCAAGCGAAAACTACTTACTCCCCACAATCCGCAAAGAATAATCCGTAGCCCTAACATCCTTAGTCAAGGCTCCAATCGAGATCCGGTCAACCCCAGTCTCAGCAATCGCCCGCACCGACTCCCGGCTAATCCCACCCGACGCCTCCAGCAAAGCACGCCCTGCCGTCAAAGCCACCGCCGCCCGCATATCATCCAGCGAAAAGTTGTCCAGCAACACCGACTCAGCACCCGCCGCCAGCGCGTCCTGCAATTCAGCCAGATTCTCGACTTCGATCTGTATCGTCACGCCCGCATTCAATGCCAGCGCCGCCTTCATCGCAGCACCGACACCACCTGCTGCCGCAATGTGGTTTTCCTTGATCAGGATGCCGTCATACAGCGCCAGACGCTGATTTTTACCGCCGCCTACACGCACTGCATACTTCTGCGCCAGACGCAGCCCGGGCAGCGTTTTACGCGTATCCAGGATGGCGGCCTTGGTACCAGCCACGATACCGGCGTATTGGCGCGTCGCACTGGCAACACCTGACAACAATTGCAGGAAGTTCAGCGCCGAGCGCTCTGCGGTCAGCAAGGCACGTGCCGGTGCTTCTATCGCACACACTACACTATCAGCCGTCATCACATCACCTTCGGCATAGTGCCAGGTGATGTTGATGCGTGCATCCAGGCGCTTCATGACGCTTTCAAACCATGGCGCACCACACAGCACCGCAGATTCACGCACGATCACGCGTGCATGGACGATTTCCTGCTCTGGCACCAGCTTGCCGGTGACGTCGCCAGTGCCGACATCTTCTGCCAGCGCTGTTTCGATATTCCGTTCAAACGCTGCAGCCAAGTCTGCATCGAACGGCGCGAAGGGATTACGCAACAAACTCATGCCGGGCCTATTCCTGAAAACAGTTTTTGTTCTTTTGCCAGATCGCTGGATGGACGCACATTGGCTTTTTCCGCCGCTGCGAAGTCCAGCATACGATCGATACAGACGGTCGCCTTGCGGCCGATTTCCGGATCTACGTGGATTTCATTACGGCCGGATTCCAGTACGTCTGCCAGGTTTTGCAAACCATTCATTGCCATCCATGGGCAATGCGCGCAGCTCTTGCAGGTGGCGCTGTTGCCAGCGGTCGGCGCATCGATGAAGATTTTGCCTGGAGCCGCTGCTTTCATCTTGTGCAGGATGCCATTGTCGGTCGCGACGATGAATTCCGGTGCATCCATGGTTTGCGCTGCGTGTATCAGCTGCGAAGTCGAGCCGATGGCATCAGCCAGTGCCACCACAGAAGCTGGCGATTCAGGATGCACCAGGACTTTGGCGAGTGGATGTTCTTTCTTCAGCAACTCCAGTTCCACTGCCTTGAACTCATCATGTACCAGGCAGGAACCCTGCCACAGCAGCATGTCAGCACCGGTTTGCTTCTGGATGTAACCACCGAGATGTTTGTCTGGTGCCCACAGGATTTTTTTGCCTTGTGCGTGCAGGTGCGCGACGATTTTCAGGCCGATGGAGGAAGTCACCATCCAGTCAGCGCGCGCTTTAACTGCAGCGCTGGTGTTGGCATAGACCACCACGACGCGATCCGGATGCGCATCGCAGAATGCGGAAAATTCATCCGTCGGGCAACCGAGATCGAGCGAGCAAGTCGCATCCAGATCAGGCATGAGGATGGTTTTTTCCGGGCTCAGGATTTTGGCGGTTTCGCCCATGAACTTCACACCGGCGACGACCAGTGTTTTGGCCGGATGATCGCGGCCGAAGCGCGCCATTTCCAGCGAATCGGAAACGCAGCCACCAGTTTCTTCGGCCAGGTCCTGCAAGTCCGAATCAACGTAATAATGCGCGACCAGGACGGCTTCGCGCTCTTTCAACAAACGCTTGATGCGTTCCTTGAGTGCAATCTTTTCTTCCGGCGACGGTACGGCCGGGGTTCGCGCCCATGCTTGTGCTGTGCAGCTGGTGCCGCTTTGCATGGCAGGACGTTCGAATTCAACAGTTTTGATTGGCTGGATTTGCATGGCTGGTCGAATAATTGAATGCGATGTTTATCTGTTGCTAGGGGTCATGCTTGCGCATGAACAAAATCGGTTATCCGTTTGCGCCTGCTCTGGCAGACGTGGCGGTGAGCTCGAATTGTAGCGCCATTTTCGGCTGAGGGTTGTTATCGACCTCACAATGACGCAGGGAAGGCGGATGTAAAAAAGCGCGACGGGGAAGAATCCACGTCGCGCTTTTTGCAATCGCAATCTTATTCGATGCCTTGGCTGGTCAAATACTCTTCGTAAGTACCCTGGAAGTCGACGATTTCGCCTTCTTTTACTTCCAGCACACGAGTCGCCAGCGAGGAGACGAATTCACGATCGTGCGAAACGAAGATCAAGGTACCGGCATATTTTTCCAGTGCGATGTTCAGCGATTCGATGGATTCCATATCCATGTGATTGGTCGGCTCATCCATCAGCAAAACGTTGTGACGACCCAGCATCAGCTTGCCGTAGGTCATGCGACCTTTTTCACCACCGGACAGGACTTTGACCGATTTCTTCACATCGTCGCCGCCGAACAGCAAACGACCGAGGATGGAACGCACAGCCTGATCGTCATCACCTTCCTTGGTCCATTGACCCATCCAGTCGGTGAGGTTTTTATCGCTGGCGAAGTCTTCGGTCGGATCTTGCGGCATATAACCAACGTTGGCGTTTTCCGCCCACTTGCCCTGACCGTGATCCGGATCGAGGCCAGTGATGTCAGCGCCACCGATGCTGCGCAACAGAGTCGTTTTACCGGCACCGTTGGCGCCGATGATGGCGATGCGCTCACCTGCTTCCACCATCAGGTTGAAGTCATTGAAGATGACGCGGTCGTATTTTTTGCTGAGGCCTTCCACTTCAACTGCAAGTCGGTGCAGTTTCTTTTCACCGTCAAAACGGATGAACGGGTTGGCACGACTGGATGGCTTGACGTCTTCCACCTTGATCTTTTCGATCTGCTTGGCACGCGAGGTTGCCTGACGCGCTTTCGATTTGTTCGCCGCGAAACGACGTACAAAATCCTGCAACTCAGCGACCTTGTCCTTGGCCTTCGCATTGTTCGCCAGTTGCTGCGCGCGCGCCTGCGACGATGCCAGCATGTAGTCATCGTAGTTGCCTGGATAGACCTTCAGCGTGCCATAGTCCATATCGGCCATGTGCGTACACACCTGGTTCAGGAAGTGACGATCATGGGAAATGATGATCATGGTCGAGTTGCGCTGATTCAGCACGTCTTCCAGCCAGCGGATGGTGTTGATGTCCAGGTTATTGGTTGGTTCGTCGAGCAGCAGGATGTCCGGATTCGAGAACAAGGCCTGCGCCAGCAAGACACGCAGCTTCCAGCCCGGCGCAACTGCGCTCATAGGGCCCTGGTGCTGGTCAATGGAAACACCGACGCCCAGCAACAATTCGCCAGCGCGTGCTTCTGCAGTGTAGCCGTCGTATTCGGCAAACTTCGCTTCCAGGTCGGCCGCCTTCATGTAGTCGTCGTCGGTCGCATCCGGATTGGCGTAGATCGCATCGCGTTCAGACATCGCAGCCCACATTTCGGTGTGACCCATCATGACCACATCGAGTACGCGCATTTCTTCAAACGCAAACTGGTCCTGGCGCAATTTACCGAGGCGCTCGTTCGAATCAAGCATGACGTTACCCGACGACGGATCGAGATCGCCACCGAGGATTTTCATGAAAGTGGATTTACCGCAACCGTTGGCACCGATCAGGCCATAACGATTGCCATCGCCGAATTTGACGGAAATATTTTCAAACAGCGGCTTGGGGCCGAACTGCATGGTGATATTAGCTGTAGATAACACTGATAAAGCCTTTGCGGATATAAATCGAATAACCGTCTATTCTACCATCTCAGGGGGTAAACAGCCGTGTACGTGGGTGAGCAAGGCCGCAGCGGCCTTGCATGAACCAGCTTGCAGATGGAATTTATTGCTTTCCCGGCAAGATTCGAAGCTGAAAACTAGCGAAGTTGCTATCTTTTCAGTGAGGGATAGCCTTGCATGCTCAGGCTGAAACCATCCGCCTGCGAGTGCAGCGTCGCTTGCGCGCCCACCACCAGCGTTGCCTTGTCACGGCCATGTCCGAACGGCAAGCCAGTCAGCACAGGTATCGGCAAATGGGTACGCAGGTAGGCCACCATTTGCTCGAAGTCGTAGCCATTGTCGTAATCGGTCAGGCGGTAGGCAGAGAAATCACCCAGCAACAACGCTTGTTGACTATCCAGCACACCGGCATGCAATAACTGCAAGACCATGCGTTCGACGCGATACGGATGTTCATTCACGTCTTCGACAAACAGGATCCCACCCTCCACGCGCGGCAGATAGGACGAACCTACCAGATGCGCCAGCATGGCCAGGTTACCACCCCATAAGGTACCGCTGACTTCCAGCTCCGGATTACCGGCAGCCTGTGCTGTCAACGTGTATTCAGACTGGCTTATGCAACGCCAGAAACTGTTCAGCGTGTAGGCGCTCAATTCTTCGCGCACGAAGTCATCACACAGCATAGGACCGGAAAAACTGCCCACGCCACGGTGCGCCAGCAAACCCATTTGCAAGGCAGTGAAGTCGCTATGACCGACGAATAGTTTGCCGCTGTCAGCCAGCAATTTGAAGTCCAGTTCCGGCAGCAAGCGGGTCAAACCATATCCACCACGCAGCGCCAGTACGATGTCAACTTCCGGATCTTTTGCTGCGGCATACAATTGCGCGATGCGTTCTTCATCGGTCGCACCAAAGCGCTGGAATTTGCGCTCGGGGTCGCTGAAGTTTTTCACTATGCAGCCTTGCGCCTGCAAATTCTCTATGCCGTGCGCAACCGCGTCCGGGTTCACCGCATACCCACTGGCGGCAACCAGCCCTATCACTATCGGTGATCCATCTACACTCGCATTCAGCATGCGTACAGCCTGATTCAATTCAGCGTTCATATTTTATTCAGTAGGACCATACAGCTTGGCGGCTGCATGACAATGTTCTGCTATCAGCTGTGACAGATGATCGTTCAGGCCGTCAGGCAAATCATGGCCCATGCCATCGATTTCCTGCAGCACTGCATTCGGTATCAGCTCAGCCGTTTCACGTCCGCAGGCGACCGGCAATAAAGGATCATCGGAACCATGTATCACCAGGCTCGGCACGCGCACTGTTTTCAGCAAGGCCACACGATCGCCCGAAGCCCCTATCGCCAGTAATTGACGCTTGGTGGCGACCGGCTCCAGGCTGCGTTGCACGCTTTCGGCAATACGTTCCTGCAAGACTTCATGTGCAACCGGATAAGCCGGGCTGCCGATCACTTGCATGGTATTGACGAAATGATTGATCACACCCTGCTGATCGTTGGCCGCAGGCGGACGGCTGAACAAGACTTTGCGTGCCGCTTTGGTCGGCCCCGGCAAACCACGCCTGCCACTGGTGGACATGATGGACGTAAGGCTGATGGTGTGTTCCGGATATTTGGCTGCGATGATTTGCGCAATCATGCCGCCCATCGAAGCACCGACGATGTGTGCGCGTTCGATATCCAGTGCTTCCAGCAAGGCGATGGCATCCGCCGCCATATCATCCAGCGTATAGCCAGCTTTCAGCGGTATGTGGAAGGCCATCTTGATCAAGGCCAGCAGCGTGTTTGGTTTGCCCAGATGATGGAGTTTGCTGGACAGTCCACTATCACGATTGTCGAAACGGATAACGTAAAACCCCTGGCGCTCCAGGCCGTCACAAAACGCAGCGGGCCATGAGATGAGCTGCATGCCCAATCCCATGATCAGCAGGATGGTCGGATTGCGTGGGTCGCCCTGGGTTTCGTATGCAATGTCTACATTATTTACATGGATAGTCGGCAAGGCGGCGCTTTCAAATAAAGACTGATGCAATCAGGTATACACTAAGTGCGTTGCGGATCACGATAAATGATTTTTTTAACACCTTGATGACCACGATGATCAAAACGTTGCCATTGACCTTCGGGCTGCGCCAGCCGGTCAGCCAATGCGTACAAGACGGTCGGATTGGCAACCATGCCGGTATGACTGCCGTGTACTTCGATATTTTCCGATAAATCGGTTTCCTGCTCTACGCAGCATTGCCACGACACAATACCATCGGTACGACTGAAAATCGAGGTAGTCGGCACGGGTGGTGTCTTTTTGAGTTCGGCGATTTGCACTTCATCGATGGCTGGTTTGCCGCTGACCATTTGATACAAGCGCCAGGCATTGGTCGCGGTCGGATGACCGGTGAATGGCGAACCCAGCGTGATCACGCAACGCACGTGATCCGGCAAGGCCTTGGCGATTTCACGGGCGTAAATTCCACCGAGGCTCCAGCCTATCAGGCTGACTTTTTGTTCGTGCTTCTCGCTCAATTCTTTGGTACGGGCTATGCAGCGCTCAAGCAAACCATCACGTGGACCAAGATTCAACCCCTGCTTCCAGGCATAGGCCTGATAGCCGCATTTATCGAGGAATCTGCGCAGGAAGAAGGTCAGGGTATCGCCCGCCATCAAACCTGGCAACACCATGACCGGGTGGCCGTCTCCGGCCGGTACATCCTTCAGCATGGGCGCTGCCAGCAACGCCGCACCCAGCTCCCACGGTGCACGTCCCTCCAGCGCCAGCAACAACATACTCGGCGGTTTCAGCGTACTGCCCTCATTGCTTGCCTCAGTGTAACGATTTGCTTCCATCATGTGCACTCCTCATCGGGGGATCAAGGATAGGATTGCAGACATAGGCCTATGGTTCAACCTCGGGCCAAATCAGCCCTATTTGTCCTTGGGACACAGGGCACGCAGCACTTGCGCCAGCTTGCGGACGGCGATTTCCAGTTCATGTGGCGCATGTGCGGCGAATCCCATAAGGAAACCTGCCTTGTGCCGCTTGGCTGCATGCAACTCAGTCAAACCCAGCACGTCTATGCCAGCCTTGCGTGCCGCGTCCACCGCTGCACGCTCCGGAATGTCACGGATGAAAACACATGGCATTTGCATGCCACCAGTTGGTACCAGCGCCTCCACGAAGTCAGACAAGTGTAGCCCTACCAGGCGCACCAGCACATCGCGTCGCTCGGCATAGACCGCGCGCATGGTGCGGATATGGGCACCAAAATGGCCGCCTTCGATGAAGCGCGCCAGCGTGAGTTGCGGTATCGGCGCACTGTGTCCATCCAGCAAAGTACGCGCCACAGTCATGGGCGCCACCAGTTGCGACGGCAGCACCATATAGCCTATGCGCAAACCGGGAAACAGGGATTTGGTGAAAGTGCCTATGTAAATCGTCCGCTCATACGGATCCAGCCCCTGCACGCAGGCGGTAGGTTTGCCTGCGTAATGGAACTCGCTGTCGTAGTCGTCTTCGATGATCCAGCCCTGCTGTTGCCGCGCCCATTCGATGACGGCCAGCCGCCGGTCCAGCGCCAGCGTCGCGCCGGTAGGAAACTGGTGTGAAGGCGTCAGGAACACGGCGCGCGGTGCCTGCTCTGTCGGCTGCGCCAGTTCCAGCATGCGCTCGACACGCAAGCCATCCGCATCCAGCGGCACCGGCACGCACTCCAGCCCGGCTGCATCAAAAGCCTTGCGCGCGCCGTGGTAGACCGGGTCTTCGATGAAGATGCGTTCCCCCGCATCCAGCAACACATGCGCGCACAAGGTCAGCGCCTGCTGCGAACTGGTCAGCACCAGCACCCGCTCGGGCGTGGCGCGTGCCCCGCGTTCGAGATTGATGTAATCGGCGATGGCATGTCGCAACTGCTCCATGCCTTGCGGCGGACTGTGCAACAAGGCTTGCGTACCGTATTCCTTCAACACCTGCCGCTGCAAGCGCTCCCAGGTCTGGAGCGGAAAGCTGCGGGTTTCCGGCACACCCGGGGCAAACGGCCGCGGCGTAAAAAAATCACGCACGCCCCCACCCTGCAACATCGCCTTGCCGCGCTGGCTAAGACGCGTCGTAGCCCCGCGCTCCACCACCGTACGTCGCGGTCGCCCCCGTCCCGGCAAGCGCTGGATGCGCTCGGACACATAGCTGCCACTACCGACACGTCGTTCGATAAAGCCTTCTGCATGCAACTGGCCGTAAGCCGACTCCACCGTATCCCGCGATACGCCCAGGGACTGCGCCAGCGCACGCGATGCAGGCAATGGCCGGCCTACATCGAGGGCGCCGTCCAGTATCAGCTGACGTATCGCACGCTGTACCCGCGCATGCAGCGGCAAACCTGCGTGTGCCGGATCGACCAGCCAGGTTTTGACGGATTCAAGTTGGGCGTGCTTAAACAATTGGTCTGTACCTCATCGCAAAAATGGCAGGAAATATACGGCCATTTTAAAGCTATAAATACAGTCCTTCATACACTCTCCGAAATCAGCAAGCAGCCATGTCATCCATCCCTACCCGCTCATCCTTAAGCTGGAACGATCTCAGCCACCCACTCGTCGCCGGATTGATATCCGTCATCGTCAATTACGGCGGCACTTTTATCCTGGTGTTCCAGGCGGCGAAGGCGGCCAACCTCAGCCCAGAACTGACCGCTTCCTGGGTATGGTCAATTTCTATAGGTGTGGGTGTGACCGGACTCATCCTGAGCTGGATGTCGCGCGAGCCCATCATCACCGCCTGGTCGACCCCGGCAGCAGCATTTCTGGTCACAGCGCTGGCGACTACACCTTATGCCGAAGCGGTCGGTGCTTACATGGTTTCTGCCGCGGCATTCGTATTGCTGGGATTGTCGGGCTGGTTCGAGCGTGTGATACGCCTGATCCCCCACGGTGTAGCTGCCGGGCTGCTGGCGGGCATCCTGCTGCAATTTGGCATAGGCGCTTTCGGCGGCATGAGCCTGGATCCGTTGCTGACTGGCTTGCTGATCGCAGCCTATCTGCTGTTCAAACGCTGCGCCCCGCGCTATGCGGTGGTGGGCATCCTGTTGCTGGGACTGGCCTTGCTGCTAGTGCAGGATCGCGTTGATTTATCAGGCCTGAGCCTGCAGCTGGCAGCACCGGTCTTTACCATGCCAATGTTCTCACTCAACGCCTTGCTGAGCGTCGCGCTACCGCTGTTCCTGATTACGCTGACCGGCCAATACATGCCAGGCATGCTGGTGCTGCGCAACGATGGCTACCGCACCAGTGCCAATCCCATCGTGACCATGACTGGCCTGGGTTCGCTATTGATGGCGCCGTTTGGTTCGCATGCGTTTAATATCGCCGCGATCACTGCTGCTATTTGTACCGGGCGCGAAGCGCACGAAGACCCGTCCCGGCGCTGGATCGCAGGTATCGCTGCAGGTGTGTGCTACATCCTGGTAGGCGTATTCGGTCTGACGCTGGCTGCGGTCTTCATGGCGTTTCCTGCCAGCTTCATCACCACGCTGGCGGGGCTCGCACTGCTCGGCACCATAGGCAACAGCCTGGCCAGCGCAATGGCCGATGCCAAAACACGCGAAGCTTCGCTGATCACCTTTCTGGCGGCCGCTGCCAACATCACCCTGCTCGGGATAGGCGGTGCATTCTGGGGACTGGTAATCGGCCTGCTCGCGTATGCGGTATTGCATGGCCGTATGCCGCAGAAGGCATGGAAGGCTGCTTTTACCGCTACACCTGTCAACAAGAGGAGCAAATGATGTCCGGTTCGGTTGACACCCTCACCAATCACGACCAGCACGGACGCTATCCGGAAGCCACCACGGTAGAAGATTTTGCTCACAAGCTGACGACGGTGCAACGGCGCATAGCTGAGGCCTGCCGTCGGGTCGGACGTGATCCGGCAGAAGTACGGCTACTCCCTGTCAGCAAGACCAAACCTGAATCCAGCCTGCGCCTGGCCTACGCAGCCGGTTGCCGCACATTCGGCGAGAACAAGGTACAGGAGGCGCATCATAAATGGGAAGCGATGCAGGACCTGAGCGACCTGCACTGGTCAGTGATCGGTCATCTGCAAACCAACAAGGCTAAACTCGTGGCGCGCTTCGCTACCGAATTCCAGGCACTGGATAGCCTGCGACTGGCCGAGGCGCTGGATAGACGCCTGCAAATCGAAGGCCGCGCGCTGGATGTGTACGTGCAGGTCAACACTTCGGGGGAAGCCAGCAAATACGGCCTGGCTCCGGCCGACGTCGCTGCCTTTGTACGGGCATTACCAAACTACAGTGCATTGCGCGTGCGCGGCCTGATGACGCTGGCACTGTTCTCCAGTGAAGCGGAACGGGTACGGCAGTGCTTCATCTTGCTACGCACGCTGCGTGAGCAACTGAGACAAAGCGCACCCGCAGGCATCAGCCTGGATGAACTGTCCATGGGTATGTCCGGGGACTACGAGATTGCGATCGAGGAAGGCGCTACGGTAGTACGTGTCGGCCAGGCTATCTTTGGCGCACGACCTATGCCGGATAGTTACTATTGGCCGGGAGAAATCAGTCTGACTCGGCAGGAATAGACTTGGCTGCCTTGCGGCGTTCGGCAAAGAATTCTTTCAGCAAGCTGCTGCATACTTCGGCCAGTACGCCGCCAGTGATTTGCGTGTGATGGTTGAGCTGGTTTTGCTCGAACAGGTTGAGGACGGAACCGCAGGCACCGGTCTTGGGATCAGGTGCACCAAACACTACCCGCGCCAGACGCGCATGCATCATCGCACCGGAACACATCACGCAAGGTTCCAGCGTGACGTAGAGTTCGCAACCCGGCAAACGGTAGTTACCAAGGACAGTAGCCGCCGCACGCAAGGCCATGATTTCTGCATGCGCAGTCGGATCGTGCTTGCCTATAGGCTGGTTATAGCCTGTCGCGATAACGACACCATCCTTGACCACGACAGCACCGACCGGGACTTCACCCAGCGCCCATGCATGGCGCGCCTGTTCCAGCGCCTGTTGCATGAAAAGTGCGTCTTGCATGGTCGGGATCAGCCTTCAGCCGTGATTTCGGCCCAGCAGTTCGGTGTTTCGTGCAGCACCAGTTTATGCAGGCGCAGGCCGGTGCCGTAGCGATCCTTGTATGCCGCGTTCAGGATATTGAATGCGGTTTGCGCCAGGTTTTCCACGGTAGGAATACGATCGATGATGACGGTCTTGTGGCCCGGTATGCTTTCGAGGAATTCTCTCACCTTGGCATCTTTTTCATACACCAGGAAAGCGTGATCCCAGACATCGACCAGATGCTCTTTCGCCAGCGCCTTGATGTCGGAGAAATCCATGATCATGCCATTATCGGAACTACCCTCGACATCGATCACCTCACCCAGCAGCGTGATTTCCAGCGTATAGCGGTGGCCGTGCAAATTGCGGCACTGGCTTTTGTGATCGGGAATGCGGTGACCGGCATCGAATTCCAGCTTGCGTGTAATAGTCAACATAAGGGCTTACGGTATCTGTAAAAGTTTATGGGTCTGCAAACTCAGCTTCCATTTCGGATTGCGTTTGCAGACATCAATCGCGAGCTTGGTATTTTGTTCGGCCAGCGGGCCATCCATCGGTTGCACAAAGAAGTGCTCGAAATCCAGTTCTTCATAGGCCGCCAGCGATTGCTCCGCCTGCGGAATCACGACCTTCAATTCACTGCCTTTGCGCACGACCAGTTGCGAACCCATTTTCGGACTGACGCAAATCCAGTCGACACCTGTCGGCACCGGCAAAGTGCCATTGGTTTCGATGGCAATCTCGAAGCCGACTGCATGCATCGCATCGATCAGCTCTGTATCCAGTTGCAGCAAAGGCTCGCCACCGGTAAAGACGACATACTTGCTCGCTGCATACGACTCCGGCCACAAGGCATTGATCGTGTGCGCCAGCGTGGTGCCGTTAGCAAACTTGCCACCACCTTCGCCATCGGTACCGACAAAATCGGTATCGCAAAACTGGCACACCGCAGTCGCGCGGTCGCTTTCGCGCCCGGTCCACAGGTTACAACCGGAAAAGCGGCAAAACACCGCAGGCCGTCCGGCGTGCGCGCCCTCGCCCTGTAGTGTATAAAAAATCTCTTTTACGCTGTAAGTCACTGTGTGTGCCGATGTAATTAAATGCCCTATGCGCCAGAAGCCAGCATAGTTTGCGAAAAATGAAGGACTTGCTGCCACCGTCACGATGGCTGAACCGGACTATCCGGACAGCTCAATTGGCTGTCAGATGTGGCTTTAATGGCATGGTCGAAGGCCGCTATTATAGACCAGCCGACCTTTTCACGCCTTATGCCAGACAAATACCGGACTTAGTCCGTGCGTGATAATGCACCCTCGATCAGGTCCAGTTCGCGCAGCAGGTGCTGGTGCACCGAATCGTCCAGCTTGTCATTCAGCCACATCTGGAACAATTCATCCCGTTCCGCCCGTATCGCTTCCAGCCGCAGGCTGCGCTCCGCTTCTGCTTGCGCCTGAAAACGCGCCGCTTCGTCGCCCTCATTGCCATAGTCGAGACGGCGCTGGTACAGCTCGGTAATGCGTGCTGCGGCCTCAGAGTAGGCGTCATTCGCGCTCATGGTTTGCGTCAATTGCTCGATGCGCCGTATCGCAGCCTCTGCCGCCGCTGCCCGCGCCTGCCCTTCGGCTGCACCCACCAGCGGCTCCGGTGAAAATTCAAGGCCACTGGTCAGCAAAGGCAAGGCGATGCTGGCCGTCAGCAGGGACAGCAGGATCACACCCTTGGCCAGGAAAATCAGTAAATCGCGCGCCGGGAATTCCGCGCCGTTCGGCAACAGGAAAGGCAAAGTCAAAATACCCGCCAGCGTAATCGCCCCGCGCACCCCGGCAAATGCGGTCACCAGCAACAATTTGAACGGCGGTTTGACGATTTCTTCGTCCTCATTGCGCTTCCCTTTGAACACGGTAAATTTCAGCGAGCCCCAGACCCACAGGAAGCGCAGCACCGCCAATACCACGGTAATTGCCAGTACATAGAAAGCCAGCCACCATGCAGTGCTGAGCCCCATTTCTATCGCGATCCCCGGCAAGCCTTCGACCGTCGCGCGCAGCTGCGCCCCCAGGATCACAAAGATCACGCCGTTCAAGGCCATTTGTATGGTGTCCCACACCGCACGCCGCTGCATGCGGGTGGCCGCGAGGCGACGCCCGACCAGATCCGCATAGTGCATGGTGATACCGGCAGCAGCCGCGGCCAGGATGCCAGAACTGCCAATATGTTCGGCGCCAAGATAAGCGGCGAACGGCACCAGCAGGCTGATCAGGATTTGTGTGCCTGGATCTTCGCCGACGGCTGCCACCAGCCAGCGATTCAGGATGCCGATCAGCCAGGCCACAGCAATACCAACCAGCAAACCACCGCCAGCCGCCTGCAGGAATTCCAGCGAAGCATCCAGCAGGGAAAAGCTGCCGGTAATCACCGCCGCCACCGCAAAGCGGAAACACACCAGGCCGGACGCGTCATTCAGCAGCGACTCACCTTCCAGGATATGCATCAGGCGCGAAGGAATAGGACTTTGCGAAGCAATCGCAGACACTGCTACCGGATCGGTCGGCGACAGGATGGCGGCCAGGGCAAACGCGGCAGCCAGCGGAATCGCCGGAATCATCCAGTGGATGAAGTAACCCATGCCAACGACCGTAAATAGCACCAGGCCAATCGCCAGCGTCACGATAGGACGCGCGTCACGGAAGAAAGCACTTTTAGGGATGCGCCAGCCATCAAGGAACAGCAACGGCGGGATGAAGAACAAGAAAAAGAATTCCGGGTCCAGCGGCACGCTGATGCCAAAACCGTAGGACAGCACGATGCCGGTGGCAATCTGGACCAGCGGCAACGGGACTTTAATCGGCAGCAGGCGGGCTACGAAGGCGCTCGCCACCACGGCAAGAAGCAAAATGAGGATGATCGTGACGGTGTGCATCTAACCCTGGTTTCAAGAATAGCCAAATCAGCTAAAGCGCTGCCGCATATCATGCAACGCCTGAGTATGAGCGCCTATCCGTGCCGGACGAAGACCGATCTGAACGGATACGCGAGGGTATCGATTTTACGCCGTCTGGCGGAAATGGACATCAATTGCCGCGTAATAAGCGCGCAATCCATGTCCATCCGCTTACTGCAAATCAGGACGGCTTGTTCAGCTTCTCTTTACGAATCGCCTCATCGTCCATCAGTTCGTACCACATCGCATTCAGTACCGCGAAAGCGGCCGCGAGGGGCAAGCCGAGCATCCATGAGAAATACCACATAATATTTTTCCTTATCGTTAGTTCTTCTGTGCTGCCACCCGCAGATGGCAGCAACGATGAAATGCCCACGCTCTAATAAGCGTGTCCGGTTTCTTCGCGTATCTCTTTTTCATCCACCTTGCCCCACAGCACGTGATACACCCAGGTGGTGTAAGCGACGATCAACGGAATAAAGACTGCGGTCACCACCAGCATGATGAATAGCGTGAGATGGCTGGATGATGAGTCCCATACCGTCAGGCTGGCGCGCGGATCTATCGACGAAGGCAGGATGAATGGGAACATCGAAGCGCCTACGCTGAGGATGATGCCGCTAATACTCAGGCTGGTGCACAGCAAGGCAAAGATTTCGCGACGGAAACGCAAACCGAAGAAAGCACCCAATGCACCGATAAAGCCAGCGGCTGGCGCCGCCATCGTCCATGGATGCGCCGCGTAATTGGCAAACCAGGCTCCGGCATGACCTTCGACCGTTTTCAGCAAAGGATTCGATGGTCCGAACGGATCAATCTCGCTAGTAATGCGATAACCATTGATGTACTTCCACAACAGCAAGCCAGCCACCGCATAGAAGAGGATGGTGGCGAGCGCCGCTGCGCTGCCATAGTTACGTGCACGCCCTGCTACAGCTCCATCTGTTTTCAGTTGCAACCATGCAGCACCATGCATGACCAGCATCGCGATAGAGACCAGTCCGCACAGAACGGCAAATGGATTCAGCAAGCCAAAGAAACTGCCGTCGTAAAAGATATGCATGCTGGATTCAAGCCGGAACGGAACGCCCTGCAACACATTGCCCAGTGCTACACCAAAGATCAGCGTCGGTACAAAGCCACTGAAGAACAAGACCCAGTCCCAGCGCGCACGCCAGGCAGGATCTTCACGCTTGCTGCGGAATTTGAACGCAACCGGACGCAGGATCAGGCCGGTCAGAATGGCAAACATCGCCAGATAAAAGCCGGAGAACGCCACCGCATACAACTGCGGCCAGGCGGCGAAAATCGCACCGCCACCCAGGATCAGCCAGACTTGATTGCCTTCCCATACCGGTCCCACGCTATTGATAACGACGCGTCGTTCCAGGTCGGTTTGTCCAACGAAAGGCAACAAAATACCGCTGCCCAGATCAAAGCCGTCAGTCACGGCAAAGCCGACCAGCAGTACCCCGATCAGGACCCACCAGATCAGACGCAAAGTGTCATAGTCGATAAGTGTATGCAAAATCATGATGGCTCCACGACAGAAGTTGGTGCGGATGGCGGATTGGCGCGAACTATATTGACGCCTTCATCAGGCACATGCTCATCTACGGGCCCCTTGCGGATGATCTTGAACAGCAGTTTCAACTCGATGATCAGCAACACCGTGTAAATCGCGACGAAACCCGCGAGCGTGATCAGCAGTGTTTTGATACCCAGATTCGATACCGCGACCGCAGTCGGCAATACTCCTTCGATCACCCACGGCTGCCTGCCAAATTCTGCAACCAGCCAGCCTGCTTCAATCGCTATCCACGGTAGTGGTATCGACCATACGGCTACCTTCAGCAACCAGCGATAGCGATCCAGCTGACGACGTGCCGACAACACAAAGAAAGTTGCGGTCAGCGCGATCATGAACATGCCGATCGCCACCATAATGCGGAAGCTCCAGAACAGCGGCCACACATGCGGTACCGTATCCCAGGCTGCCTTCTCAATTTGTTCCGGTGTCGCCTTCAACGGATCGTCCACATAGCGGCGCAGCAACAAGGCATAACCGAGATCGCCACCGTTATCTTCGAACTGCGCGCGCAGCTCATGCGAGATATTTTTTGTGCCGCCCTGCGCGCGTATCTGTTGCAAGGCGTCGTAGGCTTTCAGGCCGTTCGAGATACGTCCTTCGGCACGCTCGACCAATTCGATAATGCCAGGGATGGTGGTATCCAGCGAACGCGTACCGATCAGGCCCATGATGAACGGGATATGAATCGCGTAATGATTTTCACGCGCCTCCTGATCCGGGAAACCAATCAGGGTGAAAGACGCCGGCGCATCCTGTGTCTCCCACATGCCTTCGATCGCAGCCAGTTTCATCTTTTGATGTTCGGTCGACAGATAACCGCTCTCGTCACCCAGCACCACGACTGACAGTGATGCTGCCAGACCGAAGGAAGCGGCGACCGTCATCGAACGTTTGGCGATGTCGAGGTGACGTCCCTTCAACACATACCAGGCCGAAATACCGAGCACAAAAATCGAAGCCGCGACATAACCGGCAGACACGGTGTGCACAAACTTGGCTTGCGCTACCGGATTGGTCAGCACTGCGAAGAAGTCGCTGACTTCCATACGCATGGTGTCGGGATTGAAGACTGCACCGACCGGATTTTGCATCCAGCCATTTGCAATCAGAATCCACAATGCCGAGAAGTTGGACCCGATGGCCACCGCCCAGGTGGTGATCAGATGGCCAACCTTTGATAGCTTGTCCCAACCGAAGAAGAACAGACCAACAAAGGTAGCTTCCATGAAGAAGGCCATCAAGCCTTCAATCGCCAGCGGTGCGCCGAAGATATCGCCGACGTAGTGGCTGTAATAGCTCCAGTTCATGCCGAACTGGAATTCCATCACGATACCAGTGGCGACACCCATCGCGAAGTTAATGCCGAACAGCGTGCCCCAGAACTTGGTCATATCGCGCCAGATGACGCGGCCGGTCATGACATAGACCGTCTCCATGATAGCCAGCAGGATGGAAAGCCCCAGG
This sequence comes from Herminiimonas sp. Marseille-P9896, assembly GCF_903993245.1. Lineage (NCBI taxonomy): Bacteria > Pseudomonadati > Pseudomonadota > Betaproteobacteria > Burkholderiales > Oxalobacteraceae > Herminiimonas > Herminiimonas sp. Marseille-P9896. The sequence goes on along the minus strand of NZ_CAJEVT010000002.1, from coordinate 694,693 downwards.
GTAAGGGGCACAAAGAGAAAGTGATACAGCGCCGTGGCGGCGAACTGTAGCCGTGATAAAGAAACAATATCGAGTTCCATGTAGCTCCCTTTAATGACTTGAATTCTTCGTCGTATTCAACTGTTTACTGACCGTGTTCAATCCGGCCGCAAACTGTTCAACACACCTACAAAATCTGCATCGCTACGCTTCACTTCGGCAACAATACGCCCATGTTGCAAACAAACCAAGCGGTCTGCGAGTTCAGCTTCACGCCGGACATGAGTTGCCAGAAGGAAAGCGCGCCCTGCGGCTTGCATATCCAGACCTAGTAAAACATCGTGCGCCGTGGCCTGATCCAGCCCTTCAGTAGGCTCATCCAGCAGCCACAGCGGTACATCTCTCAGTAAAAGGCGCGCCAGCGCCAGGCGGCGCAACTGGCCACCAGACAAGCCGAGGCCGCCCTCGCCTAAACGCGTATCCAGCCCGTTTGGCATATTTACGACATCGTCGGACAGCCCCGCGCTGTGTAATACCTGCCACAGGCGTGCATCGTCGGCCTCCGGAGCCGCCACGCGCAAGTTATCGCGCAAGCTGTCCTGGAATAATTCGGTGCGCTGCGTCAGCAGGCTATGCGGGGCGACACAAACATTGCCGGAGCGCGCTGACAACTCACCTGCGATCAAGGCCAGCAAGGTGGATTTACCGGCACCGCTGGCACCGATCAGCGCCACCCGCTCACGAGCTGACAATGCCAGCGAAATGTTCTTCAGGATATTGGCCTCCTGGGCATCGGCGTCTGCACCAGCAGGATGGGCGCTGACATTCGTCAACTGCAGCACCAAACCGGCAGGCGGCTGTGGTGCAACAACAGTTTTTTCGTCGGCAACGTGCATGCGCGCACCGAGGCGACGCGCTGCCAGTACGGTACGTCCCAGTTCGAGTGCACCACGACGCAAGGCCGAAAACGGCTCGGTCGCGGTCAGCACCAGTAACAGCGCCAGCGCAGCCAGCGGCACATTCAAGATGCCCTCACCTACCAATGCGGCACTCACCAGCAAGGTAGCGGTCAGCGTGATGGTGCCGACTATGCTGTAAGCCATACCAGCCTGCGCCTCAAGTCGATTCAAGGCGTCGTCCGCTCGTGCCAGGTGCTGATCGGCGATGGTCAATGCCTGCTTCTGCGCATCCAGTTGCCCGGCCATGATTAATTCGGTCTGCCCTGCAACCAGATCGATGCTGCGTGCGCGCAAGGCTTCCAGTGCGTAACTGCGACGACGTGCATCCGGCCTAGCCTTGTGTGCCACCATCAGTGCAATCAACAAACCAGTGACGATCAGCCATGCGGCAAGTGCCAGACCCAAGCACCATTGCAACAAGCCCAGCGCCACGCCCAGCGTCAGCGCTGCACACAACGCAGATGCGAGCGGCACCAGTACACGCAAGTACAAGGAATCCAGTGCATCGATATCGCCTGTCAGGCGGAACAGCAATTGCGCTGGTCGCGCCAGCAAACGACGCGCTGCCTGTGGCCGCGCCCAGGCGCGAAACAGACGCACACGCAAACTCGCCAGCACTTCCAGCGTCGCATCATGCGTCACCAGTCGTTCACCATAGCGTGCAGCAGTACGCCCTAGTGCCAACAACCGTATACCTGCGGATGGCATGAAGACATCAAAGGTAAATGCGAGTGTCGTATTCAAACCGGCAATCGCAGTCGCTGTAATAAACCAGCCCGACAAACCCAGCAAAGCCATGCCGGACAATACGGTGGTCGCAGCCAGCAGCGCCCCCAATAACAATTTATTGCGACCGGCGTCAGCAAACAAACGCAGCACCGGAGCAAGATCACGCCAGATCGTCATGCCTGCTCCTCCGCCTGCAGCAGGATCACGCGATCCATGCGGGCAGCCAGTACCGGATCATGTGTCGCCACTATCATGGTTTTACCCTGTGCGAGTTGCAGCAAGGCTTCGGTCACTTGTTGTGCCGTAGCCTGATCCAGATGCGCAGTCGGCTCATCGACCAGCAATAAACCAGCATGCGGATCGGCTGCGGCACGCGCCAGTGCCAGTCGCACTGCTTCACCACCAGACAAACCACCACCGCCCTCGCCCAGTGCGATACCGGGACGTGCCTGTGCGACACCTTCAAGTTCCGCAAACTTCAATGCAGCAGCAACATCTGCGGCGCTGACTCCATCCCGACGCAATGCCACGTTGGCATGTACCGTACCGGCGAAGATATGTGGCTTCTGTCCTATCCATGCCATGCGTTTGCGCAGGCCGGCCGCACTGTACGCAGACAAGTGCACGCCATCGATGGTGATGCTTCCGTGCGGTAGCGGTAACAGGCCAGCGATCAGTGCCAGCAAACTGGATTTGCCTCCACCACTGGCAGCCATGATGGCGACGTGCTCACCGGCGGCGATCTGTAAATCAAAGCAATCAAATACTGCTGCGCCACTACCCTGATGCGCGAAGGACAGCTGCTGAATAAGGACTGTCGGCGCAGCACGCACTGCCGCTGCTGCAGTATTTGAAGCTGTTCCTGCATCCGGCAATAGCAAACCGTCTGCAGTTAAATTGTCGAGTGCATCCAGCGCAGCTTCACCTGCTGCACGGTCGTGCCAGACAGCAGACAACTCACGCAAAGGTTCAAAGAAAGCGGGTGACAACAACAGGATAAACACCCCCTGACCAAGGGTCAGACGCGTGCCCCAGGCGCCGTATTCGAGTTGTCCCAGCAAATGAAAACCGATGTACACCGCCACCATGGCGACACCAAGTGCGGCAAACAATTCGAGCACCGCTGACGACAGAAAGGCAATGCGTAGCACCGCCATCGTACGCATGCGCAACGCCTGTGCCGACGCATGCAAACGCAAGGCAGTCGCTTCGATCGCACCCAGTGTGCGCAAGGTCGCCAGGCCGCGCAGGCGATCCAGCAGGAAGGCATTCATGCCACCCATCTCCACCATCTGCGCTTCGCTCGCGGCTTTGGCGCGCCAGCCGACCAGCGCCATGAAAATAGGAATCAACGGTGCCGCGACCAGCAGAACCAGCGCCGCGATCCATGACAACGGAGTGACCACGATCAGGATGGCGAGCGGCACGACCATGGTGCGCAAGCGGGCCGGACGATAACGGGTGAGATAAGGGATGACAGCTTCCGCCTGCTCTGCCATCACACTGGCAGCCAGGCCGGATGCAGGCCTGGCGGCATCCAGTGGTGAACGTGCCGCGAGCGATGCAGCGACTTGCTCACGCATGAGGGACAGTTCAGCACGTGCGGTTTTGAATATGCGACGCACACCTGCGGCATCACAAACAGAACGGATTAAACCAAGGATAAAAATCAGGGCGGCGGGAAGATAGACAGCGGCAATACCAGCACCATCCATCAATCGCTGCAGTGCATAGGCCAACAGACCGGCTTGTGGCAACCACAGCAAGGATGCAAAGACTTGCAGCAAACTTCCGACCTCGAATCCTGTACCGGATCGCAATCGCTGGAAAGCGGCTGGTTTGGTATGCATAGTGCTTTGCATTATTACGCATTGCCACACTCTTGTGTGGCACTACTTCTTTCATTACATCGTATTCGATGGGGTGGAACACAGCATACGCCCGGCCTTCCTGCATAAACAGGATCAGATGGGGATGGTTTAGCCATATCAGTTCTGGGTCATGCACAGCCGTTGACGGCGTCACAACATGGCAAGCATTATCGCGCGCTGAAAATTCCGACATTTGCGCCACATCAAATTTAGGTGCTTTACTAGAACTCATTTCACAAATATTCATTTTCGGAATGAGAGACATAAAAAAAGCATCGCTCCCGTTAGGAAGCGATGCTGATCTACTGTCTGAATTTTTAAAGCCGGATGCAAGTCGTGAATAACTCCGCAGCACTGATACGGCCATTACAACTTCATGCCAGGCCACCATTCGCACGCAAGACCTGACCATTAATCCAGCCACCATCAGGTCCTACCAGAAAGGACACAGCCGCCGCGATGTCATCCGGCTGTCCCAGTCTTTGCAGCGGCGGCATGTTGGCGAGCTGCTGTATCTGCGCTTCGGTTTTGCCATTGAAGAACAGATCAGTCGCAACCGGTCCCGGTGCCACTGCGTTGACGGTGATATTACGACCGCGCATTTCTTTCGCGAAGATAGGTGTCAACACTTCAACCGCTGCCTTGCTGCCGGTATACACCGAATAGTTAGGCAAACTCATCGCCACCGTCGTGCTGGAAAAATTCACCACACGACCACCATCGTTCAGACGTGTCGCCGCCTCGCGCAAGGTATTGAAAGTGCCGCGTACATTGATACTGAGCGTACGCTCAAACAATTCATCGCTGGTATCGGCCAGGGCCGCCATCTGCAGAATCCCGGCGTTATTGATCAGCACATCGACCTTGCCCAGCTTCTGTTCGGTTTCATCAAACAGGCGGCGCACATCTGCCGAATTGGCTACGTCTGCTTGCACTGCTATCGCGTCATGTTGCGCGGTCTGCAATTTGGCGACCAGGGCATCGGCCTCGCCTGCACTGCTGGCGTAGTTAATGACAACCGCAAACCCATCGTTAGCCAGGCGTTCTGCAATTGCTGCACCTATGCCACGTGATGCGCCGGTAATGATGGCTACTTTTTTTGCTTGCTTGCTCATGGTCTTCTTCCTTAATGAGTGGGAGTGACGAGAGTGTGCAACAAAGCAAACAAAAGATAATCCGGCTAAAATCGACATCATTATTCGATATTTACCAACAATAAGGCCGTAAATCATGGATAGATTCCAGGAAATGCAAATTTTCGTGCGCATCATGGAGCGGCGCAGCTTCACCAAGGCTGCCGAAGACTTGCAGCTGCCACGCGCCACCGTCACCAATGCGATGACGCGCCTGGAAGAACGCCTGGGCTCCCGCCTGCTGAACCGCACGACGCGACTGGTTACTCCGACGCTGGATGGTGATGCCTATTACACGCGCTGCGTACGCCTGCTAACCGATATCGAGGAAGCAGATGGCGCTTTCCGCAATACTGCGCCCAAAGGTTTGCTGCGCGTCGGCGTGCAGGGTACGGTGGCCACCCACTTTCTGGTGCCTACGCTGCCCGCTTTCTTCGCCCGCTATCCGGGTATAGAACTGCATATGGATGAAAGTGATCGCCTGGTCGACCTGGTGCGCGAAGGCATAGATTGCGTACTGCGCGGCGGCACACCGCAGGACTCATCGCTGATCGCACGTCGCATCGCCATGCTGCAACAAGTGACCTGCGCCAGTCCGGCTTACCTGGCCCGCTACGGCCAGCCGCGCAACATAGAAGATCTGGCACAACACAAAGCGGTCAACTACATCTCCAGCGCCAGCGGCAAACCCTTCCCGCTGGAATTCATGGTGGATGGCCGCATGCAATCCATCGTGCTGCCGACCGCCATCTCGGTGACCGGTACCAAGGTATACACCGGTTGCGCGCTGGCCGGCATCGGCATCGTGCAAATGCCGCGCTACCACATCGAACAGGAAATACAGGACGGTCGCCTGCAACTGATCCTGCCTGATACACCACCTCCCGGCATGCCACTCTCGGTGCTCTATCCACAAAACCGCCAGTTATCAGCACGTATACGCGTATTTACCGAATGGATGCAGGACATATTCAAAGCCGCCGGCCAGGCATGAGAATTTGAGCCAGATCAATTCCGACCGAGTCGGAATGAGCGTTAATAGAGTACGCGGTCTATCATGTACATACGGCTCATTAGAACTCATTTCACAAATATCCGTGAGATGCGTTCTAGCCATCACCCATCTGGAGAATAAAGTGCCTGCAGAAGATCTATGCACTGACGAAGAAGTCGCAACACTGGTACACGCCTTTTACGCCAAAGTCCGGCGCGATGAAGTACTCGGGCCGATCTTCAATGGCCTGGTCGATGACTGGGATCATCATTTGAGCAAGCTGGTGGATTTCTGGTCATCCATACTGCGCGGCACTGGCCGCTACAGCGGCACGCCTATGCAAAAACACATCGCCTTGCCACATCTGGACGAAGCATTGTTCCAGCGTTGGCTGGCCTTATTCCTGGAAACCACGAAAGAACAGCCGAATCAGGCCATGGGAGAACGTGCGTATGCGTCGGCACAAAGAATTGCTCAGAGTCTCTGGTATAGCTACCAAATGTCGCGCAGCCCGAACAGCATACCGGCTGATTTGACGTTTAACTGAGTAGATTTGCTCTTAAAACAAAGCAGAGGGAGGTGTCGCTGACAAATCCGTATTCGTCAGCGACCTGTAGCAAGTGACTTACTTCGTCACTTGTACCGTGCCCTTCATGATGCCCGAATGGCCGGGGAAGGAGCAGAAGAAGGAGTAAGCCTCGCCTGCTTTCAGCTTGGATGGAGCGAAGCTGATGGTATCGCTCTCGCCGCCGCCTATCACCTTGGTATGCGCGATCACACGTGCATCACCCGCCTTCAGGTAACTCTTATCCAGTCCTGCCGCGATACCGTCGCTGGCCACACCTTGCATATCGGCTGTCTTGGTCAACACCCAGTTGTGGCCCATGATGTTCTTGGCCATCTTGCCGCTGTGCTTGAGCTTGACGGTGAATTGTTTGCAGCTTTGCGGTACCGAGATGCTGGCCTTATCAAACTGCATGGCATCATTGCTGCTGATCTCGACTGAACAATCTGCCGCCATTACCTGGCTGCTCAAGCCTGCCATCATCAATACGAGTGCTGGTTTCCATACTTTCATTCTCTTCTCCTTCAATTATTGGTTCATCGCATCGGAGCTGTGACCTTCCTCAGGCTTCCGATTCTCACATTGCAGGCCGATATACACATATGCGATTCCTTATGTCGGACATATGCAATCTGATATGGATTGTGCCGAATATAGGCAACTGCTGATTTGCGCCATATCAAATAAATCCCAAAGGCTTACAAAGTACGCATGCGGACGATTAGCAACACTTTCGGCCAGATGCCTTGATCAGACCATCCAAATATTGAGCTAAACCGACCTATCATGCAATAATAATCATTCTCATTTACAGACTTTATTCAGATAGATCTACCATCCCTCATCCGGATCCCGCTGTGAACCACCTACTTTCGCCCACTTCCATTATCGAGAAGCTCTACATCGAACATCAACCCTGGTTATTCGCCCGGTTGCAGCGTCGCTTGTCCAGCCGCGCCGATGCGGAAGATGCCACAGCAGAAACTTTCGCGCAGGTAGTCGAAAACAAACATCCTGAAGCCATAGCAGAACCCCGCGCCTTCCTCACTACCATTGCCAAACGCGTGCTGTTTCATCTCTGGCGTCGACAGGACCTGGAAAAAACCTATCTGCAATCGCTGATGCTGCAACCTGAAGCGGTCGCCCTGTCCCCCGAAGAACGCGCAGTACTGATAGAAGCAATAGAACAAATCGACCGTGCGCTGGACGCACTCCCGCTGCCAGTTAAAACTGCATTTCTGTATAGCCGCCTGGATAGACTCACCTATCCGGAAATCGCCGAACGCATGGGCATCTCCCTCGCGACGGTCGAGCGCCATATGAAGCGCGCCATATTGGAATGTCTGCAATGGGCACCGTGAATACAGCAGGCAGCGCCTACCCATCGAACGACCGCATCGTCCATGCCGCCGTCGATTGGTTGATACGCTTTGAATCCAACACCGTGACCGAGGCTGAGCAACGCGCCTTTGAATTATGGAAGGCTGCTGATCCGGCACATGAGCTGGCGTGGAAACGGGTCGCTGGTTTACTGAACGACTCATTTGCCGTCGTGCGCGATGCCGGTTTGCGTGCGCCGGGGCAGATGCAGGCAGCCCAACGCACCCTGCTCAGCACACGCCGCCGCAAATTGCTGCGCGGTGCACTCGTATTCGCTGGCGTAAGTGGTGGCACCGCTTTGCTGGCAGAACGCCAATTCGCCATAGGCCAACTGATGGCCGACCTGCAAACCGGTACCGGACAAAGACAAACATATGCACTGGCGGACGGCAGTAGCGTGCAACTGAACGCTCGTTCAGCCGTCGACGTCGATTTCAATCAGCACACCCGCCAGCTGCGTTTGCGCGCCGGTGAATTGATCGCCAGCGTCGCACCTGACAGCAACCGCCCTTTCATCGTTCAGACCACACACGGCATGGTGCGGGCACTCGGCACCCGCTTCCTGGTCCAGCAACGCGATACCTTATCGCAGGTAGTCGTGCTGGAACACAGCGTAGATCTGCGTACCAGCGACGGCCAGCAACTACGCTTGCGCGAAGGCGAAGGTGCGGTCTTCGATGCAGCAAACGTCAATCGCATCAGCGGCGATGCTAGCGCGCTGGCCGCCTGGTCAGATGGCATGCTGGCAGTGGAAAACGCCAGCCTGGCTGAAATCATTACGGCACTCAAACCGTATTACAGCGGCTACATCCGCATCTCGCCGCAAGCGGCCGCCTTGCGTACCTTCGGCGTTTTCCCGCTGGATAATCCGGCCCATACCTTGCGCACGCTGGTACATGCTTTACCGCTGCAAATGCAGCAATACGGCAACTGGCTGATCACCATCGATCTCATGTCGGCCTGACCCGAGCGAAATTTATTTCAAAAAACATGAGGGGTTTTTCTGCTTCGTTCCACATGGTTAGTGAAAACCAACCTTAAGGGACTTACACATGCAGCATCGACACCTTCCTCGCTTAAAGCTGAGCCGCATCGCCTTTGCCGTTGCTATCGCCTGCACCCAAGCCGGTGCATGGGCACAAGCCGCCGAGACGACTGCCGCGACTAGCGCCGTACAGTTCACTATCCCGGCAGGACCACTCAGCACCACCCTCACCCGCATAGGCCAGCTCAGCGGCCGCACCATCATTGCCGACCCGGCTCTTATCAGCGGACGCCAGGCGCCAGCCATCAATGGCCGCGTCTCTTCCGGCGAAGCAGTACGACAAGCACTGACTGGTACTGACCTGACGATAGAAACCACCCCGGGTGGCGCGCTCAGCATACGCCGTAAAAGCGCAGACGAAATCAGCGATGCCAACACACCCGAAAACGCCGCAGTCATGCCCACCGTCGTGGTAACCGACGAACGCATGGGCGGCAGCCTGGCACAACCGGCACGCCAGATCACCGTCATCGAAGGCCAGGAACTCAATGACCTGCGCGCGATTTCACCCAACAGCATAGGCAGCATGCTCACCAAGGCGGTGCCGGGCTTGTCGGACTCCAGTCGTTCACTGACCGACTACGGTCAGACTCTGCGCGGGCGTAACGCCCTGATACTGGTAGATGGCATTCCACTCAATACCAATCGCGATTCATCACGCAACCTGGTCAATATCGATCCGGCCCGTATCAACCGCATCGAAGTGCTGCGCGGCAGCAGCTCCATCTACGGCAGCGGTGCCAGCGGCGGCATCATTTCGGTCACCACACGCCCACCAGGTGGCGAGCCTGTCGCAGAAACCACAATATCGATGAATGGTTCACTCTCGAAACTCAGTAAAGACGGTTTGGGTGCACAGGTACAACATTACTTTTCCGGCAAAGGCGATGTAGTCGACTATGAAGTCGATGCATCCTATCGCCGCATCGGAGGTTCCTACGACGCACATGGCGACCGCATTGCACCGGATGCCAGCCAGGGGGACCTGTTCGATTCGAATACTTACAGTCTCGGCGGCAAACTGGGCTTTCGTATCGATGCAAATCAACGCCTGCAACTTTCTGCCAGCTACCTGCGTGCGAAACAGAATACTGACTACGCCACTGATCCCAAGATTGCCAGTACACCTATAGGAACAGCAACAGCGCGTGCCATCCAGGGACTGAATCTGGTGAATCAGAATGAAGTAGAAAACACCCTGCTGAGCGCCAGCTACGAGCACAAGGACATCCTTGGCAGCTCGCTTTCCGCGATGCTGTATGGACGTGACAACTTCACGCGCTTCACGCCGTTTGATGCACGTGCCAACGTTAACCGTGGCGGCAATATCGATCAGGTCATGCAAAACAACAAAGTCTTTGGTGGCCGCCTGACCATGGATACACCTTTGGGCAGCGACCAGAAAGCAAAACTGCTGTGGGGTGCAGACTTCATCCAGGAACGCAGCAACATGCCATTGGATGTCTTTGATCCGGCCGCTTACGATGCCAGCGGTGGCCTGGTATTCCGCAAGACCGGACAACGTACTTACCTGCCGTGGCTGACCACGCGCAGCATGGGTGCATTCGCGCAATTGCAATACAAATTCAATGAACAATGGTCGGCCGAAGGCGGCTTGCGCTACGAAAAAGCCAGCGCCTCCTTCGATGACTTCCAGCCATTGTCGCAATCCAAGCTGGCAAGTCCGACTACTATCAAAGGTGGCAAGGTCAGCTACGACGCCGTCGTACACAATGCAGGGCTGACATTCAAACCTGTCAAAGGTCAGGAGTTCTACGGATCGGTAAGCCAGGGTTTTGACCTGCCTGATATCGGCGTGATATTGCGCAATGCAAATGCCAGCTTCAACATCAATTCGTCACAACTGGAACCGGTAAAAACAGATAGCTATGAACTGGGTTGGCGCGGTCGCTTCAGCAACACCATGGCGACCTTCGCCATATTCCGCTCCAGCTCGGATCTGGGCGGCGTGCAATCATTCAATAACGGTCTTGTACTTACACGTACCAGTGAAAAAATCAACGGTGTGGAAGCCACCGTCGATTACTACAGCGACAACGAGAAATGGGTAAGCGGCGGCACCTTCACCTGGATGCAAGGACGCGAATTACCGGCAGGAGCAAAGCAGGATCAGCAAATGACCGGCTATCGCATCCCACCTGTCAAAGTGACAGCCTATGTGCAATACCAGCCTAATGAACGCTGGAGCAATCGCGCGCAATTCACATGGTTTGCATCGAAAGACTATCGCCTGGCCGATGGCAAAACACAGTTTGCACGTGCCGACGTGGATGGCTATTACACCGTGGATCTGGTATCGCGCTACAAGTTCAGCAAGAAGGACTCGATCACACTGGGCATAGAAAACCTGTTTAACAAATACTATCTGCCGCTATACAGCCAATTGATACGGAGTGGTAACAACAACAGCCGCCTGCCTGCAACTGGTACGACATTTGCGATTAGCTACACGCATCGCTGGTAAAAAATCAGCGATATAAAAAAGCCCCGATGACTGCTCGTCATCGGGGCTTTTTTTCATACGCTACCAAACTTAGAATTTCAACGAAGCATTCAAAGTCAGCGAGCGCGGATCACCCGCTTTGATGTAATCGGAATACTGGAACATCCAGTAGCGCTTATCTGCCAGGTTATTGATGGCGACACGGAAGCTGGTGTCGTAACCATTGATGCGTGTGTCATACGTCGCACCGACATTCAACAAAGTGTAGCCAGGCGCTTGTAGGTTATTGCTAGGTCGCAGCATGGTTGCGCCTGTGTACTTCATGTTGGCATTCAGCTTCAAACCTGGAACTTCAGGCACGGTATAAGCAAGCTGTGCGGCTGCAACTGTGTTGGGCGCACCTGCGACGCGATTCCCGGCAAAGGCAAAGCCATTTTGATACTCGGTATCCAGCAGCATCAGGCTACCACCCAGATTCCAGTTTTTCGCAAGGCGTGCCGCTGCACCCAGCTCCAGCCCCTGATAGATGGCTGTACCATCTTGTACCAATACATTCGCAGCATTGCCATACTCTGATTTTTTCTCGATACGGAATACGGCTGCAGTCGCGCTCCAGTCATTTTGATTGGTCTTGACACCGACTTCATATTGCTTGCTCTTGAGCGGATCCAGCATGGAGCGATAGTTTGCATAGCCGACACCAACAGAAGAACCTGGCTCCAGCGATTCCATATAACTGGCGTAGGCCATAGTATTGGGAGCGAAGGCGTACATCAGTGCCAGTGTCGGTGTTTTCACGCCATCCTGACGATAGGTCGAAGAGACACTACCGTTGGTGTTGAAACTGGTCTGGCTGTAATCGGTATAGCGCAAACCCGCCAGTATCGAAATGCGTTCAGACAGCTTGATCGTATCGCTGGCGAACAAAGCCTTCTGCGTCACTTCACCGCCACGATACAAACTCAATGCGCCACTGCTGTAGTAGTTATTGGTGTTTTGCACAGCCAGGTTGCCACTACCGATCAAGCCGTAAAAACCATTCGAACTGTAGTCATTCTTCAGCTTCAGATTGGACGTACCCAATACGACCTGATGCGACAAGGAACCGGTCTGGAATTTTCCTTCCAGCATGGTTTGCCATTGATTGAATTGATAGGCTTCGCCGTAATCAGAATGGTCGTCCTGGTAATTACCCAGGCTGTCGCTCAGGCGTAGTACGGATTCGTTACGGCGCGTACGGGTGGAGCTATGGCTATAGCTGGCACTGAGCTTCCAGTCCGACGTCAACGCATAACTCAGGCCGGTGGAATAAAAACGGAAGTTATTGTCGGCATAAGTGCCACCGCCGACGATGGTGGCATTGTTATTCCGGATAGCTGCTGGCAGTGCACTGCCAAGAGCACTGGTTCGTATCGTCGGTTCCTGCCCGATCGCTTTTCTATCCTGCAGGATGGTCTGAAAATCCCAGGTCAGCTTGTCACTCAGGCGCGCATCCAGTGCCAGCGATACCGAATTCCGGTTTAACGAACCATTGTTGAAAGTCTTGCCCTCTTCGTGCGTGGCGTTCAGACGATAACCAAACATGCCGTTCTCACCTACCCGCCCGCCGAAATCGGCATACTCGCTAATCAGGCCTTTGGATGAATAGCCGAGGCCGACGCTACGCAGCGGCGTATCCGTAGGCTTCTTCGTGACGTAGTTGATCAGGCCACCTGGAGAGCCAAAGCCATACATAAAACCGGACGAACCCTTGAGCAATTCAATCTGCTCCATGTGCTCGTACGGCAGTGAAATGACATAGCTGAGGAAAGGTTTGCCATCGATGCGATAAGAGTTCTGGAAGTCCAGCGCCAAGCCTCGCACTGTCAAATAGCTGGCCCACGCACCATAAGCGCCGCTGTTATCCGATACCGAGGCATCGGTCGTAAACAACTCTCCCAACGTAGTGATCCGGCGCTCGGCTATATCAGCACTGGTCACTACTGTGCTGGAAAAGGGTGTTTCCAATACAGTGCGACTGCCCAGGGCACCACTATTGACTGGTGCAGCAAGATGCTGCCCTTCATCCGCTTGTACCACGCCGCTCACCTTCACTTCGGGCAGCGTCGTTTCCATCGCACCGGATGGTGATACAGGAATGCGTTTCAAAGTGTAGGCATTGCCACCGCTAGGACTGCTCGTCAGGCTACTGCCTTGCAACAAGACATCAAAACCTTGCTTGATGCTGTACACGCCGTTGATACCGCCGGTCGTTTTACCCGCAGTCAGCTCAGGCTCGAAGGAAAGCATCACGCCGGCACTCTGCGCAAAGCTGTTCAAAGCCTGCGTCAGAGGGCCAGCCGGAATACTGTAGCTGCGTGTCGCCGCAGACTCGGCAGCGCTGGTTTGTGCAAATACCACGGCCGGCATACCGATAGCGGCGCCCAGCGACACAGCCAGCAAAAGCTGTATCGCCGCTGCCAATGGTTTCTTTTTGAAAATTGCTTGATGCATGGAAATTGCCCTCCTGTTTGGTGTCTTCATAAGTGATGACGAAGCAAAAGACTGGAGGGACAGTGCGGTAGGTAAATTATTTAATACGCGTTATTTGAGAGGCGTCACTTAAGAGGTGATACGACGACCAGCAAAGGTGTGTATTGCTTGATGCGTATCGGCGTGGTCGCCAGCAATACCGCCAGCGTGCGATCAGTATCATCCAGCGCATACACACCGGATACACGCAAGCCAGCCATCTCATTTTCATTGTAGATAATCCGGCCATAACGGTAGCGCGACAGTTCCGCCAGTACCTGATTCAGCGGCCGGTCGTCTACTACCAGCATGTGCTTGCTCCATGCGGACACAGCTTCCACATTGACCGTATTCACCGCTTGTACTGCATCAGGTGTCATCACGGTTTGCTCGCCGGGTATAAGGTCTACACAGTCCGGCACTTTCGCTGCGCATGCCCGCACCGAAGATTCCAGTACCGTGACGCGTGTGCCCTGCTCTTCACGCTTGACCATATATTGGGTGCCTAGCGCACGAGCGCTACCATGTTCCGTTTCGACGATGAATGGGCGCGCCTTATCCTTGGCAACCTCAATCATGATTTCACCGCGTTGTAGCGTGATGCGGCGTTCTTTGCCACTGAAGTCGATATCGATCGCGGATTGTGTATTCAACGTGATGCGGCTTTGATCCGCCAGCTCAATCACACGTTGCTCACCAATTGCAGTGTGATAGTCCGCCAGCATGTATTTGCCCAATCCCGTTTGCGAAGCAAACCATGCGCAGGAAATCGCGATGCACAGCATAAGTGCCTGCATGACAACTTTCTTGCGTTTGCCTGCACCGGACTTCAAGGCCTTGTTCAACGCCAGTGCTGCTGGCTTGCTGCTGACCGTATCAAAACGCGCCCATAGCTTTTCCATGCGCGCATATGCCTCCGCATGACCCGCATCTTGCTGGCGCCAACGTTCGAACTCAGCCAGTTCTGCCGCCCCGCTATCGCCGGAATGCAGCTGTGCATACCATTCTGCGGCGCGGGCGATGACATCCGCTGTCAACCCTGCCTGCGGCTGATGTGTACCCTGCCGCAATGCGCTTTGCGCGTCGATATCCGGTGTCGCCGACCTCATGCGAGCCGCTCCCCTGCATAGGCAATCTGATAGCAATGCACCATGGCACGGGCAATATACTGTTTGACCATGCTGGCGGAAACACCGAGACGCGTCGCGATTTCCGGATAGCTGAGATTGTCGAGACGCGACAGCATGAATGCCTGGCGCGGTTTTTCCGGCAAGTCCTCCAGCATCCGGGCAATCAGTGTCAGCGTCTCCACCGTTTCCAGCTGCTGTTCCGGTGCTACGACATATACCTCATCCTGCAGCAATGCGAGTGCCTCCAGATAGGCCTGCTCAACCTTGCGTCGCCGCGTCTCATCTATCATCAAACGAGTCGCCGTAGTCGTCAGGTAGGCGCGCGGCGTCTGCAGGGTCGTCAGTTCAAACGGCACTGACAACAGGCGGAAGAAAGTGTCCTGGGCGAAATCCGCCGCACTGTGCGGGCAAGCCAGTTTTTTACGCAACCAGCCATACAGCCAACCGTAATGTTCGCTGTACAGGCTATCCAAAGCATCGTGCTGGTTGTGATGTGTGGCGGGAGGCATGGGAACCGGATGGGGATCAAAAACCATGTTTGATAATGATTCTCATTATCACATCACTTTTTATTTCCGGCTACATCCGGTTTGTGACCGGCTGCCAAGATGTTGTTTTCTCGCTTGTGTTGAAGCAAGCGCAACACCCCGGGAGTAGAAGTTCATAAAGCCCTAATGATTCATCATCAGGGCTTTATGAAAAGCATACGGCTACCAGCGATAAGTGACGGTGCTGATCAGTTTCCGCGGTTCGCCATAGAAGCAACCGTAGGTACAACTACCGATGTAAGTCTTGTCCGCCAGGTTGGTGGCATTCAACGCGAACTTCCACCGGTCCCTGCTAAAGCTGAGCATAGCGTCCATCAGCGTGAAGGACGGCACCTCGACCCGCGTGCCATGCGCCATGCCATAGGTACTACCCACATAGCGCATTCCGGCACCCACGCGCAAGCCCGGCAGGCCGAAAGAGCCGAAGCCGTAATCACTCCAGATCGAGAACTGGTTCAACGGCACCGAGTCGAGGCGACGGCCTTCCGCATCTGGCTGCAAGGGACTGGCCTTGAGCGTGCGCGCGTCGGTGTAGGCATAGGCAGCGATCAGGTTGATGTTGCGGCCAATGCGGGTGCGCGCCTCCAGTTCCACTCCGCGCGAGCGCGCCTTGCCGGTCTGGATCTGGTAGGACGTATCCATGGGGTCCGCGACGGTGACGTTCTTGCGTGTCAATGTATAGACGGATGCCGACAGCATGGTGTCCGAGCCCGCGGGCTGGTAGCGCAGGCCAAGCTCATACTGTTCGCCCTCGGTGGGCTTGAAGCGGCTGCCCTCGCGGTCCTGACCGCTGGTCGGCTCGAAGGACTGGCTGTAGCTGACGAACGGTGCCAGTCCATTGTCGGCCAGGTAGACCAGGCCGGCGCGGCCAGTGAAGGCCTGGCTCTTCTCGTTGTCCGCGTATTGCTCGCCCGTGAAGACATTGCTTTCGCTGGCGCGGACCCAGTCCTGTCGACCGCCCAGCAACACGACCCATTTGTCCTCGATTTTCATCTGGTCCTGGATATAGACGCCCATGCGCCGCGTGTCGCTCTTGGTGGACGATCCATAGTTGGGCGTGGCCGGTCCCATCGGACCGCCGTAGACGGGGTCGTAGAGATCGATGCTGCTGGCCCGCCGCAGATAGCGCTTGGTCTCGTGCTTGGGCAGCGAATAGTCGAAGCCGGCCAGCACCGTGTGCTGGATAGCGCCCGTCTCCACCTTGTACTGCAACGAAGTGTCGACGTTGAAGGCCGTTGACAGGTCCCAGCGCGGGCTGGCGGTCCGACTGGCGGTGTGGCGCAGGTCGGGCGCGAGCTGCCAAATGCTGGTGGAATCGTAGCCGCTCTCGGCGCGGATATAGCGCAGGTTGTTGCGCAAGATCAGCCTGTCGTTAAAGGCATGCTCAAACACGTATCCGATCGACGTGCGCTTGAGATCGAAGCGGTCGAAGCCGGGCTCGCCGCCGAAGCGGTCGCGTGGAATACGGCCGTTGGGATTGGGTAGTACCGTGCCCTGGGCCGGCAGGCCATAGGCATAGGCGGTATGGTCACGCTGGTATTCCCCAAGCAACGTCAGCGACGTGCCGGCGTTTGGTTGCCACTTTATGGCTGGCGCCACATAAGTCCGATCGTCGGGCACATGGTCGACGAAAGTATTGCTGTCGCGCCGCAACGCCGTCAGACGATAGGACCACTGCCCGTCCTCATCCAGCGCGCCACCGAAATCACCTGACAGCTGCTTGCGATCGAAGCTCCCCAGTTCCACATTCAACTCGCGCAGCGGCTCGGTGACGGGTCGCTTGCTGATCGTGCTGATGACGCCACCCGGTGGCGTCGCGCCGTACAACACGGACGAAGCGCCTTTCAAATACTCGATGCGCTCCAAGCCGTATGGCTCTTGCCGCCCGTTGTAGATGTTCACCGTATACAGCGTGCCATCACGATAGTAGTTGCCCAGGCTAGTGCGGAAGCCGCGCAGGAACAAGCTGTCCGTGGTGCGGTCCATGCCCTCGGCGCGGCTCACACCCGCCACGTATCCCAGTGCATCCTGCAGGCTTTGCGACTTCAGCGTCTCAATTTCCTGCGCGCCGATCACCGTGATCGATTGCGGCGTTTCGATGATCGGGGTGTCGGTCTTGGTGCCGGTGGCGCTGCGCCGGGCGGCATAGCCAATAAAAGGACCGGTGGCTGTTTCCTGGCTCGCTGTTGCCGTTATTGCAGGCAAGGTAGAAACCGTTTTCGCCGGAACCGGGCGCAAATTCAAGGCACCGCTGGCGCTCATGAACAGTTCCAGATCCGTTCCTTGCAAAGCCTGGCGATAAGCTTGATCTGCGCTCATTTCACCCCGGATGGCAGGCGCCTTACGGGCTTGCACCTGCTCCGGCTGGATGGAAATGATCTGCCCGCTTTGGCGCGCGATTCTGGTCAGGGTCGCATCCAGCGGCCCGGCCGGGATGTCAAATGACTGCGCTGCAGATTTGTTGTTTTGTGCAAACGCCGTCTGCATGAGCGCTGGGGAACCCAGGGCAAGGCAGACCGCCAGCACCGATGGCCGCAATGAAGAAATATTAAAAAATGGGATCAAGGTAATTCTCCGCTATAACAAACGAGATAAACGAGGCTTCATCTGGTTTGTGCAACGAAGAGTGAAAAGTGACAGGGCCGCCACGACATTATTTGAAAAATATTTTTGGCCGGAAATCAGGCCAGGCCTTAGGAAGCAGAATCCTGCAACTCGATGCTGATCCAGTAATCAGTACGACTGCGGATAACTATCGGCAAAGTCTCCGCCAGGGCCGCCAGAGTCCGCTTACTGTCATCCAGCGGGAAAGTCCCGGTGACACGCAAGGCACCAGCCTGTGGCGTGACGCGCAAAAAGCCGGAACGATAAGGACGCATTGCAGCAATCACTTCGCTCAGCGGACGATCATGCACTTCAATAAAACCATCAACCCAGGCAGCGGCAGCGCCGGATGCCGTATCGATGGCCGTTATCTGCGACTGATCAAAGCGCGCGGTTTCTCCTGCAACCAGGGTACGGCTGGCACCATCTTTGGCATCGATGCGTACCGATGAATGCAAGACGGCGAGAACTGTAGCGCCCTCCTCCTGCCTGACCAGGAAACGGGTTCCCAGCGCACGCATGCTGCCTTCCGCACTCTCTACGATGAAGGGGCGCTGCGCATCTGCAGCAACGTCGACGACAATTTCCCCGCTACGCAAATGGATGCGACGCGTACTCTCGTCGAAATCAATATCAGCCGCGCTACGTGCGTTCAGCCATATCTGGCTGCCATCAGCCAGTTGCATATGCTTGCGCTGGCCGGTAGAGGTACGCAAATCCGCTGTTACCGTATTCAATGGCGTGATGCGCTGTGCGAGCAAACCGGTACCGGAGCCGACCAGCAACAATGCCAAGGTATTGCGCAGCAGCTTTCGCCGATCCGGCGACTTCAGCAAGGCGCGCCGAGCCGAACTGCGGACATGGGAAGATGCAGGCAAGCTGTCAAAGGTACCGAGCACCTGCTCCAGATGACGGATCGCAGTGTCATGACGTACGTCCTGCAGACGCCATTGTTTGAAGGCTTCGTATTGGACCGGCCCGGCATCGCCGGAGCGCAGGCAGATAATCCAGTCGATAGCCGCTTCGACTATCGGATCGGTAACTGCCGGTGCCGATGCAACAGGAGTGAAAGTACTCATGCCGGCAATGCAGCGGTATAGCAGCAGCTTAGTGCCTGCGCCATATATTGACGCACACGGCTGGCCGATACATGTAGCTCGGCTGCTATTTCGCTATAAGTCATGCCATCCAGCTGGCTCATCAGGAATGCACTGCGCGCCTTGACTGACAACCCGTCCAGCAAGCGGTCGATAGCCAATAAAGTTTCCAGCACCAGGGCCTGATCTTCCGGGGAAGGTGCCACGTCTTCAGGCAAGGCCGCCAGCTCGGCCAGATAGGCCTGTTCCAGGTCACGCCGACGCCAGCTTTCGAATACCAGCCGGCGCGCAATCGTCGTTAAGTAGGCGCGTGGCTCGCGCACGTCCACCAATGCTTCCGGACGCCCAAGTATTTGCAGGAAGGCATCGTGCGCAAGATCCGCCGCCTGATGCGTACAGCCCATCTTTTTGCGCAGCCAGCCAAACAGCCAACCATGATGGTCGCTGTAGAGGGTATGGGCCTGCTGTTGCAGGACGGGGTTAAGGGCCGGGGCCGACATTGGATTTTCTGCGTGCCGTGCATTGGAATGCCCGGCATTTTAAATAATAATGATTCTCATTATATTCACCGTGAGCTGACGAGGCAATCTATACCGTCCGGCTCGATGTAAAGATGCAACGAAAAAAAACGGCTGCCGCAGCAACCGTTTTTCTTTGAACGCGATGCCCTCTCGGGCAAAAGTACTGACTTATTCCCACTCAATCGTCGCAGGTGGTTTACCCGAGATGTCGTAGACCACGCGATTGATGCCACGCACTTCATTGATGATGCGATTCGAAACATTGCCCAGCAACTCATGCGGCAGATGCGCCCAGTGTGCTGTCATGAAATCCTGCGTCTGTACGGCACGCAAGGCCACCACGTACTCATAGGTCCGGCCATCACCCATCACGCCCACCGATTTAACCGGCAGGAAGACGGCAAATGCCTGGCTGGTGGCGTCGTACCAGTTGCGGTGCGGGATACCGTTATCGGTCGCTTCCGAAGCACCCGGTGTGGCAACGAATGGCGTCTTGCGCAATTCTTCGATAAAGATGGCATCGGCGCGACGCAAGAGGTCGGCAAATTCTTTTTTCACTTCGCCGAGGATACGCACGCCCAGGCCTGGGCCTGGGAATGGGTGGCGGTACACCATGTCATGCGGCAAGCCGAGCGCAACGCCCAGTTGACGCACTTCGTCCTTGAACAATTCACGCAGTGGTTCCAGCAATTGCAGGTTCAGGGTTTCCGGCAAGCCGCCTACGTTGTGGTGGCTCTTGATGGTGTGGCCCTTCTTGCCCTTGCCTGCACTTTCAATGACGTCCGGATAGATCGTGCCTTGCGCCAGCCATTTGGCATTTTTGCGCTTGCCTGCTTCTACCTGGAAAACTTCGACGAATTCACGACCAATGATTTTGCGCTTGGCTTCCGGATCGCTGACACCAGCCAGATGGCCCATGAACTGATCGACTGCATCGATATGGATAACGTTGACACCGAGGTTCTCGGCAAACATCTCCATTACCATTTTGCCTTCATCCAGGCGCAGCAAACCATGATCGACAAATACGCAGGTCAGCTGGTCGCCAATCGCGCGATGAATCAGCGCAGCAGCCACACTGCTGTCGACGCCACCGGACAAGCCGAGAATAACTTCGTCGCTGCCGACTTGCTGGCGGATTTTTTCCACTGCTTCGGCGATGTAATCCGGCATGTTCCAGTCCGATTTACAGCCGCAAATTTCATGCACGAAGCGCGCGATGATGACTTTACCTTGTACGGTATGTGTCACTTCAGGATGGAACTGGAATGCGTACATGCGACGCGCTTCATCTGCCATACCGGCGATCGGGCAATTCGGTGTCGATGCCATCAGCTTAAAGCCTGGCGGCATTTCATTGACCTTGTCACCGTGGCTCATCCAGACCTTCAACATGCCATGACCTTCGGCGGTAGTGAAGTCGCTGATATCTTTCAGTAATGCGGTGTGGCCACGCGCGCGCACTTCGGCGTAACCGAATTCACGTACCTTGCCGTTCTCTACCTTGCCGCCCAGTTGCTCTGCCATCGCCTGCATGCCGTAGCAAATACCCAGCACCGGCACACCCAGTTCGAATACCGCTTGCGGTACACGCGGCGATTCGTCACCTTCGATGACCGAGTTCGGGCCACCTGACAGGATCACGCCAGCGGCACCGTAGTTGCGTACGAACTCATCGCTGACGTCATATGGATAGACTTCAGAAAAAACACCGGAATCGCGCACGCGGCGTGCGATCAACTGTGTGACTTGGGAACCGAAATCGAGGATGAGTATTTTCGAATGCATGGGATAGTTGGCTAATGCTTCTAGGTGGAACAATTATTTTAAGGCTTACTACTTTGTAGCTGGCAGTGTGAACGATGCATTTGCATGGGCATGCAGTTCCCGTTCCAGCACAGCGACCAGGTCATGCAGGCAAATCTTGTCACCTTCGGTGAACATGCGCGGCCTCTCATGGATCAGCCCTATCCTGCCGACTATCTGTCCGTCGCGATTACGCACCGGCTGCAATGCATAAAAGCGTACGTCCAGATTGTCTATCTTGCCCAGCGCGGCCTGGAATGGCGATGATTTTTCCGGGACCACCTGCAAGTCATCTGTCAGATCCAGTTGCGCACAAAACGCATGTGCACTGGTATCGAAAGACGAACCGGAATCATCAGCGGCATGCAAATAAACGATACAGGCCGAGACACCAAACAGATGTTTCCCCAGCCGCTCTATGCGGGCAACAGCGTGGGAAAGATCTTCCTGCCGGCTCCTGCTGCCATCAAATGCAGGGCTGGCAAGTTGTGCTGACAGTGCCATGCAGCGACCTTATTCAGCGCGGTAGTTCGGCGCTTCCTTGGTGATTTGCACGTCATGGACATGCGATTCACGCATACCGGCCGAAGTGATTTCTACAAACTCGGCACGTTCGCGGAATTCATCGATGGTCGAGCAACCACAGTAACCCATGGAAGAACGTACGCCGCCTACCAGTTGATACAGGATGGTGACCATGCTGCCTTTGTAGGCAACGCGACCTTCAATACCTTCCGGCACGAATTTATCCACGTTGTTGGCTGGATCCTGGAAGTAGCGATCAGCCGAACCATCAGCCATCGCACCCAGGCTACCCATACCACGGTAAGCCTTGTAGCTACGGCCCTGGAACAGGATCACTTCGCCTGGGGCTTCATCGGTACCGGCAAACATGCTGCCCATCATGACGCTGGAAGCACCTGCTGCCAGTGCCTTGGAAATATCGCCGGAGAAGCGGATGCCGCCGTCAGCGATACATGGCACGCCTGTACCCTTGAGCGCTTCAGCAACATTCGAGATGGCAGTGATTTGCGGCACGCCTACACCAGCGACGATACGCGTAGTGCAGATCGAGCCTGGGCCGATGCCGACCTTGACGCCGTCCGCGCCGTGTTCAACCAGTGCCAATGCAGCGGCTGCGGTAGCAATATTGCCGCCGATGACGTCTACACCCTTGTAGTTATCCTTGATCCAGCGCACGCGATCCAGCACGCCTTTGGAATGACCGTGCGCGGTATCCACCACGATTACGTCCACACCAGCCTTGACCAACAGGTCTACGCGCTCGTCGTTATCAGCACCGACGCCGACTGCCGCGCCTACGCGCAATTTGCCCTGGCTGTCTTTCGATGCGAGTGGATGTTCGGTTGCTTTCTGGATGTCTTTGGCGGTAATCAGGCCGCGCAGTTCGAAGGCGTCGTTGACGACCAGCACACGCTCCAGGCGGTGCTTGTTCATCAGGCGCTTGGCTTCAACCAGGTCAGCGCCGTCCGGCACGTAGACCAGCTTGTCCTTCGGTGTCATTTTGCTGCTGACAGGTGCGTCCAGCTCGTTTTCAAAGCGCAGATCGCGGTTGGTGATGATGCCGACCACGGTTTTGCCTTCAACGACAGGGAAACCACTGATGCCATGTTGCTGCGACAAGGCAAGCACGTCACGAATCTTGGTGTCTGGCGGGATGGTGATCGGATCACGCACGACGCCGGATTCAAAACGTTTTACTTTGGCAACTTCACGCGCCTGTTCTTTGGCGGTCAGGTTTTTGTGGATGATACCGATACCACCTTCCTGTGCCATTGCGATCGCAAGGCGACCTTCGGTCACAGTATCCATCGCTGCCGACAGCAAAGGGATATTCAGCGTGATGTTACGGCTCAGGCGCGTAACAAGGGAAGTATCTTTTGGGAGAATGTCTGAGTAAGCCGGGACCAGCAGCACGTCATCGAATGTGAGTGCTTTTTGTAATAAACGCATAGTATTTTCCTAGTGGCGCAAAAGCGAATTATACAGAAATCCGTTTGCTGCGTCTTGCACTTGCTAAAAAGCTTGTCGACAAATTGCCGTATTGATTGACAGCAGACTGGAAGCATGGCGAAATCGCACAACTATTTATCGCTACTCCCTGAAGGATTAGTCATGCGTTCAACCGGTTTTGCCCGCCTCACCCTCGCACTCATCCTCTCGCTCGGAGCCAGCGCTACCTTTGCGCAATATATCTGGCTGGATAACAAAGGCGTGAAACAGTACTCAGACCGCCCGCCGCCAACCTCGGTGCCGACCAGCAAAATCCTCAAAGCCCCGGGTACGCCGCTGCGTACCGCCTCGGAAGCCAGCACCGATGATGCAGAAAAAGATGCTGATCTGACAAAGAAAGCCCCGCCTACGCTGGCTGACAAGAATGTCGATTTCCAGAAGCGCCGGATAGCCCAGGCCGAAAAAGACAAGGAAGCAGAGCAAAAAGCCAAACAGGCTGCGGACCAGAAAAAGAATTGCGAACGCGCGACCGCCTACAACCGTGTGCTGGAATCAGGCCAGCGCGTCAGCCGCATGGATCAGTCTGGGGAAAGGGTTTACCTGAGCGATGAAGAACGCGAACAGGAAATAAAAGAGAGTCGGCGCGTACTTAACGACTGCAAATAAACAGGGAAGACGCTCTAAAAATCCCTGCCTGCTACCGGCAACGGTATCAGGCAGTTTTTTTGACAGCTTTGTGATCCGCCCGCTTGCGGCGCGTATCCTTGGGGTCGGCGATGAGTGGCCGGTAGATTTCGACCCGGTCATGTTCACGTAGTACAGTATCCAGGGTTTTCAGCTTGCCATAAATGCCCACACGCCAGACGCTGACATCGATTTCCGGCGCTTGCTGGATAATTCCGCTATTCTGGATAGCTTGCTGTATGGTAGTCCCGGCAGGCACCGTCTGCTCCAGCAGGAATTGCCGGTCCGGCCGTGCGTAGCAAATCTGGATGTGGATGGAAGCTGGATCAGCCATATACTGCATCCGCCCTCTTGCTGAATGAATCGACAAAGCTGGTGGCGATCATATTGAACACCGGCCCGATGATTTGTTCGATCAGGCGATTCGAGAATTCATACTGCAGGTCGAAGTCGATCTTGCAGGCATCTTCCCGCAAAGGCTTGAAGGTCCAGGTGCCGTGCAATTGCTTGAACGGTCCTTCCAGCAGGCGCATGGTCATGGATACCGGGCGCACATTAGTATTTTCCGTGGTGAAGCTCTGCTTGACGCCGTGGTAGTTGATCATAATGCTGGCCACCAGCCGCCCTTCTTCCCGCTGCTTGACCTCGACCCCGCCACACCATGGCAAAAATTGAGGATAATCCTCGACCCGGTCTACCAGCGCAAACATTTGCTCAGCGCTGTAACCCAACAAGACTGATTTATGTACTACCGCCATCGAATATGAACCGTTTGATAGAATCGCGAAGTATCCATTTTAACCGACCCCTAGCCGAAACTCATGAGCATTGTTGACAACAGAAAAGCATTCCACGATTACTTTATCGAGGAGCGCTTCGAGGCCGGCATCGTATTGCAAGGTTGGGAAGCCAAATCCATCCGCGCCGGGCGCGTGCAGCTGAAGGAAGCCTATGTCATCGTCCGCAACGATGAAATCTTCCTGTTCGGCTCGCATATCAGCCCGCTCGCGACCGCCTCTACCCACATTACGCCTGATCCGGTGCGTACACGCAAGCTCTTGCTGAAATCTGAAGAAATCAAGAAACTCAGCGCCAAGGTCGAGCGTTCAGGCTATACGCTGGTACCGCTCAACCTGCACTACCAGCGCGGTTACATCAAATGTGAAATCGGCCTCGCCAAAGGCAAAAAGCAGCACGATAAACGCGATACTGAAAAACAACGCGATACCCAGCGTGAAATCCAGTCAGTCATGAAACAGAACCGACGATAAAAAACGGCGCCTAAGGCGCCGTTTTAATTTGTCATGCTTTACATCTGTTTATGATTTGGCCGAAGTGCCCTGCGATTTCACGACCTGCATCGCAGTCGCGATCAAACCGCTCATATCGCCCAAGTTGGCCGGGATGATGATTGAGTTATTCGTTTTCGCCAGTTTGCCAAATGCTTCAACATACTGCTCCGCGACCTTCAGGTTAACTGCATCCGAACCACCCGGCTCGCGGATCGCCGATGCTGTCTTGCGGATCGCTTCGGCGGTCGCTTCAGCGATAGACAGGATGGCCGATGCTTCACCCTGCGCACGGTTGATCGCCGCCTGCTTCTCACCTTCTGAACGTGCAATTGATGCTTCACGTTCACCAGTCGCGATATTGATCTGCTCTTGCTTGCGGCCTTCCGAAGCAGCGATCAGCGCACGCTTTTCACGCTCAGCCGTAATTTGCGATTGCATCGCATGCAGGATTTCCTTCGGTGGTGTCAGGTCCTTGATTTCATAGCGCAAGACTTTGACGCCCCAGTTTGCCGCCGATTCATCGACAGCACCAACCACTGCATGATTGATCAGGTCGCGTTCTTCAAAAGTTTTGTCCAGCTCCATACGGCCGATGACGGAACGCAAGGTGGTTTGCGCCAGCTGCGAAATCGCAGAGATGTAATTCGACGAACCATAGGAAGCACGCATAGGATCGGTCACCTGAAAGTACAGGATGCCGTCTACTTCGAGCTGCGTATTGTCTTTGGTGATACAGACCTGCATAGGCACGTCGAGTGGAATTTCTTTCAGCGAATGCTTGTATGCGATGCGGTCTATGAAAGGCAGCACGATCTTCAGGCCCGGGCCCAGGGTCGCATGGTATTTACCTAGGCGCTCCACCACCCATGCATGCTGCTGCGGCACCACATTGATGGTCTTGATGACAAAGACAATGGCGACTATCAACAGGAAAATAGTGACGCTAGTAGTATCGAACATAGTGTTATTTCCTTTATTGTGCGTGAGCGGTGGCGTCACTGTTACGGACGATTAAACGGCTACCCTGTACTTCTCGTATGATGAATTTGCCCGGCAACGGCGACTCGCCTTCTGCTAGCGCCACATCCCACAAAGCACCGCGATACATGACGCGCGCCGTGTAGGAGCTGGCATTGAGTTGCTGCCACTCTGCGACTTCCAGCGCCTGTCCTATATCGAGATTCACATTCGGATCACGTGCGGCATCAGTATGATCAGGACGGCCGAATTTACTGCGGCGCAAGGCAAAGGTACCGAGCGCGGCAACGGCTGCTGCAATCAGGCATTGTTCAGGTACGCCCATACCGCCGAGCGCCGCCAGACCAGCTGCGGCAGTGCCTATGGCTATCATCAACAGATAGAAGGTGCCGGTTGCCATTTCCAGTACGACCAGTACACAGGCTACGGCAAACCAAATCATCCAGTCCGTCATATGTTTTTTCTCCCAAAAAGCAAAAACCCTCGTGGACCGTTGGGCGACGAGGGTTAAGAAACCACGATAATACTTATCAACAGTCGGGTGCACACAGTCTAGACTAAAAATCCGTGTAGCAACATAAATTCACACACCCGACTGCCTTACTACCTTAAAACATTAAATGCGTTTGGCCAGGCTTTGCCATGTCTCGATCACCGAATCAGGATTCAGCGACAAGGAGGTAATGCCTTCCTTCATCAGCCATTCGGCAAAATCAGGATGATCCGATGGACCCTGGCCGCAGATACCAACGTACTTGCCCTGCTTGCGACATGCAGCAATCGCACGCGAGAACATCGCCAGTACCGACGGATCACGTTCATCGAAATCAGCAGCAAGGATTTCCATACCGGAATCACGATCCAGGCCCAATGTGAGCTGGGTCAAATCGTTGGAACCGATAGAGAAGCCATCGAAGTAGTTGAGGAACTCTTCAGCCAAAATCGCGTTCGACGGTACTTCGCACATCATGACGATGCGCAAACCGTTTTCGCCGCGCTTCAGACCGTTCTTTTCCAGCAGCTTGATAACTTTGTCCGCCTGACCCAGCGTACGTACAAATGGCACCATGATTTCGACGTTGGTCAAACCCATCTCGTCACGCACGCGCTTCATCGCCTTGCATTCCATTTCGAAGGATTCAGCAAAGTCCGGTGCCAGGTAACGTGCAACACCACGGAAGCCCAGCATAGGATTTTCTTCATCCGGCTCGTAACGGGAGCCGCCGATCAGTTTTTTGTACTCATTCGATTTGAAGTCGGACAAACGCACGATCACAGGCTTAGGCCAGAACGCCGCACCGATGGTGGCAATACCTTCAGCCAGCTTGTCGATGTAAAACGCTTTAGGCGAAGCATGACCACGCGCAACCGATTCCACCGCGGTTTTCAGATCAGCATCGATATGCGGGTATTCCAGAATTGCTTTTGGATGGACACCGATATTATTGTTGATGATGAATTCCAGACGCGCCAGGCCGACACCTGCATTCGGTATGCTTTGGAAGTCGAATGCGAGTTGCGGGTTACCGACGTTGAGGGTGATCTTCAATGGCAGCTCGGGCAAATCACCACGTGCGAATTCAGTGACTTCAGTTTCCAGCAAGCCATCGTAGACTTTACCTTCGTCACCTTCAGCGCAGGACACGGTGACCAGTGTGCCGTCCGTCAGCAACTCAGTCGCATCACCGCAACCCACCACCGCAGGCACACCCAGCTCACGCGCGATAATCGCCGCATGGCAGGTACGGCCACCACGGTTGGTGACGATAGCGGAAGCGCGCTTCATGACTGGTTCCCAGTTCGGGTCGGTCATGTCTGCCACCAGCACATCGCCTGGCTGCACACGCTCCATATCGGCCGGATCGAGGATCACACGGACCGGACCAGCACCTATCTTTTGACCGATGGCGCGACCTACGGTCAGCACGGAACCGCTGCCTTTGAGTTTGAAACGTTGCTGGACGTCGGTGGTTTTTTGTTGCGACTTCACGGTTTCCGGACGTGCCTGCAAGATATACAGCTTGCCGTCCAGACCGTCTTTGCCCCACTCGATATCCATAGGACGGCCATAGTGCTTCTCGATGATGACTGCATACTTCGCCAGTTCGACGATTTCTTCGTCGGTCAGCGAGTAGCGGTTACGCATACCGATAGGCACATCGACAGTACGCACTGAACGACCGGCTTTGGCTTCTTCGGTGAATTCCATCTTGATTAGCTTGGAGCCGATATTGCGGCGGATGATAGGCAGTTTGCCGAGTTCCAGCATAGGCTTGTGCACATAGAATTCATCCGGATTCACCGCGCCCTGCACCACTGTTTCGCCCAGACCATAGCTGGAAGTGATGAAGACCACATCCTGGAAACCCGATTCGGTATCCAGCGTGAACATCACACCGGCTGCGCCCTTATCTGAACGCACCATGCGCTGTACGCCTGCTGACAATGCAACTTCAGCATGGGTAAAGCCTTTGTGTACACGATAGGAAATTGCACGGTCGTTGTAGAGCGAAGCGAAGACATGCTTGATGGCTTCAAGCACATTGTCGATGCCGACCACGTTGAGGAAGGTTTCTTGCTGACCGGCAAACGACGCATCCGGCAAATCCTCTGCTGTTGCAGAAGAACGCACGGCAAACGACATTTCCTTGGAGGAATCTGCGGCCAGGTCTTGATAGTACTGCTTGATGTCTTGCAGCAATTGCGGCTGGAATGGTGTTTCCACTATCCACTGACGAATCTCGGTACCAGCTTGCGCCAGTGCACGTACATCGTCGATATTCAGGCCTTCCAGACGGTCAGCGATACGTTGTGCCAGACTCAGCCCACCGTTTTCGCTATACGCCAGGAAATCCCTGAACGCCTGTGCTGTAGTGGCAAAACCACCCGGCACCCTGACACCAGCTTCTGCAAGCTGGCTGATCATCTCGCCCAGGGACGAGTTTTTACCGCCAACCGAGTCCACATCGGACATCCGTAAACGGTCGAAAGAAACGACGTAGTTTCCTTCTACTGCCGGGTCATACTTGCTCCCCGCTTGTAATGCAATCGACATAACAACCTCTGCTTTGATGAAAGAAATCTTCGTGCACGCCCTTATGAGGCGACAGATAGGCAACAGTTTTTGTTATTCTTCGAGTAAGGCCGTAACATGTTCGAGCAATTGGCCGACATTTTACCCAAAGTCTTACGAGTTCGCACTGCAGCGCAGCATTTTTTTAACTTACAGCATCCTTACACCACCTCATGAGCCACCCTGTCGACCGTAGTCCGACCAGCACGCGCACCGTCTTCTTTGTCTCCGATGGCACGGGCATCACAGCGGAAACATTCGGTCATTCGGTGTTAACCCAGTTTGAAATGCGCTTCAAACAAGTCCGTTTACCGTTTATCGACACGACGGACAAGGCTTATGATGCATTGCGGAAAATCAACGAGACTTTCGCTGCTGACGGGCAGCGTCCTATCATTTTCTCCACGTTGGTGAAATCCGATTTATCCAGCATTGTGCGCCAATCCCAGGGGATGCACATGGATTTAATTCAAACTTTTGTCGAGCCGCTGGAACAGGAGCTGGGTGTCAAATCGACGCACACGATAGGCCGCAGCCATACCAGTACCGATTCAGAGGAATACAAGAATCGGATCGAGGCGATCAACTTTTCGCTGGCGCATGACGATGGGCAATCGCACAAGAATTTATCTGCTGCGGATGTCATCCTGGTTGGTGTCTCGCGCTCCGGAAAAACACCTACCAGCCTGTTCCTGGCGATGCAATACGGCATCAAGGCGGCCAACTATCCGCTGATCCCGGATGATTTCGAACGCGGTAAATTGCCGAGCGGATTGCAGGAATACAAGCACAAGATTTTTGGCCTATCCATCGCCGCAGACCGGCTTGCAGAAATTCGTAACGAACGCTTACCCGGCAGCAAATATGCTGCCTTACAAAACTGCCGTTATGAAATCAATGAAGCGGAGCGGATGATGCGGCGTGAAGGGATACGCTGGATGTCGTCGACCACCAAATCCATAGAAGAGATCGCGGCGACGATTTTGCAGGAAATCAAATCGGACCAGCGACCCGACTGAGACTAATTATTTGGTCGAGGTTTGCTGCCGCACTTGTTCGAAGAAACAGACGGCGGAGCTGGCAGCTACATTCAGCGATTCAATCTCGCCCAGATGGGGAATCGAAACGCGATAAGTGGCGCGTGCCAATAACTCGTCGGCCACGCCCTGCCCTTCATGCCCGAACAGCCATGCCACAGGCTGACACAAATCCACTTCATAGAGTTGCTTATCAGCGTGCGAACTGGTTGCGATCACCGGGATGTCGGCACGTCCGAGCAGATCAGACAGATCGACACCTTCGAATATCTCCAGCAAAAAGTGCGCGCCCATACCAGCACGCAATACTTTCGGCGACCACGCAAAAGTGGTTCCAGCGCTGCAGTAGACCTGCTTGATACCGGCTGCCGCCGCGCTACGCACGATGGAGCCAAAGTTACCCGGATCCTGCACCCGGTCAAGCAGCACTGCCGATTGTGTCAGGCGCGACGGTTGCTGTATTTCCGGTGTATCGATCACAAACAGGATATCGACGCCATGCTCAACCTGGCTCAGGGCATGGAATAAGGCATCCGGCAAAACGATGCACTGCGTGCGACTATCGCTGCACTGCTGAACGATCATACTCACTTCTTCATTCAACAAAGCCGTTTCACCCACTATGCACAGAGGCGGCAGGCCAAGCTTTTCCAGATACGTTTCACACAGGTGCACGCCGTCCAGCAAGGTGCGACCTGCCTTGCGTCGCGCCTGCGAACTACCGGCCAGATGCTTTAATTCTTTGTAGAGCGGATTGTCGCGGGAGGAAATGGTTTTCATCGTCATCGTGCTATCACCTCAACGCTTGTTGACAGCATCGCCGAGCAAAGCGCGTACTGGCGCGTATGACTTGCGGTGTACCGGCGATACGCCATGTTCACGCAGACGTTCCAGATGTAAGGCGGTCGGATAACCTTTGTGCTGATCAAACGCGTAATGTGGATACTGGATATGCAAAATACCCAGTGCATGATCACGCGCAGTTTTGGCGAGAATGGAAGCCGCGGAAATCGCCGCTACTTTATCATCCCCCTTGATGATGGCTTCGGAACGTACCGTAGTTACTGGGCAGCGATTGCCATCTATCAGTGCCAGCGTAGGCAGAACGTGCAAACCTTCGATCGCACGACGCATGGCCAGCATGGTCGCCTGCAGGATGTTCAGGCTATCGATTTCCTCTTCCGAGCACTGCGCGATCGACCAGGACATCGCATATTGCTTGATGTCGAGCGCCAAGGCATCACGCTTTGCTTCGGTCAGTTTTTTGGAGTCACGCAAACCATCTATCGGACGCTGCGGATCCAGGATAACCGCAGCAGCAAACACCGGTCCGGCCAGCGGGCCGCGTCCGGCTTCATCCACACCGCAAATAATGTCCTCATCCATGAAGCTGAACAATGAGAGGTTGGGATCTTCTTTTTTCACGGAGATGCTTTCTTGTACTGCGTAGGTTGGCGTTAACTTTAAACGCGGCTGCCGCTACGTGATTGCTCTATCAATTCGATGACCGCACGTGCGCTCTCTCCCGCCGTATCGCGCAACAAGCTATGGTGCATTTCGGTGAAGCGACGCTGCAGGCGTTCACGCAATGCGCTGTCCTGCAATTGCGGCCATAAGGCATCTGCCAGAGCTTGCGGGGTGGCTGCGTCCTGCAACAACTCCGGCACCAGGAATTCCTGTGCCAGGATGTTAGGCAAACCTATCCACGGCTGGTAGGCCATATGACGCAAGATATGCCATGAAGCGCTCATCATCTTGTACGCGATCACCATAGGCCGCTTGAACAATGCGACTTCGAGGGAAGCGGTGCCGGATGCCACCAATACCGCATCAGCCGCAGCCAGTGCACGATGCGATAGGCCATCCAGTATCTGCACCGGCACATCCTGCAAACCGGCTTGTGCGATCAGTTCTTCAAAATAACGACGTTGCGCCGCCCCCGCCATCGGCGCCACGATGCGCAGATTCGGATCGCGTTGCAACAGTATTTTTGCCGCTGCCACAAAAGCCACCGCGTTGTACTTCAATTCGGACATGCGGCTGCCAGGCAGGATAGCCACGACTGGGGCGCTCGCTGGCAAATCCAGCATAGTGCGCGCACCAGCCTGATCCGGCTCCATCGGGATCACTTGCGCCAGCGGATGGCCGACATAAGTCGCGGGTATGCCCGCCTTGCGATAGATCTCTTCCTCAAATGGAAAGATCACCAGCATATGCGATGCGGCGCGTGCGATTTTCTTGATGCGACCACCACGCCAGGCCCAGATCGACGGGCCGATGAAATGCATGGTTGGAATCCCGGCACTCTTGAGTTGTGCTTCCAGGCCAAGGTTGAAATCCGGCGCATCCACGCCTATGAATACCGCAGGTTTTTCTGCCAGCAACTGATCGCGCAAGGCGACTTGTATGCCCTTGATTTCACGGTAGTGCGCGAGAACTTCGAACAGGCCGCGCACCGACAGCTTCTCCATCGGGAAGTCACTGACAAAGCCATGCTGTGCCATGTGCGGACCACCGATGCCGTGCATGTACGCATCCGGCATGTGCGGACGCAAACCGGATAATAAACGACCTGCCAACAAATCACCGGAGGTTTCACCGGCGACCATGGCGATGGCCGTACTTCCGGCGATGCTTCCAGTGCTGTTAACGGATGATGCCACGAGGGGATGCTTCTATGAATTCGCGTAACTGGCGCAGATAAGGTGCTGCGTCCGGCGATTTGGCTTCTTCTGCCTGCAAAGCTTGTTTGGCTTCGTCCAACGGCAAACCGGAACGGTAGATGGTTTTGTAGCCACGTTTGATGGCCATAATTTGTTCACTGCTGAAACCACGACGTTTCAAGCCTTCGCTGTTGATGCCGGCAGGTACCGCACGATTACCAGCAGCTGTAACGAATGGCGGAATATCCTGGCTGACAGCAGCCGTAAACGCAGTCATTGCGTGCGCGCCTATGCGGCAGAATTGATGCACCGAAGTGAAGCCACCGAGGAACACCCAGTCTTCCAGATGGACATGGCCAGCCAGGGTCGCGTTATTTGCCAGGATGATGTTGTCACCAAGCTGACAGTCATGCGCGATATGCACATACGCCATGATCCAGTTATCACTGCCCAGGCGCGTAATGCCGACGTCCTGCGTCGTGCCCAGATTGATGGTGACGAACTCACGTATGGTATTGCGATCACCTAGGGTCAGCAGTGTCGGTTCGCCAGCGTACTTCTTGTCCTGCGGTGCGGCACCGATAGAAGCAAACTGGAAAATTGTGTTGTCCGCACCTATGGTGGTGTGTCCTTCGATCACCACATGCGGGCCTATCTTGCTACCCGCGCCTATGACGACGTCCGGACCAATGACGCTATAGGCCCCGACTTCGACGCTAGGGTCGAGTTGCGCCTTGGGATCAACAATCGCTGTTGGATGGATCAATGACATTACTGCCCCGCAGCCGGACTCGCATCGTTAATCGTGCGCATGGTGCACATCAGTTCCGCTTCCAGTGCCAACTGGCCGTCGACCGAACCGGTCGCCTTGTATTTCCAGATACCACGCGCATTGCGCAGGATTTCAACTTCCATTTTCAATTGATCGCCTGGCTCCACCGGACGCTTGAAGCGCGCACCGTCGATACCAATGAAATAGACCACGCTATTGTCATCCGGCTTTTGGCCCATGGTGAGGAAGGACAGCAAGGCGGCAGTTTGTGCCAATGCTTCTATCATCAGCACGCCTGGCATGACTGGTTTGTGCGGAAAGTGACCGTTAAAGAATTCTTCATTGACGGTAACGTTCTTGATCGCGGTAATCGACTTGCCCGACTCCCAGTTCAACACGCGATCAACCAGCAGCAAAGGATAGCGATGCGGCAGGTATTGCTTGATCTGATTGATGTCGAGGGTTTTCATTTCTGTGTTATTCATTCTGTTTTGTCGTCTAGCGATTTAATAGTTTTTTCTAATTCGCGGATTTTCTCACGCATCGTCGCCAAATTGCGCACAATGACCGCTGATTTTTCCCACTCGGCATTTTTTGCCAACGGGTAAAAACCCGTGTATTGCCCCGGCTCACGTATCGAACGGGACACCATGCTGCCCGATGAGATATGGACATGATCGGCGATGGTCAGATGACCGAGCACCATCGCTGCACCGCCAAAAGTACAGTATTTGCCTATGATGGCACTCCCTGCCACCCCGACGCAGCCAGCCATCGCCGTATGTGCACCGATATGGCAGTTATGGCCAATCTGGATCTGGTTATCGAGCTTGACACCGTCTTCCAGCACGGTATCTGCCAGCGCACCACGGTCTATCGAGGTATTTGCGCCGATTTCCACGTCGTCACCTATCCTGACCGCACCAGTTTGCGGGATCTTGATCCAGGCGCCGCCTTCGTTCGCAAAGCCGAAGCCATCCGCGCCTATCACGGCACCGGAATGGATAATGCCGCGTGCACCTATCCGGCAACCAGCCAGGAAGCTGACACGTGGATAAAAATGGGTATTTGCACCGAGGTGGGTGTCACGTCCTATAAAGCAACCGGCATCGACCACACAGCCTGCTTCGATTACCGCGCCCGCCTCTACCGTGACAAAAGGACCGATGGACGCACTGGCAGCCACTTGCGCACTCGGATCGACCGCCGCGCTGGGATGTATGCCGACCGGCGCGACATGCGCGTGCAAGCTGGCGAAATACTGTGCCGCCCGCGCAAAGTAAGCATAAGGATTCGCCGTGACTATGCGCGCGCCCTGATAGTCAGCCGCAACGATCTCATCGTCGGCAGCAGACAAAATTAAAGCGGCCGCGTGCGTTTGCGCGGCCTGCCCTCTGAACTTGGGATTGGAAAGAAACGTGATGTGCGATGCGTCAGCATCGTTTAACGGTGCGATGCCAACAACCTGTATGTCCGCATCGCCTATCAACCGGCCCCCCAAGCGTTCGACTAATTCTCCCAGCCGAGTGCTCATCGTTGCCTTTTTATATTATTTGCCCAGCGCTTTGATTACTTTATCGGTGATGTCGATACGCGGACTGACATAAGCCGCTTCCTGCAACACGATATCGTATTTTTCTGCTTCCGAGATTTGCTTGATCACTTTGTTGGTACGCTCGATCGCACTTGCAGTTTCCTCGTTACGACGCTGGTTCAGGTCTTCCTTGAATTCACGTTGTGTACGTTGGAACTCTTTGTCCAGATCAGCCAGCTCGCGTTGACGCTTGGCACGTTCCGAATCCGACAATACCGGCGCATCCTTGTCGAACTTGTCTGCCAGGTTCTTCAGGCGATTTGCCATGTCCTGCAATTCTTTTTGGCGCTTGGCAAATTCCTGCTCCAGCTTGACTTGTGCTGCCTTGTACGGCGCTGCCTCGCGGAACACACGCTCAGTGCTGATGAAACCTATGCGTGTTTCCTGTGCTTGCACAACGGAAACAAAACACAATCCCGCAGCAATAACTGCCACGCTTTTGGAGACTACTGACGATTTAATTGTGGACTTCAAAATAATTCTCCGTGTTTCAAATTTAATACCGACCGCCTATTATGCCTCAAGCGATCAGAAACCTGTACCCAACTGGAATTGGAACGCTTGGGTGCGATCTTTTTCCTGCGGCGTACCTTCGGTAACAGCATTCAATGCCTTGCCGAAGCTCAGCTTGAGTGGACCGATAGGAGAAACCCAGCTTAAGCCAACACCTACCGAAGTTTTCAGCCCACCACCACCGCCAAATCCATCTGCATACACATTACCTGCATCAAAGAAGGTAAACCAGCGCAGACTGCGATCTAGGCCTGAACCTGGAAATGGCATTTGCAATTCAGCATTAAAAACCAAACGAGCTGAACCACCGAGCGGATCACCATTAAGTGCCTTAGGTCCAAGAGACGAGCTTTCATAGCCACGCACCGAGCCGATACCACCGCCATAGAAATTCTTGAAAATAGGATAGACTTTACCACCCAGTGCCTTACCGTAGTTGACCTCGCCATTCAATGCAAGTGTGGTGCTACCGTTAAATAATGGCTGGAAATACTGAGTCTGATACGTTGCACGGTAATAATTCGAGTCACCAGCGGGAGATATCTCGAAGTTAGCACGTTGGTAACGTCCTCTGGTTGGCACCAAAGCACTGTCGCGATTATCCCTTTGCCAAGCAGCGGTCAATGGAACGCCTAATGCGGACGCATCATGTTGCCCCTGCTGGAATGCACTGTTAGGATCGGTGCTGCTTGAAACGCCGTTAATGTTATCAACGTAACGTTTGTAGACATCGGGGCTATCGTTGTAATTGGTAAGGCCTGTGTATGTTTGTACTTCAGTTTGCTCAACACCAGCGCCGAAAAACACCGTGTCGAATTCAGTAAACGGCACACCGAACTTAATGTTTGCACCCATGGTGCGAATACGGTAATCACCGGTATTAATGGTAGGCGGACGCGTAGTACGCAGGAACACCTCATAGCTACGGCTGATACCGTCATCCGTGAAATATGGATTGGTACTCGACAAGGCAATGGTACGGTTCAAACGGCTGGTATTGACGTTCACGCCAACTGTATTACCGCTACCGAAAGCATTCGCCTGGTTCACACCACCACTCAACGACAATTTATCCGCGCTGGAGAAACCTGCACCCAGCATGATGTTACCGGTCGGCTTCTCGGTCACGCCGATATTGACGTCGACCTGATCGGTCTTGCCTGCAACGTCCGGCGTTTCCACTGTCACGTCATTGAAGTAATCGAGACGATCGATACGGTCACGCGACAATTTGATTTTTTCAGCGTCGTACCATGAGTTTTCAAACTGACGCATTTCACGACGGATCACTTCATCGCGAGTTTTGGTATTGCCGCTGATGTTGATATTACGCACATACACGCGCTTGCCCGGATCGATCATGATTGTGAAGGCGACTTCCTTCTTCTCACGGTCAATTTGCGGATTCGCGTTCACGTTTGCAAATGCGTAGCCAAAGTTACCCAGGCGATCGGAAATGTTCTTGGTGCTGGCAGTCAGTTTCTCACCGGAGAAGACATCGCCTTTTTTCAGTTGCACCAGCGAGTTCAGTTCTGCTTCGCGACCCAGCATTTCGCCTTCCAGCTTAACGTCGGACACGTTGAACTTGTCACCTTCCTTGATATTGATGGTGATGAAGATATCTTTCTTGTCCGGCGTAATCGAGACTTGCGTCGATTCGATTTGCATCTCGAGATAACCGCGATTCAGGTAAAAAGACTTCAGCGATTCGATATCACCGGCCAGTTTTTGCTTCGAATACTGGTCAGCTTTCGAGTACCAGGTAAACCAGCCCGGTGTACGCAAGGAGAGCAAGCTGATCAGTTCTTTTTCGCTGTACGCCTTGTTGCCGATGATGTTGATGTTCTTGATACGTGCGACGTCGCCTTCATCCACGGCAAAGGTCACCGAGACACGGTTACGCTCCAGCGGTGTGACGGTAGTCGTGATCTGCACGCCGTACAGGCCGCGTGACAGGTACTGACGTTTCAATTCCTGCTCAGCGCGATCAACCAACGCCTTGTCATAAATACGGGATTCACCTACGCCGATTTCTTTCAGCGCTTTGGTCAACTGGTCTTTTTCAAATTCCTTGGTACCGGTGAACTCCACGCTGGCAATCGCCGGACGTTCTTCGACAAACACCACCAGCACATCGCCTTCCACTTCTATCCGTACATCCTTGAAGAAACCGGTTGCATACAATGCTTTAATCGCTGCCGCACCTTTGTCGTCGGTGAAGGTTTCGCCTACGCGTACCGGCAGGTAGCTGAACACGGTACCGGCTTCGGTACGTTGAATACCTTCAACGCGGATGTCTTTGACCGTGAAAGGATCAGCCGCGTGTACATAGCCTGAGCACAGCGCGAAGGCAGCAATAGCGATAAGACGACGGGGAAATACCGGCAAGGAGTAAAGCTCTGAATATAATTTCATTGGCTATCGTAAATGGTTGTACTAGTCAGACCTTGGTCTGAAAAAGGCTTGCATCCCTAGGAGATCAGGCGATTGATATCGTTAAAGACTGCTACCAGCATCAAGGTCATTAAAATCCCTATACCTGCGCGCTGGGCGATTGCACCAAAGCGCTCCGAGACTGGACGACCTGTTAAAACTTCCACAGCATAATACAGCAAAAGCCCCCCATCCAACACTGGGATAGGTAGCAGATTCATCACGCCCAGACTGATGCTGACGAAGGCGATAAAGCTCAAGTAACTGATCCAGCCGATACGTGCAGTTTGCCCTGCATAATCGGCGATCGTAATCGGCCCGGTCACGTTTTTCCAGGAAACCTCGCCGATGATCATTTTGCCGACCATTTTGATCGTCAAAACACTGGTATCCCAGGTTTTTTGCACGCCCTTCAGCAAGGCTGAAACCGGCGAATGATGGGCCACCACCATGTCCGGTGCCATCGGTACTTCGACCTTAATACGGCCGAAAACCTGGCCATCTGCATTCACTTCTTCCGGTACTACACGCAGGCTCGCGGGCTGGCCATTACGTAACAAATCAAGTTCAAGAGTTTTCCCCGGTGAAGCACGCACCAGTTCCACCAAGGCCAAACCATCGGCTACAGGCGCACCATTCACTCGCAGCACTTGGTCACCCTTTTGCAGACCCGCCTTCATGGCCGGGCCGTCAGGCACCACCTGCCCCAGGATGGCTGGTGGACGCGCCAGGTCTATCCCGAGCTTGCCGAGAAAATCACCTTCCAGTTCATTTGGAGAAATGCTGTCGACCGGCAGTGTCACGGTCTGGATGTTTTTTGCATCTGGCGAACCGGCTACAGGCGTTTCCACTTCCAGTCGCACCGGCTGCTTATTGATGACGGACTGCACCATTTGCCAGCGCAAGTCATTCCAGATCTGTACCGGCTCGCCGTTGACTGAGGTGACCAGCTCATTACCGCGCAAACCGGACTGGTACGCGATCGATTTCTCGGCTGGCGCACGCAGCTTGGGCGCAGGTTCCGGGATGCCATAGCTATACAAACCGGCAAATACCGCGATAGCCAGCAGGAAGTTAGCGATCGGACCAGCCGCGACTATCGCGATCCGACGCCATACCGATTGACGGGTGAATTCGCGCTTCATGTCCTCTGGCGAGATATCACCCAGTTCATCGTCACGCGCATCCAGCATCTTGACGTAACCACCCAGCGGCAGGATGGAAACCGCCCACTCGGTCTGGTCCGCGCCAAAACGACGCGAATAAACCACCTTGCCCATACCCACTGAGAAACGCAACACCTTGACGCCACACCAGCGCGCGACCAGGTAATGACCAAGCTCATGCACGATCACCAGTACGCCGAGTACAACAGCAAATGCGAGTATGGTTTGCAGCAGCATCATGACGGTATAAAGGAGTTGGCTAGTTCACGGGCGCAACGATCTTGCGCAAAGACCGATTCGATATCGGTAATCGCCACCGACGACATTGCATCCATCACACGCGCAATCAACTGATCTATCACACGGAAACCGATGCGGCTATCGAGAAATGCCTGTACGGCAATTTCATTGGCGGCATTCATAATCGCAGGTGCAGAGCCGCCTGCTTGCAAAGCATCATACGCCAGTTTCAGACATGGAAATCTCAGCAAATCCGGCCGCTCGAAGCTAAGTTGCGCAATTTGTATCAAATCCACCGGCGGGACCCCGGAATTGATGCGTTCCGGATAAGCCAGCGCATGCGCAATCGGGGTGCGCATATCCGGGTTACCCAGCTGCGCCAGCACCGAGCCATCGACGTAGGAAACCATCGAATGCACCACGCTTTGCGGGTGTATCACCACCTCTATCTTGTCCGCTGGCACGTCGAATAACCAATGCGCCTCGATAACTTCGAGCCCCTTGTTCATCATGGTGGCGGAATCGACCGAAATCTTGCGCCCCATCACCCACTTCGGATGCGCAACAGCTTCCTGCCAGGTCACCTGATCCAATGTATTGACGTCACGCTTAAGGAACGGGCCGCCGGAGGCGGTCAACATGATTTTTTCCACCCCATGCGCGAGCGGCGTACGCTGGCAGGAAGCAGGCATGCATTGGAAAATAGCGTTGTGTTCGCTATCGATAGGCATCAGGATAGAACCACTGGCAGCGACCGCCTCCATCAACAGCGGACCGGACATCACCAGTGCTTCCTTATTCGCCAGCAGCACACGCTTGCCGGCACGCGCTGCCGCCAAGGTAGGTGCCAGCCCAGCGCCGCCAACGATGGCAGCCATGACACTATCGCACTCGGGAGCGCTGGCAACGTCGCACAAGGCCGCTTCGCCGTATGCGACTTGCGTATGCAAGCCCTGCGCATCCAGTAATACCTGTATTTTTTTCGCCGCTTCGGCCGTACCTACGACCGCGACCTGCGGTTTGAAACGCACACATTGCTGCGCCAGTTCTTCAACCTTGCTTTGCGCAGTCAGTGCGTAAACCGAATAGCGCTCAGGATGACGCGCAATAACATCCAGGGTGGAAACACCGATAGAACCGGTCGAACCCAGAATCGTGATTTGCTGCATTTCTGCCTTACATCCAATAAGTGATTAGTGCTGCCAGCGGCAGGGTCGGGATCAAGGCATCGATCCGGTCCAGCACTCCGCCATGACCAGGCAACAGGTTGCTACTGTCCTTCATAGCGGCGCGGCGCTTGAGTTGCGACTCAAACAAATCGCCCACGATGCTGGCCGCCACCATCACGACCAGGATGGCCAGGAAGCCCGCGACACCCCAGGTCTGGTACAGCCGCACAGCAAAGGTATCGCCCAGCGCAGGCACTGCCATACTGGCAACTGCCGCCAGCAAGACCAGGATGCCACCGCCGATCGCGCCTTCCCACGACTTGCCCGGGGAGATGGACGGCGCCAGCTTGCGCTTGCCGAAAGCCTTGCCGCTGAAGTAGGCGCCGATATCCGCGATCCAGACGATAGCCATGACCGAGAACATATACAGCGCGGAGTGATTGTAGAGAACCAGCAAGGCAATGAAAGCGCCGAGGATGGCGATGCCGTAGATACCGGTGAGCAAACGATTGGCAAAACTGTTCATCGCGGGCAAGCCGAGCGCCAGCGACGGGGTCAGGCGCAAGGCCCAGATCGCGACGCACATCGCTGCCAGAAACACGCTTTGCTTGAAGCTGCCACTATAGATCAGCCAGGCAAATGCAGCGGTCCAGAGTGCTGCGCCGACCTGCGGGCTTTTATTGCCGAACAGGCGTAAACATTCCCATGCTGCTGCCGCGAAGAACGCGACCGTCAGCACAGCAAATGCAACAAAGGAACCGGAATAAATCACCAACAGCAGCACTGCCAGCAATGCCACTGCAGTGATGATGCGCGTTTTTAGCATTTGGCCACCGGCGATTGCTCGGCCAATTGTGCGCTGGTACGACCGAAACGTCGTTCACGTTGCTGATAGGAAGCGATAGCCAACTCCAATGCGGCCGCGTCAAAATCCGGCCAATAAGTATCGGTGAAATACAGCTCGGTATAAGCCAGTTGCCACAACAGGAAATTGGAAATGCGCTCTTCCCCGCCAGTGCGGATAAAGAGGTCAGGCTCGGGCGCATAGGCCAGCGACAGATACGGTGCCAGCTGTTCTTCATTGAAATCAATGCTGCCCGGATTTGCCGCCAGCATTTGATTCACCGCCTGCATGATGTCCCAGCGGCCACCGTAGTTGGCGCAAATGGTGACAGTCAGGCGCGTATTACCCGCAGTCTTGCGTTCGGCTGCAGAAATCATCTTCTGCAGCTTATCGTCGAAACGGCTCAGGTCACCGACTATCTTCAGGCGTATGCCATTGGCATGCATCTTCGATACTTCGCGTTCCAGTGCCGTCACGAACAAACGCATCAGCAGCGATACTTCATCTTCCGGCCGCCGCCAGTTCTCTGAACTGAAGGCAAAGAAGGTCACATATTCGACGCCTTGGCGGGCGCATGCTTCGACGATGCCACGCACCGCTTCCACACCTTTGACATGGCCGGCCACGCGCGGCATGAAACGCTTGGTGGCCCAACGTCCATTGCCATCCATGATGATGGCAATATGACGCGGCACCAGCGAGACTTCCGGTACAACCAGGGTTGAGCTAGGCGACGTCATAGTTGAGCGACCTGCAGCGAAAAGCGGGATGGAGGAATTGAGTACAGACTCAAACCGTCAACACTTCTTTTTCTTTTTCTACGACGAGTTTGTCGATTTCGAGCACGAATTTATCGGTCAGCTTCTGGATTTCGTCCTGGGCACGACGCTCATCATCTTCCGAGCAGGCTTTTTCCTTGACCAGCTTTTTCAGCGATTCGTTGGCATCACGACGGATATTGCGCACAGCAATCTTCGCGTCTTCTGCTTCGCTCTTGACCAGCTTGACCATTTCCTTGCGGCGTTCTTCGGTCAGCGGTGGAGTTGGTACGCGGATCAATTCACCCTGGGTTGCAGGATTCAGGCCGAGGTCGGCTTCACGGATCGCTTTCTCAACGACAGCAACCATTTTCTTTTCAAACGGCTGAACGCCGATGGTACGTGCATCGATCAGGGTCACGTTCGCAACCTGGCTCAGATGAGTCGGGTTGCCGTAGTATTCAACCATCACGTGGTCAAGTATGCCGGTGTGTGCACGGCCGGTACGTACTTTTGCCAGATCAGCCTTCAGGGTCTCTATCGACTTCTGCATCTTTTGATCGGCTGTCTTCTTTGCATCTGCAACAGTCATTACTGTTCTCCTCTTTTACAACGAGTTAAACCTGAATAGAATTTCAGCGGGATTTAAATCTTATACGTGGACCAGGGTGCCTTCGTCTTCGCCCATGACCACGCTTTTCAGCGCGCCCGGCTTAACGATAGAGAATACCTTGATCGGCAGTTTTTGGTCACGGCAGAGTGCGAATGCGGTTGCATCCATCACTTGCAGGTGTTTGGAGATTGCTTCGTCGAACGAAATCGTCGCGTAGCGGGTTGCGTCCGGGTCTTTGTTTG
This sequence comes from Herminiimonas sp. Marseille-P9896, assembly GCF_903993245.1. Classification (NCBI taxonomy): domain Bacteria; kingdom Pseudomonadati; phylum Pseudomonadota; class Betaproteobacteria; order Burkholderiales; family Oxalobacteraceae; genus Herminiimonas; species Herminiimonas sp. Marseille-P9896. The sequence goes on along the minus strand of NZ_CAJEVT010000002.1, from coordinate 651,312 downwards.
GATCAGCGCTATACACGCCATCCACCTTCGTAGCCTTCAGCACGATTTCCGCACCGATTTCTGAACCGCGCAACGCTGCTGCAGTATCGGTGGTGAAAAACGGATTGCCAGTACCGGCGGCGAAGATCACGATCTTGCCCTCTTCCAGGTACTGCAATGCCTTAGGGCGCACATACGGTTCAACAACCTGTTCGATTGCAATCGCCGACATGACGCGGGCGGTAATACCGACCTGACGCATCGCATCGGCCAGCGCCAGCGAATTCATGACGGTAGCCAGCATACCCATGTAGTCAGCCGTCGCGCGATCCATCCCTTGCGCGCCTGGTGCCACACCACGGAAAATATTGCCGCCACCGATAACGATAGCCAGTTCCACACCCAGTTTTGCTACTTCTGACACATCCGCCACCATACGCTCGATAGTGGCACGGTTGATACCGTACGGATCGTCTCCCATTAACGCTTCACCCGAAAGTTTGAGAAGAACGCGTTTATAAGCTGGGGTTGTCATGGGCTGGATTCCTTGTTTTTATGTCCGGTTTTTACTGGGATACAGTTCTTACCTGATTTTCAGAGTTCATAGCCAGCTCGATAAAAGCCAGCGTATGAAATCTTAATCTGTCAGCTCATCAAAGGATACTTGATGATGCTAAAAAAACGGGCCTTCCGGCCCGATTTTTTTCGCTTACGCCTGTTTTGCTGCGGCTACTTGTGCTGCCACTTCTGCAGCAAAGTCATCCTGTTTCTTCTCGATGCCTTCACCGACCACAAACATCGTGAACGATTTGACTGTCGATTTGGTTTCTTTCAGCATTTGTTCCACTGTTTGTTTGTCGTTCTTAACAAACGATTGGTTCAACAGGGAAACTTCTTTCAGGTACTTCTGTACCGAGCCTTCGATCATCTTGGCGATGATGTCCGCTGGCTTGTTCGACTCAGCTGCTTTCAATTCTGCAACCGAACGCTCTTTAGCGATCAGGTCTGCTGGAACGTTGTCCGACGACAATGCAACTGGTTTCATCGCAGCGATGTGCATAGCGACGTCTTTACCAACCTGGTCGTCAGCACCTTCGAAATCGACCATCACGCCGATACGGGTACCGTGCAGGTAGGAAGCCAGTTTACCGGTGGTTTCGAAACGAACGAAACGACGGATAGACATGTTTTCACCGATACGGCCGATCAGGGCGGCACGGGTTTCTTCAACAGTTTTGTCATCCAGTGGCAGTGCCGACAAAGCAGCAACGTCAGCTGGATTTTTGTCAGCAACCAGTTTAACCAGGGTGTTGGCAAAACCGAGGAAGTCATCATTCTTGGTAACAAAGTCGGTTTCGCAGTTGACTTCGATCAACGCGCCAACATTACCGGATACATATGCTGCAACTACGCCTTCAGCGGTTACACGAGTAGCTGCTTTCGAAGCTTTGCTACCGAGTTTAACGCGCAGGATCTCTTCTGCTTTGACCGGATCGCCATCGGCTTCCGTCAATGCTTTTTTACATTCCATCATCGGCGCATCGGTGAGCGCACGCAGTTCACCAACCATCGCTGCAGTAATAACGGCCATTATAATCTCCTAACAATCGGACGCCAGTTCAGGCGTCTACTATCTTATTACGTTCAAAATGTGCTCGAAAAAAAGGGGCGAACCACTGTTGCCCCTTTTGTTCTGACGCTCAAACCATCAGAGGCAGGGTTTAAGCCTGCTCGTTAACCTCAACGAAGTCGTCGCCGCCTTTGATCGACTCAACCAGATCGTTGGTCGCGTTTGCGCGGCCTTCGAGGATTGCGTCTGCAACGCCGCGAGCGTACAACATGATCGCTTTGGAGGAATCGTCGTTACCTGGGATAACGTAGGTAACGCCTTCTGGCGAGTGGTTGGTATCGACTACACCGATAACTGGGATGCCCAGCTTCGCTGCTTCAGTGATCGCGCCTTTGTGGTAACCAACGTCAACCACGAAAATTGCGTCAGGAATGCCGCCCATATCCTTGATACCGCCAATGGATTTTTCCAGCTTGATTTTTTCGCGTTCAAACATCAGCGCTTCTTTTTTGCTGAGTTTTTGCACGGAACCGTCTTCGATTGCTGCTTCCATTTCTTTCAAACGCTTGATCGATGTTTTGATCGTTTTGAAGTTGGTCAGCATGCCGCCCAACCAGCGTTGGTCGACGTAAGGCATGCCAGCGCGTTGCGCTTCAGCTGCGATGGTTTCACGTGCTTGACGTTTGGTACCTACGAACAGGACGGTGCCACGATTGGACGACAATTGGCGGATATACTTCATCGCCTCTTGGTACATACCCATCGTTTTTTCGAGGTTAACGATGTGAATACGGTTGCGATGGCCGAAAATGAAAGGGGCCATCTTTGGGTTCCAGAAGCGTGTTTGGTGACCAAAGTGGACGCCAGCTTCCAGCATTTCGCGCATTGTTACGGACATAAATATCTCCAGGGTTAAGGTCTGGAACCCGCTCAGTCACCGTGGTCATTTGGCTGTTCTCAGCCTGACCGCAGCACCCTTTTCGAACGAGTTCGCGATTTACATAAAGTCTTGCCCGACTTAATTAAATAAAAAGTTAATTCGAGCAAGCCCAAGATTCTACCCTATAACCGCCACTCCTTTCAAGTGTCCCGCCACATTGCCCGGCGAATAAATGCCCGCTCGTCTATAATTCCTCATCGAACAATTTTTTCATGCTGTCATTCCAGCAATTTCCGGCTTCCTATGGGCAATATTTCAATTAAAACCGCAGAAGACATCCAGGGCATGCGCATCGCAGGCCGACTCGCATCCGAAGTCCTTGATTACATTACACCTTTCGTCAAAACCGGCGTCACCACCGGCGAGCTGGACCGTCTGTGCCACGAATACATGGTCAACGTACAAGGCACCATTCCGGCCCCACTGAATTACTGCCCGCCAGGCTACACCCCTTACCCCAAGGCAATCTGCACTTCGGTCAACGACGTCATCTGCCACGGCATCCCGGGCGATAAAGTTCTGAAAAACGGCGATGTTGTCAATCTGGACATTACCGTCATCAAAGACGGCTATCACGGCGACACCAGCCGCATGTTCTTTATCGGCGAGCCTTCCATCCTGGCGCGCCGCCTGACCCAGATCACCTATGAGTGCATGTGGCTGGGCATCTCCAAAATCAAACCGGGCGCACATTTGGGCGATATCGGCTACGTCATCCAGCAGCACGCAGAAAAAGCCGGCTACAGCGTAGTACGTGAATTCTGCGGCCATGGCATCGGCAAGGTATTCCACGAAGAGCCGCAAGTACTGCACTACGGTCGTCCCGGCACCCTGGAAAAACTCGAAGCAGGCATGATCTTCACCGTCGAGCCGATGATCAATGCAGGTCGCCGCGAAATCCGTGAAATGGGCGATGGCTGGACCATCAAAACCAAGGATCGCAGCCTGTCCGCGCAATGGGAACATACCGTGCTCGTCACCGAAACCGGCTACGAAATCCTGACACAATCGGCTGGCACCCCGGCACCACCTGAATTCATCGTGCCACCTGCCACTACACCACAAGTCGTCAACGCCTGAAACCACAGCTAAGCTCCATGCCCTCACTTGCCATTGCATTAAAAGAAGAACTCAAAGCCGAACGTCAAATCGTCATTGATCGTTTTTTGCAGGATGGCAAGGCAGAGCACCTGCTGACGCAGCTCAGAATTAATGTTGACGCAGCGCTCAGCAAAGCATGGACTGCCTTCGAACTGCCGGATAGCGCAGCCCTGGTTGCGGTCGGTGGTTATGGCCGGGGCGAGCTATTCCCGCATTCCGATGTCGACGTCCTGATCCTGCTGCAGGAAGCACCGAACGCAGCACTGCAAGCCAAGCTGGAAGAGCTGGTACAACTATTCTGGGATATCGGCCTCGAAATTGGTCACAGCATACGCACCATAGATGAATGCCTGAACGAAGCCGAAGCTGACATCACGGTACAAACCAGCTTGCTCGAAGCACGCCTGGTCATAGGCAACGCCACCCAGTTCCAGTTACTCAAAGTCCGCTGCAATGCAGCGATGGACCCACAAGCTTTCTTCCAGGCCAAAACCCTGGAACTGCGCCAGCGTCACGCCAAGTACGAAGACACGCCATACAGCCTGGAGCCTAACTGCAAGGAAAGCCCGGGCGGCCTGCGCGACCTGCAAGTCATTCTGTGGGTCTCGAAAGCAGCCGGACTCGGCAACTCCTGGCGCGAGCTGGCAGTACAAGGCTTGATCACACCGACCGAAGCACGTCAGTTGACGCAAAAAGAACGTTCACTCAAAGATGTGCGCATACGTTTGCACATCATTGCAAATCGCCATGAAGATCGCCTCGTCTTCGACATCCAGACTGCCATCGCCGAATCGATAGGATTCAAGACGACCGAAACGCGCCGCGCCAGCGAATACCTGATGCAGCGTTACTACCTTGCAGCCAAGGCCGTCACACAACTGAATGCGATCCTGCTGCAAAACATCGAGGCGCAGCTCTTCCCACAAATGACTTCGCCAGTCGCGATCAATGAAGACTTCAACGAAGTCAACGGCTTCATCGATATCGCCAATGACGACACCTTTGAGGCCAAACCATCGACCATGCTGGAAGTTTTCCTGCTGCTGTCATTGCATCCGGAACTGAAAGGCATGACGGCGCGTACCTTCCGTTCACTCTGGAATGCGCGCTTCAAGATAGACAATCAATTCCGTCGCGATCCGGTGAATCGTGCGCTGTTCATGAAAATCCTGCAGGCGCCGCAGGGCATCACGCATGCCTTGCGTCGCATGAACCAGACCAGTGTCCTGGGTCGCTACCTGCCGAACTTTCGCAAGATCGTCGGCCAGATGCAGCACGACTTATTCCACGTCTACACCGTCGATCAGCACATCATGATGGTGGTGCGCAATGTGCGCCGCTTCATGCTGAGTGAACACGCACACGAATACCCATTCTGCAGCCAGCTCGCGGCCAACTTCAGCCAACCCTGGTTGCTGTACATCGCCGCCCTTTTTCACGACATCGCTAAAGGGCGCGGTGGTGATCACTCGGAACTGGGCAAGGAAGATGCGCGCATCTTCTGTGTCGATCACGGCCTGACGGAAGAAGAAACCGAGCTGGTAGTGTTCCTGGTTGAAAACCATTTGATGATGTCGCAGATCGCACAAAAGCAGGACCTGTCCGATCCGGAAGTCATCAGCAACTTTGCCAAACTGGTCGGTGACGAACGTCACCTGACTGCCTTGTACTTGCTGACCGTCGCCGACATTCGAGGCACCAGCCCGAAGGTATGGAATGCGTGGAAAGGCAAGTTGCTGGAAGACTTGTACAACATGACGCTGCGCGCGCTCGGCGGTGATGCGCCATCGGCTGATCGCGAGCTCAAGAACCGGCAGGAAGAAGCACTCAAATCCCTGCGTCTGTACGGCTTGTCTGCGCATGCGCATGAAGCTTTGTGGAAGCAGCTCGACGTGGTTTACTTCCTGCGTCACGATGCAGCTGATATCGCATGGCAAACCCGCACGCTATACGACAAAATCGACAGCCCGACACCCGTCGTCAAATGCCGCCTCGCGCCCATAGGTGAAGGCTTGCAAGTGACGGTCTATGTCAAGGATCAGCCTGATCTGTTTGCCCGTATCTGCAGCTACTTTGATCGTAAAAATTTCAGCATCCTGGATGCGAAGATCCACACCACCAAACATGGTTATGGCCTAGATACATTCCTGATTACCGAGCCTGCTTTTGCCGACAACTATCGTGACCTGATCAGCCTGATCGAACATGAGCTGACAGAAGTACTCAGCGCGCAGCTGGACTTGCCCTCGCCTTGCAAAGGCCGCCTCTCACGCCTGTGCCGCAACTTCCCGGCCACGCCTACCGTCGACCTCCGTCCGGATGAACGTGGTCGTTACTATTTGCTGACGATATCGGCCAATGACAGGAATGGCTTGCTGTATTCGGTTGCAAACATCCTGGCGAAATACAAAGTCAACCTGCACACTGCCAAGGTCATGACCTTGGGCGAGCGCGTCGAAGACGTGTTCCTGGTCGATGGCCAGGTACTCGATAATCCGCGCAGCCAGATCCAGCTGGAAACAGATTTACTGGATGCTTTGCGCGTCTGACCGTTACACTCCGCAGGACAGCATTTTTTCAATTTCAGATTTATAGAATTGCACCATCATGAATGAACCACTCCGCCTTTCCAAACGTATGTCCGAGCTGGGACTTTGCTCGCGACGCGAAGCCGACGAATGGATAGCGCGTGGCTGGGTGCGGGTCGATGGCAAAGTCGTGTCTGAACTGGGCAGCAAGGTCTTGCCTACGCAGCGCGTTACCGTTGAACGACAAGCCGCAGCAGAACAATCCAAACGCGTCACCGTACTCATCAACAAGCCGATGGGCTATGTCAGTGGCCAGGCCGAAGACGGCTACAAACCCGCCGTCGCACTGGTCAATGCCAGCACCCGCTGGAATGAAGATAAAGCCCCTACCCTGTTCCACCCTACGCAATTACGCAGCCTGGTACCTGCAGGTCGGCTTGACATTGATTCAGTAGGCTTGCTGGTGTTGACGCAGGATGGTCGCATCGCCAAACACCTGATCGGTGAAGATACATCGGTAGAGAAGGAATATCTGGTGCGTGTGCAATACACCAAGCCTGGGAAATTGCCGGAAGCCGATTTGAAACGCCTGAATCACGGCTTGACGCTGGACGGCAAAAAACTGCTGCCAGCCAAGGTCAAATGGCAAAACGAAGACCAGCTCAGCTTCATCCTGCGCGAAGGCAAAAAACGCCAGATCCGCCGCATGTGCGACATGGTCGGCCTGAAAGTCATCGGCCTGAAACGGGTACGCATAGGCAATGTCAAACTCGGTGATTTGCCGGTAGGACAGTGGCGCTATCTGCGCGAAGACGAACAGTTCTGAATCCGATCTAATGGGTGGCTTGCCACCCTCTCCGCATCCGCATCTCCCATCTGTCCGTCCCCCGCACCAGTAACTGTCGCCAAAAGCGCAACACAATTTGTTGACCACAGTTAACTTCGCAAATAAATCTCCCTCTTTCATCGATATTGGTTCAATATCAACGCATTCCGTTGCATCCACACCAGTCACACCGTGGACAGTCCGACGCGGGAAAATGCTGTTGAATTACATTTAATACCGACCTAAGTTTAGTAACGCAACCCAAGCTGGCAGCACGCTGTCATCAGATCGTTGTTTCAACTGAAAACAAAAGGGAGTGGCTAAATGAAAAAAACTCTATGCGCATTTTCAATGTTGGCATCGGTAGCAGGAGCAAGCTACGCACAGAGCAGCGTCACCATGTATGGTGTGGTCGATCTGGGTCTGAAGATAGAGAATGCTGGCGCTGGCACAGTAACCGGCATTGATAGCGGCAATCAGAGCGTCAGCCGTGTCGGCTTCAAAGGCACAGAAGATCTCGGCAACGGGCTGAAAGCAAACTTTGTCCTAGAAGCAGGCTTCAGTGCAGACACTGGTGCGCAAAGTGATGCCACCCGGTTTTTCAACCGACAATCCTATGTCAGCCTGGCTGGTGACTTTGGCGAAGTAAAGCTGGGCCGCGTCCAAACCATGGTCTTCACCAACTCTGCGGTATTCGATCCATTTGCCGATACCCTGGCCGGTGATTCCGTGCGTATCTTCAACTACGGCGGCAGCCGCATAGACAATACCGTCAACTACAGTTTTAACGCGAAGAACGGCATCAACGGCCAGGCTGCCTATAGCTTCGGCGAAGTAGCAGGCAATAGCAGCGCCAGTCGCACCGTGGCCGGCGCCATCGGCTATGCATCCGGTCCGCTTGCCACGGTATTGACCTACCAGGACACCAAGGACGTGACGGGGAACGACAGCGCCAAGACGACGCTGATCGGCGGCAACTACAACTTCGGTTTGCTACAGCCCTTTATCGCCTATGCCGTAAACAAAGGCCCCCTCACGCTGGACACGCGTGATGCCTTGCTTGGTTTGAAGATCAATTTGACCAGCGCCGATACCATCATGACTTCCTATATGCAAAAGCGTGACCGCTACACCGACAATGCCGATGCGAAGCAAATCGCCATCGGCTACACCCACAATCTATCCGTACGCACCAATTTGTATACCAGTTGGGCGCGCCTGAGCAACGATGACAATGCCATGTACCGGGTGGTCGCACCCGGCAAGACCGACAAGCTGTTCAATGTCGGTATTCGACACAAGTTTTAATCCGAAAAAAAAGGGAGACATCCAGTCGCCCTTTTTTACGTCTATCTCTTAATGCACATCAGTCGTCATCGTTCGGATCAAGATCGGGGAATAGGATGTCGACATAACCGAATTGCGATAAGTCAGTAATCCGCATCGGATACAGGATGCCATCCAGGTGATCGCATTCATGTTGTACCACGCGGGCATGGAAGCCATCCGCATCACGGCTGATGACGTTGCCGTACTGGTCGAAACCGTCATAGTGCAAGGCACTGAAACGTGGCACCACGCCACGCAAACCCGGCACTGACAGACAACCTTCCCAGCCATCCACCATCTCGGCCGACAGTGGTCGCAGCTTGGGATTGATCAGCACGGTTTCAGGTACCGGCGGTGCATCCGGATAGCGAGTGTTTTGCTTGAAACCGTAAATCACCAGGCGCAGGTTGACGCCGATTTGCGGCGCAGCCAGACCCGCGCCATTCGCCGCATGCATGGTGTCAAACATATCGGCAATCAGTGCCTCGAGTTCGGGCGTGCCGAATTCCTTGACCGGCTCTGCCACGCGCAACAAGCGTGGATCACCCATCTTCAAAATTTCTCTTACCGTCATTTCAATGTCTTCAAGTATTCAGTGAAGCCTGCACCGGTTTCAGGATGCTTGAGCCCCATCGCCACCATCGCCTTCAGGTAACCCAGCTTGGAACCGCAATCATAGCGCTGGCCGTCGTAACGATACGCCAGCACCTTCTCGGCCTGCATCAAGGCAGCAATGCCGTCGGTTAATTGTATTTCACCACCTGCACCTTTGCCGAGAGTTTCCAGATAATCAAAAATCTTGTTACTCAGCACATAACGACCAACCACGGCCAGCGTCGATGGCGCTACATCCGGCTGCGGTTTTTCCACGATCGCATTCACCAACTCCAGCTGTGGCTGATAAGCGGTCGCGCTGACTATTCCGTATTGCTTGGTATCGGTGCGCGGTACGTCTTGCACTGCCAATACACTATGTCCTTCGCGCTGGAACACGTCGGTCATCTGCGCGAGTACCGGTTTCACACCATCGGCAGTGTCCATGAAGTCATCTGCCAGCAAGACGGCAAACGGATCGTTACCGATCACCGGACGTGCGCACAGGACGGCGTGGCCGAGACCCAGCGGTGCCGACTGACGGATGTAAATACAATTGATATTCTTAGGGATGACGTTGCGCACCAGATCCAGCAAGGCATTCTTGTTGGCTGCTTCCAACTCGGATTCCAACTCGTAAGCGGTATCGAAATGATCTTCGATCGCGCGCTTGTTGCGACCGGTAATAAAGACCATATCGGTAATCCCGGCCGCGACCGCTTCTTCCACCGCATACTGGATCAAAGGCTTGTCGACGACAGGCAGCATTTCCTTGGGTTGTGCTTTGGTGGCTGGCAGAAAACGGCTGCCGAGGCCTGCGACGGGGAAAACGGCTTTTCTAATTTTGCTCATGGGATTCCAATAATTGCAGCAATGCAGATTCATCAAGTATGGCGACGCCTAACTCCTCTGCCTTGGCCAGCTTGCTGCCAGCCTCGGCACCCGCTACCACGTAGCTGGTTTTCTTGGAGACGGAACCGGCGACCTTGCCACCCGCCGCCTCTATCTTTTCAGCAGCCTGGTCACGACTCAGTGTCGGCAGGGTTCCGGTCAGAACGAAGGTCTTGCCTGCGAAAGGCTTGGGCTTGTTCTCCACCACATGTTCGGGCCATCTGACACCTGCGGCTTGCAATTGTTCAATCAATTCCATATTCAGCGGATCGCTGAGGAAGCTGCGGATAGACTGCGCCACCACCGGACCGATATCCGCCACTTCCAGCAACTGCTCTTCGGACGCCTGCAACAAGGCGTCCAGATTGCCGAAATGACGCGCCAGTTCCTTCGCCGTCGCTTCACCGACATGACGTATGCCAAGCGCGTAAATAAAGCGCGCCAGCGTCGTCGATTTGGATTTCTCCAGCGCCGCCAATACGTTTTGCGCAGACTTGTCCGCCATGCGATCCAGCTCCGCCAGCGCACGGAAACCCAGCTTGTACAAATCCGCTGCGGTGGTGATGATGTGCTTGTCGACCAATTGTTCGACCAGTTGATCGCCCAGACCTTCGACATCCATCGCACGGCGTGACACGAAATGCAGCAAACCACCTTTGCGTTGCGCCGCACATTTCACCCAGCCACCGGAGCAGCGTGCGATCGCTTCATCTTCCAGTTTCACGATAGGAGAGTTACAGACCGGGCAAGCAGTCGGCATGACAAACGGCTGCGCATCGGCCGGACGTTTTTCCGGCACATAGGCGACTACTTCAGGAATCACATCACCGGCACGGCGCACGATCACGGTATCGCCGATCTGGATATCCTTGCGCCGCACTTCATCTTCATTATGCAGGGTCGCGTTGGTTACGGTCACGCCGCCAACCAGCACCGGCGCCAGCCGGGCTACCGGTGTGATTGCACCAGTACGTCCGACCTGCACTTCTATGCCCTGCACGGTCGTCAACGCTTCTTCCGCCGGGAATTTATGGGCAATCGCATAACGCGGAGCACGCGAGACAAAACCCAGCTGTTGCTGCTGCTCGACGCGATTGACCTTGTAGACCACGCCATCGATTTCATACGGCAGACCCGGACGCTTCTGCCCGACCGCTTTGTAGAATTCCAGCAAACCAGCGGCGCCTTTTACCACTGCACGTTCGGCGCAGACCGGCAAACCCAACTCGGCATACCAGTCCAGCAAAGCCGAATGCGAAACCGGCATCTCTGCGCCTTCCAGCAGCCCTACGCCATAGGCAAAAAAGCGCAAGGTACGCTGTGCGGTGATACGTGAATCCAACTGACGCAAACTACCTGCCGCTGCATTGCGTGGATTCGCAAACTCCTTGGCACCAGCCTCGCGCTGGCGCGCATTCAGCTTGGCAAGGTCGGCCTTGTACATCATCACTTCGCCACGCACATCCAGCACCTTCGGTGGTGTTTTAGTATGCAAGCGCAGTGGTATCGCACGCACGGTGCGGATATTCGTCGTGACGTTTTCACCAGTCGCACCATCACCGCGCGTGGCGGCTTCTACCAGTACGCCATCTTCATAGCGCAGGTTGATCGCCAAGCCGTCAAACTTCAGTTCGGTCGCATATTCAACTTCGGTGGTGTTCAGGCCTTCACAGACGCGACGGTCAAAGGCAACGATGTCTTCATCTTCAAAGCCATTGCCGAGCGATAGCATAGGTACCGAATGCGTCACTTGCGGGAAAGCGGACAAAGCCAGTGCCCCCACCCTTTGTGTAGGTGAATCGACTACCAGCAGTTCGGGATGGTCGGCTTCCAGCGCTTGCAGCTCGCGGAACAGCTTGTCGTATTCCGCGTCAGGAATGGAAGGATTATCGAGGACGTGATAAGCGTAATTGTGGCGATTCAGTTCATCGCGTAACCATGCTGCGCGTGCCGGGGGATTGCTGGCATCCGGCTCCTCCGGCGTCGCGTTTGCATCTGTTTGCGATGCCGTAGAAAACAAATCCGGCTGCATAATTTAATTGAATAAGCGTAAAGCCCTGGTGGAACCTGCTGGAATATCTGCCGCTTCCATGTCGGCATAAAACGCTTCGATCTGACCAGAGATTTCATTCAGCGACGCATCGGACAAGGGCTGGCCGCCATCATCGACTACCGTGCCATCCAGACGCGCTGCCAATGAACGGGCACAGGCTGTCATCGCACCGAAGCCATCACGTTCCGGCGCTACTACCGGCACATCCAGCAACAAGGTCAAACGGCTGGTGGTTTCTTCCGCCAGCGTCACATTGGTAGACAGCGAGAACAACACGCCACCATCGCCATCCGGCATCACCAGACGACCTTCCGGACGCACGTCGAAGCCCTGGCGCTCCAGTGCTGCCAGCAAGGTCGTCACTGACCATGGCGCACCATTGGTATGTACATTCACGCTCAGCTTGGCGTCGTATTCAGTCACGAAATGATGCAGCGAACGTGCGGTCACCATCACCTCTGCCATGTCCGGCACATCCGGATCTGCGTCGAAGTCATCGGCGATCTGACGCAAGCGCATCACGAACTCGGAATACTCGAGCTCATTCAGTGCATTGCTGCGATTCGCCAGCTGCACACCAGCCATCAGCGATTTATAGATACCGCCATGCGTGATTGCTTCCCAGCCGCCATCGATGTGCTGACCGGCGAAATGCACGGGCTTGCTGCCGACGTGGCGCAGCGACTGCAAGGCAGACAGGATTTTTTCGCCGCGCAATTGCGTCGTCAACGCCAGCGGGATGGTGCAATCGATCAGGTAATCGACAGGCAATTCTTTTTCCTCTACCGGCTGCACGAAATCAACCGGCGCATCCATCTCTGCCTCGGCATGCGGTGCTGCCGCATCCTGCTGCACCGGTGCCACGTCGTCGTATGGATTCTCCGAGAACGTAGGCTCGTGACGCTCGCCGTCTATGATCGGTTCCAGGCGCTCTTCCGGCGACTCTCGTCCTTCCGGTGCCATCAGCACATCATCGTGCGATGAAGAAAAAGCACGCTCCACGCTTTTCTTGGCTTTGTGTTCCTGCCACTTATTGTAGGAAATAACACCGACAACGATCACGCCACCGATGACAAACAAACTGGTCTGGAGATCATTCATGCTGCACCTGCCGTGACTGTGGATTGCAGGGAAAATCTGTTCGGCTGCACGCTATACGCGCCGCGAGCAAATCGGGAAAAAGCAGATAGGGTCATAAAAATCCAAAGGTTGGATGGTCGTCAATCTATACATCCATAACGCGCGCCTGCCGATAAAGTTACATGGCGGCGACCAGCGTCATTGATGCACTTGCGACCCGTGTGACTAGACACTCAGGTTAATTTTAGCAATCTGGCTTGTCAAGCCAGACTACCCTCTGAAAAACATACGGGTAAGCATCCTTTACCGACCTGCCGGTCACCAAATCGTTTGCTTGCCCGCCTTACTTTTTGCTTTTAATCACTACTGTATAAAACGAGTATGTCAGCAGCAAACTACACTCAGGCCAGCTGCGCTTCAGACGCAAAATCGGCGGCCGATTCCATATCCACCGCCACGATACGTGACACACCCTGCTCTTGCATGGTCACACCTATCAGCTGCTGCGCCATTTCCATCGCAATCTTGTTATGCGAGATGAACAGGAACTGGGTATGCGCGGACATGCGTTTAACCATATTGCAGAAGCGTTCGGTATTCGCATCATCAAGCGGTGCGTCAACCTCATCCAGCAGACAGAACGGTGCCGGATTCAGCTGGAACATCGAGAACACCAGCGCCGTCGCAGTCAGGGCTTTTTCACCACCGGACAGCAAGTGGATGGTTGCATTCTTTTTGCCTGGTGGCTGCGCCATCACCTGCACGCCGGAATCGAGGATCTCGTCACCGGTCATAGTCAGCTTGGCCTGGCCACCGCCGAACAGGATAGGGAACAATTCACCGAAGTGATGATTGACCTTGTCGAAGGTGTCTTGCAGCAATTCGCGTGTTTCCTTGTCGATCTTGGCAATCGCATCTTCCAGCGTCGTGATCGCTTCCGTCAAATCGGCATTTTGTGCATCGAGGAAGTTCTTACGTTCCGATGCCGTCGCCAATTCGTCCAGCGCTGCCAGGTTGACTGCACCCAGAGCGGCAATCGCATTCGTCAGGCGTGTGACTTCGCCTTGCAGATAGGATGGACGCATATCGCTGTTCAGTTTCTCTGCCAGTGCCGCTTCATCTGCTTCGGCTTCCAGCAATTGCTGCGCATACTGTTCCTGATTCAGGCGCGCGGCCTGTTCTTTCAACTGCAGCTCGGTAATACGATCACGCTGTGGCTGCAGGCTGCGTTCTGCCTGCATGCGTGCTTCGTCATGGCCGCGCAATTGCTGCGTCAACTGATCCAGTTCATGGCGTGCATCCGCCAGCGCGCGTTCCTGTTCGCTACGGGTATCCAGCAAGGTTTGCAAACCGGCTTGCGCAGCCTGATCGTCCAGGCTTTCCAGTTCCAGGCTACCCTGCTGCATATTCGCAAACAGTTGCGCCGCTTGTTCCAGTGCGGTCGCAATGCTGCGCTTCAATTCTTCTATCTTGTTACGCTGTGATTTCTCGGCAAACGCGGTTTCCTGTGCAGCACGCTCCAGGTCACGCGCACGTTGGCGCGCATCGTTGAGTTGCTGCTCTTTGCTCAGATAATCGGTCTGACCTTCTTCATGCGTCTCTTGCAGTTCGCCCAGCTCGGCATCCAGTTGCTCGAACTTCGCTTCCGATTCTGCCTTGACTTGTTGCTGCTCGGCTTCCTGCATCGCGATCTCTTCCAGATCGGTCGCAATCTGCGTGCTGCGCTGGTTAAAGCGCTCCTGTACTTCGGACAGCTTCATCACATCGATTTGTAAGCCATGCACTGCTTGAGTCAGCGTATTCACGCGCTGACGAATTTCTTGCAGACGCTGTGTCGCTTGGGTCACTGCTGATTCAGAGCGGATCGAACGCGATTTTGCTTCATCGGCCAGCATGTGCTGCGCACGCAATTGCTTGGTAATGTTTTCGATTTCCTGCTGGCGCGCCAGCATGCCGTCCTGCTCCGAATCCGAAGCGTAGAAACGCACACTGGTTTTGCTAATGACATGGCCCTGGCGTGTGACGAAATACGCGCCGACCGGCAGCTTGTTACGATCTACGAAAGCAGCAGCGGTATCGTCCGCGATATACACGTTGTGCAACCAGTCCTGCATCAAGGCACGCAGGCCAGGATCGTTCAGTTGCAGCAGGTTCAGGAAAGGCTTCAGGCCAGCCGGTGTTTCCACCGCTTCCGATGCGGTTGCATTCGGTGTGAACAAGGCCAGCTTGGCTGGTGGCGCATCGCTGAAGAAGGCTTTGGCCCAATCCAGATTCGACATTTCCAATGCCGAGGTGCGCTCACGCAAGACGGATTCCAGTGCGGTTTCCCAGCCCTGGTCTATCTGCAATTTTTGCCACAGGCGCGGCAACTCGCCCAGCTCATGTTTTTGCAGCCATGGCTGTACTTTGCCCTGGGTCTGCACGTTTTCCTGCAACTGCTTCAGTGCAGCCAGGCGTGCTTCCAGTTGCGCATTGTTTGCAGTCTCGGTGTTGACCTGTTCCTGCGCAGCGCGACGTTCTTCTTCCAGCTTGGGCAATTGCTCCTGCGCGACTTCGAGTTGCTCGGTCGCTTCTTCCAGCGTCGCCTGCTTCTCTTCCAGCTGCATCTTCAGATTAGCCAGATGTGTAGTATCCGGCAGGTTCAAGCCCTGCTTTTCCTGCTGCAGACGTTCACGACGCACGGTCAGGCTGGACAAGATATTCGATGCATTACGCTGGTGTGCGGATTCCAGTTCGATCTGCTGTTGCGCCTGCATAATCTTGCCGCGCGACTCTGTGGTTTTCAGTTGCGCTTCGCGCCATGCCTGTTCCAGTGCTGGCAAGCGATCGTTTTCACGTTGTGCGGTTTCCTGCGCTTGCTCAACGCGCATCGCCTGCTCTTCCAGATGCATCTCGGCTTCAACCAGGTCATCCTGGAATTGTGTGCCCTGGCGTTGCCATTGGTCGCGTTGTGCGGTTAACGAATTCAGTTGCGATTGCAGGCGTGTACGCGATTCGATAACGAATTTGATTTGCGCTTCCAGGCTGCCGATTTCAGAGTTGGTCTGATACAGATGGCCTTGCGCCTGGTGCATGCGGTCACCAGCCGAGTAATGCGCCTGGCGCATATGCTCGAGCTCGGTTTCGACGTGACGCAGCTTGGCGGTTTGTTCTTCCAGATCGGTCTGCGCTTTTTCGATATCGCGGAAGAATTTTTCCTGCTCATTCTTCGCTTCGTTTTTACGCAGCAGCCACAGCAGCTTTTGCTTCTCGTCCTGGTCGGCTTGCAGCTCGTGGAATTTTTGCGCGACAGCAGCCTGGCCTTGCAGCTTTTCCAGGTTGGTATTCAGCTCGCGCAGGATATCCTCGACGCGCAACAAGTTTTCACGCGTGTCCTGCAAACGGTTCTCGGTTTCGCGACGGCGTTCCTTGTACTTCGACACACCGGCAGCCTCTTCCAGGAAGATGCGCAGCTCTTCCGGACGCGCTTCAATGATGCGCGAAATCATGCCCTGCCCGATGATCGCGTAAGCGCGTGGGCCCAGACCGGTGCCGAGGAAGATATCCTGGATGTCGCGGCGGCGTACCGCCTGATTGTTGATGTAGTAAGTCGAGGTACCGTCACGCGTCAGCGTACGCTTGACCGCGATCTCTGCGTACTGACTCCATTGACCGGCAGCCTTGCCCTCGCCATTGTCAAATACAAGCTCAACCGATGAGCGACCCGCCGGTTTGCGGTGCGTCGTACCGTTAAAAATAACGTCCTGCATCGATTCACCGCGCAGCTCGGAAGCCTTGGATTCACCCAAAACCCAGCGCACAGCATCGATGATATTGGACTTGCCGCAGCCATTCGGGCCGACGACACCGACCAATTGACCCGGCACCTGAAAATTCGTCGGATCAACAAAAGACTTGAATCCCGATAATTTAATGGAAGTTAGACGCACGTTATCAACCGTTCCTAGAATATGCAGCGCAAATTAAATATTTATCAAGCATCCGACCAGCATGGCGGATGCGGCAAAAGAGGCCGTAAAAGGGGCTAATCATAGCATTTGGAACAACGATTCCAAGCATTTACAGCCAGACTTTACGCAGGCAGCGGTTCTGCCCTCATGGGCGGTATAATGTTGCCACTTTGAACCTCGTGTAAATAAAGCCTGCGGTTGTCGCTCATGCAAAGCGGTGCTGCAAACAGCGACTACGAACATCACACTCACATTTCTGCCCTCAGCCGTGAATCCACTTCTTAAACAGCTCCAACCCTATCCTTTTGAAAAACTGAAGCAATTGTTTGCGAGCGTCACGCCGAACGCTGCTTATCGTCCTATCAGCCTCGGCATCGGTGAGCCTAAGCACCCAACCCCGGCTTTTATACAAAAAGCACTGGCAGATAACCTCGACGGTCTCGCAGTCTATCCGACCACCGCTGGCACCGATGCGCTGCGCGCCACTATCGCGGGCTGGCTCGAGCGTCGTTACAACCTGCCGAAGCTGAATCCGGCTACGCAGGTGCTGCCAGTCAATGGTTCGCGTGAAGCCTTGTTTGCATTGGCGCAGACGGTGATCGATCCGAGCAAACAGGCTTTGGTGGTCTGCCCGAACCCGCTGTACCAAATCTATGAAGGTGCCGCCTACCTGGCCGGTGCCGAGCCCTACTTCGTCAATTGCGACCCGGCGCGCAACTTTGCCCCTGACTTTGCCAGCATCCCGGCAGATGTCTGGGCGCGCGTACAACTGGTCTACATCTGCTCTCCGGGCAATCCGGCTGGCGCGGTGCTGACGCTGGAAGACTGGGCTGAACTGTTCGCCTTGTCGGATCGCTATGACTTTGTCATCGCAGCCGATGAATGCTATTCGGAAATCTATTTCAAGACGGAAGCGCCTTTAGGTGGCCTGGAAGCGGCACACAAGCTGGGCCGCACCGGCTATCCGCGCCTGATCGGCTTCTCCAGCCTGTCGAAACGCTCGAATGTCCCTGGCATGCGCTCCGGCTTCGTCGCCGGCGATGCAGAGATCATCAAGAGCTTCCTGCTGTACCGTACCTATCACGGCAGCGCGATGAGCCCGTCCGTGCAAAGCGCGTCGATTGCCGCCTGGAATGACGAACAGCACGTCATCGAAAACCGCGAGAAATACGTCAAGAAATTCAATCAGGTCACGCCTTTGCTGCAGGAAGTCCTAGATGTCTCCCTGCCGGACGCCGGTTTCTACCTGTGGGCCAAGGTCGACAAACTCGTCAACATCAGCGATGTTGAATTCGCGAAGCGCCTGTATGCCGAATATAATGTCACGGTATTGCCGGGCAGCTATCTGGGCCGCGAAGCACATGGCATCAATCCGGGACAGAACCGGGTCCGCATGGCGCTGGTCGCCGAAGTGGACGAATGCCTCGAAGCCGCCCAGCGCATAGTTGAATTCGCCAAGAAATTGGCCAGTACTGCCGCGTAATTTTTCCTAGTAATCATTTCTATCAACTGACAAGACCATCAAATGACTCAACAACTCGAACAGATCATCGACCAAGCCTGGGAAAACCGTGCGGATTTCTCCCCGAAAAATGCACCTGCAGATGTGCGTAACGCAGTCGCGCAAGTCATCGCCCAACTGAACGAAGGCACCCTGCGCGTAGCGCAAAAAGACAGCGGCTCGTGGGTCGTCAATCAATGGGTCAAAAAAGCGGTATTGCTGTCCTTCCGTCTGGAAGACAACATCACCATGCCATCCGGCGACCACATGCAGTTCTACGACAAAGTACCAACCAAATTCGCGAACTACACCGCAGCTGATTTCGCCAAAGGCGGCTTCCGCGTGGTACCACCTGCAGTCGCACGTCACGGCAGCTTCATCGGCAAAAACGTGGTCATGATGCCTTCCTTCGTCAACATCGGCGCTTACGTCGATGAAGGCACCATGGTTGATGCATGGGCTACCGTCGGCTCCTGCGCACAAATTGGTAAAAACGTGCACTTGTCCGGCGGCGTCGGCATCGGTGGCGTACTGGAACCTATGCAAGCGAACCCGACCATCATTGAAGACAACTGCTTCATCGGTGCACGTTCGGAAATCGTTGAAGGCGTTATCGTCGAAGAAAACTCGGTTATCTCGATGGGTGTCTACATCGGCCAATCGACCAAGATCTATGACCGCGCAACCGGCGAAGTGACCTACGGCCGTATCCCTGCCGGTTCCGTCGTGGTGTCCGGCAACCTGCCATCCGCTGATGGCAAGTACAGCCTGTACTGCGCAGTGATCGTCAAACGCGTCGATGCACAAACACGTTCGAAAACAGCGATCAACGAATTGCTGCGTGACTAAGTCGCTATCACTGCAACACGCGTTTACACTTTTCTGAACCGGGACAGCTATGGCTATGGATAGATTATTCCTTCTGATGAAGGAAAAAGCAGCATCTGACCTGTTTATTGCAGTCAACTCGCCTATCCACATCAAGATCAACGGCAATCTGGTACCCATCAACCAGCAAAAGCTGGACCAGAATGCCGTCATGACCTTGCTGGCCGAAGTTGTCCCGCCAGCCAAGCTGGAAGAACTGGATCGTGAAAACGAACTCAATATCGGCATACCGGTGACAGGTGTCGGCAGCTTCCGCTTATCAGCGTTCCGCCAGCGCGGCAGTATTTCCGCCGTGCTGCGCTATGTACCGGGAGAAATCCCGGCGCTGAATAGCCTGGCACTGCCACCTATCCTGGCCGATATGATCATGGAGAAACGTGGTCTGCTGCTGGTAGTCGGCTCGACCGGCTCCGGCAAGTCGACCACGATCGCCGCCATGCTCGATCATCGCAACACCATCGCTACCGGTCATATCCTGACGCTGGAAGACCCGATAGAATTCCTGTTCCGTAACAAGAAATCCATCGTCAACCAGCGTGAGATAGGCAGCGATGCCAGCGACTTGCCGCTAGCCTTGAAAAACGCCCTGCGCCAGGCTCCCGATTGCATTCTGATCGGTGAGATACGCGACAAGGAAACCATGTCAGCCGCACTTGCCTACGCGCAGTCCGGCCATCTAGTCGTCGCGACCCTGCATGCGAACAATAGCTATCAGGCTTTGACCCGCATCATCAATTTTTACCCGATAGAAAACCGGCAATCACTGCTCGCCGATCTATCGTCGACCTTGCGCGCGATTGTGTCGCAACGCCTGATCAGCGCCATCGACGGCAAGCGCCGTCCAGCAGTCGAAGTCATGCTGAACACGCGCCACATCGCCGAGCTGATAGAGCAAGGTGAAATTGCGCTGATTAAGGAAGCGATAGAAAAGAGTTTGTCGCCTGGCTCGCAAACCTTTGAACAAGCGCTGATGCAATTGATCAAGGATGGCATTGTGACGCAGGAAGAAGCACTGGCGCACGCCGACTCGGCCAGCAATCTGTTCTGGCTGCTGAACAACTCCGCGCAAACGGTGCAGGAAGAAGCACCGGAGCAGGAAGAAGCAAGCTTTACCGAATTTACCCTGAAGATGTAGACATGACGATTACCCTCTACGGCATACCTAACTGCGACACCGTCAAAAAAGCGCGCACCTGGCTGAGCAACAACGGCACCGATTTCGTCTTCCACGATTTCAAAAAAGATGGCATCAACGCGGACCTGATCAAAACCTGGTTGCGCGACGTGCCATGGGATGTGCTGGTCAATCGCAAAGGCACGACCTGGCGCAAGCTGCCGGATGAACGCAAAGCCGAAATCACCGATGCCGCCAGTGCCACTGCACTGATGCTGGAATCGCCATCGGTCATCAAACGCCCGGTACTGGTCAAGGACAAAAAATCCAGCGTTGGTTTTTCCGACGAACTCTATCAACAAATTTTTCAAGACTAATTTATGAGCAAGACGCTCGCACTGACCGAAGAACTAATCGCCCTCTCCTCCGTCACACCGGAAGACAAAGGCTGCCAATCGCGCCTGATCGAATTGCTGGAGCCGCTGGGCTTTGTATGTGAAACCATAGAATCTGATGGCGTGACCAATCTGTGGGCACGCAAAGGTACTGCACAGCCGCTGCTGGTATTTGCCGGCCATACCGACGTCGTGCCTACCGGCCCGCTCGAACAATGGACTTCGCCACCGTTCGTCCCTACCCAACGCGACGGCAAACTCTACGGCCGCGGTGCCGCTGACATGAAAACCTCGATCGCAGCGATGGTCGTGGCAGCAGAAGAATTCGTGCACGCGCATCCCGACCACAAAGGCTCGATCGGCTTCCTCATCACCAGCGATGAAGAAGGCCCGGCGACCGACGGCACCGTCATCGTCTGTGACGCGCTGAAAGCACGCGGCGAGCAACTCGATTACTGCGTAGTCGGTGAACCGACCTCATCCGATGTACTGGGCGACACCATCAAAAACGGTCGCCGCGGCAGCATGTCCGGCAAGCTCACCGTCAAAGGCATACAAGGCCACATCGCGTATCCGCAACTGGCACGCAATCCTATCCATCAATGCGCACCTGCACTGGCGGAACTGGTTGCCGAAAAATGGGATGACGGCAACGAATACTATCTGCCTACCTCGTGGCAAGTATCGAACATCCACGGCGGCGCAGGCGCATCGAACGTCATTCCGGGTAACGTCGTCATCGACTTCAACTTCCGCTTCTGCACCGCCAGCACGGTAGAAGGTTTGCAAAAACGCGTACACGCGATCCTCGACAAACACGGCCTCGAATACGATCTGAAATGGTCGATCAGCGGTCATCCTTTCCTCACGCCTAAAGACACACTGAGCGATGCGATGAGCGATGCGATCAAATCGGAAACTGGTGTCACCACCGAACTGTCGACTACTGGCGGCACCTCGGATGGTCGCTTCATTGCGCAGATCTGCCCGCAAGTCGTCGAGTTTGGCCCGCCGAACGGCAGCATCCACAAGATCGATGAACACATCGAAGTACGTTTCATCGATCCGCTGAAAAACATCTATCGCCGTACGATGGAAAACCTGCTGCTCTGAGGCTAGCGCACAGCAAGCATCGATAAAAAACCTCCTGATGCAGAATCCCTGCATCAGGCATCATCCTTTTACTTAGTTGCACAGAACCATGCCTACCAAGCCTAACGAACTCACTACCATTCGCGACCTGTTGCGCTACGCTGTTACCCGCTTCAATACCGCGAAACTATTCTTCGGCCATGGCAGCACCAATGCACTGGATGAAGCCGCTTACCTGATCCTGCACACGCTCAAGCTGCCGCTGGACAAACTCGATCCTTTCTTCGATGCACGTCTGCTGCAGGAAGAAGTCGACGCCGTCTTGCGCGTCATCGAGCAACGCGCCGATGAGCGCCTGCCTGCTGCTTACATCACGAATGAAGGCTGGCTTGGCGGCTATCGCTTTTATGTCGATGAACGCGTCATCGTGCCGCGCTCCTTCATCGCCGAACTGATCCCTGAACAATTCTCGCCGTGGGTCAGCAATCCGGACAAAGTAAACAACATCCTCGAACTCTGTACCGGTTCCGGCTGCCTGCCTATCATGCTGGCCGACGCTTTCCCGAATGCACATGTGGATGCCGTGGATATCTCTACCGACGCACTGGAAGTGGCGAAACGCAATGTCGCCGAATACGAACTGGAACACCGCATCAACCTGATCGAATCAGACCTGTATGCGAATGTGCCTGAATACAAGTTCGACCTCATCATCACCAACCCGCCGTACGTCAACTCCGGCTCCATGGGCAAACTGCCACCGGAATACCTGCGCGAACCGCAAATCGCACTGGCGGGAGGTACCGACGGCATGGATTTGGTACGCAAAATCGTTGCCGGTGCCGGTCAACGCCTGACGCCTAACGGTTTGCTGATGGTTGAAATCGGTAATGAACGTGAATTTGCAGAAGCGGCATTCCCGGAACTGAACCTGACCTGGCTCACCACCAGTGCCGGTGACGACATGGTATTCCTGATCACTGCAGATCAATTGCAATAAACTCGTACCAGCCCGCATCGTGCTGATGCGTGAGCGTGCTTGACAGTAATCCGGCAGGCCTGAGGCCTGTCCCGCCGCTGGCAGCTATTCCGATGAATGCTGTGAGCCGCGATTTCGGTTGGCCATGACAGGCCAGCCATTTTTAATCATTCTCTAAAGAAGCAAAGCTGCTGGCACACAGCCGCATCGCGCCAGCAGCTTACAAATTACATGATTCGTTTTCAGCAAGTTTCCCTCATGCGCGGCATCAAGCCGTTACTCGACAACGTCGATGTCACGCTCAACCCGGGCGACAAAATCGGCCTGATCGGTGCCAACGGCGCGGGTAAGTCCAGCCTGTTTGGCTTGCTGCGCGGTGAACTACACGCCGACCTCGGCACCATCGACTTCCCGGCCAAATGGCGCGTCGCCTATGTAGCGCAGGAAACGCCGCCACTGGAACGCTCGGCCATCGACTATGCGATCGACGGCGACGTCACCCTGCGCCGCCTGGAAGAAGAACTCGCCTTCCTCGAAAGCGAACCGGACACCATAGATAACGGCACCCTGATCGGCGAGCTATACAGCTCGCTGGCGGATGCCGATGCCTACACCGTACGTTCGCGCGCGGAACAGCTGCTGCTCGGCCTGGGCTTCACCATGGCGCAAATGGATCAACCGGTCGCCAGCTTCTCCGGTGGCTGGCGTATGCGCCTCAACCTGGCGCAAGCGCTGATGTGTCCATCCGACCTCTTGCTGCTCGATGAACCGACCAACCATTTGGATCTGGACGCCATCATCTGGCTGGAAGACTGGCTCAAGCGTTACGCTGGCACCCTGATCGTCATCTCGCATGACAGGGACTTCCTCGACGGCGTCGTCAACGTCATCGTGCATATTGATGAGCGCAAACTGAAGCGTTACTCCGGCAACTATTCGGATTTCGAGCGTCAACGCGCCGCACAAATGATCCTCGCTCAAAGCGCGATGGAAAAGCAGGCACGCCAACGCGCGCATCTGGAATCCTTCATCAACCGCTTCAAGGCACAAGCCAGCAAGGCTCGTCAGGCACAAAGCCGGATCAAGGCCCTGTCGAAGATGGAAGAGCTCGCACCATTACGTGCAGCGGCAGAATTCTCGTTTGAATTCCGCGAACCGGCGAATGCACCGAATCCATTGCTGGTGATGGAAGACGTCGATGCTGGTTACCGCATCGAAGATGAAAAAGACTACTCAATCACTGAGAAGAAAATTGTTTCCGGCATCAACTTCTCGCTGCAAATCGGCCAACGCATCGGTTTGCTCGGTGTCAACGGTGCAGGTAAATCCACGCTGATCAAAACCATCGCAGGCGAGCTGCAACCTCTGAACGGCACATCGCAATTCGGCAAAGGCCTGGCCATCGGCTACTTCGCCCAGCACCAGGTAGAAATGCTGCGCCACGATGAATCGCCGCTGTGGCATTTGATGCACATCGCGCCGACCGTACGTGAACAAGAACTGCGCAACTTCCTCGGCAGCTTCAACTTCAACGGCACCATGGTCACCAGCAAAATCGCACCGTTCTCCGGTGGCGAAAAAGCGCGCCTGGCGCTGGCGCTCATCGTCTGGCAACGCCCTAACCTCTTGCTGCTCGATGAACCGACCAACCATTTGGATCTGGAAACCCGCGAAGCGCTCACCATGGCGCTGGCGCAGTTCGAAGGCACACTGGTGGTGGTTTCCCATGACAGACATCTGCTGCGCGCGACCACCGATCAATTCATCATCGTTGCCGACGGCAAGCTGCAACCTTTCGATGGCGACCTCGACGACTACAAAGACTGGCTCTTCAAAACCAAGCTGGATGCAAAAAATGCAGCGGCTAATGCCAGCCTGCCCGCGGTCAAGGAAAAATCAGCCAGCCCGGTCGCCCCTGCCACCACTGTCAGCGCAGTAGACAAACGTGAACAGAAAAAGCAGGAAGCTGAAGAACGCCAAAAACTGGCAGCACGCAAAAAGCCGATAGAACAGAAAATCAAAAAACTGGAAGAGCAAATTGCCAAACGCAATGCGCAAAAAGCCAGCGTCGATGAAAAACTGGCCGATCCTCTCATCTACGATGCTGCGAACAAAAAAGAACTGAAGCAACTGTTGGCCGACCAAACCTTCTACACCAAGGAAGTGGCGCAACTGGAAGCAGAATGGCTGGAACAGCAGGAAGCGCTGGAACAGGTCAACAGCTAGGTCTTAACCCATGAGCAAACCGCAAACACTCTCCATCATCGGTTGCGGCAAAGTCGGCCAGACACTGGCGCGCTTGTGGGTGCAGCATCAGACTGTCCAGCTACTGGACATCCTCAACACCTCGATCACAAGCGGCGCACGCGCCGCTGCTTTTGCCGGTGCCGGTCGCGTGGCGAGCAGCTACGCCGACCTGCAGGCAGCCGACATCTACCTCATAGCAGCACCCGATGACCAAATTGCCGCTTGCTGCGACGCATTGGCTAGCAGCGGGCGCTTATCGGCAGGTAGCATAGTCTTCCACTGCAGCGGCGCACTCTCCTCCAGCATACTCGCCAGCGCCAGCGCATGCGGTGCAGCCGTTGCCAGCATCCATCCGATACGCAGCTTTGCAGTGCCGGAGAAAGTAGCAGCAAATTTTGCGGGGACATACTGCGGCATGGAAGGCGATCAGGCTGCAGTCGACGTACTCGCCCCCATATTTGCCGCCATAGACGCGCAGACTGTTGCTATCAAGCGAGAAAGCAAAGTGCTGTACCACGCAGGTGCAGTCTTCGCCTCCAACTATCTCGTCACGCTGCTGGATACCGCAGTCCTAACCTACGGCCAGGCAGGCATACCGCAAGACATCGCGTTAAAGATGATGGCGTCACTGGTGAGGGAAACAAGCGAAAACGTATTGCAGATAGGGCCAGAACAAGCGTTGACCGGTCCTATCGCGCGCGGTGACATCGCTACCGTCGTCAAACAATATCGTGCGGTCAACGGCTGGGATAAACGTTACGGCAGGCTCTACAAGCACATGGGCAAGCTGACTGCCGAGCTGGCGCGACGTAAAAAGAAATAAAAAGAGTCACTAAACAAGCGTGATCAGGTGCCGATCAAACCTGCGGCAATATTGATCGACAAACCGATAATCGCGGCATTGAAAATAAAGCTCAATACCGACTGCGCCAGCACTGCCTTGCGCATGCCGGAAGACATCACCGTCACATCAGAAGTCTGCGCCGCAACGGCGATCGTAAAAGAGAAATAAAGGAAGTCCCAATAATCGGGACTCAGCTCCGCATCCGGAAACTTCAAAGCCCTGCTCTTCGCCGGTGACTGGTAATACAAACGGGCGTAATGCAGCGTATACACACCACCCAGCAGCAACCAGGAACCCAGTACCGTCACACCAGTGAACGCGTAGTGTACAAGCTGGTCAGTACCAGCCAAGCCTTTAGCCGAAGTCAGCTCCAGAATAATCGCCAGCAAACTCAAAGGTGCGGCAATAGACAAAATCCCCACCACCGTCCCTGCCCCGGCATCCTCACGCTCCGCAATCGCTTTCACGTGCCCATGGCTGGACGTCGTCATCAGCCATCCCATCTGTAACAGATTTGCCCAGACTGCGACATTCCATCCGGCCAGGGCGCGTGTGACGAGATTCCATGAATCAGGCGTGATCAGGGCGACTATGACGGCGATCAGGATGATAGACGTCAGGCGCAGGTGAGAGCGAGTAATGCGAGCTGCGGCAGGCATAGAGTCGATATTCGATAATTCTGACTAAAACAGTGTCAGGTTACCGCTTATTTGACGCCTGCGCATGATATTTGGCAAATGCTAAGCCCAAGCAACATCAAGGTCTTTGATCATCATGTCCCCCGTCATTATCAATGTGGGGGAAGCTTACGGCACATTGGAAAAATTAGATGACGTCCTCTCAATTTTTGGCTCTCCAACCGCCCCAAATATACGAGAGTATGTCCATATTTGCTTTTCGGTGTTTAGCTCTAAAGCCCCGCTATTCGATTTTCGCAAACGTAACTCTGTTGACGTCATAAGACCAGGTGCGCCTTCTGCACCTCCAAATATTGATTTGAATTTTAGAGATAACACATCCGGCTTACACTCAAACGATGAGTTCAAAAAGACAATCGTATTAGTTTTGTAGACTAAGCCATCACTCCCCATTAATGACACAAGCAATGCATTGCCTTCCTGCTTAATCAATACTCTAGAATTTTGGTGAAATGCACTTTCATTTTTTTGTTCTGAAATATCCGTAACAATCTGTGGCCCAACACGATAACGGATTTCCTTTTTTTCCCATGTAAAAGGTATCTCCCTTATTTGTTCGCGATGCCACTGAATATCATTATTTTTTTGTGGGATGCTTTCAAAAATTCCCCACAGCGACACTTCCCCCAGATTTGTATATTCTCCACCTATGTCGGTACATATTGCTGCTCCCTTAACCAACGATTCGCTTTCGAAGTTTTTCGAATGATCGCTATTCGATATACAAGAACTAGATTCACAATCTAAAGACAAACCTGAGTTTAGAGAGGCATGACACCCCCCCAAAATAAGTAAAATCAATGTAAAAAATTGAAAAGATGGCTTCAACACAATTATTTCCCTGCTTTCATGCCCATAAGTACCGTTGCCCATATCTCGGGAGGTAATAAAGTAGCCATGGCAAATGGCGTTGCCAATAATACGTTAGTGCCATTGGTGACCTCCCCTACGTTTCCAATCACTGTACCTGTAAGGTCTTTACCATTTCCGAGTTTGTCGTACCATATCGGACTATTAAACATATCATGAGGGCCACCGTATGCTTCTGCTAGACGATCCCAAACTGAGCCTGGTTCATAGTCAAACTGAATACCCCAAATTTTAAATTGCCCCTCTCCCCCTTGAACACCTCCCAAGGGACTACGAAACGCTGGATTAGAGTCTACAAAAGTATTCACCGAAATTTCTTTACCTGACGCGTCAAAAACAGGATTAAAAATCACTCTTCCTTGTTTATCTTCTTTCCAACCACTCTTTGTCGACTCATCACGACTACATCTGTCATCAGCACATATTTCTGAAAGTACCAGCCGACTCCCTGCAGTTTTGATCTGGTCACCATTGACACCAACACTAGTTCCGGACATATTACTTAGAACATTTCCTTGAGAATCTACCAGTCCAGGAAATTTGCTAGAGTCAAAAATGACGGCTTGTCTCATTTGATCCGCAGCCCACGACAATGTTTCTTTTGTTATCGACGACTGCAGATTACCTCCCGCAGCGCCGATAATAATATTCATCGCAATTGTGTACTCACCGTTTGGTGACCATTTTTTGCTTTCTGCGAGTAATTCATTTTTTTTATTCTCGTCTGGCTCCAAATCAGCTTGACGCTTTAAATCGTCAAGCTGCCTATTTACGTAACTTGCGGCCGCGTTGGGGGCAAGTTCATTAAATTTTTGGGTGATTTTAGTTTGTGCATCAATTTCATTCTGCACTCGTTCCGCATCGAATATCTTTGCCAATGTAGTTTCTTTGTCAGTGCTACGAACATTCTTATTACCGGCCATACCAGAAATACCGCTTTGCGTGACACTGCTGCTGCTATCACTATCCTTACCAAAACCCGCGCTGGTGCCACTTGGCGCCAACTTCCCATTCGTACTTACCGCGGAGCCTACGTTCAAGCCCAAACTCTTACCTTCATATGACGCAGTATTTGTAATATCACTGGTAGTTAAGCTAGCTGTGACCAGGGAATTCCGTCCGTCCTGCACTGCCTTTTCGGTACTAGCAATCACCGCACCCTTCAAGTCTGTGTTGCCGCCAACGACAACTTGAAAACCACCGTCCCCAGTCTTAATACCACTCTGCTCCGTCACACTGGCGTAATCACTAGTTATGCTGCTTTTGCTGTAACTAAAGCTCCCTCCACCACCAGCACCTATCGTGACACTGCCACCAATATTTTTTTGCTTACTATCGTACTTACTCGTGTCTTGCAGACTTTCGATATTTAGATCGCCACCAATATTTGCAACTACTTGCTTACCACTGGCTACCGCTCCGATCAGATTAGCGTCACCGCCAGACACTATAGATAACTGATTACCAGCGTTAACATGGGTATTGCTCCAGCTGACATCACTGCCATCTGCATTTCCTCTACCCGAGCTAGCGGAAGCGGTTACGCCGAAACCACCCGTACCAATGCTGATACCAATACTGCCACTACTGCTTTTGTTGGTACTGTGCTGCTCATCGGTATTTTTGGCTGCTATCAGGTTAATCTCGTCTTCCGCGGCAAGCATGACATTATTGCCGCCTCGAATGTTAGAGCCTTCAACCGTGATATCTGAATCCTTGCCAGCACCGCTCGCGACGACACTGACATTTCCGCCCGCGTTTATATTTGATCCTGCTGCTTGCGTACTACTCTGCGTAGTTTTGCTTTGGCTGCTGGAAGCACCAATACTAATGCTCAAATTAAGTCCGCCTACCTGGTCAGCGGCAGTTGCGTCTCGAGTTATGGGAGAACCGTCCTGATTAAATTTCCCAGTTGCTATCTGGTTATCTTTACCGTTGATCGTACTTCCTTGACCAGCTTGAATGGCGTCATAAGCATTCTTCGCTGACAGCGCCGATGTAGCGCCTGCTAATGCCTGCATACGACCATCTTGCGTTTTACTTGCAGCATCAGCCATTTGCTGTACGGTCTGAATAGCACTGATCACAGGGCTGCTAATCGCCAATGTAAGTCCGCTTTGCTTGAATCTCTGTTCAGTACTATTCGCATCTGTATTTGTAGCAGCAACGATATCAACCTTCTTGGCAGCTATTGTTATGTCCCCGCCTGGAGCCAATACATCACTACCAACCTGGCTGTAATTGTCACCAGCCACAAGCTTCACATCACCCTTGACACTACCGACCGTACTAGCTGAAGCAGTAGTGGATTGCCTATCCTTATCGATATTCAGTTGCTGCTTTCCTAGCGTAATACTCAGGCCACCACCGCTAAACAAGCCACTGGTTTTCGATTCAAAGAAGCTGCTGGATTGACTTGTATTAGTAGCGGCCTCTATCGTGAGATTTTTCCCTGCGACCAAGGTTGTATCGTCATCACCGATGACACTGGAACCACGTATGATCGTGTCGCCTCCAGAGGTAAGCGTGACCGTCTTGCCACCAAAATTACTGCCTAACGCTGTGTCACTCAAGCTTTGCTCACGGCTTTCAGTGCTGGAAGAAGAAAGGAAACCCTTACTCTTCGCATAACGTGCATCATCGTTCTGGCTGGTCGCGCGCCCTTCAGAAATTTGGATATCACCCGTAGCACTGACGCGCAAATCTTCCTTCGCATTCACAGTGGCAGCGGCCGCAGTGAAGTTGTTTCCAGCAGTGAACGTAGTTTTGCCGCCTGAGGCGATCTGGCTACCCACCTCTTCAGTTCCCGATGCTCGCATGTAATTACGATCATTCGCGGTAAGATCACTTTTGTATGCAGTCTCTACCGTACCCAGATTTACATCATTGCCTGCAGTAACTTGTATATCGCCTTTGCTGGAAAGCACCCCAGCCAATACACTGAAGTCGTTTCCTGCACTGGCAACCAAAATACCTTTATCTCCGGTCACATACAAACCTGCCACACGATCAATCTGCGTCAGGCTACTGCTGGACCGCCCTGCAGAAGAGGTAGCGCTACTGGTAGTACTTTCTACAACAAGATCCCGCCCTGCGCTTGCAGTCAGGCTGTCCTCCGCGACTATGCGTCCGCCGAGATTAATCAAGTCCTGCTGCGCAGCGACACTTACCGTCTTACCTGCAATCTCGCCAAGGTTTTGCACGTTATCTGCGTTGATCTGCATGACATTGCGCCCGGCGATGGTGCCGGAATTTTTAAGATCACCAGTGAGCTGGATGTTGACGTTTTGCCCGGCCAGCAAGGAACCACCAGTGGACAGGTCGCCCGGCCTTGGCATGACGTAGACTTGCGGTACCAGTGCAGTAGTGATCGTGCCGTCTGGCAGCACCACTTCTTGTGCTACCAGCCAAACGATATCGCTGGTGAGCTTAGCCATTTGTTCCGGGCTCAGACTCACGCCTGGCACCAATTCCCATTGCTTCGCATAAGCCGCACCTGCCTGCATCAATGCCTGATATTGGGCTTCGTCACTGGCATAACCATCAAGAAATCTGCGCCCTGTCAGCTCGGCAACTTGCTCGCGTATGAGCATTTGTTCGTAGAAACCGTCACCTAGGCGTTTTTGTATGGCCCTGGGGTCGGTGTTGAGCTGCTGCAGCATGTAGTCACTGGAGAGCCATTGCTGCTGGTTGTTGAATCGTGGATCGCCCTGGTAGATGTGGCTATCGTTCGGGTCAGGATTGAGGATGAGCAGACTGTTGCTCGGTGGTTTGCGGGGGCCGACGACTTGCGTGCCTGATCCAGAAACATTGATATTGCCTTGCGTAATGCTGGTGTCGAGTTTGGTTATGGTGCTTTCAATAACTTCTACATAATCCCGTCTTTTATAAAAATAGCCCTCGCGCAAGCGATACGGGCTGTATTCAATGTTATCGCCCCTTTCCTTACCATACTCGGTGACTTGGCGACTCCCCTCGGTCTCTTTGTTAGTCAGGTTGCCACCGGTCGTGTCTAGATCACCACCGGCCAGGATGTGACTGTTGTCATTGAGGATGTCGCCACCGGTCAGTTTCATATGAGTGCCGGCAACGATTCTGCCCCGTGTACCCGGGTCCTCTACAACGGTTTCTATGATCTGTTTGTTGGTGACCCAGATTTGATCGAAGTCACGATAGCCGCGTGCAATTAAGTCGCGGTTGTAACTTTCCAGGCGCTTGATGAGCGTGGTATGGTCATCGACCGTGACATTAAAGAGTTTCCATACCGGACTGTCACTCGGATATTCATATGGCGCTTCGATGGTGATGGTGTTCCCGCTTGGGTCTTGTATGGTTTTAGGCCCGATGAGCTGGTAGGGAACGCGTGAATAACCGGCTTCAAATGGGTAGGTGCTGCTTGGCTTGACGTATTCAAGGCGATTGAGATTGGGGGCGCCATTGTCAAAGCGGTTGGAGGCACATTTGAAGCAACGGCCGAGTTCGCTTGCCAGGTATTTCGTTCCACCTAAACGGATGTAGTGTTCCGAGACAGATTCATTCCTGGTATCGGTACGTGTTTTGAAATCGGGATTGAGGTTGTAGAGCTGCGCTGCACTGATCGTCAAGCCCCCCATGGATTCTATGGTGGCGGCTTGGTTGCTGATCTTGTTTGCTTTCCCTGTCGCCTGTGCTTGCGCATCCAGGCTGCCGCCTATGTTGAATGCGGTCGCATCGGTGCCGGCACTGAAGAGTAAGGATCCATCCCGATTGTTGAGCGTACCTACACCCAGATCCAGGCGCTGGCGTGCTGCAATGACGGCATCAGCACGCCGCTCATCGCGCGTTTCGCTGTCGTTGTTGAGCGTATCTGCCGCAATGGCGATTTGGTCACCGTAGATGCGCCCCGTGCCAATGTTATCGATTTGCATCGCGCGCAGTACGGTTTTACTGCCATCTATCAAGCCCCGGTTGCTTATATTATTGGCGGCTGTGAGTGCTGTGATATTGGCCACGATCTCACCAGTCGCTACATTGTCGATATAGTTTGTTTGTATCGCGAGAGTATTGCCTGCCGCCAGTTGGCCGGCATTGTTCAATGAGCCAGCAATAAGATCTGCTTGATCTTGTGCATGGATGAGGGCTTGGGAACCGCTATTGCTGATGTTACCGGCTGTCTCGATATACAACTTACCGCCGTTACCATTTTCCCCTGCGGCCCGAATCGCACCTTCGTTGGTGAGGAAACCGTTCGATAAGAGGACGAGGTTGCCTCCGTTGGCATGGATGCTACCCTGGTTACGCACACCCATGCCGTTTTCTGTTCCGATCAGGTAGATGTGGCCGGCGTACATGCCGCCTAGTGCTGCGACATCAAGACTGAATGGCGGAACAGTCCCGGTACTGGCAATCGGCGTAATACCTTGGGCAACCTTGCCCGCTTCATTTGCACTGTTGATACTGATTTCGTTTGCACCTGTGACGACTTTGAGTTTATTCGCCCAGATACCGGCATTGACTTGGACCGACCGGGCCAGGATGTCGGTGTAACTCGCGCCCCGCGTATCCAAACCCAAACCTTCAACGCTGATAAGCCCTTGCGTGATGCGGTAACGTTCCAGTGCTCCCTTGTTGCCTGGATTATTGACGGTCGTTCCCGTGGTGAGCGTGACACGATCAGCATTGATGAAGCCACCGCCATTGATTTGTATGCCCGCAGGGTTGGCAATGATGACTTCTGCCCTTTGCCCGGCGACCTCGACGTAACCACGCAAGTGACTGGGATTGCTGGAATTTACCTCGTTGAGGATCACTCGTGCCGCACCACCGGCTAACCAGGGATTACCTTGTACCCAACCGCCGGTTTGTGTTTGTACATTGTCCCGACTGTTGTTGAGGATGGCACCATTACTCTGTACGTCAAACTGATTGTAGGTATTACGTGATACGCCTGCTGCCGATGGTGCCTGGATGTTGACTTGCGGTAGGCCGTTAGCCGTTTGCACTATAGTCGGACGTTGATTACTCGGGGCATTCGGATCGGTTACGATTTGCGCATAGGCCAAGGGCATGATGCATGTGATGACACCGGCAGTGAGTTTGGCTGCAAAGGAGATCGGCTTCATCTGCAAGGAGATTTGTTTTATCGCCAATTTAATGATGCACGGTACAGCGGTGTCCCCCTGGCCTTGAACAGAAACATTCTCTGCTACCACCATCATGATGCCGCGTGTTTTATTGAAGACTATGCGATGTAGATGTTTATTCATAACCACCTCTTGCCAGATCCGTTAAATATGAAAACCTTGTAGATAAAAATCACAAGGAACGCACTAATAACTCCAGTTCAGATTGAAGCCCGCAGTCGTACCGGCGGCCCGGAATCCGTCTGGCTTTTTTATAGCTTGACCAACGAAGATGTCATACGCGCCACCCAGCAAACTGCCGCGCAAACCCAATGCTGTACCAGCGAGGAGAGTGCCTATCAGGTAGCGACTGGACTGACCACCGATTTCACCGTAATCGAGTCCCAGATATAGTTCCTGCCCACTCGCACCCAGAATCACTCCTATGTCATTGCGTAAGGTCCAGCCTCGATCGCCGGCAAGCATCATGTTTCCGTCAAAGCCGCGTACCGAATAACGACCGCCAATTGCGAAACGGTCTTGCGGTACCAGGGGCGTGTCATTCCATTGCGCGCGCAACGCGCCCAAATAGCGCAAATTCTGTTGCGCCCATTGAAATGGGACGGATAAGGAAAGGTCAGCATTCCAGACTTTGGGACGTGAAGCTCCTTCACCGAATAAATCTTCTGGCGCCTGCAATGCCTGGAAGGCACCGGTGCCGTGGCGATAGGCGAGGTTGACGTCAAGCGTATGCGGCCCCATGAATTCACGATGCGCGATACTGAGCTCCCAGCCTGCAGTACGCCTGCGTTGGGTTGCTATTTCCGTGTCTTCAATGAAGTTGGCAGACTCTTTGAGATAGCCACGTATGGCCAAAGTTGTTTTGCGTTGCGCATCCCGATAAAGTACTCGCGCCAGCTTGAGGTCATTGCTGGCACTGGTACCTGAGTAAACATAATTCTGGTTTAAACCAGCTATCGTCTGAAAATAACGATTACGCGTAGCGGTGGTACTCAGCAACCAGTAAGCATACGGCACCGAGTAATGCACCACGCCGCCGCGCGTTCCTCTTGCACCTTTGTCACCGCCGCCCAGATCGTGATTGATGCTGACATAGAACAAGTCATTCAGCGTCCACCAGTTGTCATAGGACAGCGTCACACTGCCCTGGTATTTACCGATCGACCTGGAACCTGAGTCATCAACAGAAGCGGAGATACGAAAAGGAAAAGCCTGCTGATAAGAAATAACTAAATCACTTTGTCCTGGCTGCACGCCCTCTCCTTCGGCCGCTTCTATCTTGATATCGACAGCCGCAGTGGGAACACGTTTGAGATTTTCCAGTCCCTGCTCAATGTCGCGCAAATTCAAGATATCGCCGGCATGAATCGGGATTGCATTCCATTTGCTGCCGCGCGGATCGGAATCGGCAGAAAATCGCACATTTCGCACCCGGCCCGGGATCACTGTGAGTATCAGCCTGCCCGCATACAAGTCTTGCGGTGACACCAGCACACGCGTCGTTACATACCCCTTAGCGACGATCACGTTCTGTACGCGGTTCACGACCAGCTTGATACCGTTTACACCCAGGCATCTACCTAGCGGCGAGTCCACATCTTCCATCACACTTTTCAAGCCGAATTGAAAGCGCTCGGCGGCATCACCAAGCAGAGAAATATGATCGATACGAAAACATGGTGTCTCGTCCTGCGGCAACAGCGTTATCGCGTGCGTTGCCGGAACTTGCAGGCGAACGTCCGGCACCTGTTCTTGCTGCAGTCGCAATTGCCGCTCACGCTCCTGCTGCCGTAGCAGTTCATCAGCGGCAAGACTTTGCGCATGCAGTGGGGAAAGGAAGATGTACCCGCTGATCAGTAAGCAAATCGCAGTGTGAATTGATGTAGCAACGAGGGAACTGCTAACCGTAGTGTTATGCATCGCGTTGACAACCAAAGGCCGGTTCAATATATGCCGTAAAAATTTTGGGCGAAATAAAGAATTTAACGCGAGTAACTCACATAATTAAGTAGCGCTTAGCTCAATAAAAATATGGAAATTAGGGAGACTCTTATTGAAAAATAAGATGAATTAAAAACAAATAAATGAGGTGGTATGCAGTACGCATTGTGAAAAACACGCATCATGAGATACCACGCTGGATCGCAAGGAAGTATGTACAAACATGTACATGCAACTCACAGGACTTATTGGGACAAAAAGAAGGTGCAATTAAGTTTGCAAGACTTTTCCGAAAAACGGGATTTGTGGCTGATTAGCCAACAAGCAGGATCGGCAGTCCTTAATCTTCTGCCGTCACCGGCACTTCAGTCACCACATCAGGCATGCCCGAGAGGATCATCAGTTGCACGCGGCGATTGCGCAAGCGCCCTTCTGTCGTGTCATTGCTATCGACAGGAAGGTTGGCACCGTGGCCCATGGCGACCAGGCGTTTTTCGGCAACGCCGCTTGCGAGGAACAAGCGCACCACGCTGCTGGCGCGTACCGCAGAGAGTTCCCAGTTGGACGGGAACATCGTGTTGTTGATAGGCGTGTTGTCGGTGTGGCCTTCGACCTGAATGTCGTTGTCGACATCTTTCAAGACCTGAGCCACCGCGCGCAATGCAGCTTCCGATTGCGCATTCAGCTTTGCTTCGCCCGGCGCAAACAGCACGCTCGCATTAATCTCAACACTGACGCCGCGATTGGTTTGCGTGACACGTACCTTACCCTGGCTGACCAATGGAGCCATCGCCTTGAGGATGTCGCGAGCGATGCTGGTCATGCGCGCTTTTTCGCGTTTGACGACTGCTTCATTCGCGCGTTGCGCAGGCGATGGTATCGGCAGTGGCAGGATCGGAGTGTTTTGGCTGACCGGGTCCTTGATGGTTTCGGTCTTCGCAGCGACACCACCGAAGGCGATGCCGAGTGAACTGGAGAGAATGCGGTACTTGCCTTCGTTGACGGATGAAATCGCGTACATGACGACGAAGAAGGCGAACAGGAGCGTGATGAAGTCGGCGTAGGACACCAGCCAACGTTCATGGTTTTCATGCTCTTCTTCGTATTTTCTTCTACGTGCCATGGTGGATCTATCTGCCTACGCTGTGGGCGGGCCAACTTACATCGTATAGACGTTCATCCGCTCTTCGATCAAGCGCGGATTGTCACCTGCTGCAATACCGGCAAACGCATCTGCCAGCATTTCACGTTTGAAGATGTCCCTGCTGACCAATGCCTTGAGTTTGCTCGAGATAGGCAGGAAGACCAGGTTGGCGAAACCCACGCCATAGATAGTCGCTACAAAAGCCACGGCGATGCCGCTACCGAGACGACTAGGATCAGACAGGTTTTCCATCACATGGATCAAACCGAGGACTGCACCCAGGATACCGATGGTCGGCGCATAGCCGCCCGCCGCTTCCCAGATTTTGATGGCCAGGCGTTGACGCGTTTCGTATGCACCTATTTCCAGGTCCAGCACGTCGCGCAATTTGGTCGGATCTACACCGTCGACGATAAGGCGCAAGCCGTGTGCGATGAATGGATCTTTGACGTCCTTGATGACGCGTTCCAGGCTGAGTAAACCTTCACGGCGGGCGATGACGCTCCATGCGGTGATGTCCTTGATCAGACCCGGATAATTGTCGTCCTTCGGCATGAAGACCTGACCGGCCATTTTTACGCCCTGCACAAAGTTGCGCCAACCACTTTGCAACAGGACCGCGCCGACTGTGCCAACGATGACGATGATGAAGGCTGCAGGTTGTACCAGCGAGCCTAAAGCACCGCCTTCGAGCAATTGCCCGAGAAGGATGCCGCCCAGCGCCAGTGCAATACCAACTAAGCTACCCCAGTCCACGCTTTCTCCCTTAAGTTCGCACGCATCCTGGCGATAGCCTGACTATGCAATTGCGATACGCGTGATTCGGTGACTCCCATGACGGCGCCAATTTCCTTCAAGTTCATTTCCTGCTCGTAGTACAAACCCATGAGGATTTTTTCACGTTCCGGCAGCGCCTGGATCGCTTCGATCACGGCAGCACGGAAGCCGGTGTTCATCAGATTCTGCAGTGGATCCGGCGACTCATCGGTGCAATAACGATCGAGGAAGTGTTCGTTATCCTCGGTATCGTGGAAATCTTCGTAGTAGACCAGTTGGTGGCCACCGCCATCACTAAGCAAGTCCTGATAGTCTGCCAGTGACAACTTGAGCTGTTTCGCTACTTCACTTTCATTCGGTGCACGTCCGAGGCGTTGCTGCAAGGTGTTCATTGCCACCTCGATCTTGCGCATGTTCTGGCGCATGCTGCGTGGCATCCAGTCACTGCTACGCAATTCGTCCAGCATGGCACCACGTATGCGCTGCACTGCATAGGTTTCAAACTGTGCGCCGTGCGTTTCTTCATAACGGCTGACTGCATCAAGCAGGCCTATCATGCCGGCCTGTATCAAATCATCGACTTCTACGCTAGGCGGCAGCTTGGCTTTCATCTGGTGCGCCAGCTTTTTAACGAGCGGCGCATGCTCAGTTACCAGATGATTTTTGTCCGATTTTCCGGCCGCGGTATACATGTGTGAATCAGGCTCCAAACTTGGCGCTATGAGCGGACAAGGTAAAACGTTCAGCCAGGCCACGGAACG
Organism: Herminiimonas sp. Marseille-P9896; assembly: GCF_903993245.1. Classification (NCBI taxonomy): domain Bacteria; kingdom Pseudomonadati; phylum Pseudomonadota; class Betaproteobacteria; order Burkholderiales; family Oxalobacteraceae; genus Herminiimonas; species Herminiimonas sp. Marseille-P9896. The sequence goes on along the minus strand of NZ_CAJEVT010000002.1, from coordinate 613,098 downwards.
CAACTGATGCGCCTGCCAGCGGGAAAGCATCGATGACGGCGCGTCCCAGGCGTGCAGCACGTGTCATATGATCGTCCTGCGGTACAAAACCAACGGAATGTAATTGCAAGGCCAGGTAACGACTGGCTGCTTGCGCCATGTTTTGATAAACGACGGCAGCTTCCTGTGCATCGGCACCGGTTACCAGGATGCCGAATGGACGGCGCCCCAATTGCGCGTTTAATCGTTTTATCAGTGCGTATGCTTTCTTGATGGAGGCCGCACCCGGCGTCACCTGCACGATGATTTCACCATTGCCCATCGCCGGAATAGCAAAGTTGTCGTTCATATCCAGTTCAGCATCGACCATCAGTACATCGGATTGCGCCGCCAGGACACCAAAGGCGTTCGACAAACGGCGTTGCTGATGTTGATCGCTGCCATTCGCTGCACGCAAGGAACCACGTGTCAGCGAAGCCAGGCCAAAGCCCTGCGGCATCGCATGTACAACCTGGTTCAGCGCACGCTCCTGGCGCGCCACATCCAGCAGCGTGGCCTGCAACTCTGCGCCCATGCGATGGCTGATGCCGTCGTTGGAACTGCAAGCGTCGAGCAGCACGACATCACTACCGCTTAAAGCCAGCGAGGCGCTCAGATTGACCAGCATCGCGCTTTTATCGGCGGCCGAAGCTGCAGATAAAAATGTAAAAATGCGCGGCTTCGGTCCTGCGAGCATACGCCGCAAACCTTCTGCCTGATCACATTCGAAACTAGCCAAGAATCACCTCACGCAAACTCTTATCGTTCATTGCACGGACGGTATTTGCCATGACAGCTGGTATCTCCGCATCACCCAATTGGAATGGCGCTGTTTCGCGCTTGAGTTTAAATGCCCGGTCTACCAGATACTGTTGGTTCGCGACGTGCAGGTCTTCCGGCACGCGTTGTCCGTTCGCGACGTAGTATAAGTTCAATTTCTGTCTAATGACTACATCTAGTGCACTGCCAATGGTTGCAGCTTCGTCCAGTTTGGTCAATATGCAACCCGCGAGGCCATCACCCATGTAGGAACGCACTACTTCATTCAGTGTTTCACCGGTCGAAGTCGCGTTCAGGCACAGCAGGCGCTTGACCTGGTCACCGGCACCGGCCAGCATGGCGATCTGGTCCGCCACCATCTGGTCGCGCTGGCTAACACCCACAGTGTCGATCAGCACGGTATGTTTGCCTTTGAGCTCATCCAGCGCGATGCGCAGGTCAGCTTCATCCTTGACCGAGTGCACCATGACGCCGAGGATTTTGCCGTAGATGCGCAGTTGTTCGTAGCCGCCGATACGGTAACCGTCAGTCGTAATCAGAGCCAGCTTGCTTGGGCCATGACGCATGACGCAACGCGCAGCCAGTTTTGCTGTGGTTGTTGTTTTACCGACACCGGTAGGACCTACCAGCGCATAGACGCCGCCTTTTTCCAGGATTTCGTTTTCATCACCTATGGTGGTCAGGTTGCGGGTCAGGATGGATTTGATCCAGTCCATGCCGCTTTGATTGCTGGCACCGGCAGGCAGGCGAGCGATCAGGTAACGCGCCAGGCTGGCACTGAAACCGGCCGCCAGCATTTCTCGCAATACCGTCGATTTGACCGGTTCACGTTTTTGCGGATCGTTCCATGCGAGTTCGGACAGCTGGATTTCCAGCATGCCGCGCATGGAGCGGATTTCGCTCATCATATTATTCAGTTCAGCCGAGCTGATTTCAACACGGTCGGATGCCGCGCCTGTATCTGCTGCATTCGAGGTCAAAGCCAGCGGAGCTGCTTGCGCAGGTTTGTGATGCGGTACCAGCGAAGCCAGTGTGGTTTCGGAAATGGCAGCGCGCTCAACCATAGGTTCTGCCAGCGAGGCCATATCCTCACCGGCCAGCGCCAGGATCTCGACGCCGCCATCGATGGCGCGATTCGAGAGAATGACCGCATCAGGTCCGAGTGCTTCGCGCACCAGACTCCATGCGCCGCGTGACGTGCTTGCCGTAAATTTCCTGACGTTCATACCTGACCTCCAACTAAGCTAGTTACTCTGATTGTTTTTGAATCCGGGACTTCTGCATGCGACAGCACTTTGAGCTGCGGCAAGGCACGGCGCAGGAAGCGCGCCAGCAATGCGCGCAATTGCGCTGGCACCAGCAGTACCGGTGTTAATCCTAAAGATTCCTGTTGGCGCGTCGCGGCTTCAGCCTGCGCAGCTATCGTGTCGGCCAGGCCTGGCTCGATACCGGCACCGTCTGCACCGCTACCCTGCAAGGCTTGGGTCAACAGACGTTCGAGGCGGTTATCCAGTGTCATCACCGACAATTCATTGGTGGACGGGAACAGCTGCTGCACGATGGCGCGTCCCAGCGCTACACGTACCAGAGCAGTCAGTTCGTTGACGTCCTGGATGTAGGCTGCGTGTTCGGTCATGGTTTCGATGATGGTGTGCATATCGCGGATATGGACACCTTCGATCAGGAGGTTTTGCAGGACCTTTTGCAAGGTCGACAGCGGGATCAGCTTGGGTACCAGGTCTTCCACCAATTTAGGCGATTCCTTGGTCAGGTGATCCAGCAATTGCTGTACTTCCTGACGCCCCAGCAATTCAGCTGCGTGCGTAGTGATCAAATGATTCAGGTGGGTCGCTACCACGGTACCGGCATCCACCACGGTGTAGCCCATGCCTTGTGCCTGCTCACGCATGCTCGAATCAATCCAGGTAGCTGGCAGACCAAAGGCAGGATCGCTGGTGGTTGGTCCTGGCAAGGTGCCACTGACCATGCCCGGATTGATCGCGAGGAATTGACCGGCAAGCGCTTCACCACTACCCACCTCCACGCCTTTGAGCGTGATGCGATACGCAGATGGTTTCAATTCCAGGTTGTCGCGGATATGTACTGGTGGCGACAGGAAGCCGACTTCCTGCGCGAATTTTTTTCGTATGCCCTTGATACGGCGCAGCAGCTCACCGCTTTGCGATTTATCGACCAATGGAATCAGGCGATAGCCGACTTCCAGGCCCAGCGTATCGACTTGCACAATGTCTTGCCAGGTCGCCTCTTCCACTTCCGGTGCTGGTGGTGGTGCGGTAACTTCCGGTTCAACTTCCGGTGCTTTCAGGTTGCGTTGCGAGATCAGATAAGCCGCACCTGCCATCAGGCTGGCCAGGAACAGGAAGGATACGTGCGGCATGCCAGGGATCAAGCCCATGCCGCCGATGATGGCAGCGGTGATGTACAGCACTTGTGGACGTGCAAACAATTGGCCGATCAGCTGACCGCCAATGTCTTGCTCACTGGCGACGCGAGATACCACGATACCGGCAGCGGTAGAAATAATCAGCGAAGGAATCTGTGCGACCAGGCCGTCACCGATAGCCAGCAGGGTGTAGTTTTCCAGCGCAGAGGAGAAGCCCATATCGTGCTGCACCATACCGACCACCAGACCACCAACCACGTTGATGACGGTAACGATAATGCCGGCGATCGCATCACCACGCACGTATTTACTTGCACCGTCCATCGCGCCGTAGAATTCGGCTTCCTGGGCCACCTGGGTACGACGCAGGCGTGCATCCTGCTCACCGATCAGACCGGCGTTCAGGTCGGCGTCAATCGCCATTTGTTTACCCGGCATCGCATCCAGGGCAAAACGGGCACCCACCTCAGCGATACGGCCTGCACCTTTGGTAACGACCGTAAAGTTAATGATGGTCAGGATCACGAAGACCACGATACCGACTGTGTAGTTACCACCGATCAGGAAGTGGCCGAAAGCCTCAATCACTTTACCTGCTGCATCCGGACCGTTATGTCCTTCCGTCAGCACGACACGGGTCGACGCGACGTTCAGCGACAGGCGCAGCATGGTGCTCACCAGCAGCACGGTCGGGAACACCATGAAGTCCAGTGGCTTGACCGTGTACAAGGCAGTCAGCAGCACGATGATGGACAGCGCAATATTGAAGCTGAAGAAGATGTCCAGCACGATCGCCGGCAGCGGCAGCACCATCATCGACAACATCATGATGATGATCAGCGGTGCTGCGACAGCACGCGATCCTTGGCCGGTCATCCAGGCGGGTAATTTCAGGCTATTCATTGTGGCAGGCCATTCGAATCTGCATCAGCTGCAGAGGGATTAAGTGGGTCCATCTCTGGCGGTACATCGAGATCGCCCGGTTTGACCGGACGCGCACCGCCGTGTTTGCTATACGCACGCAACTGGAATACATAGGCCAGTACTTCAGCCACTGCGATATACAAAGCTTCAGGAATTTCGTCACCGAGCTCAGCGTGGCGGAACAGCGCACGTGCCAGTGGCGGCGCTTCCAGCAGCACGACGTTGTTTTCCATCGCGAGCTCACGGATCTTGGCCGCGACTTCATCCGCACCCTTGGCAACCACGCGTGGTGCGCGCATGCCGTTTTCGGAATATTTAAGTGCGACCGCATAGTGCGTCGGGTTAGTCACGACCACGTCTGCGGTCGGTACTTCGGACATCATGCGGCGGCGGGCCATTTCACGCTGTTGCTGACGGATCTTCGCTTTGATTTCCGGATTACCTTCAGACTCCTTGGATTCCTGGCGTACATCCTGGCGCGACATCATCAGTTTCTTCGCGTGTTGCCACATTTGGTAAGGCGCATCGATCGCAGCCACGATCACCAGACCGGCTGCAATAAAAATGAAGCTGAACACCAGCAGGTGTCCCAAATGTTCGGTACCGCTTTTCAGTGGCTCTACGCTCAGCGCCATAACAGCGTCGAATTCATGGCGCATCACCATCCATGCGATCCAGCCGATCAGGATGGTTTTGGCGATGGCCTTGCCCAACTCAACAGCTGCGCGGCTGGAGACCATATTGCCGAGACCCTTGATCGGGTTCATACGGCCGAAATTCGGTTGCAGGGCTTTACCACTGAACAGCCAGCCGCCGATCAGCGCAGGCGACACCAGTGCCACCACGATCAGGATCAGCGCAGCCGGGGCAAAAGCAATCAGCAAATCGATGATGCTGGCAGCAGCATGTGCCAGCAGCAGTTCCATGTCGAAAGCCATTTCACGGTCGAAAGACAGTCCGGACGCGAGCATCTTGTTCAGCTCACCGACCATGCGACCACCCAGGATCCAGAAAGCAGCGCCCGCGCCGAGCAACAGCGTACAAGTCGCCAGCTCGCGCGAACGCGGCACGTCGCCCTGCTCCCGCGCCTGTTCCAGCTTGCGCGGTGACGCGGGTTCCGTCTTTTCGAGATCACTTTCTTCAGCCAAAGCCGACTCCTGAGGTGCTTCCGATAGCGTTCAACACGACGCTATACGGACCTATGAGTAGATTATTGGCCAGAACGCCCCGGACTAATCGGGGGAATAGGGTGGGAAAGGTGCCGCTTTTCAGTCATGCAAAGCGGGGAAATGGCGGGAAAAACTAAATCTTGAGCGCCTGGGCCCACAACAATGCGGCCAAATGGGCTTCATTGACCTGACGCGCACTGATGAACAGCGATTCAGCCAGTGCTGCAATATTGCCATTATTCAGCTCACAAGCCTCAGCCAGAGCCAAAAACGGGCCGTACATGCCATCACGCGTCAACAAAGCTTGGGCGACTGGTTCAGCCAGCTGGATTTTAGCCAGGACCTCTTCCATAGGCATACCCAGCAAACGGTCCAGCAAGGAAAACATGCCGACCACGAACAGGTTCTCGGCTTCGTTTTTCGGCAGGATGCCCTGCCCGGCCAATTCCGCAAAGCGGCCGCGCACGATGGCGGTCTGCATCAGCACCGCCGCATGGCTATCGGTACTGGCCGTTGCCAGCAGCAGCGACAACCAGCGATACAGCGGCGAGTAACCCAGCATGGTCACTGCATGGCGCAGCGACTGGATTTCGGCACCGAGGCCGAAACCGACGCTATTGATGTAACGGAAGAGCTTGTAGGACAGCGCAGCATCGCGTTTCAGGACTTCTTCCAGTTCGCGAATGTCAGCGTTTTGGCGCAACATCTCCATCAATTGAATGATGATGATCTGCGCTGAATTCAAACCTTTTTTCTCGGCATGCGCACGCGGTGTCAGGTACAAATTACCTATAAACGCATGCAACCCCTGCAAGGCACAGACATCGTATTCCTGCCACGATGCCAGCTTGCGCACGACCGCCTTGACGGTCCCGGACTGCAAGGCGGCTATTGGTATCGCCGCGCCTTGTTCATGACTAAGCCGCCCTTCGACATGGCTGACGACTTGCAGCAAGGGATTGCCTGGCTTGAGCGCATCTGCACCACGCAGGGAAATGCCGTAGCCCAGCTGTCGCAATGCGGTGGCGGCCTTCAGTGTTTCAGGATCGGCCAGGTCAGCACCGGTCAAGCGGAATACCGTGTTCCTGGCCGGTAGCTTGCGCACCACATTCGTCGCGATCAGGGCTGGCGTCGCTTCCAGGAACAGCAAGCTGCCATTCAGCTGACTGGCAGCCTCTGCGCCCTGCAATTGCGCGGCAACCACATCCACCAGCTCCAGCAAGTCGTCGTCGCTGGCCATACCACTGCCCCGCTCGCCACCAAACCAGGACAATTCATAGCCCAGCACTTGTTGCGTGGCGTTGAGCATAGGCTCACGTACGATGAATTTCAATTCAGACATGGGAACTCAGGGATAGGGACTGCACAGTGACCGAAGTCGGCATGGATGGCCTGGGTGAAAATCAAAAACCCAGGCTTTCGAGCAAGTCATCAACCTGCTCTTGTCCTGCCACTACGTCATGACCAGTAGGATTGATTTGCGGGCCATTCAACAAGCCACTATCAACTTCTTTCTTTTTCTCGGCTGGCGCGTAATCGACCAGCAATTGCAGCAGTTGCTGCTCCAGGCCGTGTGCCAGCTCGGTGACCTTTTTGATGACCTGGCCGGTCAGGTCCTGGAAGTCCTGCGCCATCATGATGTTCATCAAATGCTGGCGTGTTTCCGTGGTCGCTACCTGCGTCGCATTCAGATGTGCGATCGTTTGTTCGGCCAGCACCTTGAATTTTTCTTCCGAGTAGCCGCCCTGCAAGGCTTGCTGCCATTGCGTCGACATCGCCGCCGCGTCAGACTGCACCTGCTCCTGCAAAGGGCCGGCAGCTTCGGTTGCGTTCAGTACGCGTTGCGCTGCCTGCTCGGTCATGCGTGCTACATAATCGAGGCGATCACGCGCATCCGGAATGTCATGCGATGCGCGTTCTACCAATTGATCGAACCCCAGGCCGCGCAGGCTTTCGTGCAAGGCACGCGTCATGTGACCGACGCGCGACAGCACTTCATCGTGCGGTATGCCCGCTTCGCTTACTGCATCCACCATCTGTACAGATGCGTTGGCAGTCAATTCAGGCTCCTGCAGCGGCCAGTTTTTCGAAAATCTTTGCCAGTTTTTCATCCAGCGTCGCGGCAGTGAACGGCTTGACGACGTAACCGTTGGCACCTGCTTGTGCGGCTGCAATGATGTTTTCTTTCTTCGCTTCAGCGGTCACCATCAACACTGGCAACTTCGACAATGCCGGATCAGCACGGATGTGCTGCAGCATGGTCAAGCCGTCCATATTAGGCATATTCCAGTCGGACACGACGAAGTCGAATTGCTCACTACGCAACTTGGCAAGTGCCATCGCACCATCTTCAGCCTCATCGACATTCGTGTAGCCCAGTTCTTTCAAGAGATTACGAACAATGCGACGCATCGTTGAAAAATCATCAACAACTAAAAATTTGGTGTTTGGGCCTGCCATGAATTACTCCATTAAATCTCTATACGTTCATCGATCCGGCAAAGAATCGAACATGGTGTACTACATCCGCTTTTTTGCGCTCGTACTATTATGCACTGAGGATACATAAATTTTGCGAGAAATCCGATAGCACTTGTCGTAAATCAACACTTAGACGCGCAAGGCACGACTGCTGTGTGCGGCAAGGTAGCCCAGGACCATGCCTGGCAAGGCTTGCAAGGGACCGACTTCGTGGGTTGCACCAACGGCAATTGCTTCGCGCGGCATGCCGAATACTACGCAAGAAGCTTCGTCCTGCGCAAAGTTATATGCACCTACGTTTTTCATCTCGAGCATACCGAGTGCACCGTCTTTACCCATACCTGTAAGAATTACACCGACAGCATTCTTGCCCGCGTGCACCGCTGCAGAATGGAACAGCACATCAACCGATGGACGATGACGATTGACCGGTGGTCCCTGATCGAGTTGTGTCATGTAATTGGCACCACTACGCACCAGTTGCAAATGTGAATGACCAGGTGCGAGATAAGCGTGTCCCGGCAATACACGTTCGCCACCTTCGGACTCTTTCACACTGATCTTGCACAAGCTGTCGAGCCGCTGTGCGAACGATTTGGTAAAGCCTGGCGGCATGTGTTGCGTGATCAAAATGCCCGGGCAATCGGATGGCATTTGCATCAGGAAATCCTTGATCGCCTCGGTACCACCAGTCGATGCGCCGATGATGATCAGCTTCTCACTACTGGTCAGCGGGTTGCGTATCATCGGCAACGCCTCGCCTGCGGCCTTGTTCGCATCATGCGGCGTGATCTGGCGCGACTTGATGCGTGCCTTCGAAGCAGTACGGATTTTGTCTGATATCAATTCGGTATATTCGAGCATGCCGCTTTGGATAGACATCTTCGGTTTGGTGACAAAGTCCACCGCGCCCAGCTCCAGCGCACGCAAAGTAATATCCGAACCGCGTTCCGTCAGCGATGACACCATCACCACCGGCATAGGACGCAGACGCATGAGTTTTTCCAGGAAGTCGAGGCCATCCATGCGCGGCATCTCGACGTCCAGTGTTAATACATCCGGATTGGTTTGTTTGATCAAATCACGGGCGACGATGGGATCCGGTGCAACGCCGACGACTTCCATGTCCGGCTGGCTGTTGATGATCTCTTTCATGACGCTGCGTATCAGCGCTGAATCATCGACGATCAATACTTTAATTTTCATGAGGCTACCCTGGCAAAACGTTTTCGTTTTTATTCTATTGATGGATATTTTTATTTGCGTCAGGAAAAGAGCTCTACATCTCCGCTGACTGCGCCTGATTGCAGACGGTTGGCGTAATCCTGCTCGCGATTAGCCAATGTGTTGTTGTTCAGTTGTCTGAGTTTCTTGACCAACACTTTGCCGTTGCGCGGAAAAAAATAAACCTTGCGCGGATGGACGTCATTCAGGTCTTCCGCCACGATGCGTATGTTCTCCACTTTCAGGAAATTACGCACGAACTGGGCATTGCGTTCACCGACATTAATCGAAGTAAAACCGCTCAGGACATTACCGCCGCCAAACACTTTGGCTTCCAGGTTTTCCCGGCGCGCGCCTGCTTTCAGCAAATCATTGATCAGGATTTCCATCGCATACGTGCCATAGCGCGCCGATGCCGAAATCGGGCTATCCGCATCACCGCCGCCATCCGGCAACATGAAGTGGTTCATGCCGCCTACACCGGTCACGCGATCGCGTATACAAGCCGAGACACAAGACCCAAGCACGGTGACAATCAGCATGTCCTTGCCGGTGTAGTAATACTCACCCGGCAAGATCTTGGCTGCGTCGCGGTCGAAGGTCCGGTCGTAATAGACGTTCGTGGCGAAATGCTCTTTGGTCAGTTCATTCATGGATTCTTATGCCCGACGTGGTTGCGACAAGCCCGCCTTTTTGTTGGGTTCCAACTCGTAAACCGTTTTTCCGCGCAACTTGAATGCATCGGTGACATACAGGAAGTTTTCCGAATGGCCGGCAAACAGCAAACCGTCCGGCTTCATCAGCGGCGCGAAGCGATCCAGTATCTTGCCTTGTGTCGGTTTATCGAAATAGATCATCACATTGCGGCAAAAGATTGCATCAAACTGACCGGAAATACCCCAGTTGCTCTCCAGCAGATTGACCTGTTTAAAGGTAATCAGCTGACGCAATTCAGGACGCACGCGCACCATGCCTTCACGTGCACCTTTGCCGCGCAGGAAAAAGCGCTTGGCGCGCTCAGGTGCCATCTTGTCCAGACGATCTATCGAGTAGACACCGTTGGCACCTGTGTTCAATACATTGGTATCGATATCGGTCGCAATTATGCGCACCGGTGGCGTCAGCGTATTGAACGCTTCGCACGCAGTCATCGCTATCGAATATGGCTCTTCTCCGGTAGATGCGGCCGAACACCAGATCTCGATAGGCTCCTTGATTTTCTTGATATGGTCGGCCAATATCGGGAAGTGATGCGCTTCACGGAAGAACGAGGTCAGATTAGTGGTCAACGCATTGGTAAATGCTTCCCACTCTTCATCGCTGCCGCCCTGCTCCAGCTGATCCAGATAACTGACAAAAGAACCTATGCCGGTCGCACGCAAACGGCGCGCGAGTCGGCTGTAAACCATCTCCTGTTTACTCTCGGCCAGTGCAATGCCAGCCTTCTTATGTATCAAGGCACGGACACGTTCGAAATCACGTGCGGTGAATTCGAACTCTTTAGATCCTTCTGCCCTACCTTGAGTAGTCGTTTTCATACTGCAGATTCCCCTTTCGCCTGCTGCATATCCCTCTGTCGGATATGCGTATAGCCAAAAACTTACACGCGACTGTTTGCGTAGCCTGATGCTGCTCGCCCACTCGGCAATCTTTTATACGCCAGCTTTAAGCTGCGATTTTTTCGATCAAACCCATTTCGCTGCTGGACATCAATTTATCGATATCCACCAGGATCAGCATGCGCTCATCCAGGGTACCCAAGCCAATCAGGTAATCGGTATTGAAAGCCGTACCCATTTCCGGTGCCGGTTTGATTTGCTCAGGTGACAAAGTGATCACGTCAGATACGCTGTCGACCACCATACCGACGACACGGCCGCCGATGTTCAGGATGATCACAACCGTAAATTGATCGTAGGTCGGTTCACCCAGGTTGAACTTGATACGCATGTCAACGATAGGCACGATGATGCCGCGCAGGTTGACCACGCCTTTGACGAACTCAGGCGCGTTGGCGATGCGGGTAACGGCTTCGTAACCACGAATCTCCTGTACTTTCAGGATATCGATGCCGTACTCTTCCTTGCCCAGGGTGAAGGCGAGGAATTCATTGCCGTTTTCTGCACCGGTCGTATTGTTTTGGATATTGTGAATCATGCTGATTCTCCTCTTCAGGAATAAATGGATTCGTCGTTTAACTGACGGCTTGAACGCAGTAAGGCTGCTACATCGATAATCAGCGCGACTCCGCCGTCACCGAGAATTGTGGCTCCCGATATTCCAGCCACCTTACGATAATTCGATTCAAGATTTTTGACTACAACTTGTTGTTGGCCGACCAAATCGTCGACAAACAATGCGGCTTTTTTGCCTTCCGACTCCAGGATAACAACGATGCCTTCCGACGGATCGACAAAGCGTGGCTCTATGCTGAAAATCTTATATAGCGGGATCAATGGCAAATAGTCACCACGCACCTTGATGACCTGCCCCTGTCCGCTGATCTCTTTAATATCTGCCAACTCCGGCTGCAGCGACTCCACCACATAGCCGAGCGGCAGGATGTAAATCTCATCGCCGACTTTGATCGACATACCATCCAGGATAGCCAGTGTTAACGGCAAGGAAATCAGGATGGTGGTGCCATAACCTTTGCTGGAACGTATATCTACCGAACCACCCATCGCGGTGATATTTCGTTTCACCACATCCATGCCTACGCCACGGCCGGACACATCAGTCACTGCTTCCGCAGTCGAGAAGCCTGGTGCAAAAATCAATTGCCAGACTTCTTCATCCGGCAAATCATCGGATACAGGCAAACCTTGTTGCTTGGCTTTGGCCAGGATACGGTCGCGGTTCAAACCACCGCCATCGTCGCTGACTTCAATAATGATGTTACCGCCCTGATGTCCAGCCGACAAAGACAATTGACCCGACGCAGATTTGCCTGCTGCCAGTCGTGCCTCCGGCATTTCGATACCGTGGTCTATGCTGTTACGTACCAGGTGGGTCAACGGGTCGACTATGCGTTCGATTAGACCTTTATCCAGTTCGGTCGCCGCACCATGGGTGACGAACTCCACTTTCTTGCCCAGCTTGGAGGCCAGGTCGCGCACCATGCGCGGAAAGCGTGAGAACACATAATCCATAGGCATCATGCGGATAGACATCACCGCTTCCTGCAGGTCACGTGTATTACGAGTCAATTGCGAGACGCTATTGAGCAGGCGTTCGTGTTGCATAGGATCGAGCGCGCCGGTGCGCTGTTCTATCATCGCTTGCGTGATAACCAGTTCGCCGACCAGGTTAATCAGTTGATCAACTTTTTCTATACCGACGCGTATCGATGAAGATTCTGCGCTGACATTCGTCTTGTCAACATCACGCTTGGCTGCCGGTTTCTTGTCTGTCGCAGCGGCGTGTACTTCCTCTATCGCCAGTGCATGCGCTTTTTCTTCATCCTGCTCAGATGCGTCCTTGCTGTTCGCATCAGGCAACGGCAATGGAACAAACGGCGCAAAGAAACCATAGCCTTGCGCGTTTTCGGCGATAGTCGAGTGCAGCGGCTCGAAGAAACCGTAGCCCTGCTCTTCTTCATTGCGGCTGCGATCATCTATCGATTGATGCACACCTTTGATGACGGCTTCTTCAGTGATTTTTAAATCTTGCGGATCGAGGATGAAGGAACAGATTGCGATTATGTCGTCCACGCCTTCTTGCGTACTCAGCGTAAACACTGCGCGTTGATCCGGCAGCACGTCGCGCTGTATCTCACCCAGCAAGCCCAGTTCGGCGGCCAGCGCATCCACGTCGCGCGCTGAAGTTTGCGGTAATTCGATGCGGAAGCGCCTATCGCCGGAAACATCGCCGGGTGTCGCAGCAACGGCTGGCGCAGCTTGCGGTGGCTGAGCTTCGTCCTGCGACAAGGACTCAAGCAGGATGCGCACATCCGCAACCGCATCCAGGTCCACTGGTGTATGCAGGCGGTGGCCATCCAGTTGCATCTTGAGCACGTCTTTCGCCGACAGGAAGGCATCGACGTGCTCGGCCATCAGCGCCATCTCACCTTTGCGAATTCTATCCAGCAAGGTTTCCAGCACGTGCGTGACTTCGGTCAGATCCGTAATGCCAAATGTGGCAGCGCCGCCCTTGATCGAGTGCGCCGCGCGAAAAATCGCATTCAAGTCTTCTTCATCAGGAGCCGATACGTCCACCGCCAGCAGCAGTTTTTCCATCTCGGCCAGGAGTTCTTCCGTTTCATCGAAAAATACCTGGAAGAACTGACTCATATCGATGGTCATCGTTCTGCTCCGTTATCTGTGCGCTTGATGATGTTGCAACTCATGATATGTATTAACCAATCACTTTTTTCACGACTTCAGTCAGTCGTTGCGGATCGAAAGGTTTGACCAGCCAGCCGTTGGCACCAGCCGCACGACCTTTGGCTTTCATTTCATCACTGGACTCAGTCGTCAGGACCAGGATTGGTGTTTTTTGATAAGTCGACAGCGCCCGCAATGCACGGATCAGCGAAAAGCCATCCATGCGCGGCATGTTTTGATCGGTCAGTACCAGATCAAACACCTGCGTCTTCGCTTTATCCAGACCATCTTGTCCATCAACTGCTTCCGTCACCTGATAGCCGGCCGCCCTCAAACTGAAGACCACCATTTGTCGCAGTGAACCCGAATCATCGACTGCCAATATTGTCTTTGCCATCTTTACCCCTGCCCATTTTTGTTTCAGGCCTGTACGCCCGGTTATCTAAATTTAAATCCGTTTAAAACAGTTCGACGTCGCCGCTTTCCATATGCGTCTGACGCACTGCTTTCCACAATTCATTCTCGAGATTGATGCTTTGTGTTTTCAGGCTGGCATTCGCCTGTTCCAGCAAATTCTGCAACTGGTTCTGATCCGCCTCGCCCGGTATCGCCGCACTATGTGTACCCAGCACTTCCAGTACATCGCGCACCCCGACCAGTCTCTGCATCGCACGACCTATCAGTTGATTCGTCATATCCTGGAACTGCAAACCCGTGACCGCGGAATTCACGTGCTGATCGATCTGTGCTGCCTTGGTCTTGAGCTCGCCCACCGCCGCGGCGGGCGCCTGCGCCAGCAGCGCATCAACCATCTGCTGCTGCGCACTCACCGCTTCGTGGATAGCCATGAAACTGGCACTCAGTTTTTCTATCGCTTCACTCAACAAGATATTGGTTTGCACCAGATCTGTTTCGATTTCCGACAGATGCTGACTTCCGTGTTCAGACAAGCCCGTTAATAGTTTCTTTATTTCCAGCGCCAACGAATTTTTTATTGTCATGGGAGCACCCGCTCATTTCGTTTACTTACAGCACTTTGCTTATCTTGCAATTGGGGCTACCGGAGCTGCTGGTGCAACTGGGGCTGGCTTCACTTGCTGCGCATTCACCGCATTCTCGACGACTTCCTGCGCACTCTCCTTGTCACTTACATCAACTTTTCTGTTTTCCTGGGTGATCGAATCTTCCGCTTTTTTGTTCAGCACGATGATGCTGATACGACGATTGACCGGATTAAGCGGATCAGCGGTATCGAACAACACGGCAGAAGACAAACCGACGACCCGCAACATTTTGTTTTCCGCCATACCACCAGCAACCAGCTCACGGCGCGAAGCATTGGCACGATCGGAAGACAGCTCCCAGTTGCTATAGCTTTTTTCACCACTCGAATACGGGGTCGCGTCGGTATGGCCGGACAGGCTGATACGGTTCGGAATATCGTTCAGGATCTTGGCGATTTCGTGCAGGATGACTTTGGTATACGGCTGCAACTCGGCACGTGCCAATGCAAACATCGGACGGTTTTTTTCATCCACGATCTGGATGCGCAAACCTTCGGTCGTGATATCGATCAACAACTGATTTTTGAATTGCTGCAAGCCGGGAATGGTATCGATCGCTTTTTCGATACGTTCTTTCAAAGCCTTGAGGCGGTTGACTTCCTGGCGTTCCAGTTCTGCTTCTGCCGCTTTCAAATTGAAATTTTTGGCTGGCGTCAGGTCTTCACCTTTTTTCTGCTGACCATCGATGCGGGTCATGTCCTTGCCACCACCCTTGATCACGCTCGAGCTGTCGCCACTACCGGAACCGCCAGCCATCGCCACTTTCAAAGGGGTGCTGAAGAAGTCAGCGATCCCTTGCAGATCGCCTTTGGTGGTCGAGCCCAGCAACCACATCAATAAGAAGAAAGCCATCATCGCCGTGACGAAATCGGCGTAGGCGATTTTCCAGGCGCCGCCGTGATGGCCGCCCCCGGATTTTTTGATACGTTTGATGATGATGGGACGGAGTCCTTCGTCAGCCATGCCAGTCTCCGTTAGATTACTTTTTTACTTGCGACGCAAAGTTAATAAATGGGTTTATTTTGTTTTCGACTGTCTGATGTGCTCTTCCATCTCGCTGAAGGAAGGACGCTCAGTCGAGAACAGGACCTTACGGCCGAATTCAACTGCCAGTGCAGGTGCGTAACCATTCAGGCTGGCCAGCAAAGTCACTTTCACACATTGGAAAATCTTCGAAGATTCATGCAGCTTCTGTTCCAGCAAGCTCGACAAAGGAGTCACGAAACCGTAAGACAGCAAAATACCGAGGAAGGTACCAACCAGCGCGTGTGCGATCAGCATACCCAGTTCGGCCGGTGGCAAGCCCACCGACTCCATCGTATGCACCACCCCCATCACCGCGGCCACGATACCGAACGCAGGCAAGCCGTCACCGACTTTAGCCACGCAATGCACCGGCACTTCACCTTCGGCGTGATGGGTTTCAATCTCGTTATCCATCAGGTTTTCGATCTGGAATGCATCCATATTGCCCGACACCATGAGGCGCAGGTAATCGGTCATGAATTCGATGGTGTGGTGATCAGCCAGTACAGTCGGATACTTGGCGAAGATTGCGCTTTCTTCCGGCGACTCGATATCACCTTCGATCGACATCAAACCTTCTTTGCGGACCTTGGTCAGGATTTCGAATAAAAGCGTCATCAGCTCCATATACAAACTCTTTGTATATTTGGAACCTTTAAAAACGCTAGGCAAAGCCTTCAGTGTCGCCTTGATTGCCTTGCCGTTGTTACCAACGAAGAAGGCACCAACCGCAGCGCCGCCGATCATGAGCAACTCAAGGGGTTGAAACAAAGCGGCCAAATGACCACCAGCCAGAGCGAAGCCGCCAAAGACCGATAGGACGACAACCAGATATCCAATGATGACTAACAAGTGCGCTCGCTCCGTTTTTCTTAGGTTTAGGCTGCCATTATTGCCTTAACAGTTGCATACGCGCAACCAAGATGACAGCCCACCTGTTGTATATAGGGGTGGTATTGACCGCTCAAGCGCTCATATGCTTTCAACGGCGTGAATTGTTGGAACTTGAGCGATTATCGGGGAGGAATCACTGAAATAAAGCTGAGAGATGCGCTCAGATTTGCTCAGATACGCCAGCCGTAAAGCTGGACGCCACTTGCGTCGGGGGACAGCACGATATCGGGCGTGGTCCCGGGGATGATGAACTCATAACTAAGCAGCAAAGTACCGCTGCGCATTTCTGCCTTGGCCTTGCGCCACAGATTCGGCATGGCTGCCGGTGACAGATAAGCAAACACCACATCGTAGTCCGCAAAATTCAGGCGACCGTAGTCGCCGCGCTCAAAGCGCGCACCACTGGCACCGAAGCGCGCACGCAGACTGCTGATCAGCCACGGCAAGGGCGCGATCTCAATACCGACGAAACGACTTTCCGGTCGACGTCGCGCCAGACTCATCACCAGGCCGCCGAGACCACTGCCTATATCTATAAAGCTGATTTTTTGTTCAGGCGGCAGCACACCTTCGACCGCCTGCCATGTGGACAGGCGTGACGGGTAATACGGGACCTGGGTACGGAAGGTGCTCCAGTAGAGGAATAGCAGGACCAGGAAAGCAGCCAGAAAGATAAACGGCGACCATTGCAGGCTTAGAGTCAGCAACAGTACCGGCAAAAACAGCAGTTGGATTAACAACCACCACGGTGCGAGCCCGCGCCACCACGACAAACCAGCAGCGACCACGCCTTGCAGACAAGCCGCAACCAACACATTCATGGACCAGCCGAAAACTGCCGCCAGGCTATACGCCAGCAGCAGTACGATAAAAAAGGAGGAGATTTGAAACAGAAGGGCTTGCACTGCCGGTATCTGGAATACCGTCCTTGGAGGCGCCGACTTTGCGCCGGAGCGCCCCACTTTCTTCACACAGACACTCTTTCAATAATAAGACTATCCGTTCAGGCGGCCAGCAGACTGTCTGCCTTGGCACGTTTGGTTTTACCTGCCCGGGATGGCATATGGCACAGGCCACAGGTGTAATTTGCATTCAAATCGAGGCGATGCACGACGAAATTGCCGCCGCATTCGCTGCAACATGCAGTTGCCAGCATTTTGCTGTCGAAGAATCGTACCAGAGTCCAGGCGCGCGTCAATGACAAAACTGGCTCACCATCCGCACCCAGCTCAACCTGCTCCAGGTAAAGCTTGTACGCTTTCATCACAGCCTGGATGCCAGAGATCTGTGCATGTTCGATCAGGTATTTATGGATGCCCATAAACAATGAGGAATGTATATTCGGCTGCCAGGTAATAAACCAGTCGGTCGAAAATGGCAACATCCCTTTCGGCGGCGATACGCCACGCAATTCTTTATACAGCTTCAGCAAGCGTTCGCGCGACAGCGTGGTTTCCGATTCCAGCAATTGCAGACGTGCACCCAAATTAATGAGTTCGATTGCAAGCTGAATTTCTTGTGCTTCTGTCACTACACTTTTCTTGGCCATTTTTTCGCTCGCTTCTGAAGAATTACAACAATACGGTCGGCAACAGCTTAATTAAGCGATTTGCTCAACAGCTTGTCCCGCCATCAGGATGGCTGCATGCGAATGCGCAAGCGAGCGAGCGATCTTTGTTGTAATTGGTCAGCATGCCGAGTATGGCGCCGTCGTCGAAACGGAAGCGGGCCAGCATCATATTGGCACCAGCGAGTTTGAGGATCTGGGCATTGTTCATGCCTTCGATCAGGTCAGCGATCTCATTGCTGATTCCGAGGCGGAAGATTGCAGTTGCCTTGTCGGAACGAATCATTTGTTGTGCAAGCATCAAGTAACCCAGGTTGGCGTCACGAATTTCAGCAATGATGTCGTTGTTTGTCATGTTATCCCCTGATCTGTGAATTTCCTGGCGGTAATTTGTAGCCAGTGATTGCATTCTGCAGGGGGAAACTGGGGGCTGGAATAGGCAGGTTTCTGTATTTTTATACAGAGCAGACGACAATAAGCCGGTAGGCGTTTGTCTTACAAACGTCGACCAGCATTCAATACGCACTCACATGAAATGAGGCGGAGAGTGGCTTGCATATTGCATCTGAGCATTTATTCCGCATTCAGATGTTGCTTATAAAAAAGCATGTTTTGAGGCAATTTTTAGTGATTCTGGGGGATACAGAATTTTCCAAAAATCGACTCCAGAGACAAAAAAATGAACTTCTTTTCGCGCTCTTGTCTCTTTAACGGCACGTTTTTTCCAAACTTTAGGGTCAAAACAAAATATTTTTAAAATATTTTTAAAAATATTCAGAACCTAAAATCAGGAAAGAATCCTGCCGTCTGAATTTGATAACGGCCGCGGAAATCAGAACTTTAGGGTTTAAGTGAAAATATTTTGATTTTTTTTCGATTTATTACACTTTACTTATTAAATTAATATCTCAATCACTCAAACTAAGCCTCTTCCCCTGATCTGATCGATACATCATTATCTTTTAGGCAATGAATTGACGGCGATCAGAATGCCACTGGCGCGACTAACAAAATCTGGTATTGTTATCTCACCCTCAACCCAAAGGAGACTCTTATGGATTTGGTAGAAAAATTCGATGCCAAAGGAAAGACCGGTGCCGCTTACCACGTTGAGGTTTATCAAACGCCTATCAGTACGCCCGATCCGGACGAACTGCCAGGTTCCAAAACCTATCAATTGGCAGATGGCCGCGCACTCGACCCGCTATCCGACGCAAAATTCAAAATTGTGCAGACCGGGGAAAAAATTTACAGGGTCTGAGCACGTCGCTGATGAACAGACGTAGTCTCAACCACACGAAGCGCCGAATGGCCACACACTGACCGGTTCGGCAAATAAAAAAGCCCGCATCCAGACGATGCGGGCTTTTTTACATCCAGGCCTGGCGAGTCGCACCCGCCTACCACTCAGAAGTATTGTTCGACGATCTCGCCAAAAGCAGCTTCAGCGGTCATACCCTTCTTCATCAGATTGGTAATGTCCTGCGAATAAGCGCGGATGCCTTCCGGTAGCTTCTGTACGTTGTTCTTGAAGTATTCGTACTTCTGGATATCGATCAGGTCACCCGGACGTGCTGCAGGTGTGCTGCTGCCCCGTACGCTGCGAACTGCACGCGTGGTGGTGGTCACACGCTTGACACCGACGTTGGCTATCGCACTCTCTATTTGCGCCAGTGTCAGCACAGGAGTTGCATTGGCACCGACAAATTCATCTTCGGCCGGATGCAGCAAATGGTTATTGCTGTCGAATGCCATTTTCTTTTCAAAACTATTGATGACCTGGTAGTGCGGCTTTTGTCCCGGCCCGTTCAATGCAAACTGTACGCGATCGCCGTAAGACTTCATCTGCGTTACGACATCCTTCAGGTAATCCGCGGTCAGCGTATCTATCTTTCCATCCCAGCGCTTGCTTCTCTTCGTGTTCAAAATACGTATTCCAGTAAAAGTGACTCTATCCAATTCGAGAAAGAAAAAAAGCCCTTGATTTTCATCAAGGGCTTTCAATTCTTTGGCGGAGACGGTGAGATTCGAACTCACGATACAGGTTTAAGCCCATATGCTTCCTTAGCAGGGAAGTGCCTTCGGCCACTCGGCCACGTCTCCACATTACTTCAGCAACGTCGACAGCCCGTCACCAGAAGGTCCAGCATCATAACTTTTCACGCATGTCTGGTCAACCCAA
The DNA here is from genome assembly GCF_903993245.1 of Herminiimonas sp. Marseille-P9896. Lineage (NCBI taxonomy): Bacteria > Pseudomonadati > Pseudomonadota > Betaproteobacteria > Burkholderiales > Oxalobacteraceae > Herminiimonas > Herminiimonas sp. Marseille-P9896. Next base: position 593,040 of record NZ_CAJEVT010000002.1, on the reverse strand, counting down.
AACTATGCATTTCCATGTATGACTTGTTTTCTTTTTTAATTACTTTTTTCCAGATCGAAGGTCTTGTGCAAGGCACGAACTGCCAATTCCATATACTTCTCGTCGATCAGGACCGAAATCTTGATTTCCGAAGTCGAAATCATCTGGATGTTGATGCCCTCTTCCGACAAGGTACGGAACATTTGCGACGCGATACCAACATGGCTACGCATACCGACACCAACCACCGAGACTTTGGACACTTTGGTGTCGCCCTGGATGCTGGCTGCACCAATGTGTGCTTTGACGCTTTCATTCAATACATCCACTGCCTTGGCGTAATCGCCACGTGGGACGGTGAAGGTAAAGTCTGTTTTGCCGTCGACCGACTGGTTTTGAATGATCATGTCGACTTCGATATTTGCCGCAGCAATCGGTCCCAGGATCTGATACGCGATGCCTGGGCGATCAGGTACGCCCAGTACGGTAATTTTCGCTTCATCGCGATTGAATGCTATACCGGTGATGGCAGCTTGTTCCATGTGTGTATCTTCCTCAAACGAAATCAGGGTGCCGGATTTTGCTTCTTCTTCCAGCGGTATCATAGGATCGGTCAGCGACGACAGCACGCGTGTCGGCATCCGGTAGTTACCAGCAAATTCAACCGAACGAATCTGCAGCACTTTCGAACCTAGCGATGCCATTTCAAGCATCTCTTCAAAGGTAACTGTATTCAGGCGACGCGCTTCCGACACGACGCGTGGGTCAGTCGTATAAACACCGTCAACATCTGTGTAAATCAGGCATTCCTGTGCCTTCAGCGCGACTGCAACAGCCACTGCCGAGGTATCGGAGCCGCCACGACCCAGCGTTGCGATATTGCCGTCGTCGTCCACACCCTGGAAACCAGTGATGATGACGATGCGACCCGCATCCAGATCCTTCTGCACTTTAACGTCGTCGATAGACTGGATGCGCGCTTTGGTGAAAGCGGAGTCCGTCTTGATCGCGACCTGCCAGCCTGCATACGATACCGCTTCCTTGCCGATAGACTGCAAAGCCATCGCCAGCAAGGCAACAGATACCTGCTCGCCGGTAGAAGCCAGCATGTCCAGTTCGCGTGGATCTGGTTGCGGCATGATATCTTTGGCCAATCCGATCAAACGGTTGGTTTCACCGGACATCGCCGATGGCACCACTACGATTTGATAACCAGCGTCATGCCATTTGGCGACGCGTCTGGCGACATTTTTGATGCGCTCGGTGGAGCCCATCGAAGTGCCGCCGTATTTGTGAACGATTAAAGCCATAGGGATAGTGAACGAGCTCTTAAAAGAAGAGAAAAGCGTGAAAAATCAACCCTCGACTTTACAGCCTGCAGCGCAGAATGACAAGTCCGACAAGGCCGTGCCAGCGCCTAGCCTTATCAAAATCACCAAAAATCCCGGGTATGTGCGTTTTCCGTTCTTGATACGGCGCAATTTAACTCTAATCGAACTGCCAACGCAGCTGAATATTGGCTCCCGCCTCGGGATTAAGCGGATGGCAATCCATGCCTATACCTGCAGCAAACAACAATTGCTTACCTGCAAAAACCAACGGCAGGCGTTCACGCTCCCAAGCTGGAACATCGCAAGCCTGGTACTGGTACTTCAAACTTTTGGTCGGGCGATTCCATGCCGGTTTCAAACGTTCGCCACCGCTGCGCAACTGGATAGACAGTGTTTGCGCACGTAACCAATCGGCAGCAATGCCCTGCTCCGCCTGATCAAAGTGCAAAGTGCCGCCGAAACTGGGGAAATGCAGGCTGGCTTCACCCTGCCAGTTGAACGAGCGTGGCGGCTGCAGCAGCAAGTCCGGATCGAATTTAGGTGTAATGTAGACCCGGTCACGGTGGCGCCGGATATGACAGTCTGCATGCGTGACGCATAACTGCGCATCGTGTTTTGCTTCCAGCAATTGCGTGCGCATTTCATTGAGCCAGGCGGTCGATGGCATACGCACACCGCGCAAACCAAACCAATAGCGCAACATATTGTCGATGCGGTCTGCGCTGAAAAGCTTCAGCTTGCTCACATCCACGCATTCACCATCCAGGCATTGCTGCAAATCTTCGGCCGCCAGTTCTATCAACAAACGTTGTGCCGATTGTGCATGCTGCGCGGTACGCGCAAAGCGCTGCTGGAAACCTGGAAAGTGTTCTTCCAGTTTCGGCATGACCTGATGACGCAAAGCGTTGCGTGCATAGCGCGGGTCCAGATTCGATTCATCTTCGACATACTGGATCGCGTGCGTTGTGACGTAGGCCTGCAAATCTTCACGCGTCACCTGCAACAATGGACGTCCCATCAACAAGCTGGCATCACCCAGCAAATCCGCCGCATGATTCGCGCTATCCATACCGGACAGACCTGCCACACCGGAACCGCGCAAGAGCTGCAGCAACACGGTCTCTGCTTGGTCATCCAGGTGATGCGCCGTCAGCAGCAGCGGCACACCATGCGCACGACACATGTCGCCGAGTGCCGCATACCGACTTTGCCGTGCCGCTTCCTCTATGCCGTTTTTATCTTTGCGGGTGATTTGTACCTGGCGCGCATCGAAGGTCACCCCCAATGCCGCACACTGCGCGCGGCAATGCGCAAGCCAGTCATCGGCATTCGAACTCAAACCATGATGCACATGAAAGGCATAGACTTCCATGTGCTGCACCTGTCCATATGCATGCAGCAAATGCAGCAAGGCCGCTGAATCGAGTCCGCCGCTGTAAGCCAGCGCGATTTTGGCGACACCGGGGCCAGAAAGAGAAACGCGCGTCCGGATCTCCCCTAACGCGCGTTCAAACCCAGCTTGCATAGACGCAGTTTCTTTATTCGTCACGCATCATTCCGGTGTGTTGAGCTCTTTGAATTTACCGTAGCTCATTAATTTTTCATGACGTGCTGCCAGCAAGTCCTTGGTTTTCATACCCTGGAACTGACGCACGGTATCGGCCAACGCACGTTTGACCAATGCTGCCATTTGCTTAGGATCGCGGTGCGCGCCACCCAATGGTTCATTAATGATCTTGTCGATCAGGCCCATGGCTTTCAGGCGATGTGCGGTCAGGCCGAGTGCTTCTGCCGCATCGGATGCGCGCTCTGCAGATTTCCACAGAATCGAAGCACAACCTTCCGGTGAGATCACCGAGTAAGTCGAGTACTGCAACATCAGAACTGCATCACCAACCGCAATCGCCAGCGCGCCGCCGGACCCGCCTTCGCCGATGATGGTCGCGATCAATGGCACTTTCAATTCAGCCATGACGTAGAGGTTGTGACCAATCGCTTCCGATTGCCCACGCTCTTCGGCATCGATACCAGGGAATGCACCCGGGGTATCGACAAATGTAAACACCGGCAAGCCGAATTTCTCAGCCAGCTTCATCAGGCGCATCGCCTTGCGATAGCCTTCCGGTTTCGGCATACCGAAGTTACGCATGCTACGTTCTTTGGTATCGCGACCTTTTTGATGACCGATGACCATGCAAGGCATGCCATTGAAACGTGCCAGGCCGCCGACGATGGACAGATCGTCCGCATAGCTGCGGTCACCGTGCAATTCGTGGAAGTCGGTGAAGATTTCATTCACATAGTCCATGGTGTACGGACGTTGCGGATGACGTGCAATTTGCGACACTTGCCACGGCGTGAGCTTGGCGTAGATATCTTTGGTCAGTTGCTGGCTCTTCTTGGACAGGCGATCGATCTCTTCCGAGATATCGACTGCAGAGTCATCTTGTACAAAGCGCAGCTCTTCGATCTTGGAATCGAGTTCTGCAATCGGCTGTTCAAAGCCGAGGAAAGTCGTTTTACTCATCGTGCACCTTTATGATTCAACACGTGGTGGATTTCGTATCTACCTAGTTTGCTGCCTCTACCGGATCCAGGCTACGCCACAGATACCAGGTCGCAACAGTACGGTAAGGTTCCCAATTGGCGGCTACTTCCCGCGCATCGCTGCGCGAAACCGGCTCGCCAGAAAAATAATTACGGCTAATGCCCGCCAGCAAACCGAGGTCGTCCAGCGGCAAAATATTTGGTCGGAGCAGATTAAATATCAAAAACATCTCCGCTGTCCAGCGTCCGATGCCGCGAATTTGAATTAACTCAGCGATAACTTCTTCATCTTCCATTTCGGCCCACTTGTCACAATTGACACGTTTTGCCTTGAAATGGTCTGCCAGATCGAAAATATACTCTGCTTTACGCTTGGATAAGCCACAAGTTGCCAGCTTGTCACCAGCCTTGATCACTTGGGCTGGCGTGCATTTTGGGCAAACTTCGAGGAAGCGCTGCCAGACGGAATCAGCAGCTTTGCTGGAAACTTGTTGTCCGATGATGGAACGGGCCAATGTGGAAAATGCCTCGCCGCGGCCAACCAGGTGCAAATCACCAAACTGTGGGATGAGTTTGCGCAGGATACGGTCGCGCTTCATCAGCTCGGCCTTGGCCTCCTCCCAGTAGGCTGGCAGGATACGGGTTTCGTCAGTGGCGATCGTTTTCCCCATCAGCTCAAGCCCTACGCCATTCGGTCAGACCACCCGGTTTATCTTCCAGGATGATGCCTTTTTCCAGCAGCTCGGCACGAATACGGTCAGCTTCGGCAAAGTTCTTCGCCTTCTTGGCGTTGACACGCGCATTGATTTGCTCGACGACAAATGTTTCCATCTCGCCATCTTCCCCGTTGGCCAGTCCGGCATGCAGGAATTGCTGGGCCGGGCGCTGCAAGAGACCGACTATACCAGCGAGTCCGACCAGTTGGCGCGCCAAAACAGGGGATTTTGTTTTATTGATCTCGTTTGCCAGCTCAAACAATACGGCTACGGCCAGCGGCGTATTGAAATCGTCATTCATTGCCTCGGCAAAGCGTACGGCATGCGCTTCTGTCATATCCAGCGGTGCGCCATCCGGTGCCACATCCTTGAGCGCCGTGTACATCCGCGTCAGGGCGTTGCGTGCATCATCCAGATGCGCATCCGAATAATTCAGCTGGCTGCGGTAGTGCGCGCGCAGGATAAAGAAGCGCACGACTTCGGAATCGTATTTCGCCAGCACTTCACGGATAGTGAAGAAATTACCCAGCGATTTCGACATTTTTTCATTGTCGACGCGTACAAAACCGTTGTGCATCCAGTAGTTGACGAAGGTATGCTGGCTCGCCCCTTCTGACTGGGCAATTTCATTTTCGTGATGCGGGAACTGCAAATCTGCACCGCCGCCGTGTATATCGAATTGTTCACCCAGCAGTTCGCAGGCCATGGCCGAGCATTCGATATGCCAGCCCGGACGACCACTACCCCATTTCGATGACCACTTCACTTCTTCCGGCTCGGCTTCTTTCGACGATTTCCACAAGACGAAATCCAGCGGATCACGTTTGCCGGTGTTCACGTCGACGCGCTCACCGGCGCGCAGATCGTCCAGCGACTTGCCGGACAACTTGCCGTAACCCGGGAAATCACGCACTGAATAGTTCACATCACCATCGGATGATTTATAGGCCAGACCATTGCGTTCCAGCGCTTCGATCAAGCCTAGCATTTGCGGTACGTAGTTAGTCGCACGCGGTTCGTGATCCGGCTTTTGTACGCCCAGCGCGGCGGCATCTTCATCCATCGCATCGATGAAGCGTTGCGTCAGGGCAGAAATGGACTCACCGTTTTCGGCAGCGCGCTTGATGATCTTGTCATCGATATCGGTAATATTGCGTACGTAAGTGACTTCATAGCCCAAAGCACGCAGCCAGCGCTGCACCAGGTCGAATACCACCATGACGCGCGCGTGTCCGATATGGCAGTAGTCGTATACGGTCATGCCACATACGTACATTCGGACTTTACCAGGCTCAATAGGAGTAAACGGCTGCTTCTCACGCGCCAGCGTATTGTAGATCTTCAGGGCACTCATGAATGGTTGTCTGTTTCGGCTAAGATTTGTCACAAGGCTAGCTGCGCATCGCCATTTACGCGCATCAGCAACTTCGGGGCGCAGCTGCGGCGACGCTGCCAAAACACTTAGTTATGCTTCTTTTTTGATAAAATGCGCTTTTTCGTGGCGCGTTTGGGCAGCACGAATTTTTAGCAGTATAGCATTGATAAAAACCGCAACCGCCGTTCAAGTTGCTTATCTGCACTGCTTCTTGCGCAAGATGGCATTTAATCTTTGCCCTTCCTGCCCGCTCAAACGGGACGGCATAATATGACAGCGCGTATGATCCTGCAAGCTGAAGGCTATTGAATATTTGTACATCAGCATCATCTGTACCCGAAATTAGCCGTACATCTGAGCATCACTCACCTTCATTTAAATGAAAGAAGCCCGCATGAAATTTTCTCGTCGTCACGTCCTGGCCATGGTCGCCGCCGTTTCACTGTCCGGCATGCTGCAATTCGCACAAGCTGCTGATGCACCGCAGGTATTACTGAAAACGAGTATGGGCGATATCGTGCTGGAACTTAACCAGGACAAAGCACCGAAATCCGTAGAGAACTTTGTGCAGTATGTAAAAAGCGGCCAGTACAACGGTACGATTTTCCACCGTGTGATCGATGGCTTCATGATCCAGGGTGGCGGCTTCGATAAAGACATGAAAGAGAAAGCGACACGTGCTCCTATCCAGAACGAAGCAGCAAACGGCTTGAAGAACGACATCTACACCATCGCGATGGCACGCACCAGCTCGCCGCACTCCGCTACTGCACAGTTCTTTATCAACACCACAAATAACAGTATGCTGAACTACCCTAGTCGTGATGGTTGGGGCTATGCAGTCTTCGGAAAAGTCATCAAAGGTACCGAAGTCGTCGACAAGATCAAAGGCGTCAGCACCGGCAATCGCGGCGGCCATCAAAATGTACCGACCACTCCGATCGTCATAGAATCGGCTACCGTCATCAACTAATCATTACTGATTTTTAGTCACCAGTTTTTATTCATCACCCCTACATTTATCAAGGAATAAATATGGCAGTCCTGCTCACCACCAACCACGGCAACATCACTATCGAACTCGACGCAGAAAAAGCGCCAAAAACGGTAGAAAACTTCCTCGCATATGTGAACTCGGGCCACTACGCTGGCACCATTTTCCATCGCGTCATCGACGGCTTCATGATTCAAGGCGGTGGCTTTGAGCCAGGCATGAAACAAAAGCCTACCAATGAACCAGTCGAAAACGAAGCCAAAAACGGCTTGAAGAACGATATGTACACACTGGCGATGGCACGTACTTCGGCACCACACTCGGCTTCCGCCCAGTTCTTCATCAACGTCAACAACAACAGCTTCCTCGACTACCCAGGTCAAGACGGCTGGGGCTACTGCGTGTTCGGCAAAGTCATCGACGGTACCGACGTCGTTGAAAAAATCCGCGCAGTCAAAACCACACGCAGCGGCATGTTCGCAGACGTACCGGTAGACGACGTAGTCATCGAAAAAGCTGAAGTAATCTAAGCGTCTGACGTTTATTTAACCAGCTATCTCGATGCACGATATGAGCTCTTCCCTATCCTCTGCTTCGACGAATCAAGCGCAGCCAGCAATGGCTGCGCTTTTTGTTTCCGATTTGCATTTGCAGGCAGCGATGCCTCGCACCACGCAGGCTTTCTTTAATTTCCTGCAACAACACGCCGTACACACCCGACAACTCTACCTGCTCGGCGATATCTTCGAAGCCTGGGCCGGTGATGACGATTTGGACGATCCCTATTACCAGCAAGTGGCCCATGCACTGAAACAAGTCAGTGCCGCCGGAGTAGAAGTATTCTGGATGGCTGGCAATCGCGACTTCCTGGTCGGAGCCGACTTTGCCGAAGCGACCGGCATGCGTTTGCTGCCCGATCCCTATGTCACCACGATAGCCGGACGTTTGCTGGTGTTGACACATGGCGACGCCTATTGCACCGACGACGACGCATATATGCAATTCCGCGCGCAAGTACGCCAGCCGGAGTGGCAACAGAATTTCCTCGCCCTGCCCCTGGAACAGCGCAAAGCCATCATAGAAAACCTGCGCGCCGGTAGCCGTGCGGCCCAGCGTGACAAATCTTACGACATCATGGATGTGAATCAGGACGCGATTGCAGGCTTATTCCGCCTCAGTGGCAGTGCCACCATGATCCACGGTCATACCCATCGCCCGGCCAAACACGATTATCAAATCGATGATGCGGCACGCGTACGCTATGTATTGTCAGACTGGGATCTGGATCACGCGGCAGCGGAGCGCGGTGACTGGCTGGCGCTGGATACGGCGGGCAATATCCACCGTTACGCCTTGAATGGGAGCGAAGTCGGCAACTAAGTACCGACTTCAACTTATTCAAACTGCTGTTTGAATTGCTGGAACTGCGCTTTCAAAGCTTCGACTTCGTCGCGCAGGCCAGCCACTTCTGCTTCCAGTTGGCCGATGCGGTCATGGCGGCTCACACCACCGCTTGCCGCTGCAGGCAACTCACCCGACTCAGGAAACACTTCTCCCGATAACAAGGGCGCATAACGGGTTTCCTTGGTGCCTGGCGCACGCGGCAAGCGCGCCACCAGTGGCGGATATTTATCGATCAGGAATTGCAATGCTGCTTCGACATCAACGATGGTGGCGAACTCATGCAAGCGCCCCGAGCGGGTACGTATTTCACCGGCGGTCTGGATACCACGCAACATCAGCACCGTCAGCACCGCCAGCTTGTCCTGCTCCAGCGTCCACTTCATGCGCAGCCTGTGCTCGTACTTGCTGACACGTGCGCCGGCCTGATTTACTTCGGCGACAAATTTATCCGCGATCAAATCCTGCAAGATACGCTGCACATCGCTTTCAGTCAGTGACATTACAGGATCACGGCTGGTGAGCTGATTACAGCCATTGGTGAGTGCATTGATGGACATCGGATAAGCATCCGGCGTCAGCGCTTCCTTCTCGGCCAATACTGCCAGCACACGCAGTGCACCTGCATCAAATACCACCTGTCCGTCACCCTGCGCATCGGCAGCAGGAGCATTGCTTACTTCATCTGTCATGGCTTTACTTACTCAACCAGTTTGTTCAACTGTTCAGGATCAAATTTCTCGGTGGCGTTCAGGGTTTCGCAATCGATACCGGCACACTTCAGTGCCGCCAGGATACGCTCGATCTGGTGTTCCTGTGTCGCTGCATTATCGATCAAACCATGCAAAGCCTTGGATAAAGGATCATCGCCGTTCGGCGTCACGCCATACGCTGCAAACATGCGTGCGGCAGCTTCATCGCGGGCATTGTCTTTCTGGATAATGCGCGCCGGGTTACCGACTGCGGTGGCACCTGGCGGTACTTCGCGCACCACCACGGCATTGGAGCCTATTTTGGCGCCCTCACCGACGGTAAAGCCACCCAGGACTTGCGCACCGGCACCAATAATCACACCAGCACCCAGGGTCGGATGGCGCTTTGCACCTTTACTGAGCGAGGTACCTCCTAGCGTCACCCCCTGATAAATCGTGCAATCGTCGCCGACTTCGGCGGTTTCACCGATCACCACGCCAAAACCGTGATCGATAAAAACACGCCGCCCGATTTTTGCACCGGGATGGATTTCGATTGCGGTCAGCCAGCGCGCAATATGCGACGTAAAGCGCCCCAGCCACTTCAAATCATGGGTCCAGAACCAATGTGCCCAACGCTGCATGACGATGGCGTGCAAGCCCGGATAGCAGGTAATAACCTCCCATTCGCTGCGCGCAGCAGGGTCGCGGGCGATGATATTGGCGATGTCTTCTCGAATACGGCTAAACATAAAGTAAATATGGATATGCGGAAAATGCTCAGGTAGCAATATTAGCCTGTTAACGAAAATCATGGCGGCACCGGCTATTTCTGGCCGGTGCCGCCATGCTGTCAGGCGATGCTCAGGAACCGGTGGCGATGCGCTGTCTGCGGGCTTCGTAGAGACAGACGCCGGAGGCTACGGAGACATTCAGGCTCTCTACCGAGCCAAACATCGGGATGCCAACCAGGACATCACAGGTTTCACGGGTCAGGCGACGCATACCCTCACCTTCCGACCCCATGACCAAAGCAGCCGGGCCGGAGAAATCGGCTTCATACAAGCCTTTTTCGGAGTCGTCGGTGGTACCGATCAGCATGATGTCGCGCTCTTTCAGTTCGCGCAGGGTACGTGCCAGATTCGTTACCGTAATGTAAGGCACGGTATCGGCAGCACCACTGGCGACCTTGGCAGCAGTCGCATTCAGACCTACCGCGCGATCTTTCGGCGCGATCACGGCATGTGCGCCAGCACCGTCTGCAACGCGCAGGCAGGCACCCAGATTATGTGGATCGGTAATGCCATCCAGCACCAGCAACAAAGGCGGGCCTTCGATCGCATCCAGCAACTCGTCCAGATTGCGTGCCAGTGACAACTCACCGGCCTTGGCTACCACGCCTTGATGGCGGCGCGTGCCGACAATGCTGCTCAGGCGTGCATCGTCAGCCGGAATAATACGTACCTTGGCGCCTTCGGCTGCGCGTATCAAATCCTTCATGCGCTGGTCATGACGACCGGCGTCTATGTAAATTTCTTCTACCGAAGAGGCTTCATGGCGCAAACGCGCCGTGACGGCGTGAAAGCCGAAAATCATCTTGCTCTTCATTTTTATCGCTTCTTCTTACCTGATTTAGAGTGCACTGCTGGTGCACGTTGTTTATGCGGTGTTGCCGGGGTACGCTTGGCTTTGGTTTTTTTAGCAGCGGCGGTCGGCGTCGCAGCAGTCTTCGCAGTTGTCTTACCTGCAGATTTCGCTGCTTTCTTTTCCGCTTTCTGGCTGCGTTGCTGATGTTCGTTGTCGGCACGACGTGCTTCGTTTTTCAACACGGTACGGATGCCAGGCTCGTTCACCAGACGCAAATCAATCTTGCGTGCATCCAGATCGACACGGCTGACCTGCACCGTCACACGGTCGGTCAACTGATAACGGATACCGGTACGTTCACCGCGCAACTCATGGCGCGCCTCATCAAATTTGAAATGATCGGCGCCGAGCTCGGTGACATGTACCATGCCTTCGATGAACAATGAATCGAGTTGCACAAAAATACCGAAAGTCGCGACACCAGAAATGGTGCCGGTGAATTCTTCACCCAGCTTGTCGCGGATGAAGTAACACTTGAGCCAGGCCTCAACGTCACGCGATGCTTCATCGGCACGACGTTCGTTTGCCGAGCAATGGATGCCGAGTGCTTCCCAGATCGCCAGGTCGCCCTCTGCCTTTTGCTTGCCCTCTGCCTTATCCTGCGCGTGCTTCTTGCGCGCGGCAGGCGACAGCATGGTATTCAACGTGCTGGTATCCATGCCGCGCGGCTCGTACTTCTTGCCTTGCAGGATGGCCTTGATGGCGCGATGGGTCAGCAAATCCGGATAGCGACGGATCGGACTGGTGAAGTGCGCATAGGCTTCATACGACAAACCAAAGTGGCCGATATTTTCCGGGCTGTAGACCGCTTGCTGCATGGAGCGCAATAGCATGGTCTGCAACAACAAGGCATCCGGACGATTTTTAATCTTCGGCATCAGTTCCGCGTAATCCGAAGCAGTCGGCTTGTCGCCGCCGCCCAGATTCAAACCGACCTGCTTGAGGAAGGTACGTACCTGATTCAATTTTTCCTTGGTCGGCAACGCATGCACACGATACAGGCTGTGATGCTTGTGACGCTGCAAGAGATCAGCTGCGCACACGTTGGCGGCCAGCATGCACTCTTCAATCAGTTTGTGCGCTTCATTACGTGTACGTGGCAGGATCTGCTGGATTTTGCCGACTTCATTGCAAACGATATAGGTTTCGGTTGTTTCAAAGTCGATCGCACCACGTGCATGACGTGCTTGCAGCAAGGCCTGGTAGACGCCGTACAGATTCAGCAGGTGCGGCACCAGCGCCGGACGCTTGGTCGCTTCTATACCCTTGGTATTGCCCAGGATGGCAGCCACTTCGGTATAAGTCAGGCGTGCAGCGGAATGGATGACTGCCGGATAGAACTGGTAAGCCTTGATTTCACCTTTGGCAGTGATCACCGCATCGCACACCAGCGTCAGTCGGTCTACGCCCGGATTCAGCGAACACAAACCGTTCGACAATTTTTCCGGCAGCATAGGAATCACGCGACGCGGGAAATACACCGAGGTACTGCGTTCCAGTGCATCGACATCAATGGCTTCATTCGGTTTGACGTAGTTGCTAACGTCTGCAATCGCAACAATCAGGCGAAAGCCGTCAGCACGACCGATTTTGCATGGTTCGCAATACACGGCGTCATCGAAGTCACGCGCATCTTCTCCATCGATGGTGACCAGAGGCACATCGCGCAAATCAACGCGATCATGCAAATCAACCGCACGCACTTCGTTCGGTAATTTCGCTGCTGCTTTTTTCGCCGCTTCAGAAAATTCATGCGGCACGCCATATTTGCGCACTGCGATTTCGATTTCCATGCCGGGGTCATCGATGTCGCCGAGGACTTCAACTATCTTGCCGACAGGCTGGCTGAAACGCGAAGGCTGTTCGGTCAGTTCTACACTGACGACCTGCCCGGTTTTTGCCTTGCCTGGTGAACCCGCCAGCATGATGTCCTGGCCTATGCGTTTGTCTTCAGGTGCAACTACCCACACGCCGTTTTCGTTCAGCAAGCGGCCGATGACATGTGTGTTTGCACGTGCAACGACTTCGACGATGGTGCCTTCAGGGCGACCTCGACGATCCGTGCCTATGATGCGTGCTTGTACCCGATCACCGTGCAGTACTTTTTGCATTTCTTTCTCAGGCAAAAAGATATCGGCACTGGCATCGTCGGGAATCAGGAAACCGAAGCCGTCGCGATGACTGCTGACACGGCCTTCAATAAAATTGGAAGAATGGGCAAGTTGATAATTGCCGGCGCGATCTGGTTTGATTTGTCCATCGCGCTCCATCGCATTCAGGCGACGCATCAAACCGTCCATCTCATCAGGCTTTACGCCGAGAGCAGTAGCAAGTGTAGAAGCGTCGTGCGAACCGGTGGCCGTACGTAAGATGCCGAGAATTTCCTCGCGGCTGGGAATGGTATAAGAGTATTGGCTCAAAAGCTGTTTTGGTTAATTGTTATTAGAACGGGAGTCAGTGTAACGGACGACGAGAGTATTTGCATAATAAGTCGAGAAACATGCAAATTAATCGCAATCAATGATTGACTTCCAATGTATATCCGCTATACTGCTCATCTTTCATGTAGGCCCACGTGGCGGAATTGGTAGACGCGCATGGTTCAGGTCCATGTGCCGCAAGGTGTGGGGGTTCGAGTCCCTCCGTGGGCACCAAGTTATTAAAACCCCGTTGATTCGTCAACGGGGTTTTTCTTTTTCCGGTCGCATTTATTTCCTGGCTCATACGAGCTCACTTCAAACGCACGCAACACACTTCAGATATCGCAAAACTCTTTGCGAAAACTTGTTTTTAATTCCTACGTTTTTTCTACGTCACTTACTTTTGCAACGCATAGATATTGCCTGCAGAAAATGACACATCAGTGACGATGTGCCCTATTCTGTTTCACCTTTGCGCAACCATGCTGCCAATTGATGCGGACGCAAGCCATCGTACTCTTCAAATGGCTGATGTATCCACGGATTGTGCGGCAAATAGTCGAGATAGAAATCCGGCTCTACAGATGAGCAAGCTTTGTACCAGATGACGGCAGATTTCACTTCTGTCACTGCGGGGAATTTTTCGGAAAGATGACGCTGTACTTGTTCCAGCGTTACTCCGGAATCGACCAGATCGTCGACCAGCAATACCTTGCCACCCAGAGTTCCGTTTGTAATCGTGATGTGTTTCGCGATATCCAGCGAGCCCTGCTCTTTACCCGCATCTTCGCGATATGAGCTGGTCGACAAAATCGCCAGCGGCACATTGAAGATACGTGAGAACACATCGCCGGGGCGGAGACCGCCACGCGCCAGGCATAGTACCTGGTCAAATTCCCAACCCGACTCGTGCACGAGCAGAGCCAGGCGTTCGATTGCTTGGTGATAGGCTTCCCATGTCACCCATAGATCTTTATCGCCTGATTCTGGCATCTTGCAACTCGTCGGACTAAGTAGTTTTTATTTGAAAGGATGACGCAATACGATGGTTTCTTCGCGGTCTGGACCGGTCGAAATCATATCGATAGGCACACCAACCAGTTTTTCGATGCGATCGATGTAAGCACGTGCATTCGCAGGCAAGGCTTCCAGTGTTTTCGCACCAACTGTGGTTTCTTTCCAGCCTGGCATTTCTTCGTAGATAGGTTCGCAAGCGGCTGCATCTTCTGCGCCGACCGGGAAGATATCGACTGTTTTGCCATTCAGTTTGTAACCGGTGCAGATACGCAGCGATTCCAAGCCATCCAGCACGTCGAGTTTGGTGAAGCACATACCGGTCACGCCGTTGATCTGCACCGAACGTTTCAGCAAAGCTGCATCGAACCAGCCACAACGACGGGCACGGCCGGTAACGGTACCGAATTCGTGGCCGACTGTTGCCAGGTGTTTGCCAACGCCTGCATCAGTAGGCAATTCCGATGGGAATGGGCCCGAACCGACACGTGTGGTGTAAGCCTTGGTGATACCCAACACATAGTGCAGCATGTTAGGACCAACACCGGAACCGGTGGAGGCATTACCTGCCACACAGTTACTCGAGGTGACGTATGGATAAGTACCGTGATCGACGTCGAGCAAGCTACCTTGCGCGCCTTCGAACAAGAGGTTGGCACCAGCGTTATACGCTGCGTACAGTGCGCTCGATACATCGCCGACCATAGGCTTCAGGCGTGGCACATCGGCCAGCGCATCATCCAGGGTTTTTTGATAATCGATGGCTGGAACCTTGAGATAATGCGACAACACGAAGTTGTGGTAATCGAGGTTTTCCAGCAGTTTTTCTGCGAAACGTTTTTCGTTCAGCAAGTCAGCAGCGCGAATGGCGCGACGTGCAACTTTGTCTTCATATGCCGGGCCGATACCTTTACCGGTGGTACCGATTTTTGCATCGCCGCGTGCGACTTCACGTGCCACGTCGAGTGCGGTGTGGTACGGCAAGATGATAGGACAGGCTTCCGAAATCTTCAGGCGCGACGGAACTTCCACACCGATCGCTGCCAGCTTGTCGATTTCACGCAATACGTCAGGTACCGACAAGACCACGCCGTTACCGATGTAGCATGCGACGCCTTCGCGCATGATGCCGGAAGGGATCAGTTGCAATGCGGTCTTATGACCGCCGATCACCAGTGTGTGGCCGGCGTTGTGGCCGCCCTGGAAGCGCACTACACCTTGCGCGTGATCTGTCAGCCAATCGACGATCTTGCCCTTACCTTCATCGCCCCATTGGGTACCGACAACTACAACGTTTTTTGCCATGCTTTTTGTTGACATCACTTAACCTAAATTTTTGATAATCCAGTTTCCATCTTCAAGTACGAGTACGCGGTCGCACTCAAACTCGTCCTGATCGTTTTCATAGCCGGGCAAGCTTTGTATGACAACTTCCCCTGCCTTGCGCAATGCAACTATCTTGGTGCGCAATGCTGCTTCGCGGCCCCAGGGCGCACGAATTGCGCGCTTGCGTTCCGCTACTGGCAATAAGCGCGCCAGTTCGCGTAAATCCATAGAGAAACCAGTCGCCGGACGGGCACGTCCAAACGCTTCGCCGACGTGGTCGTAACGACCGCCACGCGCGACAGCATTCGGCAAGCCCGGCACATAAATCGCAAACATCGCACCGCTCTCGTACTGATAGCCACCGAGGTCGGCCAAATCTATCGTCACGTTCGCTTCGCCCGCGAGGCTGGCCAATGCCGCCAGCTCATCCAGCGCCTTGGTAATACCCGTCAAAGCCGGCAATTCCTTGCGCGCGCGCGCCAGCACCGTGACGTCGCCATACAGGCTAGGCAAGGCGAGCAAAGCACGGCGTGACTCTTCACCGTAAGCAGCTGTTATCTCCTGCAGCGCCGGAACATCTTTGGCGCGGAGCAAAGTATACAGTGCCGACTCGTCTTTTTGCGCATTTGCGTCATTTTCAATGATCGCCCGCAACACGCCGACGTGGCACAAATCCAGCCTTACCTGGGTAAAACCAGCCAAAGCCAGCGATGCCAGCGCCAATTCCTGGATTTCCGCATCCGCCTCCAGCCCGGCATGGCCGTATATCTCAGCGCCGATCTGCAAAGGCTCACGAGTAGCGTGCAAACCGTTAGGACGGGTATGCAGGACGCTACCGGAATAGCACAGGCGGGTAACCGAAGCACGGTTGAGCAAGTGGGCATCTATGCGCGCCACCTGGGTAGTCATGTCTGCGCGCAGGCCCAGCGTACGGCCGGACAGCTGGTCGACCAGTTTGAAGGTGCGCAAATCCATGTCATGTCCGGCACCAGCCAGCAATGAGTCCAGATACTCCAACATAGGTGGCATGACAAGTTCGTACCCGTACAGGTGGAAGTTGTCGAGAATGACACGACGTAGTTCTTCAATTTTGCGCGCTTCAGACGGCAAAACATCAGCAATATTTTCAGGCAGCAGCCAGTTGGGCATGACGGGAAACGAAAAAGTCAGAAAAAGGAATTGGGATACAGCGTACGGCAGGCTTATATCAGCTAGGCAGAGGCCGCCCGCACGCGGGCCGTTTCTGCCAGGAATTTGTTTTAGTTGCGTTTATGCATATAAATAGCCGCCACAAAAAAAGAACTGCATGAAGTGATGGTTGATCACTTCATGCAACTATGCTTACTTCGCTTGCACGACGCGGTTTATTTCTTCGCGCCCGCTCCGCTCGATGCCGGGTTTTTGAAATACTTGAAAAACTCGGAGTTAGGATCGATCACGAGCATGTCGTTACGTGTTTTAAAGCTGGCCCGATACGCTTCGAGGCTACGGTAAAACTTATAGAACTCCGGGCTTTGACCAAATGCCTGTGCGTAGATTTGCGACGCTTTGGCATCGCCTTCACCGCGGATCTGTTCAGCATCACGGTACGCTTCAGCCAGGATAACGGTACGCTGTCTGTCAGCATCAGCACGAATCTTTTCAGATTCCGCAGCACCAGTCGAACGCAATTCGTTGGCGACACGTGCACGCTCAGACTTCATACGGTCAAACACCGAGTTATTGATCTGGTCGACATAATCAACACGCTTGAGGCGGACATCAACGATTTCAACGCCGATCTGTTTCGCTTCTTCGGTGACTTTCTTTTGGATGCCGTCCATTACCTTTCCGCGCTCACCCGAAATCACTTCACGCACAGTACGTTTGGTAATTTCTTCGTTCAGCGAAGCCTTGACGATTTGCGCCATACGGTTTTGCGCGCTGCGTTCGTCACCGCTAAAGCTGACGAAGTACAAGCGTGGATCCACGATACGCCATTTAACGAAGGCATCAACCAGGATGTTTTTCTTTTCCGCAGTGATGAAGCGATCTGCATCCGGCGTATCCAGAGTCAGAATGCGTTTGTCCAGGAATACGACGTTCTGGAACGGTGGCGGCAATTTGAAATGCAAGCCAGGTTCACTGATAACGGTCTTGACTTCACCCAGTGCAAACACAATCGCATACTGGCGTTGATCAACCACAAACAGGGTCGACGACAAAGCGATGAAGCCGATAACCGCAACGATGACATAAGAGATCAGGCGATTCATTATCGTACCTCCCGATCACGCGAACTACGGCTATCTCGGCTCCTCGACTCCTGTGCTTCCAGTGCAGCCGTATCCGGTGCACTTGTAGACGAGGTAGCAGGCGGTCTGATCGCACCGACATCCGCTGCGGCACCGGCAGGTGCTGCAGACTGGGAAATCAACTTATCGAGCGGCAAATAAATCAGGCTGTTATTACCTTTTGAATCGACCATAACCTTAGTAGTGCTAGAGAAAATTTTCTGCATCGTTTCGAGGTACATACGATCCCGGGTCACGGCAGGCGCTTTTTGATACTCAACCAAAACCTGTTTGAAGCGCGACGCTTCACCCTGCGCATTCGCGGTCACACTGGAACGATATGCTTCTGATTCCTGCAACAGACGCGAAGCCGCACCGCGTGCACGTGGAATCACGTCATTCGCGTAAGCCTGGCCTTCATTCTTTTGACGTTCGCGATCCTGTCCTGCCTTAACCGCATCATCAAACGCAGCCTGCACTTGTTCAGGTGGTTGTACGCCCTGCATCGTGACGTTGGTAATCTGTACGCCAGACTTGTAACGATCAACGATTTGCTGCATCAACTGGCTGCTGTCGAAAGCGATTTTTTCACGGCCTTCGTACAGGACGAAATCCATCTTGCTGCGGCCGACCACTTCACGAATCGCGGTCTCAGCAACCTGCTTGACCATTTCTTCCTGTTCACGATTGTTGAAGACCCAATCGGAAGCGTTTTTCAATGTGTATTGCACGGCGAACTGGATGTCGATGATGTTTTCATCTTCAGTCAGCATCAGCGATTCCTGCTGTTGCTTGTTCTTGACGTTGCCGCGATAGCCGACTTCAACTGTACGTACTTGCGATACGTTGACGATTTCATGGCTTTGGATCGGTGTCGGCCAGCGCCAGTTGAAACCGGCTGGCGTCATGTGGCTGTATTTGCCGAAAGTCATGACCACGCCGGTCTGACCTTCCTGCACGATGAAGAAACCGCTGACCAGCCACAGGAATGCGACGATACCGGCAATGATAGCTGCGCCTATGCCGGCACCGCGCATGTCCGGCTTGAAGCCCCCCATGCCGCCACCGGAAGAATCGCCGCCATTACCGCCGCCGCCATTTTTCCGGTTGCCGAAGATACCGCTCAGGCGCTGATTAAAATCACGCCACAATTGATCGAGATCAGGCGGACCGTCATTCGGGCGCTTGTTATCCTGATTTTTATTATTGTCATCGGACCCACGACCCCAACGCGGGTCATTGAGCGAAAACTTCAAACCAAATTTTTTAAGTAGGGAAACGAGCATTCTTTTGCGGTCCGGGCTGAAAAATAATGGGTTGGAAGGCCAAGTAAATACTTATACGTTGACGTCGTCAGATGCAACTAGTGATACATCTTCTAATCCAGCGGCGCGCTCCTGCGCACATTCGGCTATTGCTTCTCGCAATAGATCCAATCCGCTTCCAGTCTGGGCACTAATAAAAACACGACGAATTTTATCATATTCATCACGCTCCAAAGCAGGTTCCAGACCGGCAGCGTCAATCTTGTTCCAAACCAGAATCTGCGGGATATGATCAGCGCCGATTTCACGCAAAACCATATTCACCTGCTCTATCTGTTCCATCCGGACCGGGCTGGCACCATCGACTACGTGCAACAGCAAATCCGCATGGATGGTTTCTTCCAGCGTAGCGCGAAAAGCAGCAACCAATTGATGCGGCAATTCGCGGATAAACCCGACCGTATCGGAAATAACCACATTCCCGGCTTCGCCCAAATAAATCCGACGCGAAGTCGTATCCAAGGTAGCGAACAACTGATCAGCTGCCAATACCCTGGTTTTAGCCACGGCGTTAAACAAGGTCGATTTCCCGGCATTGGTATAACCGACCAGCGATACTGAAAATGCATTATTACGACCACGCGCACGACGCTGGGTAGCATGCTGCTTGTGCAGCTTATCCAGCTTGGCGCGCAAGGCCTTGACCCGTACCCCCAACAAACGCCTATCTGTTTCGAGCTGGGTTTCACCTGGTCCGCGCAGACCGATACCGCCCTTTTGCCGTTCCAAGTGAGTCCAACCGCGTATCAGTCGTGTCGACAAGTGTTGCAATTGTGCCAATTCGACCTGCACCTTACCTTCATGGCTTTGCGCCCTTTGCGCAAAGATATCCAGAATCAGGCTGGTGCGATCCACCACGCGCACCTTGAGATGACGTTCAAGGTTGCGCTGCTGCGCCGGCGACAGAGCATGATTGAAGATGACAATATCAAGCTCGTGGTCGACGACCGCATCAGCGATTTCATTTGCTTTACCCGAACCGACAAACAAGGCAGCGTCCGGACTAGAACGCTTGCCAGTGATCGTCATGATCGGATCGGCACCTGCCGATCTGGAAAGAAGGGAAAGTTCTTCGAGGCTTGCAGCGAAATCGCCTTTGCCAAAATCAAGGCCTACCAGTACTGCGCGCATATTAAAACTGCGCCCACAACTGGGCGGCGTATAAATTATTCAGCTTCTGATTCAAGGCTCAGGTTCACGGCACGTGCAGGAACAACGGTGGAAATTGCGTGTTTGTACACCATTTGGGTGACGGTATTACGCAAGAGGACGACGTATTGATCAAAAGATTCGATATGACCCTGGAGTTTGATGCCGTTAACGAGGTAGATCGAAACGGGAACATGCTCTTTGCGCAAAGCATTGAGGAATGGGTCTTGTAACAGTTGCCCTTTGTTGGTCATGACAGCTCCAGTGTGTTGTTGTGTTTAAGAGGTTGAGGCATCTTGCTATTTTTCAAGTGTTCCAACCATTGGAATGTAATCGATTTCTGGCATTTTCGCCAAATCGCTTATTTTTCCGAACGCGAGAAAGGATTCTTACCAGAACGTAACTCGATACGTAGTGGAGTCCCGACAAGCGAAAAAGTTTCTCGGAAATGCTTTTCCAGGAAGCGTTTGTAGTTTGCATCGATCGCTTCCAGCGCATTACCGTGAATGACAACAATCGGCGGATTCATGCCGCCCTGATGCGCATAGCGCAATTTAGGACGGATGGAGCCCTTGCGCCGCGGCTGCTGATGCTCGACCGCTTCGATCAGAGCACGCGTCAACTTAGGCGTAGACAGGTTGGTCATGGCGGCTGCATAAGCACTATCGACAGATTTCATCATCGGACCGATGCCGCTCGATTTCAGGGCCGACACAAAATGTGTTTTTGCAAACGAAAGGAAATTCAGCTTGCGCTCCAGATCCATCTTGATCGCATCACGGCGGTCAGTCGTCAGGCCATCCCATTTATTCACACCGATGACCAGCGCACGGCCGGACTCCAGGATAAAGCCGGCGATGTGCGCATCCTGCTCGGAGATATCCTGCTGGGCATCCAGCAAGAGCAACACGACATTCGCTTCGGAAATCGACTGCAGGGTTTTGACCACCGAGAATTTCTCGATCGCTTCAAATACCTTGCCGCGACGACGGATACCGGCAGTATCGATCAGCGTGTAATGTTTGCCGTCGCGCTCGAACGGAATCTCGATCGAATCACGGGTCGTACCGGGCAAATCGAATGCGATGACGCGTTCTTCGCCCAGCAAGGTGTTGACCAGTGTTGACTTACCGACGTTAGGACGGCCCACGATAGCCAGCTTGATGCTTCTGTCGTTCGAGGCAGGTGTTTCTTCTTCCGGTGGGCGTTGCGCGAACGCGATGTCCAGTGCTTCTTCGACCAGGTCGGCAACACCGTCACCATGCGCGGCCGAGATTACATACGGATCACCCATGCCCAACTCATAGAAGTCGGCAGTGACCGTGGTGTACTTCATGCCTTCGGCCTTGTTCACGACCAGCATCACGGAACGACCTGATTTACGCAGGAAGTCAGTGATGGTTTTATCGTGCGGCGTCAGGCCTTGACGACCGTCAACGATGAAAATCACGACGTCAGCTTCAGCTACCGCCTGTTTCGTCTGCTTGGCCATTTCGTGCATGATGCCTTCTTTGGCAACAGGCTCGAAACCCCCCGTATCAATTACCAGGAACGGACGTTCGCCCACACGGCCTTCGCCGTAGTGCCGGTCACGCGTCAAACCCGGAAGGTCAGCGACCAACGCATCACGCGACCGGGTTAGTCGGTTGAATAGCGTGGATTTGCCGACGTTAGGTCGACCTATAAGTGCAATAACCGGCTTCATCAAATGTTTTACTCGGCTGCGATCGCAACCACTGTTCCTGATTGAGTTTGAAAAATAAGATTCGCATCGGTGCGAACTGGTACGCCGACTATCGGGCTACCATCAGTGTTCACACGTGCCAATAACAAGCCATTGTCTTTCGAAAAGAAATGGATATAACCCTGGTAATCGCCAACCGCTACTGCACGGCTGGATGAAATCGGGGTCGACAGGCGGCGGTTTTTCAACTGCTCGTTCTGCCAGATGCTGGTGCCGGTATCGCGGGCAAATGCCTGCACGGTGCCGCGTTCATTCGCAGCATACACTGCACTGCCATCGACATCGACACCGACATCACTGGAGAAAGCTTTACCCCAGCGCGGTGTGCCGCTGACGGTATCGAAGCAGGCGATACGGCCTTGGTACGATACTGCGCACACATCACGGCCAGCGACATACGGCGAACCGGAAATATCAGCAATACGTTCCAGTTCAGTCGTACCGCGTGGATCACCCACTGCAACTTCCCAGCGTGGTGCGCCAGTGCTCAGTGCCACTGCCAGCAAGCGACCACCGGCCAGGCCAATGTAAGCATTGCCATTTGCAATGGAGATGCCAGGCGAGGTACGCAGCGTCAGCGGCGGTGCAGTACGTTGGGCAAACCATTTACGGGTACCGGTTTCTGCATCATAAGCAACGACGCGATTGTCCAGGCTGCGGATGACGACAGTATCCAGGCCAACTGCTGGTGTCGACAGGATTTCGCTGCTGGCTTGTGCTTTCCAGCGCAGTTTGCCCTGGTTATCAAACGCCAGTACGACGCCCTTCTCACCTGCAACCACGATAGTCTGGCCATCGCTGCCGACACCAGAAGTCAAAGGCATGCCTGCATTGATGCGCCACAAGGACTGACCATTGGTTGCATCCAGGCGGGTAATGGTGCCGTCCGCTGCTGCAGTATAGAGATCGTTACGCACCAGTACTGGCGAGAATGCATAGTTTCCTGCTTTGCCGACCGATGCAGTCCACGCAGTGCGAGCAGTCATGGTTTGCTTGAACTCAACCAGCGGCGCAGGCGTATTGCGCGTCGATGGCTTGCTGGCAAACGGATTCATCGATGACAGGAACGAGCATCCGGCAGTAGCCAACAACAGGCTGGCTGACAGTACTTTTAATGCGATTCGATACTTCTGCATTTCTTTTCCTTTAAGCTTTTATGCTGCTTTTTTAACCGGTGCACCACCGATGGCATCCAGCTTGATCTGGATCAGCTGGCGTGCAGGATTCTTGGCATCTGTTTTGTCCAGCGCGGCCTGATATGCGGCACGTGCTTCATCCAGCTTGTTTTGCGCTACTAGGATGTCGCCTTTGCGATCGCTGACCACATTCGCAAACTGCGCAGGGAATTCACCCGCCAATACTTTCAGGCCTTCGTCGTATGCTTTTTCATCCAGCAGGATGCCAGCCAGGCGGACTTTCGCAACAGCCTTGTATTCGTCGCTGTTACCTTTGTCTATCACCCATTGCAATTGCGCTTTCGCGGTTTTGAAATCATTCGAATCAAATGCCGACTTGGCCGCTGCCAGTGCACTCATTTGCGCGTAAGCAGTACCAGCGAACTTGGCTTCCATGTCAGTCGCTGCGCGCTGCACTTTTTCCTTGTCTTGCGCGGCTACCGCTTTTTGCAGCTCTTCATACAATTGCGCTGCCTGCGTCGCCTGGCTACGCTGGTAAGCACCCCAACCTGCCCACGCTGCATAAGCACCAAGGACGATGATGAGTACCCAGGTAACGATGTTGCCGTACTGATTCCACCAGGATTTAAGAGTAGCTAATTGTTCTTGCTCTGCGTGATCGTATGCCATGATGGTCCAAGTTTAATGATGATAATGTACGTGTTCGTCGTGCGCATGGTCATGCGCACCAACGATCTGATCAACCAGGTAATCCGCGATGCCTTCGAATGGCACACTGGCTTGATTGCCAGCAGCTTCGGCGCTGCGCATTTCCTTGACGACTGCCGTGCCCTGCGCAATTTCGTCTTCACCGATAATCACGGCATAAGCAGCACCGCTGCCATCCGCGCGTTTCATTTGCGATTTGAAGCTACCGATACCGGTCGCTGCCGCGCAATGCAATACCACATCGAGTCCGGCGTCACGCAAACGTTCCGCCACAACGGAAGCCTGCAGTTGCGCTTCCTCGCCCTGATGCACGATATAAACGTCGCATTGATTCGGCGCAAACTGCTCGCCACTTGCTTTCATCAATTCCAGCAAGCGCTCCACGCCCATCGCGAAACCGCAGGCCGGAGTCGGCTTGCCGCCAAACATTTCAACCAGCGGATCATAACGGCCGCCGCCGCAAACGGTACCTTGCGAACCGAGTTGATCGGTGACCCATTCAAACACGGTGCGATTGTAGTAATCCATACCGCGTACCAGACGCGGATTGATGGTGAACGGAACCGCATTGTGACGCAGTATCTTTTGTACTCCCTCAAAATGCGCACGCGACTCTTCGCCCAGGTAGTCGAGCAGCTTAGGTGCCGCGTTGACCATATCCTGCATGGTTGGATTTTTGGTATCCAGAATGCGCAAAGGATTGCTGTGCAAGCGCTTCTTCGCTTCTGCATCCAGCAACGCTTCATTCTTTTCAAAATACGCGATCAGGTCGGCGCGGTGCTTGTTGCGCTCCTCGGCATTACCAATAGAGTTCAACTCAAGGCGCACATCCTGCAAACCGAGATCGTCCCACAGACGCTGGCACATCATGATCAGTTCTGCATCGATATCCGGACCAGCAAAGCCGATTGCTTCTGCACCGATTTGATGGAACTGGCGATAGCGGCCACGTTGCGGTCTTTCATGACGGAACATCGGACCCGCGTACCACAGGCGTTTCGGACCGTCATAAGTCAGGTTATGTTCGAGCGCAGCACGTACGACGCCAGCAGTGCATTCAGGACGCAAAGTCAGCTGGTCGCCATTCATGGAATCGGTGAAGGAATACATTTCCTTCTCGACGATGTCGGTCACCTCGCCCAAGCCACGTGCAAACAATGCGGTCGGCTCGACGATAGGTGTACGGATCTGTTGAAAACCATAGCTCTTGAGCACAGTGTGCACAGTGTTTTCAAACAATTCCCACAAAGGCGCATCGGCCGGGAGAATGTCATTCATTCCCTTTACGCCGACGATTTTTTCTGTTTTCTTAGTATCTGACATTTATTTTTAAAGACTTATTTTCTACAACTTGTTGAGTGCGGCGTCTGCAAATTAAGCAGCGCTGGTTTTTTCTTTACCGTAATGGCTCTTCACATAATCGAGCACGATTGCGTGGAATTCTTCGGCAATATTGTCACCGCGCAGAGTCACGGTTTTTTCACCATCAACGAATACCGGCGCCGCTGGCGATTCACCGGTACCAGGCAAACTGATGCCGATGTTGGCATGCTTGGATTCACCCGGACCATTCACGATGCAACCCATGACTGCGACGTTCATCGCTTCCACGCCCGGGTATTCCTTCTTCCATACCGGCATCTGATCGCGCAGATAGGTTTGTATGCCGTCTGCCAATTCCTGGAACACAGTTGAAGTCGTACGACCACAACCCGGGCATGCAATCACCATAGGCGTAAATTTACGCAAGCCCATGGTTTGCAAAATTTCCTGTCCCACCACAACTTCCTTGGTGCGATCACCGCCTGGTTCCGGCGTCAGCGATATACGTATGGTGTCGCCTATGCCTTCCTGCAGCAGAACCGACAGTGCAGCAGTCGAAGCAACGATACCCTTGCTGCCCATCCCGGCTTCAGTCAGGCCGAGGTGCAACGGATAATCACAGCGACGCGCCAGTTCACGATAGACCGCGATCAAATCCTGCACGCCAGACACCTTGCACGAGAGGATGATGCGATCACCAGCCAGGCCAACTTCTTCCGCGCGCTTCGCGTTCTCTATCGCCGATGTCACCAATGCTTCATACATGACCGCTTGCGCACTCCATGGCGTCGCGCGTGCCGCGTTTTCATCCATGATGCGTGCCAGCAATTCCTGATCCAGGCTGCCCCAGTTCACGCCTATGCGTACTGGCTTATCAAAGCGGCACGCGGTTTCTATCATTTGCGCGAACTGCGTATCGCGTTTATTACCCTTGCCGACATTACCCGGATTGATGCGATATTTCGCCAGCGCTTTCGCGCATTCCGGATAGTCATTCAATAATTTGTGACCGTTGTAGTGGAAGTCGCCAACCAGCGGCACCACGATATCCATCTTGTCGAGTTGCTCGCAAATTTCCGGCACTGCTGCAGCAGCTTCCGGCGTATTCACGGTGATGCGCACCATTTCCGAACCGGCGCGCGCCAATTCCTTGATCTGGATCGCAGTACCGATGACGTCCGCAGTATCGGTATTGGTCATCGATTGCACCACTACCGGCGCGTCTCCGCCTATGCGAACTTCACGACCGCCATAACTGACTACCGCTATACGGCTTTGGCGACGCGTAACTGGGCCGGTAGCTATCGGATTGGATGACGACATAAGTGCTTTATTTCAAATTCAATCGGGCAACGTTGCTGCTGTTTCCAGTCACCACATCGACCGGCGCGCCACGCAAGGTGACATCGACACCTGCGGCGTTACCAATAACGACCGAAACCGGACCGGTAACGGCAACTGCTTCAGAGCTACCTGCTTTCAATAAGCGCGACAGCAGCACATTATTGTCAGCGCCTTTAATTTCTACCCAGGAATCCTCGCGTACATTGATCGCCAGGGCATTCTTGCTGTCGACCGGAACAACTGGTTTGGCTACCGCGGCAACCGGTGCTGGTTTTACTACCGGTGTCGCTGCCGGTGCTGCAGGCGTCGTTGCTGCTACGGCCGCAGGCGCGGCACTGACTGGTGCAGTCGCGGCTGGTGCAGCTGGCTTCGCAGCCACGGCAACCGGTTCAGCCGCAGGCTTGGCAGCCTCCACGGGTTTTACTTCAGCTGGCTTGCTTTCAGCCACGCTGGTTTCTGTAATTTCTATCGGTGGCGGCACTTCTACTACGGCTCCCGCAGGTGTATCCGACAATTCTATCGGTGCCAGTTTTTCTTCTACTTTGGCCGGCGAGCCCAAAGTGCTGTGCGATACCCAACCCATGTGCTGACCGGCATACGCCAGCAAACCCAGCACTACCAGGATGCCACCGCCGAGCACGACCTTCGAATTCAGGCCACGCGAATTCGACGACAACAATTTGGTTTCAGAAAACGAAGCAGACAGCGGGCTGCGCTCAGGCGGCAAAATCGCAGGCTCTGCCTTATCTTCCTTGATCGCGGCCAGGATAGGCGCAGGATCTACACGTAATACCTTGGCATACGAACGGATGAAACCACGTACGATGACCATGCCAGGCAAGGCTGCATAGTTATCTTCTTCCAGTGCCTGGATCTGACGGCTGGCCAGGTTCAACTGATTCGCGACCTGCTCTACCGTCCAGCCACGCTCTTCGCGCAAGGCAACCAGCTGCGTACCGGCGGAAATCACCGGCTCAGGTTGCACTGCTTCTTGCGCTGGTTCCGGGACCGCATCGTTCATAGTTTCATTCACAGGCACGTCATTACTCATTAAAGGCTCCACGCTGATAGGCAGCAAACTCAGCCGAGTCCGGATAACGGCGGCGCAATTGCGTCACGAGGCTGTTTTCTGCGGCGCGATCGCCCACCTTGCGTTCAATTTTGATTGCTAACCACAACACTTCCGCGCTCAGCACATCTGCTTTAGTCACGCGATTAATATAAAACCGGGCACGCTCCAGATCACCACGCTCATAATTCAGACGCGCCAGATTGGTACTGGTCGTCAGGTTGCCGGGATCAAGGCGAAATGCTTCATTAAAATAACGATCTGCGGCAACCTTGTCCTTCAGGATCAGGCTGCAGGTGCCAGCGTTATTCAGCGCTTTGGCAGGAGACTGATACGTCTTGCTGCGCAAGGCTGCTTCGAAATAGGGAATGGACTGGTTCGCGCGTCCGTTCTGACACAGGAACCAACCATAGTTATTGCTCAAGTCCGGATCATTCGGTGCCAGGCGCAGCGCACGCGTGAAATTCTCTTCAGCCTGACGAGCCTCACCCTGATCCATGTAAATCAAGGCGGCCATGCTATACGCATCAGCCAGATTAGGATCGGTTTGCAAAGCCAACTTCACTTCGTCCAGCGCCACATTCAACTGGCCTTGCTGGTAGTAGCCTATCGCCAGTTGCAAGCGTATACGGGCACGCTTTTGATTATCTGTTTTATCGAAACTGGTAGCCAGTTCACTATCAGGTGCTACAGCAGGTTTAGCGGCGCAACCCAACAACAGGATTGCAGATAACAGGGACATACCCAACCAAGCCGACCGACGTGCTGTCATCAAGATGAAATCTCCACAATACGACCGAAATTCTTGCCAAATTTTTCCTGGTACTCCGCCATTTTCTTCATGCGGTCCTGTACCCGTGTACGGTCTTGCACTTCACCTGCCAGTTGGCCGCATGCGGCATCAATGTCATCGCCACGCGTCTTGCGCACAGTAGTCACGATGCCTGCATCCATCAACACCTGTGCGAAGGCTTTGATGCGTGGATTCTGCGAGCGCGTCAAACCCGACTCAGGAAATGGATTGAACGGAATCAGATTGAATTTGCACGGCACATCTGCCTGACGCACGAGGGCGATCAGCTCACGTGCGTGTTGGTCGCTATCGTTGACGCCGTCCAGCATGCAATATTCGAAGGTAACAAAATCACGCGGCGCGAATTCCAGATAGCGCTTGCAGGCAGCCATCAATTCCACCAGCGGATATTTTTTGTTCAGCGGCACCAGGCCGTCGCGCAAGGCATCGTTCGATGCGTGCAGCGATACTGCCAACGCGACTGCGCAATCCTGCGACAGCTTGTCTATCATCGGCACCACGCCGCTGGTCGACAGCGTCACACGGCGACGTGACAAACCATACGCGTTATCGTCCAGCATCAGCTTCAATGCGGTGACGGTAGGTTCATAGTTCAGCAAAGGTTCGCCCATGCCCATCATCACCACGTTGGTGATCTGGCGCTCACCTTTAGGGCCAGGCTCTATGCCTTTGGTACGACGTAATTCAAACTCGGCCATCCACAGTTGGCCTATGATTTCGCCAACCGAAAGATTCCGGTTAAAGCCCTGCTTGCCGGTCGAACAGAAACGGCAATTCACCGCGCATCCAGCTTGTGTCGAAATACACAGCGTGCCACGGTTTTCTTCAGGGATAAATACAGTTTCGACTGCATTGCCCTGCCCCACATCGACCAGCCACTTGCGGGTGCCGTCGGCGGAGGTGTGATCGGAAATCACAGCGGGTGCAGCGATGATCGCGCGCGTAGCGAGTTTGTCACGCAGCGATTTAGCCAAATCGGTCATCGCGTCAAAATCGCTGGCGCCGAATTGGTGTATCCAGCGTTGCAATTGCTTGGCGCGGAACGGCTTCTCACCCAACTCGCCGCAGTAAGCGATGAGTTGCGCAGGATCCAGATCCAGCAGATTGGTGAGAGTCGTCATAAAAACACTTTTTGCTTCTGTCTGCCTGTCGCCTGAACCACAGTGGCTGGCGACGGACAGAATTTCAAATTAACGCGAATAAACGTTCAGCGCTGGGAAGAAGTAAGCGATTTCAACTTTCGCTGTTTCTTCTGCGTCGGAACCGTGTACGGCATTTGCGTCGATCGAATCAGCGAAATCAGCACGGATGGTGCCTTTTTCTGCTTTCTTCGGATCGGTTGCGCCCATCAGGTCGCGGTGCTTGATGATAGCGTTTTCGCCTTCGAGCACTTGGATGATCACAGGACCGGAGATCATGAAGTCGACCAGGTCTTTGAAGAAAGGACGTGCGCTGTGCACAGCATAGAAACCTTCTGCTTCAGCACGCGACAATTGCGTCATGCGAGCAGCGACGATTTTCAGGCCTGCGCCTTCGAAACGGCTATAAATCTGACCGATTACGTTTTTTGCTACTGCATCCGGTTTAATAATCGACAGTGTGCGTTCGATTGCCATCTGAAAAACTCCAATAAAATGAAAGGGTTAAGACAAAATTCTGATATTTCAACTAACCTTTAATTCTACCATGAAAGCCCCACCTACTTGAAGCAGAAACAAGAGCTTTTAAATGTGAAGATAGCGTTAAGAACAGAACCGTTTATACTATGAGCATGTCAAGAACCTGCTTGGCAACAACTCGAGCTTGATATTTACCTGGAGAAACCATGAGCAATTTACAGCAGACCTTAGCGTCTACCTATGACACCACGGCGGTACGCCATCGCGTCTTGCGCAATACATACTGGCTGCTCGCCCTTTCCATGATCCCTACCGTGCTGGGCGCCTGGATAGGCGTACAGTTCAAATTTGCCTTCTTCTCGGGCAGCCCATTCATGGGGATGATTATCTTTTTGGCAATTGCATTCGGTTTCTTTTATGCAATTGAAAAAACCAAAAATTCCGGCCTGGGCGTCGCCCTGCTGCTGGGCTTCACCTTCTTCATGGGCTTGATGCTGTCGCGCCTGATCGGTCACATTCTCGGCTTTGCCAACGGCACTGCACTGATCATGACCGCTTTTGGTGGTACAGCTGCGATTCTTGCAACGATGGCATCGGTAGCGACCGTTTCCAAACGTGATTTCAGCGGCCTCGGCAAATGGCTGTTCATGGGCGTGCTGGTAATCATCGTTGCCGCAATCGCAAATATCTGGCTGCAATTGCCAGCTTTGCAACTGACCATCTCGGTCGTGGCGATCGGTATTTTCTCTGCCTTCATCTTGTATGACGTGCAACGCATCATCAACGGCGGTGAAACCAACTATGTCACCGCGACCCTGGGCATTTACCTGAGCGTCTACAACATCTTCTCCAATTTGCTGGCACTGCTCGGCATCTTTGGCGGCGAACGCGACTGATAAACTTTCAGTTCATTAAACAAAAAAGCCGACTTTTCAGTCGGCTTTTTTATTCCTGCAGCTTGCTCACGGATGTTTACGCCGTCGCTGCCGATGTTGGACGGAGTTCGAATACCGCCATCGATTCCACGTGCGAGGTATGCGGGAACATATTGATTACGCCCGCATTCTTCAAATCGTACTGCCCTTCGTTGACCAATACAGCAGCGTCGCGTGCCAGCGTCGATGGATTACACGAGACGTAGACGATACGACTCGGCAGCAGATCCGGACGGCTCTTACCCATTTCAGACAAGGCCTCACATACAGCCAGCGCGCCATCACGTGGCGGATCGATGAGCATGCGATCGAATTTACCCAGCTCGACAAAATCCTCTGCTTTCGCCTCAAACAGGTTGCGACAATAAAACGAGGTTTTATCTGCCAGGCCATTCGCCGTGGCGTTTTCCAGTGAACGCTCAGTCAGTGTCGTGCTGCCTTCTATACCGACGACTTCACGCGCTTGTGTCGCAATCGGCAAAGTGAAGTTACCCAATCCGCAGAACAAATCAGCAATACGATCCGTCGGCTGCGCATCCAGCAAACGCAAGGCACGCGCGACCAAAACGCGATTGATTTGATGATTGACCTGTGTGAAATCCGTTGGCTTGAACGGCATCTTCACGTTGAATTCCGGCAGCGCGTAGTGCAGATTATTTTCCGTCGGATAGTACTGATAAGCGCTATCCGGGCCAGCCGGTTGCAACCACCATTGCACCTGGTGCAGGTCGGAAAAAGCCTTTAACTTCACTTCGTCATCAGCTGTCAGCGCTGTCATGATGCGCAAAACCATGGCCGTGACTTTTTCTTGCGCCCCCTGGCCTATCGCCAATTCGATTTGCGGCAAATCATCAATGATAGAGAGCGATGCGATCAATTCACGCAGCGGCATCAGCATAGCCGACACATGCGGCGGCAGGATTTCGCAAGTCTTCATGTCGGTAATGAACGACGATTTGCGCTCATGGAAACCGACCAGCACGCCACCCTTTTTCACCACATTTCGCACTGAAATACGGGCGCGATAACGATAGCCCCAGGTCGGTCCGTGGATAGGACGCAGCATGGTTTCTGCCTTGACCTTGCCTATGTGCTTGAGGTTGTCTTCCAGTATCCGCTGCTTCAATGCGACCTGCGCGCTCGGCTCCAGATGCTGCATGGAGCAACCACCGCAAACACCGAAATACGCGCATTTAGGTTTGGTACGCAGCGACGATTCCTTGATCAGCGACATCATTTTTGCCGCTTCCCAATTCGGTTTTTTACGATAGGAAGAATAGACGACGCGCTCTTTCGGCAATGCACCTTCGACGAAAACGACTTTACCCGGCGTGCCATCCTCATTCTGCAAATGGCCGACACCGCGTGCTTCCATGTCGAGGGATTCGATATCAATAATGGTTTGCTGCATAGGGACTAATTCAGAATCAAGCGCGTAAGCGGATCAAGAGCATAAGCAACTTGCGTTAAATGGGATAAAGAAAGCGAAGGCGGATGATATCAAACTGCGGCACCTTAGCGCCGTATTCCACTCATTTTGTCGCGTATTTGGGCAATATTAGAGCAAGGAGTCCTTGCCGACCCCGGTGCGCGTAAGTGAGCGTTTCAGCTTGACCAATGCCTCTTGCTGGATCTGGCGCACGCGTTCACGAGTGACATGCATTTCGGCTGCCAGGGCTTCCAGCGTCGCTGGATCGTCATTGTCCAGGCCAAAGCGACGGGTGATGACCAGTCGCTGCTTATCAGGTAATTTTTCCAGCCAATCATGTACCAGCACCGTCATTTCATTGTGCTCGGCCAGTGCATCCGGATCATTCGCATGATCGCCCTGCAGCAAATCCATCAGGCTGGATTGCGGATCACCGTCCAGCGGCGCATCCAGCGAAGTCGCGTGTTCGGACAGCGCCAGGATATCCTGCACGTCTTCCACACTGCGGTCGACCAGATGGGCAATGTCTTCAGCGGTCGCATCCTTGCCATCATGATGCTGGGCTTCAAGGTGGAATTTGGCGCGCAAGGTTTGATTCAGTTCGCGCACCACATGTACCGGTAAACGCACGGTACGCGCCTGGTTCATGATCGCGCGCTCTATGCTTTGGCGTATCCACCAAGTGGCATAGGTAGAAAAACGAAAACCACGTTCCGGTTCGAATTTGTCGATCGCCCGCATCAGGCCCAGATTGCCTTCTTCGATCAGGTCCAGCAGGATGACGCCGCGATTGATGTAGTGTTTGGCAATGGAAACAACCAGACGCAGGTTGTGTTCTATCATTTTCTGGCGCGCAGCGAAGTCACCTTGCTTGGCCAGCGTTGCGTAATGTACTTCCTCCGGTACCGTCAGCAAAGGACGGGTACCGATCTGATTCAGGTAATGCTGGGTTGCATCCGTTGACAGCTCGGTTGCGAGGACCTTCTTGAGCTCATCGATACCGGCCACTTCTACCGGTGCAACACGCTCCACCAATTCGACAGCATCACCCTCTTCATCGCTGATGTCGGATTTCTCCGCATCATCGTCGGATTGCAGCGAGAGCTCGGACGACAGTGCATCCGAGTTTTCATCATCTTCTGCGTGAACGTCGTGCTTGCGTGTCATTAGCGATTATCGGCTCGGTAAGAACTTCGATGGATCGACCGGTTTACCCTGCTGTCGAATTTCAAAATGTAATTTCACGGAGTCTGAATCGGAATCACCCATTTCCGCAATTTTCTGTCCTTTATTGACATTTTGTCCTTCTTTTACAAGGATAGCCTTGTTATGCGCATAAGCGGACAATAAATTGCTGGTGTGCTTGACGATAACCAGGTTGCCATAGCCGCGTATGCCACTACCCGCGTACATAACCTTACCTGCTCCGGCCGCCATCACGGCCTGTCCGGATTTACCGGCAATATCCAGGCCCTTGCGACCATCATCGAAAGTACCGACTACCTTGCCTTCTGCAGGCCACATCCAGGACACGCTGTCATCGTCCGTCGCCAGAGCTACCGGTGCTGCAGGTTCGGTAGGCGCTGCCGGTTTGGCAGTGGCAGTAGCGGCAGGAGCAGCCGCTTGCGCGCTATCTGGTTTTTGCATTTCGGCTAAAGTCGCATCCGAATATGGACGCTTCTCGCCACGTGGGCTGGTTTTATTTGTCGCTGTCGTGCTAGCTGTTGTGGTCGAAGGCGGCCCCAGCGGACGGCTTTCGACGCCCGACGAACTGGCTATGGAACCGATTTGCGCACCACCGCTACGTCCAGATGCGGAATCCGGCGGTGCCACGCGCAATACCTGTCCGACCTTAATATCGTTCGGATTGGCCAGGTTATTCCAGGCTACGATTTCACTATAGCTTTGACCAAAATCCAGCGCGATGCGATACAGCGTATCGCCCTTTCTTACGGTATATGTTGTACGGTCTTCGACCGCCGCTTTCGGCGGGGTGGTACCACCGATCCGACGCTCACTGACCGGCGCCGAGTTCTGGGTAGAACTACAGGCGCTGAGTAAGCCGACCAGCGATATCAGGAATATCTGTCGAGTTGTGTTTATTCTCATTACGTTCAATTATTCTTTAGCGATGTTGTGCAGTGTGGGCTAAGTTACGGTACCTGGACGGAGCGGCACAAAATGGCAATCCTCCAGCGTCGAACTTTTCCATTCAAATTTGCTGACGCGTTCTATCAGCTGTAACACCTGATGACGCTCGCCAACCGGGGCGACCAGACGCCCGCCTATAGTCATTTGTTCCAGCAGAGCCTGCGGCACTTCCAGTCCGGCCGCAGCCAAAATGATGCCATCAAATGGGGCCGCCTGGGGTAGACCAAGCATACCATCTCCGTAATGCAAGCGGATATTTGCAACCCGCATAGGCCGCAAATTGGCTTTTGCCAATTCATGCAAACCCTTGATTCGTTCAATGGAATAGACTTCCTTGGCCACCAGGGACAGAACCGCAGCCTGATAACCGCAGCCGGTTCCGATTTCCAGCACACGATTGAGTACACCACCCTGCCGATTGTTCCGCATAACTTCAATCATTCTTGCCACGATGTAGGGCTGCGAAATGGTTTGATGATAACCAATTGGCAACGAAGCATCGATATAAGCCTGGCTGGCAAGTGCCGGTTCCATGAATAAATGACGTGGCACCGCGTCCATCGCCGCCAGCACCTTGCTGTCTTTTACCCCTTGCTTGGCTACGCGCGCCGTCATCGCCTTGCGTACGGATTCCGACACCAGCGGGGTAGCACGTTCCGCTGCTACCGGCGCAGCAGCTGTCTTGCGCGGTACTTCGACGGGGCGGGTCGGAGTCACAACACGTTTACTGTGTTGGGAGGCATTCAGGGTCGCGGTTTGTGGCGTCACCACCTTGCGCTGTGGTTCTGCCCTGACGCCATTACGCGGCGTTTTCTC
This sequence comes from Herminiimonas sp. Marseille-P9896, assembly GCF_903993245.1. Lineage (NCBI taxonomy): Bacteria > Pseudomonadati > Pseudomonadota > Betaproteobacteria > Burkholderiales > Oxalobacteraceae > Herminiimonas > Herminiimonas sp. Marseille-P9896. Next base: position 557,763 of record NZ_CAJEVT010000002.1, on the reverse strand, counting down.
GGCTAGCGAGGATAGGGATAAAGGAAAGCGCTTGCTTTTGTCGGTCATACCAAAACCTTCTTCAAGGCTTCCAGTTGCGCCGTATGCGTCAAATCAATTTGCAACGGTGTAATCGATACATGGCCCAACGCTGTGGCGTGGAAATCCGTGCCCTCGCCGGCGTCTTTTTGCCCACCACAGGGACCTATCCAGAAAATGTCACGACCATGTGGGTCCTGCGCCTTGATTACCGCTTCCGACTGATGCCGTTTGCCGAGGCGGGTTGCCACTGGCGGTTTTATTTGTTCGTATGGCAGGTTGGGAATATTGACGTTCAGCAGGAACGGCTTGCCGTACGTATCGAAGCGACGTTCGACGATATCGCGCGCGACCCGCGCAGCTGCATCAATCTGATCCCAGCCCTTGTTGACTTGTGAAAACGCTATGGCCGGAATACCGAACAGGTAACCTTCAGTTGCCGCCGCCACGGTGCCTGAATACAGGGTGTCGTCCCCCATATTTTGCCCCTGATTAATGCCCGAAACGATCAGATCCGGCGGCTCCGACATAATCCCTGTCAGCGCAATATGGACGCAATCCGATGGTGTGCCATTGATGAAATAAAATCCATTCGCCGCCTGGTAGACGGACAAAGGACGATCAAGGGTCAGGGAATTGGAACTGCCGGAGCGATTGCTGTCTGGAGCTACCACTACGATATCGGCAATTGCTGCCATCGCATCGGCCAGGGCAATCAGCCCCGGAGCCAGGTAACCGTCATCGTTACTGATAAGGATTTTCATCCCTGAATTTTACCTGAAGCAAGCGCCGCTGCCGCATAAGCTTGCCGCTCAATTCAGATAAATTCTGTGCGCTTCAGGCTTCGTCCGTTTGCACGGATTGTTCTGGAATCCCGGTCGCCGCATCGATCGCGCTAAAGAACTCCTGCACCACCGCCAGTTCGCGAGTCCGCTTGAATGGCGGCAGGCTTTGCCAGATGCGCTTGCCATAGGGCTTGGAAATCAGGCGCGGATCACAAATCATCAGCACGCCCTTATCCAGCTCGTCGCGGATCAGGCGACCCGCCCCCTGCTTCAGGTTGATGATTGCAGCGGGCAACTGATGGTGCATAAAGCCGTTCAAGCCCTTGCGCTCCAGTGCTTCAATACGCGCTGCCAGCACCGGATCATCCGGCGGTGAAAATGGCAGCTTGTCGATAATTACGACAGACAAGGCATCGCCGCGTACGTCCACACCTTCCCAGAAACTCTGACTGCCTATCAGGACTGCATTCCCGGCAGCGCGGAAACGATCCAGCAATTCGGTACGCCCAGCCTCGCCTTGCACCATTAATGGGAATGGCAGCTTGCGTCGCTCAAACTCTTCACGCAGGCGCTCGGCCGCACGATTGACTGCACGTATCGTGGTGCAGAGCAGGAAGGCACCGCCACCAGCCGCTTCGATCACCGGCAAAGCCGCATCAATCACGGCATCGGTGTACTCAGGTGAATTCGGCTGCGGCAAGGTGTTCGGCACATAGAGCAAACCCTGTTCGCCATATTCAAACGGGCTGGGCCACGACTGTGCAGGTTCATCCCACAAACCCATTTGCGCGCTGTAGTGATTGAAATCGTTCTTTACTGCCAACGTAGCGGACGTGAAGATCCAGCTGCGCGGCACACCCTCGCGCTGCTTATTGAAAATCGGTGCGATGGATAAAGGTGTCCGGTGTAATTGCAGCGAAGTCGAATACGCCTCCACCCACAATACGCTTTCCTGGCCAATGATGACTTCTTCGGTCTGCGGCTTATTCCATGCGTCCAGCCGCATCGCCAGTTCCAGCGCCCGCACCCGACATTGTTCTATCGTATCTGCGCGCTCAGCCTGCTTTTGCAGGACGGCGATCATGTTATCGAGCTGCTCTTTTAGTGTTTCCAGCGCTGGAAAAAAAGCGCTCGACGGTGCGATCTGGTTGACTGCCAGGCGCACAATGTCTTGCGGGAAGGTCAGGCGCAGATCACGGGCTGCACGCTCAACAGGTGTCACCGTAGCGGCCCAGTCAGCGCCATCACGTGCATGCGACAAGCCTTCAGCCAGCACATCGCGGCACAGTTCCAGTACTTGCGAGGTTGAAATCGTGTCGCCGAAGAAGAGTGTCGCGGTGTCCGGCAACTGATGCGCCTCATCGAAAATAATTGTATTGGCCGACGGCAGCAGTTCCGCCACGCCGGTGTCCTTCAACGCCACATCAGCGAAGAACAAATGATGGTTAACCACCACCACATCGGCCTGCTGCGCTTCCTTGCGCGCCTTCATTACAAAGCAGTCCTGGTAGTACTGACACTCGGCTCCCATACAGGTATCACGGGTCGAAGTCACCAAATTCCAGATGGAAGCGGTTTCCGGCACTTTCGACAATTCCGCCTTATCGCCGGAACTGGTAGTTTTCATGAAGCGCGAAATCTCACGCAGATGACCGACGTCGTCGCGCGAAGTCAGGCGACCATTTTGCAGGGTGCGTTCCAGATGGAAGTGACAGACGTAATTGGCCCGTCCTTTCAGCAAGGCTACCGAGACCGGTGCGTTCAAGGCTTTGCGTACGCTGGGGATATCGCGCAAGTAGAGCTGATCCTGCAAGTTTTTGGTACCGGTGGAGACAATCACCTTGCCGCCCCACAGCAGCGCAGGCACCAGATAGGCAAAGGTCTTGCCGGTACCGGTACCGGCTTCCGCGATCAGCGTCGTTTGATGGGAGATGGCATGCGCAATCGCCTTGGCCATCTCAGTCTGTGACTGGCGCGGCCGAAAAGAGCCGACCGCATGGCCCAGCGGGCTATTAACACCAAACAGCTGATCGATCTCGGCATCGTGTGTGGCGGCTACAGGCAATGCAGAAGGTTCGTCGATCAAAATAACTGTCTAGCTATAAACGTTGGGGAATGGGAAAACAAGCGCACATCAACACATCCGTGCGACTGCTGGCAGGAATTAGGCAGGGATATCCGGAATCAATTGCATTTTAAGCAAGGTGATATTGTCTTTCAGCTGCAACTTCCGTTTCTTCAGACGGCGCAATTGTAACTCTTCATGGCGGCCGTCACGAACCATCATCTCAATCACGGCATCCAGGTCCCGATGTTCCACTTCCAGTTCGACTATACGTTGATGAAGAAGAGCGTGCGCAGTGTTCATAGTCATATCTTGTCTGTCTTCTTGTCGATGAAACAATTCAAATTTCCAAGGCAGTCGCCAGTCAACCACCGTCCTTCAATTGTAAAAAATTCTTACAATTTTAAAAGCCCTGCTTTTACTTCCGCAGGACTCTGCATGCAATAATCAAACGCAACAATTCCTAGCCATAAGTTTAATCCACTAACACGCATGCGCCAATACGAGATAGAAGCAGGAACCGGCCAACACATAGGCGACCGCAGCGAACAGCAAGACCGGGTTGCCCTGTTTGCCGCGCCCAAGGCGCCTGGCTATATGTTAGCCGTCATTGCTGACGGTATGGGAGGTTTATCCGGCGGCGCCCTGGCGGCGGAGCAAGTCGTACGTAGTGCGCAACAGATTTTCGAACGTTTTTCACCGCTGACCGACAATCCGGAAGCTATCCTGCACACTATTGCAGACGAAGCCGACACCGTGATCAAGTTATCGGCCATGTCTTCCGACAAGAAACCGCACAGTACCGTAGTCTTGTTGATCATCACGCCACAAAACAGTGCAATCTGGGCGCATGTAGGTGATTCCCGTCTGTATTACTTCGATGGTCCGAATTGCATCAAGCGTACGATAGACCACACTTATCTGGAACAGTTAAAAGCCGAAAACAAGCTGGATGAAGCCAAAGCCAAGGACCCCTTGCTGGCCAACCTGCTGGTAAATGTACTTGGCAATAGCAACAATGAATTCAATATCAGCCTGAATCGCCGCGACGGCCTGAAGGTAGGCGATTCCTTCCTGCTGTGTACCGATGGCTTATGGTCTTATTTCAGCGATGCCGAACTGGGTGCGGCCATCGCGATGAATACGCCGCGCAAGGCTTCTGAAATGCTGATTGCCAACGCGCGTAAGCGAGCTGTCGGTAGCAAAGCTGACAATTGCACTTTAGCCATAGTCAAACTGGTCAAACCAGCCAAGGAAGTCAAAGACTATACGATTAAAAAAATGCGCAGCGCGATTTAAAAACGATTCGAAAACGATTTGAAATTTTTACAAGCGGCGGACTAATTTGACCGCCCTGCTTGACGAAAGCTGCCACTACCCGTTAGCTTCTAACAAAGCGGGAAGATTCTTGAGCATACCTCTACCGCAAGGTAGCCAGCAGTCGCTGAAAACCTACACCCAGACATATCTTTCAGCGCCTGGATAGTTTGTACAGTCCGGCCACAATCCGGGCGTCGTGCAATCCGTCGCCATTTGAAAAGATCATGCATTGAAAAAAACTCTGCCCTCTCGTTCCAACTTCGATAGCTTGCGCGTGCGCTTGCTGGTACTGGTATTGCTCGCGATCGTGCCGCCCGTCATTCTGACAGTCTATGGCGCCTGGAAGGAACGGCAGCAAGCCATACGCATGGCAGAAGACAATTTGCAGCAATTAACGCAATTGGCAGCCACCAGTGAGGCGCGTTCCATCGAAGGTGCACGACAACTGTTAACAGTGCTGTCCGTTATTCCTGAACTACGCGGCGATGCCAAAACTTGCGGCCAGTTCCTCGGCACCATCCTGAAGAAAAATGAAGGCTATGTGAACTTCGGCGTGGCGCAGTTGAATGGCGACGTCAGCTGCAGCGCACTACCGCTGGCGGAAAAAACCAACCTGGGTGATCGTCCGCATTTCAAACGTACGGTACAGGACAAAACTTTTTCCACCGGCGACTACATCATGGGTCGCACTGTACGCAAACATACGATCAATCTGATGTATCCCATCGTAGGCAATGGCGGCGACGTACAGGCGGTGATTTTCGCCGCGCTCGACCTGAGCGTGCTGGATCGCTTTGTCAGTGATATCGAACTACCAGCAGGTGCGGTGCTGGTAACCGCTGATAGCAACGGCACCATCATCGCCCGACGACCGAATCCGGAAAAATGGATAGGTACGCGCACACCACCATCGCTGTTCGATGTGATGATCAAGGTTGGCTTCGGTACCTCCGCATTGACGGATGCAGATGGTGTGACGCGCCTGCATGCGTTCGCACCGGTAGGCACCAACAATATCTCCAACTTCAAGGTCAGCATCGGCATCCCGATGGATGACATTGTGGCACCGGCCAATCACCTGCAGATGATGGAACTCACGACGCTGGCAGTGATTGCCTTGCTGGCTTTGATCGCTGCCTGGTTCGTCGGCGATGTCATCATCCTGCGCCGGGTCAAAGCGCTGGTGCGTACCGCCGATCAGCTTGCAGGTGGCAATCTGAATGCACGTACCGGCATCAAGTACGGCAAGGAAGAAATCAGCCAACTGGCACGTGCCTTCGACAGCATGGCCAGCTCATTGCAGGAACACGAAGCAGAACGTGAACAGTCGAAAGCCATCCTGTTCGCAGAAAAAGAACGTGCACAAGTCACGCTGGAATCGATTGCCGATGCGGTAATTACCACCGACAAATCGGGCAATATCGAATACATGAATCCGGTTGCAGAAAATCTCACCGGCTGGAGCAAAACAGAAGCAGAAGGTTTACCATCAACCCGCGTCTTCAAAATCATCAATGGTCACACGCGTGAACCGGTTCCGAATCCGGTCGAGCTGGTATTCGAACAGCAGACCAATGTCGAGCTGATCAAAGATACCGTCCTGCTCAGCCGCAACGGCAACGAATACGCAGTTGAAGATTCAGCTGCACCTATACGTGATCGCGATGGCAAAATTATAGGCGTGGTACTGGTGTTCCACGATGTGAGTGACTCACGCAAACTCGCGATACAGTTGTCGCACCAGGCCGCACATGATCCGTTGACTGGCTTGTTCAATCGTCGTGAATTCGAACGCCGACTCGAAGTAGCTATTGATACGCTGGCACTTCAATCCAAACAGCATGCCCTGCTGTATATGGATCTGGATCAATTCAAAATCGTCAATGACACCTGCGGCCATAGTGCTGGCGATGAGTTGCTGCGCCAGATCACTGCCTTGCTACAACCTCTGGTGCGTGATAGCGATACGCTGGCACGTCTGGGTGGTGACGAGTTTGGTGCTTTCCTCGAGAACTGTACACCTGACTCGGCAGTACGCATCGCCGAGAAATTACGTCAGACTATCTGTGACTTCCATTTCGTGTGGCAAGACAAGATCTTCCCTATCGGCGTCAGCATAGGCCTGGTGAATTTCAACAGTGATGCACTCTCGCTGCCAGACTTGCTCAGCGCCGCAGATGCAGCCTGCTATATCGCCAAGGATACCGGTCGCAATCGCGTCCATATTTATCGTGCAGAAGATCATCAGCTGGCGCAGAACCAGGGCGAGATCAAATGGAATGAGCGCATACAAAAAGCGTTTGAAAACGATGGCTTCTGTCTGTACTCACAAGAGATCGTCAACATCCGTCGCGACAACGGCAGCTTCTTCTTTGATGAGCTGCGCCTCTACATGACGGATGATGCCGGCCGCCTGATTCCGACCACGGCCTTCATTCCTGCGGCCGAGCGTTATCACTACATGCCCACCATAGATCGCTGGGTAATACGCACAGTATTCGCGCAGCAGGCAGCATCGCTATTGAAGTCAGATGGCGATCTCCATGTATTGCTGATCAAGATATCCGGCAGCTCACTCGATGATGAAACTTTCATTGATTTCGTACGCGAACAATTCATACACTTTGCCCTGCCTTACGATTCGATTTGCTTTGCGATTGCAGAAACCACAGCGATCACCAATCTCACGCGCGCCTTGAGTTTCATCGACACCTTGAAGCCGCTAGGTTGCCGCTTTGCGCTCGATGACTTTGGCAGCGGTATGTCGTCCTTCACTTACCTGAAACATCTGGATGTTGATTTCCTGAAAATCGATGGCGGCTATATCCAGGGCATGGAGAATGATCCGGTCGACTTCGCCAAGATAGAAGCGATACAACACATCAGCAATGTGATGGGTATCAAAACCATCGCGCCGAATGTCGATAGCGACGCCATCTTGAAAAAATTGCGCAGCATAGGCATCAGCTATGTGCAAGGCAGTGCACTGCATGCCAAGAAACCCTTCTATCCACCACTGGATGGAAAATAAATTCGCCAGTAATTTAGTCCAATAAAAAAGCCAGACAGGTATAAACCTGACTGGCTGATGAATTTATCCGAGGACTCTCGGAGCAAACCTGCGGACTAAGTCACAGACCTGCCTTACTTGCGCGAAAACAGAAAGCCCAGTACTAGGCCGAGGCCAGCGGAAATAGTAACCGCGCGCCATGGGTTATGTGTGACATAGTCATCCGTGGTCGACGCGACTTCCTTGGTTTTTTTCACGGCTACGGTAGGGATTTCCTTGGCTGCGGCGATAGCGGAATCCATGAATTCCACATACTTCTTGCTCAGCTCACCGGTTTTTTCTACCGCTTGCGATTTGGCTTCACGCGCCAGTTCCTTCGTATCCTTGGACAAGGCTTTCAGATCTTTCGAAATATCATCTACTTTGGATTCCATCATCGTTTTCTCCTAAAAGGTATATCAATGTTCCGCCTGTCAGCGGCACGAAAAAACGCCCTGTTCATAGCATCAGGGCCAGGCTATCAACTCATGGACAAATGGGCACGATCACGCAAATTCTTCATGAGCTCGTGGTGTTGGATCACGCTCTGATACTGACGTTCCACCACAGCTCTCACATCGAGCGGCAAATCCTGCTCCAGCGCACGGCGATAACTTTTCAGCGCCAGATCTTCGCCACGCTCACATTCCTTCATAACTGCATCATCGTTTTTCCCCATCAGCGATGACTTGATGTCTATCCAGCGACGGTGCAAGCTTGTGCCCCGGCTATGACCTTGCTCGGGATTGCCACCGCGTGAAACCAGCAAAGCACTCAACTCCTGGGCCGCGTCATTACAACCATGCGCGAGGCTCAGAAAAGGCTGCTTCAATTGAGCATCACGTATATCTTCTGCGCAGGTCTTGAAACCTGCTTCGCCATCCCTGCACGCCTCCAGCAATTCATTGAGGGTCGTCAGCACATCGTCTCTCATCATGATTCCTTTCAGAAAACATCAAATCCGGCTCTCATGTTTTTCCCCCGAGTGCCGTAGCGAATTCTGTCACGTGTTACTTCGACCACGAATCGCCACTACCGATCCGAGCAAGCGTGGAAATTTTTAGCGCGCGTTTTCTTTGGTGGAAGATACCGATGGATCACTATCGGTATGGGATGGCAGTAAAAATCAATATGAGGCAAAGCCGTACAGAACTCTGTTCGGCAACGCACATATAACTATGAAGTCTTGATTTCACATTAGTTATATATTCGTATGCGCAATTCGAGGCAAAATAGACGCTTATTGCTGCTAAATTCATATTTCTGACAGGCAAGGTACAATGTTCGATGCGTTTGGGCATACTGGGCCATCAATTGGAATCGTAGTTTCCGCGTCGTTCCACTTCATTCTTGCTGCCTCGACACCGCAGAAGTTGCTGAAATATCAAGTCAATCTTCATTTAGCCGAACGAGCTTAAAAGACAGAAAACCTATACGTTTTCTGCCCAGTATCGTGCTGAAAGAAATACCAGGAAAGCTTGCGAATTTCGTATCAAACCAGTTTGTCTTTTTAAATGAATAAAGCCTTTCTATGCTGACCGCACATTACGACTCGCTACTGGTATTGATCTCATTACTGGTTGCCATACTCGCCTCTTACACGGCGCTGGACATGGCAGGCCGGATCAATTCCACCAGCGATAAGGGCGCCACCCTATGGCTGGTCGGCGGTGCAATCGCGATGGGTATAGGCATCTGGTCCATGCACTTCATAGGCATGCTGTCCTTCAACCTGCCGATCGCACTCGGCTACGATTTGGGCATTACGGCGCTCTCGCTATTGATCGCAATCGTCGCATCCGGCTTTGCCTTATGGCGCATCAGCCAACCTGAATTACCGTTTATAAAATTGCTGGGCAGTGCCGTCCTGATGGGCGTGGCCATTGCGGCCATGCATTACACCGGTATGGCCGCAATGCGCATGACACCAAGCATCGACTATGACCCGCTGTTGTTTGCGCTGTCTATCCTGATTGCGATCAGTGCCGCTGGCGCCGCCTTGTGGATCGCGTTCCGCCTGCGACGCAATACACCAAATGTAGGCCGCTGGCGTGCAATGGCTGCCGTGGTGATGGGTATCGCCATCATCGGCATGCACTACACCGGCATGGCTGCTGCCAGCTTTCCGCTCGACAGCATTTGCCGTGCGGCAGTCGAAGGCGTCAGCCCGGGCTGGCTGGCGATCGTTGTCATCGTCACCACCCTCGCCGTATTGGCGATCGCATTGCTGACATCGGTACTGGATGCACGCCTCGATTCACAAACCGGCAAACTGGTACGCTCGCTGGCCTTGGCCAATCAGGAATTGACCAAGCAGGCATTGCAGGACAACCTGACCAAACTACCTAACCGTACCCTGCTGGAAGACCGCCTCGATCAAATGGTGCACAAGGCAGTGCGTGAGCAAGGCCGCTTTGCATTGATGTTCATCGACCTTGATGGTTTCAAGGCGATCAATGATTCGCTCGGCCATCATATCGGCGACCTGTTGCTGATTGATGTCGCGCAACGCATACGCGACAACATTCGCGCGCAGGATACGGCAGCCCGCCTCGGCGGTGATGAATTCGTCATGCTGATTGAAGTCAAGGAGCCGGAAGATGCCGCTTCGGTAGCGGACAAGCTGTGCACCACACTGAACCAGCCTTTCGATATAGCGCAATACAACCTCGGCATATCGGCCAGTATCGGTATCGCCGTGTATCCGGAAGACGGCAAGACACGGCACGATTTGCTGGTGCATGCCGATGCGGCGATGTACCACACCAAGAGTACCGGACGTAACGGCTATCACTTCTTCGAAGCATCGATGAATATCAATGCGCACAATCAGTTGCAGGTGATACAGGATTTGCGCACGGCACTGGAACGCAAGGAATTCCGTCTGCACTATCAGCCCAAGTTCAATACGACCGATGGCGTAGTAGTCGGTGCCGAAGCACTGCTGCGTTGGCAGCACCCTGTGCGCGGCATCATTGCACCGGCTGACTTCATCAGCCTGGCAGAAAAAACCGGCCTGATTGTCCCTATCGGTGAATGGGTGCTGGATGAAGCTTGCCGACAAATGCGCAAGTGGTATGACGAGGGTTACCCGCAATGGAAGATGGCTGTAAATCTGTCCTCCGTCCAGTTCAGCAATGACAATCTGGTGGAGATGGTGAAGGAAACGCTGGAGCGCAATAATTTGCCAGCCACCTCGCTGATGCTGGAAGTTACAGAATCCACTGCCATGCACAATGTCGAAGCCAGCCTGACCATCCTCGAACAACTGGTGAATCTCGGAGTGGAAATTTCAATCGACGATTTCGGCACCGGTTATTCCAGCCTGCTCTACCTGAAACGCCTGCCTGCAACCGAGCTGAAGATAGACCGCGGTTTCATACGCGATCTGGCGCAAGGAACGGATGACGCATCCATCGTTTCTGCCATCGTGGCGCTGGGGCGCTCGCTCAATTTGCGCATCGTGGCAGAAGGTGTGGAAACCGAGAAGCAGCAGGAATTCCTGACCACCCTCGGCTGCGATACCTTACAAGGCTATTTCATGGGCCATCCGATGGCATCCGAGCAATTCATGGCCGCGATCGATGCACTGAAGGCCATACAGCTGAACCTGCACACACCAGGTAGCATGGGCAACACCGGGCTGCACATACAGCACTAATCTACTTGGTGCAATAAGCCAGTGCCAGCGGATCGTATAGCGATGCGCTGTAGTGCCAGGACTGATGCCACACCATATACGGCGTCAACACCTGCGATTGCCCCAAATCGACAGCGTAGGCTTCCGGTACGGCAGAGATCCAGGCCACTATCATCACTGCCGCAGCAGTCGTGAAAACGACCAGGCTCAAAGCGGCCAGGAACAGTCGGAAGATATGCGAATTATTTGCATGCTCCATACAGCCTCCCCTTGCACAGGCAGTGCTACCAAGCGATGTATAGGAGCTGCGATTCTAAATCCGGGCAACACGGGCATTCTGTACGCTGTCGCACTTAAGCCTGCGATCGCCGAACTTACACAGCCGCAAACAAAAAAGGCCTTGCTTGGTGGCAAGGCCTTCGCATAGTCAGCGACACATGATCACAGTTGCGGATTCAGTTTCTCTATCTTCGAATGCAATTTATTCAAGGCAGAAATATAGGCCTTGGCCGACGCAACCACGATATCCAGATCAGCGCCAACGCCATTAACGATACGTCCAGCTTTGGACAAACGCATGGTGACTTCACCTTGCGACTCGGTACCGGTAGTGATGGCGTTCACGGAGAACAGCAACAATTCAGCCCCACTCTCAACCTTGGACTCAATCGCATTGACGATGGCATCCACCGGACCATTGCCCTCGCCTTTGCAGCTTTCTTCCTTACCATCTATCGCGAAGACGACATTCGCTGCCGGTTTGGAACCGGTCGACGATTGCTGTGACAAGGAAACAAAGCTGTAGTATTCCTGTTCATGCGATTGCTGCTCGTCCGATACCAGCGCCATGATGTCTTCGTCGAAGATATCGGATTTACGATCAGCCAATTCCTTGAAGCGCACAAAGGCTGCATCCATCTCTGCAGCTGAATCCAGCGTAATGCCGAGTTCTTCCAGGCGCTGCTTGAATGCATTGCGACCGGACAATTTACCCAACACAATCTTGTTGGTGCTCCAGCCCACATCTTCTGCACGCATGATTTCGTAGGTATCACGCGCCTTCAATACGCCATCCTGATGAATGCCGGAAGCATGAGCAAACGCGTTCGCACCGACCACGGATTTATTCGGCTGTACTGCAAAGCCGGTGATCTGCGATACCAGTTTGGAGGTAGGGACAATCTGCGTGGTATCGATGCCGACTTCCAGATTGAAGTGATCTTTACGGGTACGCACCGCCATCACGATTTCTTCCAGCGCAGTATTACCGGCACGCTCGCCCAAGCCGTTGATCGTACATTCAACCTGACGCGCGCCACCTATCATCACACCAGCCAGCGAGTTCGCTACCGCCATGCCCAGATCGTTATGGCAATGCACGGACCAGACCGCCTTGTCCGAGTTCGGGATGCGCTCGCGCAAGGTCTTCAGCATATTACCGTACAGCCCAGGCACACCGTAACCGACGGTGTCGGCAAAGTTAATGGTGGTCGCACCTTCGTTGATGACTGCTTCAATCACGCGGCACAGGAAATCGATATCGGAACGGCTGCCATCTTCCGGGCTGAACTCGATGTCGTCGGTGAAGTTGCGCGCATAACGCACGGCCATCTTCGCTTGTTCAAACACCTGATCCGGCGTCATGCGCAGCTTCTTCTCCATATGCAAAGGAGACGTCGCGAGGAAGGTATGGATACGCTTTCTTTCGGCTGGTGCCAGGGCTTCGGCAGCACGTGCAATATCTTTGTCATTCGCACGCGACAGCGAGCAGACGGTGGCATCCTTGATGATGCTGGAAATCGCATGGATGGACTCGAAATCACCTTGCGACGCCGCAGCAAAACCGGCTTCGATAATGTCGACCTTCAAACGCTCCAGTTGTCGTGCGATGCGGATTTTTTCATCCTTGGTCATCGAAGCGCCGGGAGATTGCTCACCATCACGCAGGGTGGTGTCAAATATGATGAGTTTGTTGGAAGACATGTTTATATCCTTGGGAAATGCGCCTTGGGAAAAGCTATTCAGTACTTGTAAAAATCAGATCAGTGATCGTCGTGTGGTTCCAACTCGGTCTGGACAATGCTGCTGACCGGTTTGCCTTTGGCCAGACGCCAGAAATAAACGCAGTACCCGGACAAGCCATACAAGACAAATAAACCAAACAACACTTTAGGCGGATCACTGGACACCACTACGAACGCCAGCACGATCAGGAAGATCCCGATAAACGGCACCGACTTGCGGAAGTTGATGTCCTTGAAGCTATAAAACGGTACGTTAGTCACCATGGTCAGACCGGCGTACAAAGTAATCCCCCATGCAATCCAGCTGAGATCAGGACCGGCAAAGCCCAGGTCTTGCATCAGCCAGATAAAGCCAGCGACCAGTGCTGCTGCAGCCGGGCTAGGCAAGCCCTGGAAGTAACGCTTGTCGACCACGGCAATATTCGTATTGAAACGTGCCAGGCGCAAAGCACCACCAGCGCAGTACACGAAGGCGGCGAGCCAGCCGAGCTTGCCCATATCCTGCAGCGCCCAGACATACACCACCAGCGCCGGTGCCGCACCAAAGGAAACCATATCAGCCAGGCTGTCGTACTGCGCGCCAAACTCGCTTTGGGTATTCGTCAGGCGGGCCACACGACCATCAATCGCGTCCAGCACCATCGCTGCGAAAATCGCAATTGCAGCGTAGTCGAACTTCTGCCCCATTGCCATCACGATGGCGTAAAAGCCGCAAAACAGTCCGGCCGTGGTGAATGCATTCGGCAACAGGTAAATACCACGGCGGCGCAGGGTTGGACGCGGCATAAGGACTTCCTCCGTCTCAGGTGGCAAACTCTGGTTGCCACGTGCAAGCCTGCCGAGTGGCCGGGGCTTGGTATAAGGAACTTTGCTATTTTTCGCTTTTCGACGATTGAAACTTGACATGCGTGTCCTGTTTTCAGCTAGCGCTGTGGTTGGAAGATCAGGAGGCGTAGTGTATCAGACGGGCAATGTAACCGGCTGATGGTGGCCATAAACATCACATAATTCTTGCCCTGCAACAGGGCTGGAAATGCGTTAAAAACGACAATGGCCGCTACTTCGGTAGCGGCCATTCCTGGATTTCATGCTGCAATGCGATATCGGGCGTATGCCGCGCTATCACATCCGGTCTTAACGGAAGCGCACCTTGCCTACTACACGCATGTTCAAGGTTGTTTCGCCTGGTTCAAAGCTAGGCTCTTCTACCGGCGCTGCATCGGCTGCCATCGAGGCCCGCATCATCTTCGGTGCAGCCGCCATTTCCGCGTAGTTACCGGAACCTTCGAAGTCCACGGTATCCATCACTGCATCGGCCGGGTTACGACCCATCGCACGTGCAATCGCCGCGGTACGTTCAGTCAGGTTTTTATAGGTTGCATCGATACGCTCTGCATCCAGCTTCTTCGCGGTCGCATCGGTCAGACCGAATTGCAGGCCGTTCAGGGCCAGCACGCCCTGCGCTGCCGAAACTGTCTTAGGCAATGCGTTCAGGTTGGTGGTTTTTACTTCCAGATACTGACCGACACGCCATGCGGTAGGCTGACGCGCTTTATTCGACTGACGCGGCTGGTCTTCCGGATAAACCGCATAGGTGTAATAACCACGTGTGCTCAGCACGGCTTGCGGATCGGCTTTGCGCACGATCTCGGTACCCTGTTTCATTTTTTGATTTACGCGTGACGCTGCAGCTGCTTTGTCCTTGTCCTGCTCTTCGACCATCAGCGTCAGTCGCGCTTCGTCATTCGCGTGTTTGACTTCGCCATAAGCAGGAACGATGACCAGGGTGCCCGTCGTTTGTACCGGTGCTGGTGACTGTGCAAATGCAGTCGCACTCGCGGCTACGCAACCAAGGGCCAGCAGGGTTTTGAATTGTGACATGTGATATCTCCCAAAAAAACGTAAAAGAAAGGCAAGCTGCGATTCGACAGCCAGCTTATGGCTTAAGTTCTTTCTGACCAGCAATCGTCACACTTTTTTACAAGATTGGGTACGTGAGAACGCGCCATGATGTCGCTACTGCAAAAATTCTATATTTATCAATAACTTAACAAACTTTTTCAACAGATTGCATGTAAGTAGAGAACACTCTTATGTAGCAACTATCCTTTAAGTTTCTTAGTCATAGCCGCAAACTAGCGGCTATGACTACTCCGATTCCCCATCATTAAAGTGGCTTGTTACCAAGCGCGCGCGTATCGCCTGCCAGATTCAAAACGCCGAAAAAGCGCTATGGAAAATTGAAATTACCTTTCGCCCTAACAATTACAATGCAATACCTAGCATCATTTTGTGAAAAGACATTTTTTGAGAATCGAATAGTGTGCCGCTTGTCACATTAAAGCAGCGAGCACAATGTTTGCATCACCATTGAAGGTGCTTCGCACTGAAATAATCTGAATCAATAGCAGCCGAATTTGAAAACAACTACGTTCTTTATCAGTAAGGATGTCCCCGATCAGTTGCTAGAAATAGCATTAGACCGTCCTAATTTCTCGTTGGGCATGAGAAAGAACTAGATTTTCGGCATATCTTTGGCTTCGTAAATACGACGAGCTAGGAGACTCGCAAAGATCAAATACTGCGCAGCTTTTTCCGAGTCGAGATCATGATTTAGCGAATGAGCCTTGGGATTGCGAATGCCAAGGTACGCACCGACCAAAATTTGCATGAACCCCTTCTGGTCATTTCTGCCCGACTCCGTGTCTAGTTCGCTAAGAATCAAGTGCGGCTTTTCCAAGCTCAACACTTGTGTCGCCAGAGCCGCACCATCGAGATCCAGGCCAGTGCGTTCTCGCATCAAATCAAAGATCGCAACGACGGAATTCAACACTGCATCGCGGTAGTGTCCGTCCACATAGTGCTGGAAGGCATGCGCGAAGATAACGGGGTGCAGCAGTTCCTCGAAGCCCATGCTCGGCTTGGTACCTGTCGCTTCGCGCACATGCGCTTCCGCCCTCGCTTCTACCTGAGGAAGATCGCGCGCAAGGATATCGTTGTAGTCATTGGCGTCGCCAAATCCGACATGTCTGCCAAGATTTCCCATGTCTTGCTCAGGGAAGCCTGCACCGGTCCACAGCTTGCGCAGTAGTTGATAGTCGGCCTTCAAATAGCCATTGATCAACTTGGCTCCTGCTTTATCGTCGCTCGCAAGGAGGCCTTGTGCATCGATCGCTTTCTGACGCATTGCCCGAAACAGGGCATTTACCTCCAAGTACCATTCAAGCATTGCGTCTCTCCCCGGTTGATCTCTTCCGTTTCACAAGGCATCCCGAACCCGCATGAGCGATCGCCGCTATGGCACAACATATGGGCTTTCGCACTTTTACTTTTTCCTCAACATCAGCTGAATAATCGCAAACAAGCGGTGGAACAGATAGTCAACCTGGTCCACGTCGATCACCGGCACCTGACTGATCTCCGAATGCCGAATGAGGTGGCTGTTTCCAATGGAGTTCAGTTCTGTCGCTTCTGTCTCTAATCTCTCTCGCAGCGATGGCACAGAGGTAACAGCATCGAGGATGATCTTGACCGAGCGCTTCTTGTCGCTCGGGTCAGCTAGTGACTTGAGTCGCTCCCATGCGTCCCACAACCGCTCCAGCGCTTCACGACGCACCAACGGATTGCGGTCCGAAAACTTGGCTCGGCACTCGTCGAGCATGTTGTCGAGCGTCCGATCCCCGGTATTGAAGAGTGTTCGTTTTAGTTCTTCGCCAAGCACCGGCGGGAGCACTCGTTCAATTCGACCATTGGGAAGCATCTCGAACGCAACCCCGTTACGCGCGAATATGCGATTGACGGTCGCGCGGAAGTCTTCCTGCCCAGCCTCCTGATCGAAAGTAAGGTGGTGATGATTGAAGAAATCGTGATACTTCCCTGAGATCGGCTTTGCCACTGATGCATGCACGAACTCGATGAAGTCCAAGACGAGCAACGTGTCCGGCGCGAACGGTTGGCGCTCAGAAAAGTAGCCCTCTCCCTCAACAGAGACGGTCTCCAACGGCCAAGCCAGACCCGGCATTTCTGCGCCTACGGAAGCCGCCAAGGCGTCCGAATCGCCGCCGCAAGTGGCTTGTCCATCCGGGCAGCGTTCGGGAAAGCGCAGGCCGAATGCGCCGCTATTGATCAACGCCTGTACCGTTGCCACGAGGCCCGCCCAGACCGTGGGCGAAATCACCTGCTCGGTGCGTGCGCGTGGGCCGTTCTGCCGATCGCTGAAATAGTCGCTCATTACGTTGATTCCGTTCGCATCCACGACGCCATGGTGGCGACGTGTCTATTCAATAATTTCATTCCCCTGCGCAGGACCATGGTGTTCATGCTTTCGGCCTCAGCAGCGACGCGCTAGTTGGACCAATGCATGCTTCTAGCCGTTCGCTATTCAAGTCGTTCACGGCTTCCGGCGTCAAACATCCAGCATTGAAGAGCCCGAGATATTGCCCCCTGGTCAGAGCGAGCGGCAAGTTTGTGAGCGGAAGCGCGCCTGCAGGAAGGCCGAATTCGAGCCGTTGTAATATCTCGTCAAGCCCCGCCAAGAACGTGGGCTGATCCGGAAATAGTACTGACAGAATTTGGTGTGTTGAGCGCAGGTGAAAGCGGGTTGCGTCGGCGATTCCGATGATGTTCCCGTATCCGACAGCACCTCCGAAGGGAGTCGTCGAGAACCGCTTCTCCAACACGTCGACGGGGGTGCCCTCGATCCAGTCGTACAAGAGCGCCGCGCGCTTGCAGCGGCACCAGAACTCAATCTCGTCCCGGCAATATCGCTGCAGTGCCTGCGGCATCGCATGCCCATAACGCTGCGCCACGTCATTGGCGCGCACGCTCTCTGATCGCCCCCGTTTCATGACCGGTGTGTAGATTGCATCCATTTCGTCGAGGACCTGCACCATCGCCAGCACTTGGGTGGGCGACGTCTGTGCAGCGTTCAGTTGTTTCATCAACTCGACCAGCCGCAGGCTCGACTCAAACGACAAGGACGAAGCGCCGCAGGCGCGTCCGAGCAAGGTCAGATGGATCAACTCGCCCTCGCGCTCGGCCAGTCCGGCCTGCAGCAGGCGCTCGACCAACGCGGTGACTTCATGCTCCACGATCGCGATCCATTGCGGGTTTGCGCGTGATGCAGAGTAGCCGCCGAACGTGTTAACCAGGAGGCCAGGAATTTCGGTGGCTCGCACGCCCCGAACCTGGCTAAGCAAGCGCAATGTCCAGGTTGGCAGGTCGCGCTGCTGGAAGGATGACTTCACGTCTTCAGGCACGCCGAGCACGTACTTCTGGAACAGTTGCGCGCGTTCCATCGGCGTGTCGGCAAGGATGATGGCCTTGCCGGTCTCGTTGTATCCGAGCCGTCCTGCCCGTCCTGCCATGTTCTTGTACTCGGCGACAGTGAATGGGCGGCCATCCTCACCGACGAACTCGTTCTCAGCCAGGATCACCGTCGATGCCGGCGTGTTGATACCGGCAGCCAGCGTTGTGGTGGCCACCAGCGCATGGATACCGCCGCCAGCGTTGCGATAACCTTTCTCGACGGCTTCGCGCTCCGCGCGCAAGAGATTGGTGTTGTGGAACGCGGTGCCCCCCGCAAGGCATTCCCGCAGATCCTGCGAGGCGCCGGTCAGATCCTGAGTCGGCAACACGTCCAGGACGGTCTTCGCAGGACCCAGACCCAATTCCTTGGACAAGTATTTCGCGCACCCCTGTGCCGGACCACGCATGTTGCGGAAGACTAGCAACTTCTCGTCCTGTGCTACCAGTTGCTGAACCAACGGCACGATCACGTCTTGCGAGCTGGGCTTGTCGCGACGCTGCACGATGCAATGCGCAGGCAGCAGGGCTTCGGTCTTGGTGGTGCCATCCACATCGACGAACTGGAACGTCCCGCGCCGATCAAGCACGCCCTCGACCAGGGGCACAGGCCGCTCGCGGGACATCAATAAGGGCAGGTCGAGCCAGCGATCGAAGCTGTTGAGGTTGCCAATGACCGCCGACAAGATCACCAGTTGCGGCTCGATGCCGCGCTGACGCGCCCGCAGCAGAAGCGCGAAAATCAACTCGACCGTAATGCCTCGATTCGGGTCCGTGATGAATTGGCCCTCGTCAAGCACGACAAGGCCGAGCTGGTTGAGCAGGCGCGGCGAACCGAGCGCCAGATTGAGAAAGGTTTCGTAGGTGAAGAAACCCAGGTCATAGCGACCGCCCAACACAGGGCCAATGCCATCCGTTGCATCACCGCTGCACCGAACGACGCGCAGGCCCGCAGGTCCGTATCGCTCGCTGAACTCCTCGAACTTCTCGTTGACAAGCGCCCGATACGGCAGAAGAAACGCCGCTTTCTTGCCGGCTATGACTGCCTGAATCGCAGCCAATTCGCCGATCAGGGTCTTACCCGAACTGGTCGGCGCGACTACCAGCAGCGATCTTCCGGCCAGTACGCCGTGTTCGTTGACGGCCTGGAGTTGCAGCGCGTTGAGGCCTCGCGGGAAGTCCATCGTCCACTGATCGACGATTTCCGACGGAAAGCCGTGCGCGGAAAATTCCGCAAATGATCCCGACATTTGCTGGACCGCTCTGGCCGGGAACGCAGCCGCGTAGTTGTCACCACGCTTAAGGGCTGGAAACACCAGGCCGCCTTGAACGTTGCCCAGGAATACAGGCGTCTGTGTCACGTTGATGCGTTCCGCCTCAACACGCGCCAGCCGGATAATCTCGCCGGCGATTTCCGGAAAGCTGACCGAGTCTCCGACGGCACCCGTCAACGCCTCTATCACGGCATGCGTAAGCAGTCCGTGTCCTGTGCCAGGCTGCTCCCAAGCGGATTCGTTGGTTGCACAGGCGGCAAGCAGAATGCGCCCTTCGCCGTAAATCCCAGTCAACGCAAATGCACTTCGCGGGCGCGCTGCAGCCTCCAGTACACGTGCAGGCGCCTGCCCGCTGAAGCAACAGTCAAGCACGCACAGCACCGCACGCGCCTTCGTCGCCTTGAAGGCATCGGCCAAGCCCGCCATCGACAGGCCTGTGCTGGAGAGATCGGCTGCGTTGGTATCGAACAGGACCAGATTTCCATCGGGAGAGCCATGCCCAGCGAAAGTGATGACGACCACGTCGTCCTGGCTCGCGGCCGACAGCGTTCCGAGAATGGCCTGCGACACCTCAGCATGCGTGGCGGCCTCATCGACAAGCAATCGACCCGCCAAGCCTTCGACAGTGTCGGTGAACAGCGCCCACAACGCCGTAGCATCGCGGCGGGCCCCGCCCAGCTCGGGGATCGTCGCGTCGAGGTGTTTGTTGATGCCCACGAAAATTGCTTTGATCGCCACGCTTCCCCCTGTCCAATTTGTGCTCAGACTTGATCGAAAACTCTAAGCAAACTTTCGCACCCCATATTTATGGGAGAAGCGATGTTCGAGATTTCGTTGATAATGGTAGACCACTATATTTAACTTCGATCACATAAACTCAAACGGGAGAAAACATGACAACTAAAAAGTCTAACACACCTAGTCCGACACAAAGTCCGAGCAAACCACATCAGCCATCGCGCACTACGACAATCGATACCAATAGATCCATACAGATAAATTCAAACAATAAAGGCGGACTTTCTTACTCAGTTAAGCCAGCATGTTGATTTGCTCGCAGAATTGACCCTCTCCAATTGATCCACCTTCCATTGTCTAGCGAAGGCTGCAACCCGATCATACGAACCTTCAAATCCCAAAGCACATAGGTCGATGTGCATCTGTTTCAAAGTCCGTCGTTGCTTCCGAGACTTCGCTGCCTCGGTCTTTAACCAGGCTGAAAGCTTGAACGCATATTTGTCGAGAGATGTTGGGGAACGTCGATCAGCATAGGCCGGCTCGACAATTTCCGAGCGTAGATAACGTCTGACGGTATTTCGGGAGATACCCAGTCGTTTGGATATTTCCCTCAATGAGACCTGGTCACGAAGGTGCCAGCGTCGAATAATTCCAAGTAAAGCCACGTCGATCACTCCATATCTCCTACTCACTTTGGTAAGTAGGATTGTGTTCTAAACGTGGGTCAGTTTTGGATGCAAATTATGCGGCTAAGTGGGTCAGTTTTCGACGCAAATCAACATTCAGACATATCCGTAGCTTTTAGGGGGTATTGCCAAGGTCGTCACCTTCGGTATGAATATCTTGGATAACCTGTTCGGATAAAGTCCATAGTCCGTAAGATGTACCTTTGACAGGATGATGGCGGGTGACGATCCCTTTCGAGCAGAGAGCTTTCAATCTATTTCGCACCTGCAATGTCAAATGTGAGCGTATCGGCAAAGGAAATCCAGCTTCCTTCCTTGTATCCAAAATTAAATTTACAATCTGATCGGAAGAAACGACTTCCCCTTGCCCTTTTTTGATCTGTTCACAGATTAGTCTTGTTAGCTCACCGCGTTTCATGTCGGTAATGGGATTTCGACCATTAATGACAGGAATGTTGCTGGGGTCAATTCGTAGGCTATGTAGCTGTATTGTCTGGTCTACGGACGCAAGGGTTTCTCTTAAAAGGGCTAGTTCGGCAATCAATTGCTGATACTTTTCAAACCTGCATCTATGAAGATCTAGGTATTCCTCAATCTTTCGAATAGAACCATCAATTCGACCTCGTTTTACCAAAAGCCATTTGATTGAAGAGGGTAACTTGTGCATACATTAAGTTACCACTCCCGGCTGTATCAATAAATTGCAACAGCGACATCATGGCGTGAGAACGAAAAAAAAGCCACGCTAGTGCGTGGCTTTTCGGCTGAGCGCGGCATGTGCTTGCAAGCACATGCCGTTTGATGCCCTGTGGCAGTGAAACTAAATTAGTTTTTAGTTTGGTCTACCAGTTTGTTTTTAGCAATCCATGGCATCATCGCGCGCAGTTTTGCACCAACTTCTTCGATTTGGTGTTCAGCTGTCAAACGACGACGGGAAATCAGGGTAGGTGCGCCTGCCTTGTTTTCCAGGATGAAGCTCTTCGCGTATTCGCCGGTTTGAATGTCTTTCAGGCATTGACGCATTGCATTTTTGGTGTCTTCAGTGACGACGCGTGGGCCGGTCACGTATTCACCGTATTCTGCATTGTTCGAGATCGAGTAGTTCATGTTAGCGATACCGCCTTCATAGATCAGATCAACGATCAGTTTCAGTTCGTGCAAGCATTCGAAGTAAGCCATTTCCGGAGCGTAACCAGCTTCGGTCAGGGTTTCGAAACCAGCTTTGATCAGTTCAACCGCGCCACCGCACAGAACAGCTTGTTCGCCGAACAAATCTGTTTCTGTTTCTTCGCGGAAGTTGGTTTCGATGATGCCAGCACGGCCGCCGCCGTTAGCCATTGCGTACGACAAAGCGATGTCGCGTGCGACGCCGGATTTGTCCTGGTACACAGCGATCAGGTGAGGCACGCCGCCACCTTGCGAGTAGGTACCACGTACGGTGTGGCCTGGTGCTTTTGGCGCGATCATGATGACGTCCAGATCAGCGCGTGGCACAACTTGACCGTAGTGAACGTTGAAGCCGTGTGCGAATGCCAGTACTGCGCCTTGTTTAGCGTAAGGAGCAACGTTTTCGTTGTAGACCTGAGCGATGTTTTCATCTGGCAGCAAAATCATGATGACGTCAGCAGCTTTAACTGCGTCATTGACTTCAGCAACGTTCAGACCTGCGTTCTTCACTTTATCCCAGGATGCGCCGCCTTTACGCAGACCGACAGTCACTTTGACGCCGGAATCGTTCAAGTTTTGCGCGTGCGCGTGACCTTGCGAACCGTAACCGATGATGGCAACGTTTTTACCTTTGATCAGCGACAGATCACAATCTTTATCGTAGAAAACTTTCATGATGTTCCTAAATGGTGTTGTTGGTGTGAATGAACTACTTAAACTTTGAGTATGCGTTCGCCGCGACCGATGCCGGAGCCGCCCGTACGGACAGTTTCCAGAATCGCCGTGCGATCGATCGAATCGATAAACGCGTCGAGCTTGGTTTTGTTACCGGTCAACTCGATGGTGTAAGTCTTGTCCGTGACGTCAATGATACGACCGCGGAAGATATCTGCAGTACGTTTCATTTCTTCACGCTCCTTACCGACCGCACGTATCTTGATGAGCATGAGCTCACGTTCGATAAACGCACCTTCGGTCAGGTCGACCACTTTCACCACTTCGATCAAACGGTTCAAATGCTTGGTGATTTGCTCAATCACATCGTCCGAGCCGCTGGTGACAATTGTCATCCGCGACAAGGTTGCATCTTCGGTTGGGGCCACGGTCAACGTTTCAATGTTGTAACCACGCGCAGAGAACAAGCCTACTACGCGCGACAAGGCACCCGCTTCATTTTCCAGTAAAACAGAAACGATATGGCGCATCACAGATCCTCCGAACCCAACAGCATTTCAGTCAAACCCTTGCCTGTCTTGACCATAGGCCAGACGTTTTCGGTTTGATCCGTAATGAAATTCATGAATACCAGTCGGTCTTTCATGTCGAACGCTTCTTTCAGTGCGCCATCGACATCAGCCGGATTTTCGATCTTCATACCGACGTGACCGTAAGACTCAACCAGCTTGTTAAAGTCAGGCAGGGAATCCATGTAGGACTCGGAATAACGTGAACCGTATTCCAGCTGTTGCCACTGACGAACCATACCGAGGAAGCGGTTGTTCAACAGAATGATTTTCGGTGTCAGGTGGTACTGCTTACAGGTCGCCAGTTCCTGGATACACATCTGGATCGATGCTTCACCAGTGATACAGGCAACGGTTGCATCCGGATTCGCCTTCTGCACACCCATCGCGTACGGCAAGCCGACGCCCATGGTGCCGAGACCACCCGAGTTGATCCAGCGACGTGGCTTGTTGAACGGATAGTATTGCGCCGCCCACATTTGATGCTGGCCTACGTCCGAAGTGATGAATGCATCACCCTTGGTGACTTCCCAGACTTTCTGGATCACCGATTGCGGCTTGATGACTTCTGTCGACTCTGCGAACTTCAGGCAATCACGCTTGCGCCATTCGTTGATTTGCTTCCACCACGCCGACAGCGCAACGCTGTTCGGTTTGGCATCGGCCGCATCCAGTTGCGCCAGCAATTCAACCAGCACTTCCTTGACGTTGCCAACGATAGGAATATCAACCTTGACGCGCTTCGAGATCGACGATGGATCAATGTCGATATGAATAATTTTGCGCGGAGTTGCAGAGAAATGTTTAGGGTTGCCGATCACGCGGTCATCAAAACGTGCGCCGATCGCGATCATCACGTCCGAATGCTGCATCGCCATGTTGGCTTCATAGGTGCCGTGCATACCTGGCATACCAACGAATTTGTCGCTCGAGGCTTTGTATGCGCCCAGACCCATCAGGGTGTTAGTGCATGGATAGCCGAGACGATCAACCAGACGATTCAGTTCTTCCGAAGCATTGGCCAGGATCACACCTCCGCCGGTGTAGATCATCGGACGCTCTGCTTGCAACAAGAGCTGCACAGCTTTGCGGATTTGACCGGAGTGACCTTTGTCTACCGGCTTGTACGAGCGCATTTCGACTTCTTGCGGATACTCGAACACGCACTTGTGCATCGTGATGTCTTTAGGGATGTCGATCAGCACCGGACCTGGACGGCCAGTGGTAGCGATGAAGAAAGCTTTCTTCATGGTCGCTGCCAGATCTTTGACATCCTTGACGAGGAAATTGTGTTTAACGCATGGACGGGTAATACCGACGGTATCGCATTCCTGGAATGCATCCAGGCCGATCGCGTGCGAAGGCACCTGACCGGAAATGACGATCATCGGAATCGAATCCATATACGCAGTCGCCAAACCGGTTACGGCATTGGTTACGCCAGGACCAGAGGTCACCAGGCAAACGCCGACTTTATTGGAGCTGCGGGAATATGCGTCAGCAGCATGTACGGCGGCCTGTTCGTGGCGCACCAGGATATGCTGGAATTTGCTGTGATTGAAAATCGCGTCGTAGATGTAGAGCACTGCGCCGCCAGGGTAGCCGAACACATGTTCAACACCTTCTTCAGCCAGGCAACGGACAACGATTTCGGCGCCAGTCAGTTCTTCGCCGATTTTATTATTGCTGGTAGTACTTGTTTCATTGGTCATGCTAACGTCCTTTCAAGGTCCATTGGAAATTGATCGGATGCTCTCTCCTGATGAAACCGCTTAATACTCCAGTGCTTAGGCATCCCTTTTTTGTGCGGTCACGCCGATTCGTCACACATGTGTGTATGTGTTTCAAAAAGACGCTTAACGCGACTCGTTCAGCCAGAGGTTCTGGGGTAATGACGGATTTCTCGCGCTTGTGGCGCGGGTTAGAGCAAACAGCTTTCAAATTGTTTGAAGCGCGTCCCTCAACAAAATTGCATCATGCGCAATATGCGGAAAGACCATGGGTACCCTTTGAGATGGTAAGGGGAACGATACGTTACTGCGTTGCACAATATAGGTCAAGCTAAATCGCTGGAAAGCGGTGTGAAATCAACGATTTTGCGCAAAAAGCACCCACAAACGAGGCTTTTTTGCTAGCATGCGTGCAGTTTAAAAACGTGATCGTCGAATTGTTAAGACATCTCATCCCGAAACACCCTCGGCAGCGTTCAATCGAATGCGCTGCATCCAATGGCAACTGATAAAGAACTTTCGGATTTTCTCGAAGATGTCGAACGCCGCGCCTTCAAACAGGCGGTGTACGCGGTTCGCAAGGAAGAATCGGCACTGGACATCGTCCAGGATGCCATGATCAAGCTCGCAGAGAAATACGGCGACAAGCCCGCCCCCGAACTCCCCATGCTGTTCCAGCGCATCCTGCAAAATACTATCCGCGACTATTTTCGCCGCGAAAAAGTCCGCACTTCGTGGATTAGTCTGTTTTCCAGCTTCGGAAATAAGCAAGAAGACCAGGAAAATTTCGATGCGATGGATATGATAGAGGCAGAGGAAGGCAGTTTTGGCTCCGAAACCGGCCTGGTCAAGCTGGAACGCAAGCAAATCCTCGAATTCATAGAGCATGAAGTACAAAATCTCCCATCGCGTCAACGAGAAGCCTTCCTGATGCGTTATTGGCAGGATCTGAACGTGGCAGAAACTGCCGCCGTAATGGGATGCTCTGAAGGAAGTGTAAAAACGCACTGTTCCCGTGCAACGCATGCCTTGGCTCAGGCGCTCAAAGCCAAAGGAATTTACCTATGAAAACCAAAGAACTGGATCTCGCATACAAGTTGAGCCATGCGCTGGATGAAAGCGCCAACACAGTTTCGGCAAACACCGCCGAACGCCTGGCATCTGCACGCAAAATCGCGTTATCCCGCAAAAAGCAAGGGGTCGCAGTGCCTGCATTCGTGGCGCAGCCTGCACTTGCATCCTACGGCAGCGCGCCTACTCCGTCGCATAGCCGCTGGGCCTGGCTGGGTCGTATGGGCCTGGCTTTGCCGCTGGCTGCTTTGGTTTTCGGCCTGTTTGCCATCTATCAGTTTGAACAACAACAGCAAATCATGGATTCCGCATCGATTGATGCGGAAGTATTAACTGACGATCTGCCTATATCTGCTTATCTGGATCATGGTTTTGATGCATTTTTAGCAAAAGGGGACAAATAGGCATGAAGGCATGGATTTTTTCCCTGAATACATCAGCTCCAGGGAAAATCACTAATACCCTCTTCGCCTTGTCCCTTGCATATACCAGTGCAACGCAAGCAACGCCGGCTAGCGCGCCGACGCCTGCACCTGCGCCCGCTGCTCCGGTTGTCACCAAACCCGTAGTCAAAGCAACGCCTGCACCTGCCAAGACCAGCACCAAATCAGAGTGGAACAAACTCAGCCCCGCCCAAAAGCAGGCGCTGGAACCATTGGCTGGTGACTGGCACAAGCTGGACGCCTTCCGCAAAGAGAAATGGCTGGAGCTGGCAAATCGCTTTGCCAGCATGACACCGCCTGAACAGGAACGCATGCAGGAACGCATGCGTGACTGGGTCAAACTGACTCCTGAGCAAAGACGTCTGGCGCGCGAAAACTACAATCGCGCAAAAAAACTGAATGCCGAACAAAAAGCCCGGCAGTGGGAAGAATATCAACAGCTGCCTGACGAAAAGAAAAAGCAATTGGCTGAAACATCGCCACCACCCAAGCGCATCGTCAATCCGCCGCGCCTGAGTAACGCGCAAGGCCTCAGCAATGGACAAAATCCGGTGCCAGTAAAGCCGGCCAAACCAGTCCCGGCCAAACAACCGGTGCCGCGTCAGGAAGCGATACAACCTTCATTACCTCCACCGGCGGCAGTGCCGGCTACAGCGCCTGCGGTACAATCACAATAAAACTACCGCTCGCGCCTTATGTCATTGAATAGCTCTGATACGCCTACGATCAAACGCCGCCTGACTACAATGATTTATGAAGGCGTCCTGCTATTCGGTGTGATTGCCATAGCCGGCCTGCTGTTCTCCACCATTTTCCAGCAACGTAATGCCCTCTATCTGCGCCATGCCTTGCAGTACTGGCTGTTCTTTGTCGTCGGCGCCTATTTCGTCTGGTTCTGGATACACAGCGGTCAAACGCTGCCGATGAAAACCTGGCGCATCCGTCTGGTGACAGTTGATAACCATACGCTGAGCTTCAAACATGCGGTCGCACGCTACTTCCTTGCCTGGTTGTGGTTCCTGCCCGGACTGGCGATTGCATGGGCGCTGGATGCCAAAGCATGGACTTCGGTGGCCATCGTCTGCGCCAACATCGCTGCTTGGGCACTCGCTGCCTATGTGCATCCGAGCCGCCAATTCCTGCATGACCGCATCGCCGGTACCAAGCTGATCCAGCTCAGCAAAATCAAATAATCCACCGCCTGCCACGCGCAGGCATGGCTTCCCGCCCCGCCCTGCTACGCTATTTGCCATCAAAAGTGAATCTTGTTGATTCCTTATGGTCTATGCATAGGTAGAATGAGTCGTACCTTCAGTATTCATCTTGATCGACGTGCCATGCCTATATAGGCATTTTTGTTTAACCAAAAAGCGGAGAAGTCACATGGTAAAGAAACTGAAAAAAACAACGAAATCAGGAAGCAAACAACTGTCCGATGGCGTACACGCTTCAGCCCAGCAAATCTGGCAAGCAGGCCTGGAAGCCTTTGCCAAGACGCAGCAAGAAGGTGAAAAAGTCCTCGCCAAGCTTGCCAAAAAAGGCAGCAACCTGCACAAGCGCACACGCAAGATCGCTGAAAGCAAAGTGGCCAATGTCTCTGATGGTTTGCTCAAACTCAGCGACAACGTCGGCAAACAGGCATCCAGCTCCTGGGACAAGCTGGAGCAATTGATCGAAAACACGGTCGCCAATTCGCTCAATCACTTTGGCGTTTCAACCAAAAAAGAACTGGAAGCGCTGCACAAGCGCATCGACAGCCTGACCAAATCAGCCACTGGAGTTACAAAAAAACCAGCAGCTAAGAAAACTGCAGGCAAAAAGGCCGCCGCCAAGAAAACAGTGGCGAAGAAAGCGGTAGCGAAAAAAGCAGCAGCCAAACCAGCTGCAAAAAAATCGCCAGTCAAGAAAGCCCCGGCCAGGAAAGCAGCGGCGAAAAAACCGGCAGCACGTAAAGCCGCTGTAAAAACTGCTTAAGCCAATTCCAGTAAGTTAATATCTCGTACCGCAGGGTTTGCGCCTGGCGCAAACCCGCTTTCGTAACATCGCATATCCAACCATCACCTCCCTGCTCTGAAAATGAAATCTCTTTGTGTTTATTGCGGCTCGTCTTATGGAGCCAAACCGATTTATGCCGAAGCTGCACGCTCACTGGCCAAAGAAATGGTCGATCGCCAGATCGAGCTGGTCTATGGCGGCGGCAATGTCGGCTTAATGGGCGTCATTGCCAACGAAATCCTGCGCCTGGGCGGCAAAGCCACTGGCGTGATTCCTCAAGCCTTAATGGATAAGGAAGTCGGACACAAAGAACTCACGCATTTGCACGTGGTGAAGGACATGCACGAACGCAAAGCATTGATGGCTGAACTATCGGATGGTTTTGTTGCGATGCCGGGCGGCATAGGCACGCTGGAAGAGCTGTTTGAAATCCTGACCTGGTCGCAACTTGGTTTCCATCAGAAACCGATAGGCGTATTGAATGTCGATGGCTTTTATGACGGGCTGGTCGCCTTCCTGCAAAACCAGGTCGCACAAGGTTTTGTGAAAGCAAACCAGGCCGCATTGATGATGCACGAAAATACCGCCCTCGCGCTGCTGATACGTTTGCAGACTTTCGTACCGCAACCCAGCACCAAGGTGCTGGATGCGCTGGCAGCTAAAACACTGCTGCCTTAATTTTACTCATTCATGCATCCAGCGCCTGGCGGAAATCTTCCACCAGGTCTGCGGTGTCTTCTATCCCTATCGACACACGGATCAGTGATTCTGCGATTCCCATGCTGGCACGACGCTCGGCACCCATTTCATAGAAAATGGTATGCGCGACCGGTATCACCAGTGTGCGGGTATCGCCGAGATTACTGGCCGACACGCCCAGTTGCAGGCGATTCAGGTAATCGAAGCAATCGATGCCATCCTTCAGTTCGAAACTGAACAAGCTGCCATACGCACGGAATAGTTCAGTCGAGATCGCGTGCTGCGGATGTGATTTCAAACCCGGGTAATACACTGCGGCGACGCGCTCATCTGCTTCCAGCATCTGCGCGACAGCCAGCGCATTCGCACATTCACGATCCAGGCGCAACGCCATAGTTTCCGCGCCAACTGCCAGATGATGTGCAGCCTCTGGTCCGAGCGAACCACCAAAATCGCGCAAGGCTTTAGCACGTATCTGTGCCATACCCCACTGCGCCGTCGGGTAACGTTTATAGGTTTCGAGGATATTCGGGAAACGAGCCCAGTCATACAAACCGGTATCGGTCAGGCTACCACCCAATGCGTTACCGTGGCCGCCTATCGATTTGGTCAGCGCGTTGATGACGATGCTGGCACCCACCGTTTTCGGACGGAACAGATACGGCGAAGTCATGGTGTTATCGACGACATACAGGATGCCGCGCTCTGCGCACAGCTTGCCTATGCGCGCCAGATCGGCGACCTGGGTGCGCGGATTGGCGATGGTTTCAACGAAGACGATACGCGTGTTGGGCTGAATCGCTGCTTCCACGTTTTTGACGTCGGTCGCATCCACCATAGCGATCTTGACGCCCTGCCCGCCTACGGTTTGCCACAGGCTATTGGTATTCCCGAACAGGAAGGCCGACGACACCACATGGTCACCCTCACGCAACAAAGCCTGTACCACTGCACCTATCGCCGCCATGCCAGTGGCAAAGCAAATCGTGGAAAGACCTTCTTCCATCTTGTTCACTTTATCTTCCAGCGCGGCTACTGTCGGATTGCCCTGGCGGCCATAGCGGTAACCAGGCTTCTTGCCCTGGAATACCGTAGCCAGCTCACGTGCATCGTTATAACCGAAAGTCACCGAGGTATGGATAGGTTTATGCAGCGAACCATGCTCGATGTCTTTTTGACGATCGCTATGCAGGGTCGTAGTGGTAAAGCCGTATTTTTTGGAGTCTGTCATGATGGCCAAGAAAAAAATGCCTGAATGCACACTTGCGCGTGCAAATCAGGCATAGCTGTAACGTAGCTTAAATAGAATTAATCTACCTGTGCCAGATTCAAATTCAATTGCGAGCGAACGCTATCGTCCACTTCCGGTTTTGGATTATTGCGAGCGAACTCGATACGATCCAGATAGTCGCGTGAAATATCGCCAGTCACGTAGATGCCGTCAAAGCACGATGCTTCCAGGCTCTTCAATGCAGGATTCACATCAGAGATCGAACGTTTCAATGCTTCGATGTCCTGATAAATCAATGCGTCTGCAGTAATTTCGCGGCACACTTCTTCGGTGCTGCGACCGTAGGCGATCAATTCGGCACGGGTCGGCATATCGATACCGTACACGTTCGGAAATTTCACTGGTGGCGCTGCGGAAGCGAAGATAACTTTCTTCGCGCCAGCTTCACGTGCCATCTGTACGATTTCGCGGCTGGTAGTACCACGGACGATGGAGTCATCGACCAACAATACATTCTTGCCTTTGAACTCGGAGCCGATCGCATTCAGCTTCTGACGTACCGACTTGCTACGAATAGCTTGTCCTGGCATCAGGAAGGTACGACCGATGTAACGGTTTTTGATGAAGCCTTCGCGGTATTCAATGTTCAGCTTCTGCGCCAGTTCCATCGCTGCAGGACGCGACGAATCAGGGATAGGCATTACTACATCGATATCGCCGAGCGGGATTTCGCGTTTGATTTTTTCTGCCAGGTACTCACCCATTTTCAGGCGGGTTGCATATACCGAAGCGCCATCAATGATGGAATCTGGACGAGCGAAATAAACGTATTCAAACGCGCATGGATTGAGCGTCGGATTTTCCGCACATTGCTGGTTGTACAGTTTGCCTTCGATGTCGATGAAGATCGCTTCGCCTGGCAATACATCGCGCAGGAAACGGAAACCGAGGCCTTCGAGTGCGACCGATTCGCTGGCAACCAGGTACTCGGTGCCGTGATCGGTTTCATTGAAGCCTATGCACAGTGGACGGATACCGAACGGATCGCGGAACGCCAGCAAGCCGTAGCCTGCGATTTGCGCGGTGACTGCATACGAACCACGTACACGCTTGTGCACCATCGCAACGGCTTTGAAGATTGCAGCAGGATCGAGCGAGTAACCGGTGGTTGCTTGCTGGATTTCATGAGCCAGTACATTCAACAAGACTTCCGAATCGGAGGTCGTGTTGATGTGACGCCTGTCATTTTTGAACATCTCGATTTTGAGCTGTTCCCAGTTCGTCAGGTTACCGTTGTGCGCCATGATGATGCCGAACGGCGCGTTGACGTAGAACGGCTGCGCTTCTTCCGCACTGGAAGAACCGGCAGTCGGGTAGCGGACCTGGCCGACACCCGAGTTACCGAACAGCGAACGCATATTGCGGGTGCGGAAGACATCCCGTACCAGCCCGTTCGCCTTGTGCATGCTGAATGTATTGCCGTTATCGGTAGCGATACCGGCAGCATCCTGACCACGGTGCTGCAGAAGCAGCAACGCGTCATAAATCAATTGATTGACAGGGGTGTGAGAAACAACGCCAACAATGCCACACATGGTGGACTCCTCAACTAAAGCAAATTAAAACTAAGAATTATTTATATTATGGTGAATCAGAATTCTATGTGCTGCGCAAACTCGCCCGGCAGGAAGGGTTTGACCGTATGTGCGGCAGTTTCTGCCAGCGGACTAAACAGTGCATTCTTCCAGAACGGCTGCTGTGGAATCGCCGTCATGCCGCACAACAATACCGCCGCCAGCACGATCAGCAAACCACGCGCCAAACCAAACAAACCACCCAGCCCCCGGTCTGCCAGTGTCAGGCCCGAAGCCTTGATCACCGCGTCCAGCGCCATCGTCAGCAAGCCCATCAGGATGCGTACACCGATGAACAATACGATAAAAGCCACTATCAGGCGTGCCGTCTTGCCCGGCACCATTTCCGGCAGCCACAACGCCAATGTCTCACCATAGGCATTGGCAACAAAAAATGCCACTATCCAGCTCAGCAGGGACAGGATTTCTTTCACCAGTCCGCGCAAGGTACTGATCACCACCGAACAAATCAGTACAAATAAAACCAGATAATCAAAAATCGTCACAGTCGCTCTGCTTCACTGCCTTGCGACATATCAGGCCGGGAAGGATTTGCCGGTCAAACCGATTTTGGTCAGTTTGGCACGTGCTTTATCGGCTTCCGCTTCATTCGCAAATGGGCCGATGCGGACACGGATACGCTCACCCGATGCCGTCGCCACTTTTTGCGTATGTGACTTCAAACCTGCTGCCTGCAGCTTCTTCTGCAATTCATTGACCTTGTCCTGCGATGCCAGTGCTGCGACTTGCAATACCACCTTGCCGGATGCGTGAGGAGCAGCGGACGGAACCGGCTTGCCTTCCAGGATAGCGCGTGCCCGTGCCGCTTCGTCCGCCTTGCTAACACTTGGAGCATGCGGTGTTGCTTTTGGTTCTGCGGCTTCCGGCTTGGCGCTCGCTACTTGCGGCTTTTTCTCTGCTTCGGCCGGTTTAGACTCGGCTTTTACCGTTTCTTTGGGTGTTTCTTTAGGCGTGTCCTTGGCCGCAGCAACAGGCGCTGCTATCGGCGCCGCTGGACCCGGCTCAACGATCTCTTCTTCCGCGCTCAAGGAATTGCTCGGGGCGGTAGCGGCAGCGCTGTCTGCCTTGGCTACCAGCCCGGCTTTGGCTTGTGCCGCCGGAGCGGGTGTGTCTTTGGATGGAATCTGGATATCGATATCGTCAGGCAGCTGTCTCGGCTCGGAGTCCAGGATCATAGGCAAACCGATAATGGCGGCCAGAACCAGTGCAATCGCACCCACCAGGCGGCGGCGCGCACGTTTCTTTTCTGGCAAGACCGGATCTACCGG
Source organism: Herminiimonas sp. Marseille-P9896 (assembly GCF_903993245.1). Taxonomy (NCBI): domain Bacteria; kingdom Pseudomonadati; phylum Pseudomonadota; class Betaproteobacteria; order Burkholderiales; family Oxalobacteraceae; genus Herminiimonas; species Herminiimonas sp. Marseille-P9896. The sequence continues at coordinate 524,357 of NZ_CAJEVT010000002.1, read as the reverse complement.
CTCCTCGCGTCTGTTGCCCTGCTTGCGCTTGCCGCGAGCCGGTTTTTCTTCATCAGCCTGCGAATAAAAATCGCTCTTGCCGGTCGATGAATCCTGCTGATTTTTACGAAGAAACGAGAACAAGCCCATACGATGTAATGTGAAATTCGTCAGTGATGTTCGGAATTACGGAATTCCATGACGCCAGCAACTGTCAGGAACGATCCGAAAACCGCAATTCTATCATTCTCCCCTGCTCGGCTGAGTGCATTTGCAAAAGCTTCTGCAGGTGAGGCAAAGGTGAGGATGCTACGTTCGGTATCACTCGCGGGTGGTATTTCGCCATAAGCATGCACCAGTCGGTCCTTGATCTCGGTCGCACTGGCTGCGCGTGGCAACGGCAAATCAGTCACACACCAGTGGTCAACGCGGCCTTTCAGATGGGCGATGACACCGTCTATATCCTTGTCTTGCATCGCGCCGAACACCGCGTAGGTGTATGGCGCGAAGTTCATATTGTCGAGATTTTGCGCCAAAGTGGCAGCCGCGTGCGGGTTATGCGCCACATCCAGGATGACGGTAGGCTGTCCTGGCAACACCTGAAAACGACCCGGCAAATCGACAACAGCCAGGCCGGTACGTACTTCCTGCGCACCGACCGGCAAGCGCAAGCGCAGCGCTTCCAGCGCCGCCAACACGGATGAGGCGTTTAATAGCTGATTGGCACCGCGCAAGGCCGGGTAACCGAGGGAATTGCGACGACGGCCACGACCACTGAAATTCCACTGCTGCTTGTCACCGGAATAATTGAAATCACGATTGAACAGCCACAGATCAGCGCCTATTTTTTCGGCATGCTCGACCAGCGAAGCTGGCGGCACCGGATCACCGCAAATCGCGGTTTTACCGGCACGGAAAATCCCGGCCTTCTCAAAGCCGATTTTTTCGCGGGTATCACCCAGGTATTCGGTGTGATCGATATCCACGCTGGTCACGATAGCAACATCGGCATCCAGCACATTGACTGCATCCAGTCGGCCACCGAGGCCGACTTCAAAGATCACGGCATCCAGCTTTGCATCTGCAAACAATTGGATGGCCGCCAGTGTGGTGAATTCGAAATAGGACAGGGAAACATCGCCGCGCACCGCTTCCAGCTTGTCAAACGCGGTTATCAATTCCTGATCGCTGCAGGAGACGCCATTCAGACGCATGCGCTCGTTGAAGTGCAGCAAGTGTGGCGAGGTGTACAAACCGACGCGATAACCGGCACGCAAGAGTATCGCTTCCAGCATCGCACAGGTAGAGCCCTTGCCGTTGGTACCGCCGACGATAATCACCGGACACTCGAACTGCACATGCATCGCCTGTTTGACCTGGCGCACGCGATCCAGCCCCATATCTATGGCTTTCGGATGCATCGCTTCCAGGCGGCTTAGCCAGTCAGCCAGGGTCGTGGGATTTTCCATGCAAACTCGTCAGGTAGAGAACACTATGTAAAGGCGAAAACGCAAATAAAAAGCCCGAACGCATAAGGTTCGGGCTTTTTAGACTAAGCCGGGGGATCAGGCCAGGACTTCAGCCGCCTGATTTTGCAACAAGGCCAGGATACGAGCGATTTCTTCGCGCATTTTACGGCGGTCAACAATCATGTCGACTGCACCTTTTTGCACCAGGAATTCGGCACGCTGGAAGCCTTCCGGCAGCTTTTCACGTACGGTGTTTTCAATCACGCGCGGACCGGCAAAACCGATCAAAGCCTTAGGCTCGGCGATCACGACGTCACCCATGAAGGCAAAGGAAGCGGAAACGCCACCCATGGTCGGATCGGTCAGAACCGAAATAAACGGCAATTTCTTTTCTGACAACTTGGTCAACATGGCCGTGGTTTTGGCCATTTGCATTAATGACAACAAACCTTCCTGCATACGCGCACCACCGGTAGCGGTAATGCAGATTAGCGGTACTTTTTGTTCCAGTGCGGTCTGGGCAGCACGGGCGAAACGTTCGCCGACGACGGAGCCCATGGAACCACCCATAAATTCGAATTCAAAGCAGGCTACGACCACTGGCAGGCTCATGATGGAGCCGCCGAGGACAACCAGCGCATCGGTCTCGCCGGTTGCTTCCAGCGCCGATTTCAGGCGATCAGGGTATTTTTTGCTGTCTTTGAACTTGAGGGTATCGACCGGCAGGACTTCCTGGCCGATGTCGTAACGGCCGCCTGCGTCGAGCAAGGCGTCGAGACGGTCACGCGCGCGGATGCGCATGTGATGGTCGCATTTAGGGCAAACGTGGATATTCGATTCCAGATCCGTGCGATACAGGACTGCTTCGCAGGATGGGCATTTAACCCACAAACCTTCCGGGATGGACTTGCGTTGCGCAGCATCGGAACGTTGGATACGTGGGGGAAGTAACTTTTCTAGCCAACTCATCGTGACCTCTTTCAATTTTGTACTGGCCGAATTGTACCGTTTGCACGGCAATTCGCCACAATTACGTGTCGGACAGTATTTTACTTGTCTAACACGACATTTTCATCTTATTCGTCCAAAGCCTTGCGGATACCGGCTATAAACGTTTGCACTCTTTCAACAGCTTGCTCGCGCGGGCTGTTTTCCAGCTCCTGGATGATCCGGCTGCCGATCACAACAGCGTCGGACACTGCCGCAACTGCTTTGGCCGTTGCCGCGTCGCGAATACCGAAACCGACACCGATAGGCAATTTCACATATTTACGGATTGCAGCGATGCGTTCTGCCACTTCCTTGGTATCAATATTGGCCGCGCCGGTCACGCCCTTGAGCGACACGTAGTAGCTAAAGCCGCTACCGAATTTAGCTACTTGCTGGATACGTTCTTCGGTCGAGGTAGGCGACAACAGGAAGATAGGATCCATATCGTTCGCCTTCAAAGTCTCGGCAAATTCTTCACACTCTTCCGGCGGGTAATCCACCACGATGGTGCCATCGACACCGGCCGCCTTGGCCGCCAGTACGAACTTGGTTTGCCCCATGCGTTCGATCGGGTTGGCATAACCCATCAGTACCACCGGTGTGGTGTTATTGGTCTTGCGGAACTCACTGACGAAGCCCAGCACGTCATGCATGCTGACGCCGAATACCAGTGCACGTTCGCAGGCGCGCTGAATGACCGGGCCTTCGGCCATCGGGTCCGAAAAAGGTACGCCCAATTCCAAAATATCGGCACCGCCTGCGACCAGCGCATGCATCAGCGGCACTGTCAGTTCGGGAGCCGGATCACCAGCGGTAATGAAAGGAATGAGACCTTTTTTATTCTTTGCCGCCAACGCGGCCAGGGTGGACTGAATTCTGGACATGGAGATACTTTATAAATTTTCCGGACTGGATGAACCGTAATTTGAGCAACAGGCATCAGAATTCCGCTACTGCTCAGCAGCGGAGTCCTGCGCGCAGATTTAATCGAATTGCAAGCCTATGCGTTGCGCCACTGTATGCATATCCTTGTCGCCACGACCCGAGAGATTCGCCAGCACGACCTTGTCTTTCGGCAGGGTTGCTGCCAGCTTGGCAGCGTAAGCCAGGGCGTGGCTGGATTCCAGCGCCGGAATGATGCCTTCGATATGGCAGCAATCGTGGAACGCCTGCAGCGCTTCGTCGTCGGTGATGGTGACGTATTGCGCACGACCAGAGTCTTTCAACCACGAGTGTTCAGGGCCTACGCCCGGATAATCGAGACCGGCAGAAACCGAATGTGTTTCGATGATCTGACCGTTTTCATCCTGCAACAGATAGGTACGATTGCCGTGCAAGACACCTGGCGAACCGGCAGTCAGCGAAGCCGAATGCTTGCCGCTGTCCAGACCCTCTCCCGCAGCTTCGACGCCAACCAGTTGCACGTTCTTGTGCTCGATGTAGGGATAGAAAATACCCATCGCATTCGAACCACCACCGATACAAGCCACCACATAATCAGGCTGACGGCTGGTCATTTCCGGCATTTGTTGTATGCACTCGTTACCAATCACGGACTGGAAGTCACGCACCATCATCGGGTATGGGTGCGGGCCTGCCACCGTGCCGATGATGTAGAAAGTGTTTTCGATGTTGGTCACCCAGTCGCGCATCGCTTCGTTCAACGCGTCTTTCAGCGTCTTCGAACCGGATTCGACTGGTACCACTTTCGCACCCAGCAGCTTCATCCGATAAACGTTTTGCGCCTGGCGTTTGACGTCTTCGCTACCCATGTAGACCACGCATTCGAGGCCAAAGCGTGCGCATATGGTCGCGGTCGCTACACCATGCTGGCCAGCACCGGTTTCCGCGATGATGCGCGGCTTGCCCATGCGTTTGGCGAGCAAAGCCTGACCAATCACGTTGTTGATTTTGTGCGCGCCGGTGTGATTCAGGTCTTCACGTTTGAAGTAAATCTGCGCACCACCCATTTTTTCAGACCAGCGTTGGGCGTGATAAATCGGGCTGGGACGACCGACGAAATGCTTGAGGTCGTAATGGAATTCGGCGAGGAAGGAAGGATCTTTGCTGTAATGCGCGTATGCTTCTTTCAGCTCAGCCAGCGCATGGCTCAGGGTTTCTGCAACGAAGCTGCCGCCGTATGGACCGAAGTGGCCGCGGGCATCAGGCAAATTGTATGGTGCAGTCTGATGCAAAGCGCTTTCTGCAATCGCTTGTCGCTCGGCAAAACTGCCCAGCACGTCTAATTCTTTCATGGCTTTTCTCTTTGCTATTTTGTCTGGTCCGCGGTGGCATCTGCTGCTCGCACCGCGGCGATGAAGGCGCGTATTTTTGCCGCGTCCTTGATCCCTTTGTCTAGTTCGACACCACTGCTGATGTCGACCGCATAGGGACGTACGCGTTGTACCGCGTCAGTCGCGTTTTGTACGCTCAAGCCACCACTTAAAACGACCCGAGGCGCGATGTTTTCTGGAATGAGAGACCAATCGAAGACCTTTCCGCCGCCGCCATAGCCATCTACAAAGGCATCCAGCAACAAGCCGGTGAACAATGTGCTGGCAGCGCGATAATCAGACTCGTATTCTAGCAAATCGGCCGCCTGCATACCCTCTTTTACGCGAATTGCGCGTATGAAGGGCCGATTTACCGCTTTTGCTATCGCCGCGCAGTGTTCCGGCGTCTCATCGCCATGGAATTGCAGCAAGGCAATAGGAGCTTGCGCAATGATGGCCTGCACTTCTTCCAGCGTCGCATTGACAAATAAACCAACCGGCGTAACGAAAGGCGGAATCTGCGCGATCAGTTGCCCGGCTGCTGCTGCAGCGATGTAGCGCGGGCTCTTCGGATAAAACACGAAGCCGACGGCATCAGCACCTGCCGCAATCGCGCTTTGCACATCCTGCGGCCGCGTCAGGCCACATATCTTGATTCGGGTACGGTGTGTCATTGTGTATGTTTGGTATCAGTCTTAAGACCAAAAGAAATTCTGCACTTCCAGTTGCGGCAACTGCCACTTCGGATCGTAATCGATTTTGGCCAGGTACAAGCCGTCCGGCATGAAGGTCGGTGCGGCGAACTTGCGGTCACGTCCGTCCAGTATTTGCTTCAGCCACTCAGGCGGCTGCGAGCCATTGCCGACATAAATCAGCGAACCGACGATATTGCGCACCATGTGATGCAGGAAGGCATTCGCATGCAGCGTAAACATGATCAGGTCACCGCGCTGCTCTATCTTGATCGAGTACATGCTTTTGACCGGTGATTTGGCCTGGCACTGTACCGAACGGAAAGTCGAGAAATCATGTTCGCCCAACAAGTGCTGTGCCGCAAGCTGCATACGCGCCACATCCAGCTTGCGGAATACCCAGCCAGCCCTCCCTTCCAGCAAAGGCGAGCGCACCGGATTGTTGTACAGCACGTATTGGTACATGCGCGAACGCGCACTGAAACGCGCATGGAAATTATCCTGCTCGTCCGGACGGTGCGGGACTTCCGTCGCCCACCGCACCGCTATCGATGGTGGCAAAAAGGTATTCACACCACGCACCCAGGACGACATATCGCGTTCCAGTGTAGTGTCAAAATGCACAACTTGCTCCAGTCCATGCACACCGGCATCGGTACGACCGGCGCACACGGTAGAGACATCCTGCAGCGTGAATTTATGCAGGGCGAATTCCAGCCTGTCCTGTACGGTCAGCCCGTTCAGCTGTGTCTGCCAGCCCTGCCACGGCGTACCGTCATATTGCACGCCAAGCACGATGCGTTTGGATACTCCACTCATAGAGAGAATTTACCGGAAAAATCGAAACTAAAAATGAAAACGGGCGCAAGCATAGCATTGCGCCCGTCGATATAACTAACTAATGAATCAGGAAAGCTTGCCCAGCAAGGCTTTGGCTTTCTCCGACTGTTCGCCGTTACCGCCTTTGACGACCTCTTCCAGCAGCTCACGCGCACCTTCGCGGTCACCGATTTCCTGATAGGCAATCGCCAGATCCAGCTTGGTCGCCATTTCTGCGTTCGCGGTATAAGTCGATTCGTCACCCAAACCGTCCAGCTCAGGCAGCTCGGCATCTGCGTCAGTTGTCGATGCTGGTTTGTCGACCGGATCCAGTTCCAATGCGATATCGGACAAGTCAAACTCAGGCAGATTCGTCGCGGGCTGGGTTTCACCAAAGCGAGCCGTGTCATGCTCAGGGAAATCCAGTTCGATGTCATCTGGCAGCAAGTAGTCCGGCGTTGCCGCAGGCTGAGGTTCTGCTGCAGGCACCGTAGGTGCGCTCACCTCGGAATCAAAGAACTGCAAGGTATTACCGGATTTGTCAGCAGCTGTTTTCGATTTATCGTCGAGGAAATCGAAATCGATGGCAGCGACATCAGCCGGGAATTCGGCTGGTGCGGCTTCCTCGACTACAGGCTTCTCTGCAGTCTTTTCTATATCCAGGCCTTCCAGATCGAAATCCAGATCTTCTACTACTGGTTTGGCTTCTGCGGCGAATGTCGGTTCTTCCTGCTCTGCTTCGGCTTCGGCTTCAGCTTCAGAATTATTGCTGGCGAAGTAAGCTGCTGTACCCAGCGCTGCAGCGCCAGCAGCAACCGGCGCTATCCCCTTCAAGCCCTCAAGATCATCCAGCGGTTGTGTCGGTGCCGTCATCGCCGAAGCTTTTGCTGCGACATCTTCCGGCACTGCACCGTGTGCATACAGCGGATTGCTAGGATCCAGGATCAGGCCCATGGTCGCTGCCTGCGCCCAGTCATCGCCCTCACCTTTGGTCATGCTGTAGAGCTCGGTCGCGAGGATTTCAAACGAACGCACATCATTGCGTGTCGAGTAAATTTCCAGCAATTTGACGCGTACCGCATGACGATCCGGCTGATTGCGCAACGCTTCTTTCAGGATTTCTTCGGCCTGCGCGTCACGACCATACGCGATGTAAACATCGGCTTCTGCAATCGGATCGACTTCATTCGTATCCAGCTGGCTGGCCGATGGAACGAAGTTGGAGTTGAACACACTGTTATTCGTATCTACGCTTTGACCACCGGTAGAGCCAAACAGCGAATTCGACTTCAGGCTGGAATCCGTAATGATGCTGTCTTCAAACGATTTAGGCTGTTGCTTGCGACGACGCGAGCTATAGATACCCAAACCAGCCAGCAAAGCCAGCAAGGCAGCGGCGCCCGGCAAGAACATCGCGTTTTCGGTCAGGTCTTCAAAGAAGCTAGGTTGTGGCGGCGGAGGAGCAACCACGACTGGCTTCTTCGGTTTAACTGGTGCTGGTGCTGGCTCAGCGGCAGGAGCAGCTTCAGCCGGTTTCTCTTCTGCTGCTGGCGGCGTCGCTACCGGAGCTTCAGCCGCTGGTGCTGGTGTTGGCTCTGGTGCAGCAGCCGGGGCTGGTGTAGCTGGCGCTGCAGGCGTAGCAGAGGCGGCTACAGCTGCGGCGGCAGCGGTTTCAGCCTGTTTCTGCTGAGCTGCCAAATCCTTGTTTTTGATTTCAAGGATTTTTTGCAATTCGTTGACGTTCTTTTCCAGTTCCTTGACGCGTGCGTTGGCATCGGCAATCGCCTTGTCCTTCGCGATCAACTCTTCCGCACCTGCCTGGTTCGCCAGTTTGTCAGAGCCACTTGCTGCGCCAGACTTGGACAGTTTCAGCTTGTCTTTAGACTCAGCTCCGGCACCGGATTCATCCTGCACTTTGGCTGTGATTTTGCCGCCATCAGCCTGCTTGGCATCGTCGGATTTTTTCGCCGCTGCATTGGCGACCTGACCTGCCAGTTTGCTACGGTAAGCATTGAAATCCGCCGCTTGTGCGATCACGACGCCACGTGCTTCGGATTGCCCGATGGCTTGCGTGCTGTCCGCCTCAGGTACCGACAGGATTTGTCCGGCACGCAGGCGATTCATATTCTTGTCGATGAAGGCTTCCGGATTGGCGCGGTATAAAGCAACCAGCATCTGATCCAGCGATACGCCACTCGAACGGTATTGATTTGCGATCTTGGCGAGGGTGTCGCCTTTCTTGACCTCGTACTCATTGATCGGCGCTGCCGCAGCTCTCGGTACGGGCGTCGGTGCAGCAGCAGGTGCAGGTGCGGCACGGACTGGTTTAGGTGCTGCAGCGGGAGCTTCACGCATAGGCGCAACCGGCTCAGGTGCAGGACGCGCTACCGGGGCGGCCGCTGCAACTTCCGGACGGTTTTCCACCGGCCGCGCAGCTGGTGGCGGTGTGATCGCGATAGGAGCTACTTGTGCCGCTTGCGCAGAACGCATTTCCGGCGGGTCCAGCAAGAAGGTGTATTCACGTACCAGGCGGCCTTTATTGCCACCTAGTTCCAGCAACATATCGACGAAAGGCTCATTGATAGGCTGGGTCGAGGTTATCCGTACGATAGGTTGCCCACCACGTTGTTCTACAGCAAAACGCAGCGAAAACAGGCTTGGATTGAAGTCTATATTGGCCTGACGGAACGCTTCGGCAGAAGCCAGCTTGGGCTGCAGCGAAGCCAGTTCGTCAGGCGCGACCGAAGTTAACTCGATCTCCGCACGCAGGGGTTGCCCCAGCGACGACATAACAGTCAGTTTCCCCAGACCCGCTGCATAAGCATTGGATAACACGAGCGCGGAAATGACCGCTGCACTCAGCGTCTTAAGTTTCAGTGAGGAAAGAGTAGAACCAGGATTTGACTGCATTTTGAGTGGCATGGAGAGTATTCCGTTGGCGTTCGTCGGGGACCACAAACAACGCTTGCATATCGTTTTTTCAAGAACTTTCACCATAGCATCATGGACTTACAGGCGCAAGCGCAACCATCTTCGCAACTAATTTAAAACCCGCCAAGCACCTATTTAACAAGGCGAATTGGCGGGTTTATGTTGCGATCTGACAACGATAATTAGGTTTTACTTGCCCAATATGATGCGCAGCATACGGCGCAGCGGTTCAGCCGCGCCCCACAGCAACTGATCGCCGATAACAAAAGCCGAGATGTATTCAGGGCCCTGGTTCAGTTTGCGTACACGGCCGACACCGATCTCCAGACCACCGGTGATAGCAGCTGGGGTCAGTTCTTTCACCGTCACAGCGCGTTCGTTCGGCACCCATTTGACCCATGGATTGGCCGAACGGATGATGTTTTCGATTTCCGCCAACGGCAGGTCACGTTTGAGCTTGATGGTCAACGCCAGGCTGTGGCAACGCATGGCACCGATACGGACGCACAAACCGTCGACTGGAATGATCTGGGTATTGCCGAGGATTTTGTTGACCTCAGCCTGGCCCTTCCACTCTTCCTTAGACTGACCGTTTTCCAGCTGTGCGTCGATCCATGGGATCAAACCGCCAGCCAGCGGTGCGCCAAAGAATTCGGTCGGTACATCGTTACGTATAGATTCCGCGACTTTGCGATCGATATCGAGGATAGCCGACGATGGAGTCGCCAGTTCGCTGGCAACCGCACCGTGCACCACGCCCATGCCGCTCAGCAGCTCACGCATGTGGTTGGCACCGCCGCCCGATGCGGCCTGGTAAGTCATGGAGCTGACCCACTCGACCAGACCTTCCTTGAACAAACCGCCTACACCCATCAACAGGATGGAGTTGGTGCAGTTGCCGCCGATGTAGTTTTTCACGCCACGGCCCAGGGCATCCTTGATCACATTTTGGTTGACCGGATCCAGCACGATGACCGCGTCATCTTTCATGCGCAGGGTCGATGCTGCGTCGATCCAATAACCATCCCAGCCTGCTGCGCGCAGTTTCGGGAAGATCTCGGTGGTGTAGTCGCCGCCCTGGCAGGTAATAATGATGTCGCACTTCTTCAATGCGTCTATGTCGTTAGCGTCTTGCAGTGTGGTTTCCTTCTTCGCGATCGCAGGCGCTTTACCACCCTTGTTCGAGGTAGAGAAGAATACAGCTTCGATATGGTCGAAATCGCCCTCTTCCTGCATGCGCTGCATCAAGACCGATCCGACCATCCCACGCCATCCGACTAAGCCAACAACTTTCATCATCATTTCCTTCGCTCAGGGCGCTGACAGCCGCCCTATTTATCAATTGGTATGCGGTTTAGTGACTGCTACCGCTCTTATTTACATCAAGCCAATGCTTTAACGACAGCATCGCCCATCTGTGTGGTGCTGACCTTGGTTGTGCCTGCTTCGAAAATATCGACAGTACGCAAGCCTTGTTTCAAGACGGATTTAACAGCCGTTTCAATACGGTCAGCCTGTTCTGTTTTACCCAGCGAGTAACGCAACATCATTGCCAGCGACAGGATTTGCGCCAATGGGTTGGCGATGTCCTTGCCTGCGATGTCCGGTGCCGAGCCGTGCGATGGTTCGTACAGGCCTTTGTTGTTGGCATCCAGTGAAGCCGAAGGCAACATGCCGATCGAGCCGGTCAGCATTGCTGCTGCGTCAGACAGGATGTCGCCGAACATATTGCCGGTAACAACGACGTCGAATTCTTTCGGTGCGCGCACCAATTGCATCGCTGCGTTATCGACATACATGTGGTCGAGTTTGACGTCCTGATATTCCTTGTGCACGTCGGTGACGATGTCACGCCAGAACTGGAAGGTTTCCAGTACGTTGGCTTTGTCGACGCTGGTCAGACGCTTGCCGCGTTTTTGCGCAGCCTGGAAAGCAACGTGTGCAATACGACGAATTTCAGGTTCGGTGTAACGCATGGTGTCGAAACCTTCGCGTTCGCCTTTGAACGGACCATCCGGCGCTGCACGTACGCCGCGCGGCTGGCCGAAGTAGATGTCGCCGGTCAATTCACGCACGATCATGATGTCGAGGCCGGATACGATTTCCGGTTTCAACGACGAGGCACCTGCCAGTTCCGGATACAGGATCGCAGGACGGAAGTTAGCGAACAAACCCAGGTGCTTGCGCAGGCCCAGGATCGCTTGTTCCGGACGCAGCGAGCGTTCCAGTGTGTCGTATTTGAAATCGCCAACCGCGCCGAACAGGATGGCGTCCGCTTCTTTTGCAACTTTCAGTGTCGATTCAGGCAAAGGATGGCCTTGCGCGGCATACGCTGCGCCGCCGACCGGTACTGTTTCGGTTTCAAACTTTTCACCCAAGGCATTCATTACCTTGACTGCCTGATTCATGATTTCCGGACCGATGCCGTCGCCCGGCAGAATTGCAATTTTCATTTGATAACTTCGAGAAGGATTAAAAAAAGATTAGATCGTATTCGACAACCACGGTTGCGCCGCCAGGTGACGTTCTTCGAACGCGCGTATCTTGTCCGCCTTTTGCAAGGTCAGGCCGATATCGTCGAAACCGTTGAGCAGGCAATATTTACGGAAAGCGTCGATTTCAAACGGATAGGTCACGCTGCCGTTGCTGGTGCCTATGATCTGTTTTTCCAGATCGATTACCAGATGAAAGCCAGGGAAAGCCTTGACTTCATTGAACAGGTGATCAACTTGCGCTTCAGTCAGGGTGACTGGCAGCAAACCGTTTTTGTAGCAGTTATTGAAGAAGATATCAGCAAAGCTAGGCGATACGATCGCGCGGAAACCATACTGGCTCAAAGCCCATGGCGCGTGTTCACGCGAGGAGCCGCAACCGAAGTTTTTACGGGCCAGCAAAATCGAAGCGCCCTGGTAACGCGGCTGGTTCAGTACGAAATCAGGATTCAAAGGGCGACGCGAATTATCCTGTCCAGGCTCGCCCTGATCCAGATAGCGCCATTCATCGAACAGGTTAGGACCGAAGCCGGTCCGTTTAATCGACTTCAGAAACTGTTTTGGAATAATGGCGTCGGTATCGACGTTTGCACGATCCAGCGGTGCAACCAGGCCATCGAGAATAGTAAATTTATCCATGCTATCCAACTATTAGTACGTGCTGCATTTAACTTGCTGCAGCGCCGATTTCTCATGTTTATCAGACCGGTGCAAACACCGTTATCCGACGCGTTTTAACCAGGATTACTTGCCCTGTACTTTTTCACCGAGACGCTCTACGTCGCGACCAAAGCCATGCACGGTATTGCAGGCAGCCAGCGACGAGACAGCGGCGATCAGCAGGAGAAATGAAATCGTTTTCTTCATACTGTCCTCCGCGCTCTTAGTGTTTCAAAGCACGTACATCAACGAAGTGACCTTCGATCCCGGCTGCCGCTGCCATTGCAGGGCTGACCAAGTGCGTACGACCACCCGCACCCTGGCGACCTTCAAAGTTACGGTTGGAAGTCGAGGCACAACGTTCACCCGGTTCCAGGCGATCTGCATTCATCGCCAGGCACATCGAGCAACCTGGTTCACGCCATTCAAAACCTGCCGCCTTGAAAATCTTGTCCAGGCCTTCACGCTCTGCCTGTTCCTTGACCAGACCGGAACCCGGCACCACCATCGCCAGCTTGACATTCGAGGCGCGATACTTGCCGCGCACGACTGCTGCCGCTGCACGCAAATCTTCGATGCGCGAGTTGGTGCAGGAACCGATGAATACCTTGTCGATACGGATATCGGTAATCGGAGTATTTGGTTTCAGCGCCATGTAGACCAGCGCTTTTTCCATGCCGTCACGTTTGGTCGGATCTTTTTCTTTATCCGGATCAGGTACACGACCGTCAACTGCCACCACCATCTCAGGCGAAGTGCCCCAGCTGACTTGCGGTTTGATTTCGGCTGCATTCAAGGTCACAACCAGGTCGAACTTGGCACCCGCATCGGAGTGCAAGGTGCGCCAGTATTCGACTGCGCGATCCCAGTGCGGGCCGACCGGCGACAAAGGACGACCTTTGACGTAATTGATGGTGGTTTCATCGACTGCGACCATACCGGCGCGTGCGCCCGCTTCGATCGCCATATTGCAGATGGTCATGCGACCTTCCATCGACAGCGAACGGATGGTCGAACCAGCAAATTCGATGGCATAGCCGGTACCGCCTGCGGTACCGATCTTGCCGATCACGGCCAGCACGATATCTTTAGCTGTCACGCCATCCGGCAATACGCCGTCGACCTGTACCAGCATGGCTTTTGATTTTTGTGCCAGCAACGTTTGCGTCGCCAGCACGTGTTCCACTTCCGAGGTACCGATACCGTGCGCGAGGCAGCCAAAAGCGCCATGCGTCGAAGTATGGGAGTCACCGCAGACGACAGTCATGCCCGGCAGCGTTGCGCCTTGCTCAGGTCCGATCACGTGCACGATGCCCTGACGCTTGTCGCGCATGCTGAAGTAGGTCAGGCCGTATTCGTGCGCATTGCCGTCCAGTGTTTCTACTTGCAGACGCGAAGTAGGATCGGCAATACCGTTGGCACGGTCGGTAGTCGGCACGTTGTGATCCGCCACCATCAGGTTGGCAGAGACGCGCCATGGGCGACGACCAGCCAGCTTCAAACCTTCAAAAGCCTGAGGGCTGGTAACTTCATGCAGCAAATGGCGATCTATGTAGAGCACAGTCGTGCCATCGTCGCCGGTTTCGACGACGTGCGATTGCCAAAGTTTATCGTAGAGCGTTTGGGCCATGTTTCGTGTGTAAAAGTAAGTCCGCGAGGACCGATAAGGTAGCTCTCGATTATGCCATATTTACGCGATTTCTTTATAGGAAGCCGCGCCACACGGCCGCTGGAAAGCCGGCTAGTTGACTAAAAAGATGAGGTTGACGGCCCGAAAAACAATATCTTGCCGTCTTGCTACTTATTTTCGGGCCTGTTGGTAAAGCGGCATGACGCGCTCGGAATATACGGTCAAATCGCTGATACGGGCCGAACTGGAGGGGTGGGTAGACAGGAAGGCCGGGGTCGAATTGCTGGAAACCTTGCCCATTTTTTGCCACAAGGTGACTGCCGCACGCGGATCGTAACCGGCACGCGCTGCCAGTTCGACGCCGATACGGTCAGCTTCGGTTTCATGGCTGCGTGAGTTAGGCAAGCCTATCAGCCCCATATAGGCAAATTCGGCACCTTGCTGTCCCAGTCCGCCGACACCCAGCAAAGCCGAACCGATAGAGATAAAGCTGCCCGCCACCCGTTGCTCCGACGCACGTTCACGTGCATGTTCGCGCAAGGCGTGTGCAATTTCGTGTCCAATCACGGCCGCCAGCTCATCGTCGCTCACCTGCAGCTTATCGATCAGACCGGTGTACACCGCAATTTTGCCGCCGGGCATACACCAGGCATTCACTTCTTCGGAACTCAGGACATTGACTTCCCATTGCCAGCGTCGCGCGTCCTGGCGAAACACACCGGTTTGCGCAATCAGGCGATTGGAGATAGCCCTGACGCGCTCTACCTGTGCGGCGTTGCGGTTCAGATTGCCTTTTTTCTTTTCCTCGGCGATCAGTTCGGCGTACTGCTTATTCGCCGCCTGATCCAGCTCCTGCGCTGAAATCATCATGCGCTGCTGGCGATCCACGCCCACCGCCCCGCCCTGCGTGGTTTGCACCGTTTCACAAGCGGATAGCAACAAAATGGCAGAGGTCATCACTAGTGACGACAGAAAAGAATGCCGCTGGACTGGTTTCATTTTCCCTCCATCAAGAATGATTGCACGCTAAGCGCGCAGTAATTAACGGCTGCCTGGAATCGGTGGCGGCGTAACCACCACATCGCCACATTGCGCACGATGACGCAAGGCATGATCCATCAGCACCAGCGCCAGCATCGATTCGGCGATCGGTGTTGCGCGGATACCGACGCAAGGATCATGGCGACCGAGTGTTTCCACCAGTACCGGATTTCCTGCCTTGTCGATGGAATGACGCGCAGTACGGATGCTCGAGGTCGGTTTGATCGCAATCGATGCCGTGATGTCCTGCCCGGTGGAAATTCCGCCGAGGATGCCGCCAGCGTTATTGGTGGCGAAGCCTTCGGGCGTCAGTTCATCGCCATGCACGGTGCCTTTTTGCGCAACCGATTTGAAGCCCGCCCCTATCTCCACACCTTTGACGGCATTGATGCCCATCAGTGCAAAGGCGATTTCAGCATCCAGCTTGTCGTAAATCGGCTCACCCAATCCGATAGGCACGTTTTGCGCCACCACATCGATGCGCGCGCCACAGGAATCGCCGTTTTTACGCAAGTCGTCCATATAGGCTTCCAACTGCGGCAAGATGCTCGCATTGGCGGCGAAAAATGGATTTTCCGGCACGTGGCTCCAGTCTTCGAATGGAATCTCGATATCGCCCAATTGGCTCATGCAGCCTTTAAAGGTGGTGCCGTACTTTTCAAACAACCATTTCTTCGCAATCGCACCGGCTCCGACTACAGGCGCAGTCAGGCGCGCCGACGAACGGCCGCCGCCGCGTGGATCACGGATACCGTATTTATGCCAATACGTGTAATCCGCATGGCCCGGACGGAAAGTTTCGGTGATATTGCCGTAGTCTTTGCTGCGCTGGTCTTCATTACGGATCAGCAGCGCAATCGGCGTACCCGTCGTTTTCCCTTGGTATACACCCGACAGGATTTCGACCGTATCTGACTCCTGGCGCTGCGTCACATGGCGCGAAGTGCCCGGTTTGCGACGGTCCAGTTCAGGCTGAATGTCAACTTCTGACAACACCATGCCAGGTGGACAACCGTCGATTACACAGCCGATAGCCGGACCATGAGATTCGCCGAAAGTAGTGACAGTAAAGAGCGTTCCAAAAGTATTGCCGGACATGATAGTTGGTTATAAGCGAAATAAAGTAGTCATTCTACCAGTGGTCAGAAAACAATTAGTTCTAGAAAAAGCATTGCCTCAGGACAAATCGATGTGCAATATACCGTTTCAAAAGCAGGTTTCAAAATTAGAACAACCAATCTCGGAGAAGGCACCATGAGCAAGTCGGTCAGCCATAGCGAGGATGACCTTGTATTTCTGGATAAAACGGTGCGTGTGTCCGGCGACTATAAATCAGGTGCAAATAAGGATGTATGGCAGGTGATGATCATCGGCGCTGACGCCGATGTCCACACCGCGACGGCGTTCGCGCTCAACAACGTCGAAATACAAAACCGGCCGCTGGCATTTTTGCACGCTTATACCGCACAGCAAGCGCAGGAAATACTGGCGCAGGAAGCGCAGATCGCGGTCATTCTGCTGGATGTCGATCAGCAGGACGAAGGCCTGCAACTGGTGCATTACATCCGCGATGTCCTGCATCGTGCGGAAGTACGCATCATCCTGCGCACCGACCAGCCTGGCTACACACCAGGGATTGATGCCATCCAGCAGTTCGACATCAACGATTACAAATCCAAATCCGAACTGACCCAGATCAAGCTGTTCACAGTCGTGACCGCAGCGATCCGCTCGTACGAACAAATCTGCACGATCAATTCAAGCAGCAGCGGCCTGGACATGATCCTGCGCGCCAGTACCGAATTGATGGCCTTGCAAAGCCTGGAAGAATTTGCCACCGGCGTAGTGACTCAGATCGCGCGCCTGCTCGACGTGCCACCCGACGGTTTGTTCTGCGTGCAAGAGCAATTACACAATCAGGAAAACGCATTGTTTGTGGTGGCGGCGGCCGGTCGTTTTGGTGACCTCATCAATCATCCGCTATCGTCGATAGAAGACGCCAGCATAGACCGCACGCTGACGCGTGCATTGAAAGAGCGGCGGAATATTTACGGACGTGAATTCAGCGCGCTGCACTTCACCGGCAATGCCTCGAGCAATTTCGCCGCATTCTTCCGCACTGGCCGCCCGCTCACCGAAATTGAGCTGCGTTTGCTGGAAGTTTTCTGCAGCAATATCTCGGTCGGCCTCTCGAATATCACGTTGGTCACCCGCCTGCATAATTTCGCTTTCTACGATTCCCTGACCAAACTGCCGAATCGTACCCGCCTCAAGGAAATCATCGACGACAGCCTGTCCTCCAGCAAGGACTTGCCTAGCACGCTGGCGCTCATCGACATTGATCACTTTGCGGAAACCAACGACACACTGGGTCATCAATTCGGCGACCTGCTGCTCTTGTCGGTCGCCACCCGCCTGCAATCGCGTCTGGGTGACCACCTGATCGTAGCGCGCGTTGGTGGCGATACTTTTGGCGTCCTCGGTGACGATATACAAGTTAATCCGGCAGCCATACTCGCACAATTCGAACGTCCGTTCAGTATAGACGGACAAGACGTACAACTATCGGCCACGGTAGGTCTGGTGCGCCTGTCCGAGCATGATGGCCGCGGCGTCGAAGCCTTGAAGAATGCACACATTGCACTCAAGCGCGCAAAATTTCAGCAACGTACCGGTCATCTGTATTTCTCGCGCAATATGGGTATCGATATACGCGAGCGCGTGAATATGATGCACGCCTTGCGTACCGCATTTGAAGAAAAGCAGTTATCGGTCGTGTATCAACCGCAAATCGATATGCTGACACGACAACCGGTAGGTGCCGAAGCGCTGTTGCGCTGGACTACCGCAGACGGTTCCATGATTTCACCGAACCGCTTCATCCCGATCGCCGAATACTCGGGCTTGATCATAGAACTTGGTGAATGGGTCTTGCGTCAGGCTTGCCAGGAGCTGGTACGCATACACAGGCTGGGCTTTACCGACTTCATGATTTCAGTGAATGTCTCGCAAGTACAATTCCGCCATCCGCATTTCCTCAGCATGCTGCGCAACGCCTTGCATGACACCCAGGCACCACCACATTGCATAGAACTCGAAATCACCGAGTCGATGGCGATGGACGAACCAGATGCCCTGATCAAACTGCTGGATCAGATTACGGCCACTGGCGTCAGCATTGCGATTGATGATTTCGGCACTGGCTTCTCCTCGCTCAGTCACCTGCAAAAACTCAGTGTGGATCGACTCAAAATCGACAGGGCTTTTGTCACTGAAATCACCGACTCGTCACGCGGCAGCAGTATCGCCGAAATGATTATCCAGCTCGGTCGCAACCTGGAGCTGGATGTGATTGCAGAAGGTGTGGAAGATGAACGCCAGGCCGCCATCCTGACTGAACTCGGTTGTCCGCTGGGTCAGGGTTACCTGTTCGCCAGACCCATGAATGCAGATGCCTTGCATAGCTGGCTGGTCACACAGAAACCGTAAAAATAAAATAAGGCAGGTATTTACCTGCCTTATTTTTTATCCCCTACCCTGTCATTTACGCGCACCACGCAACTGTGCGACGCACTCACGCAACACCTCAGGCGTCACCTCATTCACGGCCATAGGCTGGCCCACCACCAACTCGAGTTTGGAGAATGGCCCACTGCGGAAAGAGCGTTGGAAAGGATTGTCAGCGCTACGTGTCCACAAGCTACCCCACAAGCCGCGCAAAGCCATCGGTATCACCGGTACCGGTGTGCGCTCCAGTATTTTCATGATGCCGCCTTTGAATTCATTCAACTCGCCATCACGCGTCAACTTTCCTTCGGGGAAAATACATACCAGCTCACCACGCTCCAGCGCACGCGCAATACTGCCGTAAGCTGCTTCCATGATTTCAGCATCTTCGCTGGCTGGTGCAATCGGAATCGCGCGTACTGCCTTGAACAAGGCAGACAGCAAAGGAATTTTAAAAATCCGGTGATCCATCACAAAGCGCAAAGGACGCGGACTGGTCGCCAAAATCACGATCGCATCCATATAGCTGACGTGATTACACACCAGGATAGCGCCGCCCTCAGCCGGAATACGCTCTGCGTTGAATGTGCGTACCCGGTGCGTGGTGTGCAGCATCAGCCATGCCAGAAAGCGCAGCAGGAATTCAGGTACTACGGTAAAGATATACAGCGCCACGATCGCATTCAGGATGGCGGTCACCATAAACAATTGCGGAATGCTTAATCCCATATTCAGCAAGACCATGGCCACCAGTGCAGCGACCACCATGAACACCGCATTCAGGATATTCATCCCGGCGATGGTGCGCGACATATGCTCCGGATCGCAACGCGTCTGTATCAAGGCAAACAAAGGCACGATGTACAAACCGCCGAACACGCCTATCAACAGGCAATCCGCGAGTATGCGCAGGCTGCCGTGTTGCTGCAGGAAACCCGAAATATCAACCAGCGTAGTGTTGGTATAACTGATGCTGGCAAGGAAGAGATCAAAGCCGAATACCGACAAACCGATCGCGCCAAACGGTACCAAACCAATCTCGACCTTATGACCGGATAAGCGTTCGCACAACAAGGAGCCAGTGCCGATACCGAGCGAAAATATCGTCAGCAACAAGACGAAAATACTGTGGTCGCCATGCAGATAATCTTTCGCATACAGCGGGAATTGCGCTAGCAGGATCGCACCATAAAACCAGAACCAGGAGTTCGCCAGCATCGATAAAAAGACCGGGCGATTTTGTTTGGAATACCGAATATTGCGTACTGTTTCAGTCGCCAGATTCCAGTTAATTTTCAGCTCAGGCGCAGGTGCAGGCGATAGCGGAATCGCGCGACTGGCCAGCCATCCGGCACAGGCAATCGCAATCGTGCCGCCCGCCACCAGCTCTATACCCCACGGCTTGTGCAATACCAGTACCGCACCCAATACTTCACCCAGCAGAATGCCGACAAAGGTTCCCATTTCAACCAGGCCGTTGCCACCGACCAGTTCGTCGGGTGCCAACTTCTGCGGCAGATAGGCGTACTTCACCGGTCCAAACAAGGCCGAGTGCAAACCCATCCCTGCAACGGCGGCGATGAGCAACCATAAATCGTGGCGCATCCAGCCTATCGCCGCCATCAGCATGATGGCGATCTCCAGCAATTTGATATAACGCACGAGCCCGGATTTCTCAAACTTGTCGGCCAGTTGGCCGGCGATTGCCGAAAACAAAACGAAAGGCAGGATAAACAAACCCGGGATCAGGTTATTCAGGAACCCCCTATCCATCGTGGTCCAGCTCAACGCTTCAAAAGTCAGCACCGTCAGCAAGGCAGTCTTGAACACATTATCGTTAAACGCACCGAAAAACTGGGCCCAGAAAAATGGCGCGAAACGGCGTTGTGTCATCAACTTGAATTGACTGGGCTTACTCATGGGTGTCCATATAACGGTTCGTGGATGCGAGCGCACGACCGACGCGCGCGTTCAGATATCTGGCGATTGTAAGGGATATAAATGACAAAAAGCCGCTCGCATACCCAAACGGATATGCGGGCGGCTTTTACTTGACTACTGCAGCTCAGCCGTCTTGTTCGTTCGCGACAGCTGGCCAGTCCTGTATATACGACTTCAGCATTTTGTTTTCAAAGCTTTGCGCCTCGAGCACGGCTTTTGCCACGTCGTAGAAAGAGATGACGCCAACCAGAATTTTTCCATCCAGCACCGGCACATAACGCGCATGCTTTTCCAGCATCAGCCGTCGCACCTCGTTGATCTCGGCATCGGAAGTGATCGTGATCGGATGTTTATCCATATAGCGCCGCACGGTATCGCCACCTACCGCCCCGCCATTCGCATGGATAGTCGCCATGACCTCGCGAAAAGTCAGCATACCAATCAGATTGCCCGCCTCCATCACAACCAGAGAACCGATGTCTTTTTCCGCCATCGCATTAACTGCGTCCAGCATCGGACTATCTGGTGTTACCGTGAAAAGAATGTTTCCTTTTACTTTAAGTATTTCGGATACTTTCATGGCACCGTCCTCAAGAGTTATGGTTGTACTTCGGACACTTCCAATGTAGCTCAAGCTCTGGAAAAAATCCACAATACTCTCTGGCACCCAAATAAACGGATGGCACTAATGAGACAAGCTTGCCCTTACATGCTCTCCGTCAATAAGGCTTGCATAGTCACCGGGCGAGGACTACCCTGACACTGTAGCAGCCACAGGAGGCCGTCATGAGTGTCATCACACAAAAGACCTATCTGACGTTTTCGGAGTTTTATGCCGCTTATCTGACAGGGCATTCCGACCGCAGATCACGCCAGCTCCATTTCCTCGGCTCAACGCTGGCCATTATCTTCCTCACCGCATTGGTGCTGACCGGGAATGCCTGGTGGCTATTAGCCGCCATCCTGTCGTTTTACGGCCTGGCATGGATAGGTCATCTCGGTTTTGAGAAAAACCACCCCAGTTCGTTCAGGCAACCACTGTATTCCTTCATAGGATCATGGCTGATGTACTGGCAAATGCTGACCGGGCAAATTTCCTTCTGAGTTTTCCCGGAAGTAGTTGGCCAGCGACTGATACAGGCCCTGCTCGACTGCGCATTCCACTTTTTTCGCCAGCGTTTCGTTGCCGCTGGCGTCAAACACGAATACGCGGTAAACGTCGGCCAATGTCAGGTATTCCGGATTCGCCAGCAAGACCCAGCGATCCAGTCCATCGGTAATCCGTTTGCCCCACTGCATGCGCTTCGGCCCCTCTGACTTGAGACGTGCGACCCAGCCTGCATCCAGCATTTTTTCCAGCAAGGTTTCGGACTCGTCAAAACCGAGACGGGTACGATCGCGCAGCAGCTTGGTATCCACCACGGCCGAATCAGCAGAGGCGCGCGCTTCGTACAGCACGGCCAGCAAAGCCATCGCATCAACGAAGGCACTGCCGGGCTGTGGCACATGCCACCAACGCTCATACTTCACGATAGGCAAGGCGGCCGTAACCACCGCCCCGGCCAGTGTAATCATCCAGCCCAGGTAAACCCAGACCAGGAAAATAGGGAAAGCCGCGACCGCGCCGTACACCACCGTATAGGTCGGCACTTTGATGACAAAGGCAGCAAACAGGCGCTTGACGATTTCAAATGCAATCGCCGCCAGCAAGCCGCCATACATGGCATCGCGCCACTCAACCAGACGGTTCGGTACCACGATGTAGAGCGAAGTAAACGCCACCATACTCAGCAAGATAGAGATGGAGGTATAAAACACCGCACCGACAAACGGCACGCCGCGCACCACACCATCGGTCGCGGTGAACAAATAGGATGTCAGCGTCATCGACGCACCTATCAGCAAAGGTCCCAAAGTCACAATGGCCCAATACACCAGGATGCGCTGCACGATGGGTCGCTTGGTTTTGACACGCCAGATCTGGTTGAAGACCCGGTCTATCATCAGCATCATCGCAACCGCGGTCACGATCAGTGCCACGGCGCCGAATGCCGACAGACGCGTCGCTTTGCTGGAAAACTGGGTCAGATAACCAAGGATGGTATTGGCGATGCCTTTCGGCATCAGGTTATGTACAAAGTAGGCTTCCAGCGAAGTACGGAAGGTATTAAACAGCGGGAAGGTGGTGAAAATCGCCAATGCAATGGTCAGGATGGGCACCAGCGCCAGTACGGTGGTAAACGTCAGGCTGCCTGCCACTTGCGGCAAGCGTTCCTCCGTCAGGCGGCGCGCCGCAAACCGAAAGAGATCGCGTACCTGGGGCCACGTAAGTTGGCGAAAAAAAAGGGGAATAGCTGGTTTCATGCAGTAGGTGTAAGTGTATGCTTAGCCGAACCGCGTAGGCGCAGAATTGCGCCAGCACAGATCCATCCAGCATTTAAGATGCTTATAAAGCGCCCTATAATACCAAGCATGAACATTGCCCAGCTCCCTATTCTCGTTTTGTACTACTCGCGCCATGGTTCGACCCGCAAACTGGCGGAGCTGATCGGCCAGGGTATAGACAGCGTACCCGGCTGCGAAGCACGCCTGCGCACGGTGCCTGCCGTCTCCACCGTCACTGAAGCCACCGAACCGGAAGTACCGGCGGAAGGCGCGCCGTATGTCGAATTGCAGGATCTGGAAGAATGCGTGGCCCTGGCCCTGGGCTCCCCTACCCGCTTCGGCAATATGGCGTCCGCGATGAAGTATTTCTGGGATGGCACCAGCGCGCAATGGCTGTCCGGCGCGCTGAATGGCAAACCAGCCTGTGTCTTTACCTCGACCGGCAGCTTGCATGGTGGACAGGAATCGACGCTGCTGTCGATGATGCTGCCCTTGCTGCATCACGGCATGCTGGTACTCGGCATCCCTTATACCCAACCAGAATTAATGACTACCAGCAGTGGCGGCACACCCTATGGTGCGTCGCACTGGTCCGGCGTCGCTGGCAACCAGCCGATTTCAGCCGATACACGTGCACTGGCAATAGCGCTCGGTCAGCGCCTGGCGCAAACAGCTGTCAAATTACGGAGCACCTGATGCAAACCCAAGGGCAAAAAATCCTGCATATGGGCGCACTCGGCAGTCTGCTTGCCCTGATCGTGCTGTGCATAGCCTGGGAAATGGTGTTGGCACCAATACGCCCGAATGGCTCCTGGCTGGTACTCAAGGTCATCCCGCTGCTGATTCCGTTGCACGGGGTCTGGAAACGCAATCTCTACACGATGCAATGGGCATCGATGCTGATCCTGCTGTTCTTCGCCGAAGGCATAGTCCGCGGCATGAGCGACACTGGTCTGTCCGCCATCCTGGGCTGGATCGAAGTCGGCCTGGTACTGGTTTTCTTTAGCTGCACCATCCTCTACCTGCGGCCTTACAAAAAAGCAGCGAAGGCCTTAACCAAACAGGCGCTGCAGAAAGCCGCCAAGTAATGGACACCTTCCTCAATGCCTGCCGCAGCGTAATAGGCGCGACGCACGTATTGACCTCCGCGGAAGATACCGCACCCTACCTGACTGACTGGCGTCGACGCTACACCGGCAAGGCGTGTGCGGTACTCAAACCTGCGGATACGCAGGAACTCGCCGCACTGGTACGCCTCTGCAATGAACACAAAGTCCCGATGGTGCCGCAAGGCGGTAATACCGGCCTGGTGCTGGGTGGCATCCCTGACGACAGCGGCAAGGCCGTGGTTTTGTCGCTGACGCGTCTCAACAGCATCCGCCACACAGACCCGGTCAACAACACCATCACCGTCGAAGCCGGTTGCATATTGAAAAACATCCAGACTGCAGCCAGTGATGCCGGGCGACTGTTCCCGCTATCCCTGGCAGCGGAAGGCAGTTGCACGATAGGCGGCAATCTTTCGACCAATGCCGGTGGTACAGCTGTGCTGCGCTACGGCAACACACGTGAACTCTGCCTCGGCCTCGAAGTCGTGACACCGCAAGGTGATATCTGGAATGGTCTGCGCGGCTTGCGCAAAGATAATACCGGTTACGACTTGCGCGATTTGTACATCGGTGCCGAAGGCACCTTGGGCCTGATCACTGCAGCGGTGCTGAAACTCTTCCCCCAACCAAAAGCACAACTCACCGCACTCGCAGCCCTGCGTACACCGGATGATGCATTGCGACTGCTGTCGCTGACGCAAAGCTACTGCGTGTCTTCACTGACTGGTTTTGAGTTGATGTCCGGCTTCTGTATCAAGCTGGTCAATCAACACTTCCCTTCTATGCGCTTACCCTTTGCCGAAGAGCATGCGCAATACGTGTTGCTGGAATTATCCGACAACGAATCCGAAGAACATGCACAAGCCATGCTGGAACATGTAATCAGTGCGGCCTTGCAGCAAGACCTGATACAGGATGCGATTGTTGCGCGCTCAATTGCACAATCGCAAGCGATCTGGGATTTCCGTGAGCATATTCCGCTGGCACAGGCTGCAGAAGGCAAGAACATCAAACATGATGTGTCGATACCCATCTCGCACATCGGCGACTTTATCCGTACCACGGATGCATTGCTGCAGCATTCATTTCCCGGCGCACGCATGGTGACCTTCGGCCATCTCGGCGACGGCAATCTGCATTACAACGTTGCGCATCCGGAACAGGAAACGGATCAGAGTTTTCTGAAAAAGCAAACGGCTGTAAATCGCGTCGTGCACGATAGCGTGCATCAACATGGCGGCTCCATCTCCGCCGAACACGGCATAGGCGCATTGAAGCGTACCGAAATCCTGCGTTACAAGTCCGATGTGGAGATGCAATTAATGCGCTCCATCAAACGGGCACTCGATCCTTTAAATTTGATGAACCCTGGCAAGCTGCTCTAAAGTGACGAGGTCGATTTAGACCCACGAGCTTGCCATGTCGTCCTTGCTATTGTCCTTCGTCCTCCTGCTTGTTGCGCTGCCCGCATTTGCGATTTACAAATGCGAGTCTGGCGGCAACATCAGCTATAGCGACCTGCCCTGCGCTGACACATCAAGCAACAGCAGGTCCGGACGCATCATCATCCCACCCGCACCAAGCGATACACACGCAGCACAGGAAAAACTGGTGCAGGACAAACGCAGGCTGCAAGCGCTGGAAACACAACGCAGCAAGGAAGAAGCCAGCGCAGCCAAAGAACGGCAAAAAATAGCCAAGGAACAGGAACGTAAAAAGAAGCGCTGCGCTACCTTGGAACAACGCACGCGCTGGGCGAAGGAAGACGCGGCCAGCGCCAATGTAAAACGCATGGCGCGCGCACAGCGCAAGGCGCAACGCGCGGCGGAGAAACAGCAGCTGGAGTGCGGGCCTTAAATTACCAGCTCGGGAAAAATGACTGATCGTAATGAATTTGATCCATGTCAAACTGCGGTCACATAGCCTTGTTACGATACGGCCTTGCTCACCAAGAGTGGCATGCCTTAGGGCCATTTAAGCAATGGTCGCTACTACCGGCGCTGGCGGTCGGGAAATATACCAGCACCAATATCCGGGGTAGCAGTCCGCATGCTTCCCCTCCTGCAGGCTCCCTCCCATGCCCCGCAATCCATGTAAATACTGCATGGTATGCGGCATGCAGTGACACATGGTATAACATCGGTTAACACTTTTCCGGTCGGCTTGTCAGTATGAAAGTCCATCAACACACCGCTGCTCAACCCACCCACCAGGAGGCTGCATGAAAAGCATTGAAGAGTTCAAAGTTAAAAACACATCCGGCAAAGTTCTTACTATGCAAAACGTAGGAAAAGGCAGGACCTACCTGGATTTCGGCAGTACCAAACTGCCACGCGACTTCGTTGGTTATCGCATCAAAGACACAGACAATATCGCGGAACCGCAAAAAGACGGCACCTTCAAAATCAAGGGTACGTCGGACACCTACAGCCGCATCTAACTATTCCGCCTGCGAACTTTAAAAAGTGCCGGGCGCACAGGCCCGGCACCTCGCTTACACGACTTTCAGCGTGATGTTAGGCAGTCGATCAATATGACCTTCCATGATGTCGCCGCGCACCACCGGGCCGACATTTTCCGGTGTACCCGAATAAATAATATCTCCCGGCATCAGCTCAAACGCTTTCGACAAATTACTGATTTGCTCGGCAACTGACCAAATCATTTGCTTCAGATCTGCGCTCTGCTTCACTTGTCCATTCACCTTCAGCCAGATCTTGCCTTCGGTGAAATTGCCTATGCTGGCGACCGGATGCAAAGGCCCTATAGGTGCAGACATATCGAAGCTCTTGCCGATTTCCCATGGCTTCTCTTCCTTCTTCATTGCAGCCTGCAAATCACGACGCGTCATATCCAGCCCGACTGCATAACCAAAGACGTGTTGTACTGCATTTTCGACTGAAATGTTTTTCCCGCCCTTATTAATCGCGGCGACCAGCTCGATTTCATAGTGGTAATTCTTGGTCAGTGTCGGATACGGATGATCGACAACCTTGCCTGGTGCAACGTACTGAATCGCATCGCTAGGCTTCTGAAAAAAGAATGGCGGTTCACGTGTAGGATCTGAACCCATCTCACGCGCATGTGCTGCGTAATTACGCCCTATGCAGTAAATACGACGCACCGGAAATTGATCATTGCTACCAACAATGGGGATAGTTGGCTGTGCGACTGAGAATATTGCATTGCCATCCTTGCCGCCTGAACTGCGTGGAGCAGCACAACCTGTTACCGCACCGACCGTCATCAAACCAGCTGCCTGCAGCATTCCACGTCTACTCATTTTAGTCATATTGTCTCCTCAATCCACTGGGGTTATATCGAGATATGGCAAGTCATAGCTGAACGTCCAGGCAGGCCCGTCATCCAAGCTCTCCATATACCAAATATATACAAGTTGATATGAGAAAGATACGTGATCGGATTAATAAATCATGTGACGTACACACTCGGTTAACGTGTGCAAGCAAACAGAAAACTGTGCCTCAGGTAACAGCTGTCAAAGCAGGACTTGCGGACGTAAAAAACCCTGTGCTCTTGCAAGCACAGGGCTGGAATTTGATTAACTATGCGTATGGCTATAGCACAAGGCCTTCAGCGCGAGGAAACGCGGCGGTCACCTTTCCTGCGGCATGGAAACTCCAGTACGGCATCACCGCCCGTGGCTCGTACTCGCCGGGTGTTGGACAGGATTTGGCCGACGTATTGCATATCGCGTTCTATGCTGGAGACTCTCTCGATTTTTTCTTCGGAAAGCGCCAGTGCGACGAGAGATTGCAAAGCCTTGGCATAAAGCGCCTCGT
Organism: Herminiimonas sp. Marseille-P9896; assembly: GCF_903993245.1. Classification (NCBI taxonomy): domain Bacteria; kingdom Pseudomonadati; phylum Pseudomonadota; class Betaproteobacteria; order Burkholderiales; family Oxalobacteraceae; genus Herminiimonas; species Herminiimonas sp. Marseille-P9896. Next base: position 496,636 of record NZ_CAJEVT010000002.1, on the reverse strand, counting down.
CATGCTGTTTAAGCTGGCAAAAAGCGCGCGCCAAATCATTGATGGCTTGATCGATGCGATTCATGATGCGCTCCCGGTAGTCAAGGATGGTAAATATCCTATCACCAATTGCATTACGCTTCAGTTAGCTACCGCACTTAATACCATGCATTCAGCATAATCTTACCCGTGCAGTTACCGGCATGGACGCTATGCAAATTTACAGAGGGAAATGTAGGTAGTGGCCTGCCCAGCAGGAATCGAACCTGCGACCCTCAGCTTAGAAGGCTGATGCTCTATCCAACTGAGCTATGGGCAGAATGTGGCGGGATTGAACCGCGATGCTGAAAGAAGGAGCCTGAACCTGCGCTCATCTAAAGGTGCTGCATTATGCCTTTTTTACGCCACTCTTTCAATGACGGCTCCCGGTAAGGCTCTGGCACCAGCAAGTTCCAGCAACTACGCTTAACCGTCTTTGCGGATGCGGTCGACCAATACGTAACCACGCGAGAAGCCTGCAGCCAACGCTTCATCTGCCGTTTCGTAATCCTCATCATCACCTGACTCTGCCGCCAGTTCACTTTCAGCCGAAGCATCCAGCCCGGGCTCGCATATGCGCACCGTGTAATCCCATAGCTGGGGCGGATCTTCTTTGCGCAACGCGGTGACATGCACTTCTAATCCTTGGTACAACTCGGTACTCCAGTTCTGCTGCTTTTCCATATGCACTCCCTGGGGTTGAATACAGCGTGTGATTAGTGACAGCTATTAGCGCTTGCCTTGCGTGTGGGCTTAGGGTCATCAATCTCGGGATTCGGAGAAGGTACCGGATCTTCCTGCGGCACAGGATGTTCACCCGGCAACGGATCTTCTATCGGCTCCGGTACTGGTGCGGTATGTGCCGACAGAGGAATATGCAATGAAGATGTGCTGCGACGATGACAGCTGGCGATCAGATTAAGCATGAGATGCATCCTTTACGGTTAGGCTGATGAAATACGTTCATGCACGTTGGAACAACAAGAGAACCATAAGATCCCCTGATCGGAATATTGTGCAAAAAACGTAAGAACTAGCGTTGAAACGCAGAACCAGATGCGGGAAGAATTGCTGCAGACATTCCACTGAACAGTAGAAAGATAATAGACGAAAAAAAGGACTAGCGATTAGGCTAGTCCTTTAAATTCTGGTCGGAGTACAAGGATTCGAACCTTGGACCCCCTGGTCCCAAACCAGCCAGAATTATCTAGAATCTTTTAAAAACAAAGACTTGCAAACGCCCGTTGCGCGAGTCCTGCAGAGACGTGCCTAGGAGAGCATTTAAGAAGTCGCGCAAAAGTCGCGCAACTTCTAGCCTTTATCAATTTTCAATTCGTTCTGTAAGTCGGTTATTGATTTTTTTAAATATTCGATCAATCCGTCGCATGCGTCCACACAAGCTGAATAACCCTGGCGAACCGCATTACCGTGCGCTTTCCAATCTCTAAAATCTTTTTGAACGATAGGGTTCTCAGATTTCTCCATCAAAGCGCCATCCCGCAACCAGCCATCTACTCTGTTAAACATTCCATTATTTATTTTCAAAGTAAGAATAAAGATGTTAAACCGAGTATAAGTCGCAATAATGTCTCTTCTCAATTCACTATCAGGAATAATTCCGATCTGAGTGACATAAGAGCTATACACCATGAATGGTCTATCAGAGAGTTCCATGTAAAAAGGCACACCCTCGCCATCAGGCGTGGACTTTATGTTATCCCCAGCACTTAGCGCAAAACTGGTTTTTACAACATCAAGCTCATCCTTCAATGACTGCATCAAACGTAGTAATTGATTTTTCTCCGCAATCACATCTCTCTTCCTATCGCTTTGATGCTGGTATTGAGAAATGTAAATTGCCGCAAAAATGGCCACAATCGAACCTATTGCTTGTACCCAGCCAGCCCAAGTAGATTTATCTAGGTCAAAGTAATTGCCAATTCTATTAAGAAGAAAAAGAAAGAAAAAAATTACGAAGACTGCCCCTACCCAGTTGGTCTTATCTTTCCAATCAATTTTCATTTCGTCCCCCTATTTTTTATGGGATCGTAGCACGACAAAACTCATCAACTCGGAAACATTACAGGTGCGTGGTAGGATGGATTTTTGATACCTATGGAGGCAGTATGCACGTAGCTTTTAGGGTTGAAGAGAACGCCGAAGGGCGTTGGCACTGGTTTGCAGTTAGCCAAGATGGCGGCGTGCTCACCGGCTTCAATTCGTCGCCGGTAGAATTTGATACTGAGGACGAAGCTAACAATGACCTAAAGGAACATTTAGCATGCAAGATGACTCATCCGAAACTTATTCGCCCAATTGAACAACTAATGAACTTAATTGACATCACCGCCCGCCGATGTCCGGGATGTTTAGGGGCGACCTTTACCAATATTCAATGGCATGAACCGGATGGTAATGGATGCAATTGGAATATTCAGTACGTTAACGCTCCTGATGTCCCAGAATGCATGAGCACTGTTTGGCCGGTAGTTGAACAGCTACGCCATAACTACAATATTCCAGATCCAATTTAAGCTCGCATATATTGAATCCTGATATGCGTTCAAACTCAATTGAGATAGCAGAAAAAATATCAAAGAGAATAAAAAACCTTCGGCAGAAAATCGAACTCTATCCGCATGTTACTGACTCTCTCAATAAATTTTCACTAAATGAAACGCGCATTTGCTGAGGAGTGCATATACGGTATAGAAGTCGCGCAAAAGTCGCGCACAAAGAAAAAGGACTTAGAAGAGCAATCTTCTAAGTCCTTGATTTACAACTTAAATTCTGGTCGGAGTACAAGGATTCGAACCTTGGACCCCCTGGTCCCAAACCAGGTGCGCTACCGGGCTGCGCTACACTCCGAAAGAAAGAGATTATATTGAATGTTCTGGAATCGGTCAATATCTAAAATGCTTTTACTTCAATAATTTTATAAATTTATTCAGTCAGCTTAGCGGCGATCCTTCGTGCCATTTTATCAGCGACATCCGCTTCTTTGGCCTCCACCATTACACGGATTAAAGGCTCGGTGCCGGAGGCACGTATCAGCACCCTGCCCTTGTCGCCCAACTCGGCTTCGACTACTTCTTTTTCTGCCAATAATTCCTTGTTTTTCTTCCAGTCAAAACCGGGAGCGACTTTCACATTAATCAAGGTTTGCGGGAACATCTCAATGTCTTGCGTCAACTGCGCCAGGCTCAGCCCGCTACGCTTCAATGCCGACAGAATTTGCAACGCAGAAATAATGCCATCACCGGTAGTATGTTTATCCAGGCACAACATATGTCCCGAACCTTCACCCCCAACCTGCCAACCACGTTCACGCAAAGTTTCCAGTACATAGCGATCACCAACGTTTGCACGTGCAAATCCTATACCCATTTCCTTGAACGCAACTTCGAGCGCCATATTTGTCATCAAGGTACCGACTGCACCTTCAATCGGACGCACCCGCATGCGATCCTTGACCATGATGTATAAGAGCTCGTCGCCGTTATAAATGCGACCTGCTGCATCCACCACCAGCAAACGATCAGCATCACCATCCAAGGCGATACCAAGATGCGCCTGATTCGCACGCACTGCTTCGACCAGTGCTTCCGGCGCAGTTGCACCATAGCCTTCATTGATATTAAAACCATTAGGCTGGTTACCTATCGCAATGACTTCAGCGCCCAGCTCGTGAAACACATCAGGTGCAATATGGTAAGCCGCCCCGTGCGCGCAATCGACGACCAGCTTGGTGCCACGCAAATCCAGCTCATGGGGGAAAGTGCTTTTGCAGAATTCGATGTAACGTCCGCGTGCATCTTCCAAACGCTTCGCACGCCCCAGTTTTTCAGAGGCGACACAAGACATAGGCTCGTTCAGTGCCGCTTCAATTTCCAGCTCTATCGCATCCGGTAATTTGTTACCCGATGCAGAGAAGAATTTGATGCCGTTATCTTCGTATGGATTATGAGAAGCAGAAATCACTACACCAGCGGACAAACGCAAGGCGCGAGTCAGGTAAGCAATCGCCGGTGTCGGCATAGGGCCGGCCAGCATCACATCGACGCCAGCAGCGGAAAAACCTGCTTCCAGTGCGGCTTCCAGCATGTAACCGGAGATACGCGTGTCTTTGCCGATGAGTACTACCGGGCGGCTGGTCTTGGTACGTGACTTGGTCAGCACGGTACCGGCCGCATAGCCAAGGCGCATGACGAAATCAGGGGTGATTGGGGAAGTACCTACTTTGCCGCGTACGCCATCGGTGCCGAAATATTGTCGTTTCATTGTTGTTCTTTTTAAGTTTTGTGTTTAATCAGGATACTGCATGCCAAACCCGCAACGCATCTACTGTTTCTGCCACATCATGTACACGTACGATACGTGCGCCGTGCGCAACAGCTGCTAACGCTCCGGCTAAGCTGCCGGCCAGGCGTTGCTCGATTGGTCGGTCCGTCAGTGCACCTATCATTGTTTTACGCGATAAACCAATTAGCATCGGCGCTTGCAGGAATGCCTGCATTTGCCTGGTATTTTTCAACAATGCGATATTGTGCGCAAGCGTTTTTCCAAAACCCAGGCCCGGATCTATGCATATGCGCTCGCGGGCAATACCGGCTTGTTCCATCTGACCGATACGCTCACGTAAAAATTCCCCGACTTCAGCGACGACGTCATCATATTCTGGTTGCAGCTGCATACTTTGCGGATCGTTTTGCATATGCATGACGCATAAGGCGCAATCCGCATCGGCTACTACCTGCAAGGCACCGGGCGCACGGAAACCGTTGATGTCATTGATCATGTCGGCTCCCGCCGCGATGGTTTCGCGCATGACTTCCGGTTTATAGGTGTCTATCGACAAGGGCTTGCCACAATCGCGCAACGCATACACCAATGGCATGACACGATCCAGTTCATCTTTCAGGGAAACCGCGAGTGAGCCGGGACGGCTGGATTCGCCGCCAATATCGATGATGTCTACGCCTGCAGCTATCATTTCTTCTGCGTGCGACAAGGCCGTATCCAGCATATGGTACTTGCCGCCATCAGAGAATGAATCAGGTGTGATATTGAGGATACCCATGACCAGGGGGCGCGCTGCGGCGTCGACAGAAAGGCGGTAACGACCGCATTGCAGGTGAGTTTGCATTGTTTTGTCTGGGTACAAATAGAAAGGGGTGAGGATTGCTCCCCACCCCTGTATTAAAACATGTTCGTCAGATCTGAAGTGATCTATCAGGCCGGTGCAGTTGCATTCGGCGCGACATCAGTAGGATTATCCGGTGGGCTGCGTTTGACAGGAACGCCCGCTTTCGGTGGACGTGGCTCACGTCCTTCCATGATGTCGTTGATTTGATCCGAATCGATGGTTTCCCAATCCAGCAGGGTTTTCGCCATCAATTCAACCTTATCGCGATTCTCCTCGATCAGTTTGCGCGACAACGCATACTGGGTGTCCAGGATCGTGCGGATTTCAGTATCGACCTTTTGCTGTGTCGCTTCCGACACTGTCTTCGCAGACGAGCGTCCGAAGTAGGCATCTTGCTCGGTGTCTTCGTAGACCATGGTACCCAGGCTTTCCGACATACCGTAGCGCGTCACCATCGCACGCGCCAGCTTGGTCGCACGCTCAAAGTCGTTCGAAGCACCGGTCGACATTTGATGCATAAACACTTCTTCCGCAATACGGCCACCGAACAGGATAGAGATCTCTTCCAGCATCTTGTCCTTATACATATTGACGCGATCATGCTCAGGTAACTGCCAGGTCAGACCCAGCGCGAAACCACGCGGCATGATGGTGACTTTATGTACCGGATCAGCCTTAGGCAAGAGTTTGGCAACCACTGCGTGACCGGACTCATGGTAAGCAGTATTGCGACGCTCTTCTTCACGCATGACAGCCGACTTACGCTCAGGGCCCATCACGATCTTGTCTTTGGCATCCTCGAAGTCCTGCATCTCAACCAGGCGCTTGTTACGGCGTGCGGCAAACAAGGCTGCTTCGTTGACCAGGTTGGCCAGATCAGCACCGGAGAAACCAGGCGTACCACGTGCCAGGATATCTGCCTGTACATCGGTACCAATAGGTACTTTACGCATGTGGACCAGCAAGATTTGCTCACGACCACGGATGTCAGGCAAGCCAACGATCACTTGACGATCGAAACGACCTGGGCGCAGCAAAGCTTTATCGAGTACGTCAGCGCGGTTGGTTGCTGCGATCACGATCACGCCTGCGTTAGGCTCAAAGCCGTCCATCTCAACCAGCATTTGGTTCAGTGTCTGTTCGCGCTCATCGTTACCGCCACCCATACCGGCACCACGATGACGACCAACTGCGTCGATCTCATCGATGAAGATGATGCAAGGTGCGTGTTTCTTCGCGTTGTCGAACATGTCGCGTACACGGGATGCACCGACACCGACGAACATTTCAACAAAGTCCGAACCGGAAATCGTGAAGAACGGTACTTTTGCTTCGCCTGCAATCGCACGCGCCAGCAAGGTTTTACCGGTGCCTGGAGGACCAACCATCAAGACGCCGCGCGGGATACGACCGCCCAGTTTCTGGAAGCGGGTAGGATCGCGCAGGAAGTCGACCAGCTCGCCGACTTCTTCTTTCGCTTCATCGCAACCTGCGACGTCAGCGAAAGTGACCGGGTTGTTAGTGTCATCCAGCATGCGTGCCTTCGACTTGCCGAACGAGAATGCCCCGCCCTTGCCGCCGCCCTGCATTTGACGCATGAAGAAAATCCAGACGCCGATCAGCAACAGCATCGGGAACCAGGATATGAATACTTGGGAAAGGAAAGATTGCTCTTCCGGTTGTTTAACGTCGAATTTCACGCCGTTATTGACCAGATCGCCAACCAGGCCGCGATCCAGATAGGTAATCGCGGATTTAATTTTTTTGCCGTCGGTCGTAGTCGCAACGATGCTGCGATCTTCGATCGTCGCTTCCTTGATGCGCTTACTTCTTACTTCGTCCAGGAAATCCGAGTAGGCGATCGCCGTGGCTGAGCCCGACGCACTGCGGCCGTCGAACTGTTTGAACACGGTGAAAAGCACCATCCCGATGACCACCCATATGGCGGCCTTGGAAAACATATTGTTCACTAAAACTCCTTGGACACAGAACGCGTCTTTTTTACTAAAAATGTAATTTCGATTCTACTCGTAATACTCAAGGCTTGCAGTATCGAATATCAGGCTAAAAACGGCATTAACAAGGGTCAATTCAGAGTTAATTACGCATTAAAGCGGATTTTTTAAGGTTTTCCCAAGTAAAAATATCTCAGACGATTTGTCGCGGCTGGCTTTGGGCTTCTTTTGTACGACCGTTTTGAATTCGTCCCTGAATTTTTCCACTATATAGCTATATCCGGAACCATTAAAGCACTTTACGAGCAAGGAGCCTGAAGGTTTCATGTGATGTTGCGCAAAATCAATTGCCAAATCGATCAGATCGATCATGCGCGCAGCATCAGCCACGGCGATACCTGACAAATTGGGTGCCATATCCGATATCACAAGATCAGCCTTGCGGCCCTGCAGTACCTGCTCCAGCTGGTCCAGCACTTCCTGTTCGCGGAAGTCACCTTGTATAAAATGCACGTCGGCTATCGGCTCCATCGGCAACATGTCCAAACCGATAATCGTGCCGTTAATACCACCGCCGACGCTGCCCGATAGCTTATTGCGCACGTATTGCGACCAGCTGCCCGGTGTTGCCCCCAGATCAACAATCACCTGCCCCGGCTTGATCAACTTCTCGGTTTCATCTATCTCTTTGAGCTTGTAGACCGCACGGGCGCGATAGCCTTCTTTCTGCGCCAGCTTCACATACGGGTCGTTAATATGGTCATGCAGCCAGTTTTTGTTTAATTTCTTCTTTGCCATTCGCGTAGAATACTAGTTTTAAATACTGTGGGACAAAGTTTGTCAGGTTCGCGCTGCGTGCCGAAGCAATCCTGCCCCCGAACACCATCACAATTTATGTTGAAACTTACACCGGCCGAGCGCAGTTCCTTACGCGCTGAAGCGCATGCTCTCAGCCCTGTCGTCATTATCGGGGAAGCCGGCTTGACGCCAGGCGTACTCAAGGAAATCGACGCCAGCCTCAATTCCCATGGTTTGATCAAAGTACGCGTATTCGGCGATGACCGCGAAGCACGTGTCACTATCTACGACACCATCTGCGAAAAACTCGATGCTGCGCCTGTACAGCACATCGGTAAATTGCTGGTTGTTTATCGCCCGAAAAAAGAAGCGGTAAAAGCACCGAGCGAAACCCGCGGCCGTGGCATGCGTGAAGTCACCATCGTCAAACCAAGTCCTAGCGGCACCAAACGTCCGACCGTGACTAAAGTAATGGTCAAGGGAAATGAGCGTGTCACCCAGGGTGGCTCGATCAAACGCGCCAAACCGCGTCAAACCAGCCCGAAGAAATCGTCACTCGGACGATAATCCCCTACTCAGCGCAGCTTGAGTATCAGTGCAGCGCCTAACAGGCTCTGCACTATATAAAACCCGGTTGAAACAGCATGCAGGATGCCGAATTGCTTACGCGCGTCGGCCAGTGCAGCAATATTGCTGTCCGCTACGCTATGCAAGACCAGACGTAACTCTGCCATTTGCGGTTGCAATGCAAAGTAACCGATCAGCGTACATGCAACCATGCCTGCGATCAGATAGTAATTGATCTTCGCAGGCTGAGCTTGCGCACCGCGACCAGCCTGGAACAACAACGCCAGCAGTGCCGCTGCACAAAACAGCGACAACCACGCGACGATATTGAACAGGCTACCGGCTATGGTGCCTGCCAGCGCACGATCACTCAGTGTGGAAAACAGGGTTGGTGCGACCACAAAGCCCACCGCCCACAGGGTTCCCACCCAGAAGGTTGCTATCAGCAATCGTACGCGTGTGAGGAACATCAGATGTAGCGTACTTGCAGGATTTCGTATTCACGCAGACCAGCCGGTGCTTCCACCGCGACAATATCGCCTGCGTATTTACCTATCATCGCACGCGCGATAGGCGACGTAATCGATACTTTCTTTTCCTTCAGATCAGCTTCATCGATACCAACGATCTGGTACGTGACTTTTTCGCCGTTTTCCAGATCTTCCAGATCCACGGTCGAGGCAAACACCACGCGGCCTTCTGCTTCCAGAGTGGTCGGGTCGATGATTTGCGAAGTACCCAGTTTGCCTTCGAGATCAGCGATACGACCTTCGATAAAGCTTTGTTTCTCTTTCGCCGCATCGTAGTCGGCGTTTTCCGACAGGTCACCTTGTGCACGTGCTTCAGCAATAGCATTAATGACCCATGGGCGTTCTTTTGTTTTCAAACGGTGCAGCTCTTCTTTCAAGAGGTTTGCGCCATAGGGGGTAATTGGTGTGCTCATAGCTTCTATCTTCAAAAGTGGAAAACCACAGAGGTCGCAAAAGGCACCGGAATCCGGCACCGCCTGTGACCTCTGTGGTTAGATTTTTAACGCTGTGGGCTTAGTGTAAGGTTTTATGCAGGCCTTGTAAATCATAGACGTGCAACTCGTCCAGATGGGCCATGCCTTCCACCGCTGCTTCTGCGCCAGCTATCGTTGTGTAAGTTGTGACGCGTGCTGCCAGAGCGGATGTACGGATGGTACGGGAATCCACGATGGCACTACGCTTCTCTTCCACAGTGTTGATAACAAGTGCAATCTCATTGTTTTTGATCATATCGACAATATGTGGACGTCCTTCTGCCACTTTGTTGACTGACTGCACTTCGATACCGGCCGCGCTGATAGCTGCAGCCGTACCTTTGGTTGCCACCACCGAGAAACCGATTTCAACCAGATCCTTGGCAACCTGCACTGCTCGTGGCTTGTCGCTCGCCTTGACGCTGAGGAACACTTTGCCCGAACGTGGCAGCTTGATGCTGGCACCGAGTTGCGATTTGACAAAGGCTTCACCAAAGGTTTTGCCTACGCCCATCACTTCACCGGTCGATTTCATTTCAGGGCCAAGGATGGTATCCACGCCTGGGAACTTGACGAATGGGAACACGGCTTCTTTGACGCTGAAGTATTCCGGTACCACTTCGTTGATGATGCCCTGGCTGTCCAGCGACTGACCAACCATGCAGCGTGCCGCAATCTTGGCCAGTTGCAAACCGGTTGCTTTCGAAACATACGGTACGGTACGCGAAGCACGTGGATTCACTTCCAGCACGAAGACGACGTCTTGTTGCTTGCCGTCGATTTCCTGCTGCTGGATCGCAAACTGCACGTTCATCAGACCCACTACGTTCAAGCCTTTGGCCATCAGCGAAGTCTGGCGTTTCAATTCATCAATGGTTGCTTGCGACAGCGAATATGGCGGCAACGAGCAAGCCGAGTCACCGGAGTGCACGCCTGCCTGTTCGATATGCTCCATCACGCCGCCGATGAAAGTACGCTGACCATCGGACAAGCAATCGACGTCGACTTCAATCGCATCATTCAGGAAGCGATCGAGCAATACTGGCGAATCATGCGATACCTTGACCGCTTCACGCATATAGCGTTCGAGGTCGCGTTGCTCATGCACGATTTCCATTGCACGGCCACCCAATACATACGACGGACGCACAACCAGCGGATAACCGATTTCCTGCGCCAGGCGCAATGCATCTTCTTCGGTACGCGCAGTACGGTTAGGCGGCTGACGCAGTTTCAGGTCGTGCAGCATTTTTTGGAAACGTTCGCGATCTTCTGCGGCGTCAATCATGTCTGGCGAGGTGCCGACGATAGGCACGCCGTTGGCTTCCAGGTCGAGCGCCAGTTTCAAAGGTGTCTGACCACCGTACTGCACGATCACACCGTATGGTTTTTCCTTGTCGACGATTTCCAGCACGTCTTCCAGGGTCAGCGGTTCGAAGTACAGTCGATCCGAGGTGTCGTAATCGGTCGAAACAGTTTCCGGATTACAGTTGACCATGATGGTTTCGTAGCCGTCTTCGCGCATCGCGAGTGCAGCGTGTACGCAGCAGTAATCGAATTCAATACCCTGGCCGATACGGTTAGGACCACCGCCGAGCACCATGATTTTTTTCTTGTTGGTTGGCTGCGATTCGCACTCTTCTTCATAGGTCGAATACATGTATGCGGTGTTGGTAGCAAATTCACCGGCGCAGGTATCAACGCGTTTGTAGACAGGACGAATATTCAGCGCACGACGTTGCTCGCGTACTTCCTTGTCGGTCGTTTTCAGCAATTTGGCCAGGCGGCGATCCGCGAAACCTTTTTGTTTCAGCTTGAACAGCGTGTCTTTATCGATAGCGCTGAGGGTCTGGGTTTCCAGCCACAGTTCGATATCAACGATTTCCTTGATTTGTGCGAGGAACCACGGATCGATGTGCGTCAATGCATGCACTTCGTCCTGCGTGAAACCTTGGGCAAATGCATCGCCGACGTACCAGATACGTTCCGGACCTGGCTCGCCCAGTTCTTCTTCGATGGTTTCGCGGTCGGTGGTTTTTTCATTCATGCCATCGACGCCGACTTCCAGGCCGCGCAAGGCTTTCTGGAAGGATTCCTGGAAGGTACGGCCGATCGCCATGACTTCACCAACCGATTTCATTTGCGTGGTCAGGTGGCTGTCCGCTTGCGGGAATTTTTCGAATGCAAAACGTGGAATCTTGGTGACGACGTAATCGATCGATGGTTCGAACGAAGCCGGGGTCGCGCCGCCGGTAATTTCGTTACGCAATTCATCCAGCGTGAAGCCGACTGCCAGCTTGGCCGCGATTTTCGCAATCGGGAAACCTGTTGCTTTCGATGCCAGTGCCGACGAACGCGATACGCGTGGATTCATCTCGATGACGATCATGCGGCCATCAGCCGGATTGATCGAGAACTGTACGTTGGAACCACCGGTATCCACACCGATTTCGCGCAGCACCGCGATCGATGCATTACGCATGATCTGGTATTCCTTGTCGGTCAGCGTTTGCGCTGGTGCGACCGTGATCGAGTCACCGGTGTGCACGCCCATAGGATCCAGGTTTTCGATGGAGCAGACGATGATGCAGTTGTCGGCCTTGTCGCGCACGACTTCCATCTCAAATTCTTTCCAGCCGATCAGCGATTCTTCGATCAGCAATTCGCTGGTCGGCGATGCTTCCAGACCGCGTTTGCAAATGGCTTCGAATTCTTCGGCGTTGTAAGCAATACCGCCACCACTACCACCCATCGTGAACGATGGACGAATGATGACCGGGAAGCCGAGTTCCTTCTGTACCGCCCACGACTCTTCCAGTGTGTGTGACACACCCGAACGCGCCGAGCCGAGACCGATCTTGGTCATTGCATCTTTAAACTTCGAGCGGTCTTCCGCCTTGTCGATGGCTTCCGGCGAAGCGCCGATCAGTTCGCACTTGTACTTGGTCAATACGCCGTTATGGTGCAAGTCCAGCGCGCAATTCAGCGCAGTCTGGCCACCCATCGTCGGCAGGATCGCATCCGGACGTTCTTTATCGATGATGCGTTCAACTGCTTGCCAGGTAATCGGCTCGATGTAAGTCACATCAGCCATTTCCGGGTCGGTCATGATGGTCGCAGGATTGCTGTTGACCAGAATGACGCGATAACCTTCTTCGCGCAGTGCTTTACAGGCTTGTGCACCGGAATAATCGAATTCGCAGGCCTGACCGATAACGATAGGGCCGGCGCCGATAATCAGGATGCTTTTAATGTCGCTGCGTTTAGGCATTTTTATTCTTCTCCATCATCGCCACGAAGCGATCAAACAAGGGGGCGATGTCATGCGGGCCAGGCGATGCTTCCGGGTGACCCTGGAAGCAGAATGCTGGCTTGTCAGTACGTTCAAAACCTTGCAGCGAGCCGTCGAACAGCGAGACGTGCGTAACGCGGCAATTAGCTGGCAAGGTTGCTGCATCTACTGCGAAACCATGGTTTTGCGATGTGATCAGCACTTTTTTGCTATCCAGATCCTGCACCGGATGGTTGGCGCCGTGATGGCCGAATTTCATCTTGAGAGTTTTAGCGCCGGAAGCCAGCGCCATGATTTGGTGACCCAGGCAGATACCGAAAGTCGGGATGCCACGATCGATCAATTCTTTGGAAGCCGCAATCGCGTAATCGCATGGCTCCGGATCGCCAGGACCGTTCGACAGGAAGATGCCGTCCGGATTCAGCGCCAACGCTTCGGCAGCGGATGCCTGGGCAGGCAATACCGTTACTTTGCAACCGCGCTCTGCGAGCATGCGCAGGATGTTGAATTTGACGCCATAGTCGAAAGCGACGACATGGTACTGGGGAGCGGTCTGCTGACCGTAACCCTTGCCCAGTTTCCATTCAGTTTCAGTCCATGGGTAGGATTGCTTGGTCGAGACGACTTTCGCCAGATCGAGACCAGCCAGGCCGCCGAAGGACTTGGCCAATTCCAGTGCTTTCTCTGCAGTCGCATCCTCACCTGCCAGGATGGCACCGCTTTGCGCACCTTTTTCGCGCAGGATACGGGTCAGCTTGCGGGTATCGATACCGGCGATGCCGACCACGTTTTCCGACTTGAGGTAGTCGGACAGTGTCTGGGAAGAGCGGAAATTGGAAGTCAGGATCGGCAAATCCTTGATGATCAGGCCAGCCGCATGAATTCGGGTCGACTCCACATCCTCGGCATTGACGCCGGTATTACCGATATGAGGATAGGTCAATGTAACAATTTGATTGCTATAGCTTGGATCGGTGAGGATTTCCTGATAACCGGTCATCGAGGTGTTGAATACAACTTCACCGATCGTATGACCCGGTGCACCTATCGAAAAACCTTTGAAAATCGACCCGTCCGCTAGCGCTAGGATGGCCGGAACTGTAGGGCCAGAAAAGAATGGCGGCAAGGGGTAACTCCTGATGTGTGTTACCGCCGCTGCGCTGCGCCAGAATGACCGTCGAAACCCGCGCGCAACTTTGCGCGCTGCTTGCTGGAGATACACTCGAACAAGGCGTCGTACAGGTCGTATTTAGACGATGGGAAATGGGTATGCGCTACGGCGGAATAAAATTAGCTAAACCGCCGAATTATAGCGCAAAGCACCCTCGACTGGCAACCGAATCCGGTAGTTTCCGGTGTGCCGAAGGTGTTTTATTTGAATGTCAGAGTGTTAAATCCAAACTACCCGGCTCAACCGCCGATGGCGATGATGCCAGCCTTGGCGATTTGTACGTCCTCCGTCGATTTCACGCCGGATACGCCAACCGCGCCCAGGCACTGACCATTGATGACGATAGGTACGCCGCCTTCCAGCATGCCTTCCAGCGTAGGTGCTGTGATAAACGAGAAACGACCATTGTTGATGATGTCTTCGTAGACTTTCGATTCACGGCGACCGAGCGCGGCTGTTTTGGCCTTGGCTGGTGCAATGTGCGACGAAATTGGTGCGGCACCGTCCAGACGCTGCAACCACAGCAAATGACCACCATCATCGACGATAGCGATCGTAACGCACCATTTGTGCAGGTTTGCTTCGGTTTCTGCCGCCGCAGCGATTTTTTTAACGTCTTCCAGCGTCAGTACTTGTTTGGTTTGCATGGTGCCTCCTGTCAAAGAAGAATGAATTGTACGACATCACAGTAGTGCTGAACTGCGACAACATTGATTTTGTTTACATTGTTTAACTATCATTTTGGCAGATCCGGCGTACTATGATTCAAGACTGAAACATTTACTGTCGGCAAACTAAGCCGTTTGGGCAATGTTAGGTCTGAGTCCATTGAGTTTAGGGAGGAGCTATGTTCTTCAATCGTTTTTCAAAAAAAACTGCCACCCCGACTCCCGCTAAAGAAACTTCGAAGAAGAAAGCCAAAGTTTCAGCAGAAGCCAGCCTCGCCCATTCCACCCTGTATCAGTTCAAGCGCAATGTACTTGAGTTGGTCGCTCGCATGAACCACGGCGTCCATCACGTGGATTGCGAAGTCATCAAGCGACAAACCATGTTTGTACAATCGCAGCTACTACACGCCATAGCGAATGACCCGCAATTGCCCGAGCACCTGAAAATCATGCTGATGCAGTATCACGCAAAAAGCATACGGGCCACGCTGACCGAGCGACGTGGCGAGCATTTACGACGCGTTGCCTGATCTGCACCGATTTTATTTCCTTGCAACATCTTGCCCGTCAGGGCGTGCCAGCCTTTTGTCGCGATAAAAGCAAATTCAGCAAAGGCTGCAGCTCGACGGACAATTTATTGATGTGGAGCAATGCCTGCTCTTCCTTGCCCTCCTTGATCCAGCGTAGCAAAGTCGCCAGATCGATAGCCAGATCCGCCGCTTTTTCCTGCTGCTCAAGCAGGGATTGCGTCAATAAACTCTCGCCTTGCTGCAACAAGCGCTCTTCTTCGTTGCCGATGACACCTGTCACGCCTTTTTGCAAACCCAGCAAAGCACGCTCACCGGCCAATTGACGCATGTCATTCAGCATGTCTTCAGCCGCAGCGGAAGCGCACTCGGCTATCGATACCACGCCACAGCTGGCAATCAAATCCATTTGCCCGTCACCGATCAGGTTGGCATTGGCAATCGCGCGGCAGACACGCTCGGCGAAATTGCGTGCCGAATCAAAATGTATGCTGCCAGTCGCAATTGTGAATTCGTTCTCGCCGGTGCGCGCCACACAATCGCTTAGTCGCACCGTACGATGCAAAAGCTGACCTATCGCATTGATCACACTAAAAGGTGGCGAAGCTGGATAACCATCCAGCTCAGGATGCTTCAGCCCTATGCATGCATTCAGGATGACGAAATTCCGGTTCTGGCGCGCCGCGTTGCTGCGCATTTCTTCGGCCCGCTGCGCCCATTCCTGCGGTGAAGGTAATTCAACATGATCGCCGACATCGCTGCTGTGAACCAGCGCTTCCAGTCCACGCTCGAATTCGTTCTGGGTACTGACCAGTTTGGAGAGGATATCCAGGCGCGACAGCAATTGCGCGGTGCCTATGCCCTTGGTAATGAGATCCGTCGCGCCTGCCGCTTTGGCGCGATCACGCTCGGCTTGCTCATCGCTGCCAGAGACCACCACCACCGGCATATTGCGGATACGGCCGATTTTGGATGCGCGTATGCGTTTGAGCAAACCGTAGCCATCCAGCTTGGGCATGGTCAGATCAGAGATGACTACCCGGATGCTGGGATCGATCAGCAATGCCTCCCATGCCTGCTCACCATCCAGCGCCTCGCGGAATTCAAACATGCCTTCTATGTGCTTGATCAGGGTGGCACGGACTATGCGTGAGTCATCGGCAATCAGAATTCGAGGTTTTAGGGAAAGGGCGGCGGGTGTATCTGTCAACATGTAAATCTAACCTTTTTGATGTTAGTAACAGCATAACGCCAGCGAATAAATTTTGACAGCACTTCCAGATTGACATACATTTCGTCAGTTCCATTGAAGGAAATCGCATCCGATGACATTTTTGCAACCCACCTTACGCACAGCTCAACTGGCACGCTCAGCCGTATTAGCGTTCAGCCTGTTGGCGGGTTCTGCGTGGAGCGCCGAAGCGCCGCCACCAGAGCAAAATGCGCAAGTCAGCAAGTTGCAAAGCATCTCCAACCACGCATCAGAACTGGCCATGCAGGCCATGGGCATGCTGGGCATCCATTACAAATACGGCGGCAATACCCCAGAAAGCGGTCTCGACTGTAGCGGTCTGGTACGTCATATTTTCAAAGAAACCTGGGGCATGATCCTGCCCCGCACCTCAGTGGAAATCAGCCATGTCGGCAAACATGTCGACAAAGACGATTTACAGCCGGGTGACCTGGTTTTTTACAATACGCTGCGCAAGGGTTTTTCCCACGTCGGCATTTACCTGGGTGACCGCAAATTCATCCACTCCCCATCTGCCGGTGGCCAGGTCCGTATAGAAAGCATGGACATCGCGTACTGGAAGAAACGCTTTAATGGCGGCAGACGCATCAGTGAACCGGAACAGGACTTCCCACCGATCAAATAAAAAACGCACCTGAGGGTGCGTTTTTTTATGGACTGGATTATTGCTCGCGTCTGCTGGCGAGCTTTTTCTTCAGCTCCGGCATCAGCGCCATTGCTGCCTGCTCACCCGCCAGTACCGCGCGGTTACGGCCATTGAAGTCATTCCCCTTCATATCGCCCAGGTTGGGACGGACCACGATGTCGGCATCTTTCAGCTCAAAGCGATTCAGGCTTTGCCCCATGATAGCGAAGGTCTGCAGCAAGACATCCAGCGAACTCGACGCCAGTTGTACTTCCGGTTGCACCGAGATATTCACCGCGATAATGAAGTCAGCGCCCATCTCCTTCGCAAAATGCACCGGTACCGGTGCCACCAGGCCGCCATCCACATACATGCGCTCACCTATCTTCACAGGCTGGAACAAGCCCGGCACCGCTGAAGAGGCGCGTACCGCCAGTCCTGTATTGCCACGTTGAAATAAAACGGGCTGACCGCTATTCAAATCCGTCGCCACTGCGGCAAACGGGATTTTCATCTTCTCTATCGGTACATTCTTGACTGCCTTGTTCACATAGTTTTGCAGCGCATCGCCTTTCAAGACACCACTGGATTTGGCAAAAAACGGGACTGACCAATCAGAAATCGCCGCCTCGTCCATCGCCAGAGCCATCTGCTGCAAAGCGAAACCATTGTTACCGGCGGCATAGAGCGCGCCGACTACACTGCCCGCGCTGGTGCCAACCACCATGTCCGGCACGATGCCTTGCGACTCTAACGCCTTGATAACGCCGATATGGGCAAACCCACGCGCTGCGCCGCCGCCAAGTACCAGTGCAATCTTGACTGGTGCAGCGGATTTAGGCGTGACCACTACCGGTATCACTGGTTCGGATTTGCCAGGAAGGAAGCTACATGCCGCCTGCAGTACCAGCAGGCCAGCCAGGAGAATTTTGCTGGAATAACTTTTCAACATCGCGGACCAATTTTTTTCAAAGAACGAAGATTACCCTTTTTCCGTCGGCATGGTTGTTACGTAACGTAAGCAAGGAAAAAGCTCACTTCAATTGAGAATCATTTTCATTCTTAACGAAATCCTACTATACTTCCTGCAGCGAAAATCCCAACTACCGACAAACAAGGATGCATATGAGACTAGCAAGTACCCTACTCGCCGCAATTTCCCTGATGGGCACTGTTTCGATCGCGCAAGCGCAGGATAAAGTATTGAACCTGTACTCGGCACGCCATTATCAGACGGATGAATTGCTGTACTCCAATTTCACCAAACAGACCGGCATCAAAATCAATCGTATCGAAGCTGATGACAATGCGCTGTTTGAGCGTCTGAAAAACGAAGGCAAGAACAGCCCAGCTGACGTCATCGTCATGGTTGATGCAGCACGTATCTGGCGCGCAGAGATAGAAGGATTCTTCCAACCGGTCAAATCGGCGGTCCTGAGCAAACGCATCCCGGCCAATTTGCACGGCAAGGATGATGGCCAGGGTCCTGAGTGGTTTGGTTTCTCGACCCGTGCTCGGGTAATCGTCTACAACAAAGCTGCTGTCAATCCGGCCGACGTCGCGACCTATGAATCACTGGCTGATCCGAAAAACAAAGGCAAGGTCTGCACCCGCTCCGGCTCCCATCCGTACAACCTGTCGCTGATCGGCTCGATGATAGAACGCAATGGTGAAAAAGCGACCGAGCAATGGGCCAAAGGCATGGTTGCGAACTTTGCCCGCCCACCACGCGGTGGCGACACCGATCAGATCAAAGGCGTGGCTTCGGGTGAGTGCGGCGTCGCGATTGCCAATTCCTACTACTACGCACGCATGCTGCGCTCGACCAAACCGGAAGACGTCGCTGCCATGAAAAACGTCGGCTTCATCTGGCCTAACGCTAAAACCAGCGGCACCCACTTCAACATTGCAGGCGGTGGCGTAGCGAAGAATGCGCCGCACCGCGAAGCAGCGGTTAAATTCCTCGAGTACCTGGCCAGCGACGAAGCACAAACCTACTTCGCGGATGGCAATAACGAATGGCCAGCGGTTAAAAGTGTCCGTGTGAAGAACGAAGCACTGGAGTCACTGGGCGCTTACAAGATGGAAAACATCTCCATCGCCGCGATCGGTAAAAACCAAATCGCAGCCCAAAAGATACTTGATCGCGTAGGCTACAAATAAACTGAAGGTCATAAAAAAACTGCCGGAACATCGCAAATGTACGCGATCTTCCGGCAGTTTTTTATTGTCCCAGATGGATGTTTTACATCCCGTCCTGACAAAGCTTCAAAGCTTCATCCCAGCCAGGCAAGCCGCAGAATGTCTGCATAAAGCGTTCACACGATAAGGATGAATTAGCCGGACGCCTGGCTGGCAACGGATAATCCTGCGTACCTATCGCTGTCAGCCGCGACTTCTTCGCAACCGATGGATGTTCCAGAATAGCTTGCGTCAAACCATGCCAACTAGTCCGCCCTTGCGCGGTCAAGTGGTACAAACCGCCACGACTTTGCCAGACTTCATGGTCCAGTTCGGCATCTGGCTGCGTACCTGAATACCTCTGCATCTGTATCAATGCATGCGCTGTCGCCTCAGCTATCGTCCGGCACCAGGTCGGCGCGCCAAACTGATCAGCGACTATGCGCAACTCATCCCGCTCCTGCGCCAGTCGACGCACGGTCAGCAAGAAATTCTTGCCTCTCGCGCCATACACCCAACTCGTACGCAAAATCAGATGTGTAATCCCCGCTGCCTGTATCGCCTGCTCACCTGCCAGCTTGCTACGGCCGTAAACACTCTGCGGATTAGGCATATCGCCTTCGGTATAGCTGCCGGCTTGCTCGCCATCGAACACGTAATCTGTCGAATAGTGAATCATCGCAGCGCCCAGCTTACGTGCTTCCTGTGCCATCACTTCGGGCGCTTGCGCATTGATACGCATCGCCAGCTCAGGTTCGCTCTCAGCCAGATCGACCGCGGTGTAAGCCGCCGGATTCACAATCAGCTGCGGCTTTACTTCACGGATGACAGTACGTACCTGATTCAGGTCGGACAAATCCATATGCGAACGATCAAGTGCTATCACCTGCCCCAAGCCTTGCAAGGTGCGCTGCAGCTCGTAACCGACCTGCCCGCTGCGCCCTGTCAGCAGGATCTTCAAGCGAACACCTCGGCCTCTGCCAGCGCAACTCCATTTTGATCCTTCTCTGACAGCGTGGGTGTGCCGTTTATAGGCCAATCGATCGCTATGATGGGATCATTCCAGGCGATGCAGCGCTCGTGTTCGGGCGCCCAATAGTCAGTTGTCTTGTAAAGGAATTCTGCAATATCGCTGGTGACGACGAAGCCGTGCGCGAATCCCTCGGGGATCCACATTTGACGTTTATTTTCTGCGGAGAGAACTGCGCCTGTCCACTGCCCGAATGTGGGAGAGCTTTTGCGGATGTCTACGGCTACGTCGAAGACTGTTCCTGATACTACGCGCACCAGTTTGCCTTGCGATTGCTGTATCTGGTAATGCAAACCGCGCAGTACACCGTGCGCCGATTTGGAGTGATTGTCTTGTACAAACCTGACTGTTTTACCTGTGACCTCAGCAAATTTTTTTTCGTTGAAACTCTCAAAGAAAAAACCTCTTTCGTCACCGAAAACTGTCGGCTCTATCAATAAAACATCTGGGATTGATGTGGCGATAGCTTTCATACTTACAGCACTTTATCGTCGAGAATACGCAGCAAGTACTTGCCATAAGCTGTATTTTTCAGCGGCTCAGCCAATCGCTCCATTTGGCTCGCATTTATGTACCCCTTGCGGAAAGCCGTTTCTTCCGGACAGGCGATTTTCAATCCCTGACGATGCTCGATGGTAGCAATAAATTGCCCGGCTTCCAGCAAAGACTCGTGCGTGCCGGTATCCAGCCAGGCCATACCGCGCCCCATTAATTCAACATTCAGTTCACCCCGCGCCAGATAAGCGCGATTTACGTCTGTAATTTCCAGCTCTCCACGTCCGGACGGCAGAATCGATGCAGCGATATCACACACTTGATTGTCGTAGAAATACAGGCCCGTAACTGCATAATTTGATTTGGGTACTAATGGCTTCTCTTCTATGCTGACAGCTTGATGTTGCGCATCAAACTCAACCACGCCATAACGCTCCGGATCCTGCACATGATAAGCAAATACGGTTGAGCCCTGGAGACGTTCTGATGCCTGCATCAATTGCCGGTCAAAAGCATGACCGTAGTAGATGTTGTCTCCCAATATCAAGGCCGAAGGATCGTTCCCGATAAAATCACGACCAATGATGAAAGCCTGCGCCAGACCGTCAGGCGAAGGCTGCACTGCATACGACAAGTTAACACCCCATTGGCTGCCATCGTTGAGCAACTGTTGAAAACGTGGAATATCTTGCGGGGTAGAAATCAGCAGAATGTCACGTATGCCAGCCAACATCAGGGTCGTCAGCGGATAGTAAATCATCGGCTTATCGTAGACCGGCAACAACTGTTTGGATATAGCCACGGTCGCCGGATACAAGCGCGCACCAGAACCTCCTGCGAGGATAATCCCTTTGCGGTTGCCCGGATTCATGGGTGAGTATCCAGATACCACTGCACCGTTTTACGAATTCCGGTATCAAACGCCTCAAGCGGTCTCCAGCCAAGCTCACGTTCGATTTTGCTTGCGTCTATTGCATAACGGCGATCATGACCAGGACGATCCGCCACGTACACGATCTGTTGCCTATAGCTTTTGCCAGAAGCTATAGGCTTCAATTCATCCAATATATCGCATAAGGTAAATACCACATCGAGATTGGTTTTTTGATTTTGCGCACCGATGTTATATGTTTCACCAGGCACGCCATCTGCAAGAACCAGACGCAGTGCAGCACAATGATCGCCGACATAAAGCCAATCACGTATCTGCTGCCCGTCACCGTAAATCGGCAAATCCTTTCCTGCCAGGGCATTCGCTATCATCAACGGAATCAACTTTTCCGGAAAATGATTAGGACCGTAATTGTTGGAACAATTCGTTGTCAGTGTCGGCAGGCCGTAGGTATGGAAATAAGCACGTACCAAATGATCCGATGCCGCTTTGGAGGCTGAGTATGGACTGTTGGGCGCGTAGGCGGTTGCTTCAGAAAATGGGGCATCGCCCGCCTCGAGCGAACCATAGGCCTCATCAGTCGAAACGTGCAGGAAACGGAACTGTTCCTTCTCCTGATTTTCCAAGCCAGACCAATAGGCGCGCGCGGCCTCCAACAGCTTGAATGTTCCGTTGATATTCGTACGGATGAATTCCGCTGGCCCCTGGATAGAGCGGTCCACATGGCTTTCGGCGGCGAAATGCGCAATGGCTGTCGGCTTGTATGCATTCAGCAAAGCACTCATTTTTTCACCGTCACAGATATCGGCGAGTACAAATGTATGGCGGATATCACCTTTGAGTGACACCAAATTGTGCAGATTGCCAGCGTAAGTCAGCTTGTCAACATTCAATACTGCAGCATTGCCGCGTGCCAGCCAGTCCAACACGAAATTAGAGCCTATAAAGCCAGCCCCACCAGTGACGAGAATCATGATCGCCGCTCACTAGATAAATGATGAGCGACTATTTGAGTGTGTACTTGTGTATGCAAATACATCGTTGTCGTACAGAGAAACAAGAATGTTGACATTAAATTAATGTTGGAATTGCCCAGCCCTACTCTGGGTACACGGGATTGCACTATAATCATGGCCAGAATTGACTTTGAGCAACATATTATCAAAGAAACAATCTCTCGGCGTCATAGGCTATTTCTAATCGAAGTTCGATAAAAATTTGCACATATATATATTCACTCTATCAGCCGAAATTGTAATAATTGCAAACAAAAGCGACGCTCCGACTTTCACACGACGTATAGTAGCTGCATAAAGCCGTGTTACCGCCTATAAAAAATTTATAATACGGCGACATTCAAAGAAATAAAACATAGAGCGAGAGGTTGGGATGAATATGGACTGGTATCTTATCCATACAAAACCAAGACAAGAAAATCGTGCTTTGCAAAACCTTGAACAGCAAGGTTATGAGTGCTATTTGCCGACATTGCGAGCCGAAAGATTGCGGCAAGGCATGTTGGAAGTGGCAGATGAGGCATTATTTCCCCGTTACCTATTTATCCGGCTCGGACAAGGCGATTCTGCCAAGAGCTGGGCCCCGATACGCTCCACCGTCGGCGTCAGCCGCTTGGTAAGCTTTGGCAAGGAGCCCGCCAAGGTCGCGGAAAGCCTGATTAATTTGCTCCAGGCACAAGAGAACTCAGTCCGAATTGAACCCAAGCGCTTGTATAAGGCTGGCGAACGCGTGCGCCTGACAGAAGGTGCTTTTGCCGGACTCGAAGGCGTTTATCAGATGGCCGATGGCGAACATCGCGCCATGGTACTCATTGAGTTATTGAGCAAGTCAGTGACCTTACGGGCCACCACCAACAGCTTGCGAAAAGTCAATTAAGCCCTTATTGCTGCTTTACAAAAGGGTTTTCAAAGCTTACCCATTGTGTCAAAATTGATACACACTCAGAGGCGTCATTTGAGTGTGTCACTAGCCATGCCACCAGCGCTTGCCGATCGTAAAACGGCACGGCGGTAGCGTGCTTGATTTAGTACAAAAACAATTAAAGAATCAATCAAAATTCTCCCCCTATCGAAGCCTGCTTTTCACCCCACCCTCATTGCGAGGCCGACGCCTTGTGCAAGCGTCTTTTGCAATGTTGACAGTGGTATCATCCTTGGTTTTCTCAATTTGATTCACGTTGCAGCGCTGCAATTCGTACCGAACACGGGCTTACCCGTTAGTCCGAATGTTTTGATGCGCTCCGTGCTTGAAATGACAGCCAAGTGCTTGAACGTCCACTTTCCTGAATACCTGAGAGCAAATTATTTCCGCACGATGTGCGTGCGGCGCTCTGATTTAATCAGTAAAACTGGCGTAGTGAACAAAGTAGCGCCATTCGGTAGTTTGGGTCTAACCAATCATTGACTTTACAGCTGGGAATAACTGTGACCTTAAAGGATAAAAAAATAGCCATCATTGGCTTAGGATACGTTGGCTTGCCATTAGCAGTTGAATTCGGCAAAACCAGACCCGTTCTGGGCTTTGATATCAATGAGGGCAGGATACTCGAATTACGTTCCGGCAAAGACAGTACACTGGAAGTGACTCCCGAAGAACTCGTCACAGCCAAACAACTTACTTATAGCAATAAATTGGAAGCTCTTAGCGACTGTGACATCTTCATCGTCACGGTCCCGACTCCAATTGACAAGGCCAATCGCCCTGACCTGACGCCGCTGATCAAAGCCAGCGAGACCGTGGGTAAAGCGATGAAGGCTGGCGCACTCGTAATTTACGAATCGACGGTTTACCCCGGCTGCACAGAAGAGGTATGCGTACCAGTACTGGAAAAGACTTCCGGACTTAAATTTAATAGTGATTTCTTCTGCGGCTATAGCCCGGAACGTATCAATCCGGGCGACAAGGTCAATACCTTGACCAAAATTCGCAAGATCACCAGCGGCTCGACACCGGAAATAGCCAAGGAAGTCGACGCCCTCTATTCAAGCATCATCACGGCCGGAACATTCCCGGCAACCAGTCTTAAGGTCGCTGAAGCAGCCAAGGTAATCGAGAATACGCAACGTGACCTGAACATCGCCTTGGTCAACGAACTCTCCGTTATCTTCGAACGCCTGGACATAGACACTATCGA
This sequence comes from Herminiimonas sp. Marseille-P9896, assembly GCF_903993245.1. Taxonomy (NCBI): domain Bacteria; kingdom Pseudomonadati; phylum Pseudomonadota; class Betaproteobacteria; order Burkholderiales; family Oxalobacteraceae; genus Herminiimonas; species Herminiimonas sp. Marseille-P9896. Next base: position 471,865 of record NZ_CAJEVT010000002.1, on the reverse strand, counting down.
AGTCCTGGAAGCTGCGGGTAGCAAATGGAACTTCCTGCCGTTCCGCCCCGGCATGGTTGGAGGTCACTGTATCGGCGTTGATCCGTATTACCTCACGCACAAGGCAGAGGAAGTCGGTTATCACCCGCAAGTCATTCTTGCCGGACGTCGCATCAACGACAACATGGCCCGCTACGCAGCACGCAGCACTATCCGACTCATGCTGAAAAACGGCATCGACGTCGCACGCAGCACCGTCGGCGTCCAGGGAATTACCTTCAAGGAAAACTGCCCTGACATCCGCAACAGCAAAATTGCCGATCTTGTCCAGGAACTCCAAAGCTGGGGCGTCAATGTTGTCGTGAGCGACCCTTGGGCGGATGCCGAAGAAGTATTCCATGAATACGGCATTCGTCTTGGCACCATAGATGCCGAACATCCGGTCGATTCTTTGATTGTCGCAGTGGGCCACAATGAATTCAGACGCGAAAACGTCGCTGAATTACGCAGCCTCTGTCGTGGCGACAAGCCAGTACTCGGCGATCTCAAAGCATTATTTGACCGCCATGCCAGCGCAGCAGCCGGCTTCACAGTTTTCAGGTTCTAAGGAGAGCACGATGAGAAATTACCCTACCATCACAGATCGCAAGATCCGCATGGCACTCGTCGGCTGCGGCCGCATTGCGGCCAATCATTTCAATGCGATGAAACAACATGCATCGAACATTGAAATCGTCGATGTATGCGACGTCAACAGCGATGCGCTCAAGAACGCAGTAGAACTGACCGGTGCCCAAGGCCATCTCAGCCTCACCGAAATGTTGAAAACGACTACGGCTGACATCGTCATTCTGACCACTCCAAGTGGCTTGCACCCGGATCAAGCAGTCGAGGTTGCCAAATCGGGACGTCATGTCATGACTGAAAAACCAATGGCGACACGCTGGGAAGATGGCTTGCGCATGGTCAAGGCTTGCGACGATGCAGGCGTACGCCTCTTCGTTGTGAAGCAAAATCGTCGCAATTCGACACTGCAACTCCTTAAACGCGCAGTCGAACAAAAGCGTTTTGGCCGCATACACATGGTCAACATCAACGTCTTCTGGACCCGTCCACAGGAATACTATGACGCCGCAAAATGGCGTGGCACCTGGGAGTTCGATGGCGGCGCTTTCATGAATCAGGCCAGCCACTATGTTGACTTGCTGGATTGGCTAATCGGCCCGGTAGAAAAAATTCAGGCGATGATGAGCACGACCCGAGACATCGAAACTGAAGACACCGGCGTCCTGAACGTCAAATGGCGTAGCGGTGCACTTGGATCCATGAGCGTGACCATGCTCACCTATCCGCAAAATCTGGAAGGCAGCATCACCATACTCGGCGAAAAAGGTACCGTACGCGTCGGCGGTGTTGCGGTAAACGATATACAACTGTGGCAATTCGCAGATGTACAAGACTATGACGCCCAGATTAAAGATGCCAACTACCAGACAACTTCGGTGTATGGCTTTGGCCATCCGCTCTACTACAACAATGTAGTAGAAGTCATGCGTGGTGTAGCTGAGCCGGAAACAGACGGACGCGAAGGCCTCAAATCGCTGGAACTGCTGATAGGCGCCTATCTCGCTGCGCGTGACGGCAAGACTGTGTCGCTCCCACTGGAGTATTGAGCATGGCGGTAACCATTCATCCTAGCGCCATCGTCGATGAGGGCGCACAAATCGGTGACGGGAGCCGCGTATGGCATTTTGTCCATGTGTGTGGCGGTGCCCGAATTGGTAAAGGTGTGTCCCTGGGACAAAACGTTTTTGTCGGCAACAAAACCGTGATCGGTGACTCCTGCAAAATCCAGAACAATGTCAGCGTCTACGACAATGTGACCCTTGAAGAAGGCGTCTTTTGCGGCCCCAGCATGGTGTTTACCAACGTATACAACCCACGCTCCTTAATCGAACGTAAAAGCGAATACCGCGATACCTTGGTCAAGAGAGGCGCAACCCTGGGCGCAAACAGCACGATCGTTTGTGGCGTCACGATTGGTGAGTTTGGCTTTGTTGGCGCAGGCGCTGTCGTCAACAAAGATGTACCTGCTTACGCTTTGATGGTGGGCGTACCTGCCCGGCAAATTGGCTGGATGAGTGAATACGGCGAACAAATCGAATTACCACTTTCCGGCGACGGGCAATATCTCTGCCCTCACGATGGCTCCACCTATACGTTGGAAGGCCAGACTCTTACGAAAGCAAAAGGATGACGATTCCCTTTATCGACCTGAAAACACAATACAAGGCTCTCCAACCTGAAATTCAGCGACGGATCAACCAGGTGCTGGAACACGGCCAGTACATCATGGGGCCTGAAGTCAAGGAACTTGAAGAAAAGCTAGCCGCGTACACAGGTGCAAAACATTGCATCACTGTAGCCTCTGGTACTGAAGCCCTGCTCATCTCCTTAATGGCTCTCGGCATCAAGGCCGGAGATGAAATCATCACTACGCCATTCACGTTCGTGGCAACCGCCGAGGTCATTGTGTTACTCGGTGCCATACCGGTATTCGTAGACGTTGAACCAGATACCGGCAACATCGATGCCAAGCTGATCGAAGCCGCGATCACCCCACGAACCAAAGCCATCATGCCTGTCAGCCTGTATGGCCAAGCAGCAGACATGGATGAGATCAACGCCATCGCAGCGCGCCACGGCAACATTCCCGTCATCGAGGACGCCGCACAAAGTTTCGGTGCCGAATACAAAGGCAAAAAAAGCTGCAACCTCTCCACAATAGGATGCACCAGCTTTTTCCCGAGCAAACCCTTGGGTTGCTACGGTGATGGCGGAGCCATCTTTACCAATGACGACGCCATTGCTTTAGCCTGCAAGGAAATTCGCGTTCACGGACAAAGTCAGCGCTACGTACACACACGTATTGGTGTTGGTGGGCGCATGGATACGCTCCAATGCGCAATCGTGCTGGCCAAACTGGATCGCTTTGACCACGAAGTAGAACAACGCCTGCTGATAGGCCAACGCTATAACAAAATTCTGGGTGAAGCAGGTGTCACGACCATCGTTCAACGCTCGGATCGCACCAGCATTTTTGGTCAATACACCGTGCGTGTTCAAGATCGCACTAATCTGCAAAAATATCTGAACGAATGCGGTGTCCCTACGGCCGTCCATTATCCTGTTCCACTCGACGAACAACCTGCGTATCGAGACTTATGCAAGGCGGGACACACCCCAGCATCCAAAAAAATTGCTGGTGAGGTAATGAGTCTACCGATGAGCCCAGACCTCACCATTGATGACCAGGACAAAATTTGTGCGGCTCTTTTGGCCGGGATTAAGCAATGATCAAAATTGCGACTATTGTCGGTGCACGTCCACAATTCATTAAAGCAGCAGCGGTATCGCGTGTCGCCAGAGAAAGCTACTCCGGTCAGTTGAGTGAATTCATCATACATACTGGTCAGCATTACGATGAAAACATGTCGCAAGTCTTCTTTGAAGAACTTGACATTCCTTGCCCGGAATACAATCTCGAGATCGCTGGTGGCAGCCATGGTGCTATGACGGGGCGCATGCTTTCAGGGATAGAAAAAGTGCTTCTCGACGAAAAGCCGGATTGGTTGCTGATATACGGCGACACCAATTCGACGCTTGCCGGTGCACTTGCCGCAGCCAAGCTGCATATCCCGGTAGCTCATGTAGAGGCTGGTTTGCGCTCGTTCAATATGCGCATGCCAGAAGAGGTCAATCGCATTCTTTCTGACCGAGTATCAAGCCTGCTGTTTTGCCCTACGGATATTGCTGTCCGTAATTTGGCCTCCGAAGGGATTACCCGCGGTGTGCACAACGTAGGTGATGCGATGTATGATGTGGCGCTTTACTATCGCGACAAAGCGCGTCAAAAAAGTACCATACTGCATCGACTCGGGCTGGCTAAAGGAGAGTTCGCGCTAGCGACCTGCCATCGTGCGGAGAACACGGATGATGCAACTCGTCTTGAGGCCATCTTGACAGGTTTGGCAACAGTTGCCGAAAGCATGCCGGTAGTGATACCACTACACCCTCGCACACGAAAAATAATCGAAGAGCGTAAGCTCTCCTCCTGTTTGAATCGCTTGCTTGTTGTCGATCCCCTTCCATTTCTGGACATGATTGCACTTGAACAAGCTGCACGTCTAATCCTGACAGATTCAGGCGGGGTTCAAAAGGAAGCCTTCTTTTATCAGGTCCCTTGCATCACTATGCGTGAAGAAACGGAATGGCTGGAGACGGTCGAATCCGGATGGAATTGCCTGGTCGGTGCTGACGCTGACTTGATCGCATCAGCGGCAAGCAAGGCAATTCAAGGAGAGCATGGCAGAAAGACTGTGACTCCCTACGGAAACGGCAACGCTGCAGAGAATATATTGGCGCAATTAGTTCGACAACATGTCGGCTGATTAAAAATTAACGACTGTTATTAAGGAACAAAACATGAAAGTAGTGGTTACTGGCGGTCTTGGACAAATTGGTTCGCATGTTGCTGAAATGCTGTTAGAGCGCGGCGACTCTGTTCTTGTAATCGACAATCTGGCAACAGGTCGACGTGAACATTTGGCGGACCATCCGAATCTCAAAATTGTCGTCGACACAATTGCTGACAAAGGACTTGTCGATCGTCTTATGAGCGATTTCAAGCCAGATGCGGTTGTGCATACCGCAGCTTCCTACAAGGATCCTGACGATTGGTACAACGACACCCTAACCAATTGCGTTGGTGGATCAAACATTGTGGACGCTGCCAAGAAGTTCGGCGTCAAGCGCTTTGTTTATTTCCAAACTGCCCTGTGCTACGGGCTTAAGCCTAGCCAGTCGCCGATTCGCCTGGACCATCCACGTAATCCTGGCAGCAGCAGCTACGCAATTTCCAAGACGACCAATGAGTATTACCTCGAACTGTCAGGCGTCGACTTCGTGACTTTCCGACTGGCAAACGTGGTTGGCCCTCGCAACGTCGCGGGACCTCTGCCCATCTTCTATCAGCGCCTGAAAGACGGCAAACAATGTTTCGTTACCGAAGCTCGCCGCGATTTTGTGTTCGTCAAGGATCTTGCTCGCGTAGTATTGAAGGCGATCGACGGCATCGGCCACGGTGCATATCACTTCTCTTCCGGCAAAGATGTGGCGATCCAGGAACTCTACAATGCCGTCGTGAATGCGATGGGTTTCACCGGTGAAAAACCACAGGCCGAAGTTAAAGCGCTTGGCCCAGACGACGTGTTTTCCATTTTGCTGGATCCGAGCCGCACTTTCGCGGACTTCGGTGACATTGAGTTCACCTCGATGCAAGAAACCGTGTCAGCTGCCATCGACTACTATAAACAGCACGGCACACTTGGTGAGTACACCCACCTGCGCCTACAAGACAAGAAGTAAGCCATGCGTATTCTCATTACTGGCGGAGCCGGTTGCCTGGGTTCGAACTTGATCGAGCATTGGTTGCCACAAGGGCACGAAATATATGTCATAGACAACTTTGCCACCGGCAAACGGGAGGTTGTGCCTGAAGTTCCCGGTCTGACCGTTAAGGAAGGAAGCATCACCGATCCGGCACTTGTCGAAGCTTGCTTTCAACAATTCAAACCGGAGTTGGTCGTGCACTCCGCAGCGGCATACAAGGATCCGGATGACTGGGTTGAAGACGCTTGCACCAACGTCATTGGTAGTGCGTATATAGCCAAGGCTGCCAAGGCACATGGTGTGAAACGTCTGATCAATTTCCAGACGGCGTTGAGCTACGGTCGACCAAACCAACTACCGATACCTGCAAGCCATCCAAGCGCACCATTTACCAGCTACGGGATTTCCAAAACGGCAGGCGAACAGTACATGCTCTTGTCTGGAATTCCGACGTTGTCGCTGCGGATCGCAAACGTTACCGGCCCTCGCCTCGCTATCGGCCCAATCCCGACGTTTTATAAACGACTGAAGGCAGGGCAAAGCTGCTTCTGCTCGGATACTGCGCGTGACTTCTTGGATATGTCCGATTTTCTGGCGTTTATGGACTTGGCCATCCGCGAAAACGCGCCAACGGGTGTGTTCAACGTTTCCAGTGGCGAAGCCCATACGATCAAGGAAATTTTCGACATTGTGACGGACTACCTCGGCCTTGGCCGCCAGGAAGTACCAATCACCCCACCAGCAGCTGATGACGTCCCAGTCGTCGCGCTCGACTCGAGCGAAACGCTCAAAGCCTTTGGCTGGAAGCCTAAGATCGGCTTCGTCGAAACAGTGAAACGCCAGATGGCTTGGTATGATCAATACGGCATCACAGATGTGTATTCGCATCTTAAGGCCCCTACGACATCCAAGTGATGCATGTGGAGATATGTAAATGACTAATAGCAGCTTTAAAGGAAGCAAGGTTCTTGTAGTTGGCGGCGCCGGTTTTATCGGCAGCAATCTGGTCCACCAGATTCTGGAGCAAGATCCGAGTGAAATTATCATTGTCGATAACCTGCTTTCATCGGATGTAGCCAATATCCCTGGCGACTCGCGAGTCAAGTTCGTATTCGGCTCAATTACCAGCGATAAAATACTGGCAGGTCTTCCCCAAGATCTTGACTACGTATTTCACCTGTCTTGCTTCCATGGCAATCAGTCTTCAATTGCCGATCCGTTTGCCGATCACGACAACAACACTTACACATCCCTTAAGCTATTCGACCGCCTGAAGGATATGAAAAACCTGAAGAAGGTTGTTTATGCCGCTGCCGCTTGTGCTGTTGCGGAAAAAACTTTCGACCAGCCAACCGCCACCACCGAAGAACAGCCTGTTACGCTTTACCACGACAGTCCCTACTCCATCTCCAAGATCATCGGCGAACTGTATGGAAATTATTATTTCCAGCGCTATCAACTGCCGTTCGTAAAAGCGCGCTTCTCCAACGCATATGGTCCTAGAGAAATCCTTGGCGCCGGTCAATGGCGAGGCACCGTTCACACAGTATGGCGCAATGTGACACCAACCTTTATTTGGCGTGCGCTTAATGGTGAGGCCTTGCCTTTGGACAATGGCGGTAATGCAAGCCGGGACTTCCTTTTTGTTGAAGACATGGCCCGTGGACTGATGGCGTGCGCGCTCAAGGGCGAATCTGGCGAAGTGTATAACCTTGCGACAGGCAAAGAAACAACCATCCTCGATCTTGCAATGCTGATCAATGAATTCACGGGTAACACCACACCGCTTGATCTGAAGCCAGCACGAGATTGGGACAGATCCGGTAAGCGCTTTGCATCTACCGAAAAATCGGAGAAGCAACTTGGCTTTTCCGCGCAAGTTGATATCCGTGAAGGGGTTCGCCGTACCGTGGAATGGACCAAGGCGAATGCTGAATTGATCAAGCGCAGTATTGCCAAGCACGACAAGATGATGTCTCAGGCTAAATCATGACGAAATCGGCATGGATTTAACTGGGAAAAAATTGGTGGTCATAGGTGGAGCCGGCTTGATCGGATCTCACACCGTTGATCACCTATTAAAAGAGAATGCCAGAGAAATTGTCATCTATGACAATTTTGTTCGCGGCAGCAGAGAGAACTTGTCGGCGGCTCTCAAGGATCCGCGTGTACGCATTTTCGAAGCGGGTGGCGACATCATGCAAAGCGACGTCTTGCACGCCGCACTAAGCGGCGCAGATGGCGTTTTTCATCTGGCTGCCCTTTGGCTGCTTCAGTGCCACGAGTATCCGCAAACTGCCTTCGATGTGAACATTCGAGGCACGTTTAATGTAATGGAGGCGTGCGTAGCTCAAGGTGTAAAGCGGCTCGTATATTCATCGTCAGCCTCTGTCTATGGTGATGCTGTCGAAGAACCCATGACAGAGAACCACCCGTTCAATAATAAGAATTTCTACGGGGCTACCAAGATTGCGGGCGAGGCGATGCTGCGATCTTTCCATCATCGCTATGGCCTCAATTTTGCGGGCCTACGTTATATGAACGTATATGGTCCGCGACAAGATTATCGAGGAGCCTACATCGCTGTTGTAATGAAAATGCTTGATGCGATTGATAACGGTCAAGGACCCACGATCATGGGCGATGGCTCTGAAGCATTTGATTTTGTGGCCGCAGAGGATTGCGGAAGAGCAAACGTTTGTGCGATGAAATCGGAAGCAACAGATAGCTTTTATAACGTGGGGACAGGAAAACGAACCACGCTTAAAGAGCTGGCTGAGATACTGTTGGAAATTACCGGTACGACCTTGCCAATTCAATATGCGCCTGCCAGCCAGGCCACACTTGTTCGGAATCGTATCGGGTGTCCCAAGAAAGCGCATGAGGAAATCGATTTTGCTTCGGAAGTTGATCTAAGAGATGGACTGCGCAAACTGATCGCATGGCGCCGCACTCACAAGGCCGCGCTCGCGAGCGAACAATTATCTCCTGGCTCTGCGCCCGAAGTCAGGCAACACAATGGAAGTGGCTATGCAAAATAATACGATTGTGCTTGAAGCGGGACGTTCCGACGGTCGCTACTGGCGAGACTTGTGGGCAACAAGGGAGCTGATCTGGATATTGGCGTTACGAGACATCTCCGTCCGCTACAAACAAAGTGCGCTTGGTGTGTCCTGGGTATTGCTACGCCCATTGCTAACGATGTTTGTCTTTACTTTTATATTCGAAAAAATTGCCCGCTTACCTAGTGACGGCGGCTTGCCTTATTCCATTTTGGTGTTATCGGGCATGATCCCATGGGTATTGTTTTCTACATCCCTGCCTGATGTAACCAATAGCTTGGTCGGCAATGCGAACCTGATTGGAAAAGTATTTTTCCCAAGGCTGGCAATTCCTATTGCTTCACTTTCGAACGCCATACTGGAGTTCCTGATTTGCGTCGCCTTGTTATTGGTAGTGATGCCAATGTATGGAGTTGCATACTCCTGGACGATCCTTCTAATACCCGTGTTTGCGGCTTTTGCTCTATTTGCCAGCATCGGCCTTGGGCTTTGGTGGGCGACTCTCAATGTCCGCTATCGGGATTTTCGTTTCGTCATTCCATTCGTCGTACAAGCGGGCCTCTACCTTACACCCGTAGGCTTCAGCAGCAGCATGGTCCCGGAAAAATGGCGATTACTTTTTTATCTTAACCCCATGGTAGCCGTGGTCGACGGATTCCGATGGGCAATCAGTGGTGGTGCAAGTCCCATGCATTGGGCCAGCCTTGCTGGCAGTGTCGCAACATCCGGCGTACTTCTGTGCGTCGGCCTCTATTATTTCCGCAAGTCGGAACGAACATTCGCAGACATTATTTGAGATGAACGACACAGTCATACGCATTGAAGGCCTAGGCAAGCAATACAACATTCGCCATGAGTTGCAAAAACACCAGCCGACCACCCTTCGGGAGGCAGTTGTGGCCCAGGTGCGTCGGGCGCTGGGCAGGACGGAGCCATCCAGACTTGAAAGTAGCTCAGGTCCGGTTGAGGAAAGCGAGAACATCTGGGTTCTGCAAGACATCAATCTGGAGATCAAACGCGGAGAAGTGGTCGGGATCATAGGACGCAACGGTGCAGGAAAAAGCACGCTGCTGAAAATCCTTAGCCGCATTACGGATCCCACTTGCGGCCGCGCCACCATTACAGGCCGGGTTGCCAGTCTGTTAGAAGTCGGCACCGGCTTCCATCCTGAATTGACCGGTCGAGAAAATATTTTTCTCAACGGGACCATCCTCGGAATGTCCAACGGTGAAATTCGTAGCAAGTTCGACGAAATCGTCGCTTTCTCAGGGGTAGAGAAATTTCTGGATACGCCGGTTAAGCGCTATTCCAGCGGCATGTATGTCCGACTTGCGTTTGCGGTTGCGTCCCATCTCGAACCGGACATTCTGATTGTCGACGAAGTTTTAGCTGTCGGTGATATGGACTTTCAGAAAAAATGCCTGGGCCGTATGGATGAGGTATCGAAACAGGGACGAACGGTACTGTTCGTTAGTCACAATCTTCCAATGATATCTTCGCTTTGCAACCAATGCGTCCTTTTGGATTCGGGCAAGCTAGTCACCAAGGGTGAGACCGCGGATGTACTGCCCCTTTATCATGGCGCGTCATTTACGCAGTCCAGGAAAGCGGTTGCCCAAGGTGCAGAGCAAACGCGCAAGAAAAAAGTCGAATTGCTATCCGCCTGGGTTACCAATGGTGATCAGGTCGTCGCAAATAAGTTGTCTATCTTTGAAGATGTGTATCTACATATCAAATACACGGTAACCGAGGAATTGTCCGAAGCCATCGTTCCCTTTTTTCATGTCCTCGATGAGAAAGGTGAATATGTCTTTCTGAGCTTCCCTCACAACTGGCCAGAGGACACGGGACGACAAGCTGGGACCTATGAGGCGGTTTGCCATATCCCGGCTCACTTCCTCAATGACGGTTCGTACTCTGTCAGCGTACAGGTCAACACCGTCACCAATGGCCATACGCTCGAGTTCTTCGAACACCATGCGCTACGATTTGTCGTGATGGACAACGTACATGAGAATCCGCACAGGGCTCATGTCAAATACTCTTACCAACTTCCAGGCGTGGTTCGGCCACTACTGGACTGGCAACTTGTTACAGCAACTGATTCTCAAAGCGAGCCAAACAAATGAAATTAGTTATTCTTGCAGGTGGTTTCGGCACACGAATTAGCGAAGAGTCTCACCTTCGTCCCAAGCCCATGATCGAAATTGGTGGCAAACCGATACTCTGGCACATCATGAAGATCTACTCTTCATTCGGCATCAATGATTTCGTGATTTGCTGCGGCTACAAAGGCTATCAAATCAAGGAGTATTTTTTCAACTACTCTTTGCACATGTCGGACGTAACATTCAACATGGCAAAAGACGAGATCACCGTACATAACCGAAACGTTGAGCCCTGGAAGGTAACCTTAGTCGATACCGGCGAGTCCACCATGACCGGGGGACGTCTGCGCAAAGCTGCTCCTCACCTCGGAGATGACGAGGTCTTTTGCATGACTTACGGAGATGGTGTTGGTGACGTCAATCTCACAGACCTGCTGGATTTTCACAAGTCGCATGGCAAACTCGCCACTCTCACAGCCGTTACGCCGCCCGCCAGATTCGGCGCGCTCGAAATCCAGTCAAATGATGAAATCGTGCGCTTTCGTGAAAAACCAGAAGGAGATGGTGAGCTAATTAACGGTGGCTTCTTCGTCCTGTCCCGCAAAGTGCTCGACTACATCGATGGCGACCAAACTATCTGGGAACGCCAACCGTTGGAACGACTGGCATCAGAACGACAGCTGAAAGCATTCAAGCATCACGGATTCTGGCAACCAATGGACACATTGCGCGACAAAAATCATCTTGAAGAATTGTGGGCCAATGGCCAGGCGCCTTGGAAGACATGGCAATGAACAGCAATTTCTGGCAAGGCAAACGTGTCCTGATTACCGGACACACTGGTTTTAAGGGCAGTTGGCTTTCCTTATGGCTAAGCCAACTGGGCGCACATGTCAGTGGCTACTCGTTAGCGCCACCAACATCTCCTAGCAACTTCGTAACCTCGCGAGTGGCAGAAAAACTGCACACCTCGATTGAAGCAGATATTCGCGATCTGAATGCGATTACGAATTGCATTGCCAAGTTGCAGCCTGAAATAGTTTTTCACATGGCGGCCCAGCCGTTGGTGCGAGAGTCTTATCAGAACCCGGTAGAGACCTTCCAAACCAATATCATCGGCACAGTTAACGTGTTGGAAGCTGTTCGCCTAACACCTTCGGCAAAAGCCGTCGTGGTCATCACCAGTGATAAATGCTATGAAAATCGCGAATGGGTATGGGGCTATCGGGAAGATGAGCCTATGGGTGGGCATGATCCATATAGTAGTAGCAAGGGATGCACCGAGCTGGTGACTGCCTCATATCGCTCCTCCTATTTTGCACCGAGCGACTATTCCAAGCACGGGGTGGGCGTGGCAACCGTGCGAGCTGGTAATGTTATCGGTGGCGGTGACTGGTCTACTGATCGCCTGATCCCTGACCTGTTAAAGGCGCATGAACAAAAAGCTGAATTGCTTATCCGGAATCCGATGGCCATACGCCCGTGGCAATTCGTTCTTGAACCTTTGGGTGGCTACATGACCCTTGCTGAGCGACTCTGTGAGAATGGTGCCCAATATGCGGAAGCATGGAACTTCGGTCCCAGCGAAAGTGACGCTATTCCCGTGGAAGCCCTGATACAACGTTTGTCGACATATCTTGACGGCGGGATTCGATATCACGTCAGTTCAGATCCGGTATTGCACGAAGCCATGCTGCTCAAGCTGGATTGCTCGAAAGCCTCTGCACGACTAGCCTGGCGCCCCAGGACCTCGATCAACGACACATTACAGCTGATTGCTGACTGGCAAAACAGTCTGCTTTCCGGCCAAAACATGCAGGCCGTTTCATTGGCCCAGATAGATGCATTTCAGTCATTAACCCAAGGAACTTAACACTCATGAGCGCTTGTTTCGAAATCAAAAAATGCGAGGTATGTGGATCGAACGACCTCACTCCGGTACTGGATCTCGGTAAGCATCCGATGTGCGACGACTTAATCCCAGTCGGCAATCCCGCCGAGTGCGAAACTTTCCCCATCGACATCCTGTATTGCAGGCAATGCGATACGGCCCATCAAAAATACCAGGTGCCCAAAGTACAACTGTTTCCGCAAACCTACCACTACCGTTCACGCTTCACCGCTGACGTGCTGTCTGGCATGGCAGCACTCGCTGATTCGGTTGAAGCCAAACTTGGCTCTCTGAACGGACTTACCGTATTGGACGTGGGCTGCAACGACGGTAGTCTTCTGGACAGATTCTCCGCAAAGGGAGCTAATACAATCGGCGTCGAACCTACCGGTGCCTACTCTGATGCAGAAGGCCGCGGGCATCTGATCATCAATGATTTTTTCTCTGAAGCGACTGCTCGGAAGATTCTTCAAACGCATCCTCGCGTCGACATCATCACCTTCACTAATGTTTTCGCACATATTGAAGATTTGCCGGCCTTGCTTAAAGCTTTGAGCGTGCTGATGAACGAGGACACGATTCTCGTAGTCGAGAACCACTATCTGGGTGCCGTGCTGGAGCGCAATCAGTTCGATACTTTCTATCATGAGCATCCGAGAACCTACAGCCTGCACTCTTTCGTGCACATCGCCAAAACGCTGGGCCGGGAAGTAACCGCGGTAGAGTTTCCTCAGCGTTACGGCGGCAATGTACGCGTCATCATCGGCAAATCCGGCACCGCTACGCCAGAAGCAGTTTCCCTAATCAAGACAACTTTGGAACGTGAAGCGGGCTACTTTGGCCAATTCGCCGAGATGCGTTCGTTTATCGCATCCTGGAAACAGACAAAGAAAGCAGAAATTCAAGCTTTGGTAAAAGCACACGGAAAACTTCTTGCGAAAGCGTTCCCGGGTCGAGCTGCAATTCTGGTTGCCTTGCTCGATCTCTCGGATGAAGAGGTCGAGTGCGTTTACGAAAAACCTGGCTCTCTCAAAATCGGCCACTATCTGCCTGGTACTCGTATCCCGATCCGGTCTGACGATGAACTTTTTGCTCGACTCGGCCAAACCAAAGTACTACTTAACTTTGCATGGCACATTCCAACAGAGATCGAAGCGTATCTGCGCGGCCACGGTTACGAGGGACAGATTGTTCATATCATCTAATACCTGCCTACCGACTGCAAAAACTCGAGCGCAGCAAATCCACGCCGGGAAATCATAGATGTTTACAATCGTCGGCGCTGGATTTGGTTTGTACGGCTATTTACCTGCAGTCATCAATGTTTCTCGGAACAAGGTTGTTCTTGCCGAACAATATCGTCAAACTATTGAATCGCGGCCTGAGCTTGAGCAGTATAAAGAGAGCATAGAGTGGCGGCCTTCTATCGCGGAGGCGTTTAGTTTAGCCTCCGCCGCAATAATCGCAATCCCGCCTCTCGCCCAAGGGAAGCTTGTAGAGCAAGCGCTTTCGGTCAAAGGGATTAAAAAACTCATCATCGAAAAACCCATACTACCTCGCCCTGATGACTCGAGCGCCCTAACTGAGACGATAATCACAAAATCAAAACGTTTCAGGGTAGGTTATAGTTTTCTATACACTGATTGGTACAAGGAACTAAAGAAAAAACTTCAATCACCTGCTTTCAGTCTTCGCATTATTTGGTCATTCAAAGCAGATCATTTTTTTCGCGATAAGGAGACTTGGAAACGATATCATTCGGCTGGTGGGGGAGCACTACGGTTCTACGGTATTCATGTGATTGCTACTTTGGCCTCCTTAGGATATCGCGAGGTAATCTTCAGTCGTCTTGAAGGAGAGACTCCGGATCAACCTGAGAGTTGGTCTGCGTGTTTTACCGGCAGGACCCTTCCCCCGTGTGAAGTTTACGTTTCCACGAATGCAGATCAAAGCATATTCCATGTCGAAACCCTTGAACCCGACGGAGGTATGAGTTTGATCCATCGTGAAAATTCTCCCTTTGCGGTTTCAAGAACATCGCAAGGGCAAGATGGCCGAGTCCCGGTCTTAGAACGCCTGATTCATTCGTTCGCTCATGACGACGATGAATATATCGGTTTGTACCAGGCAACCAATGATTTATGGAAGCGTGCGGAATTAGAAGAAAATGAAGCCAACTAAGAGTACTATCAGTCCAAAAATTTCCTTCATCATATGTACTCGGAATAGGCAACCAGCAGTAACTGATTGTGTAAACAACCTACTTCGCTGTACGAGACAGGACATTGAAATTATCGTTCGCGACAACTGCTCCGAAGACGATACTGTTTCTGTGCTTCAGCAAATCGAAGACCCACGATTCAAACTCTTAGTGGCTCCGGAGAATCAGGGAACGCTCAATTTCTTACTGGCGTCCCAAGCTGCCACAGGCGATATCGTCACTTGGCTTTCAGATGAAGACACTTTCCAATTAGATCATCTCGACTATATTCTTGACGCTTTTGCGGAACACCCTGATTGCAATGCGCTTATGGGAAGTATCGTCGTCGGAAAACAAAACACGGTCGTTCATTTCGATGAGGCGATAATCGATGACGAAATACAAGTTTATTTAGACACCATCTCGTTCTCCGGTTGTGGTGGGATATTCGTACGACGTGAGGCACTGAGGAGCAACGTCCACAAATATTTTAAAGAGCTTTCACAAGATGACGCCTATCGTCTCTGGAATTACTACCCGATGGGCTTCTTTGCTAGCCGTTGCGCTCAGCAAAAATTGATCAAAACTTCCCGCATAGTCGTTATTCAAACGCGATTCGGCCAGACAACTAACAACTGGAGCCGAAAGACATCAAGAGGCTTTGCACAGTGGCCTCACTATTACCCTGAAAGCGTCTTTGACCGACTGTCAAGCAATATCGTCAACATATGGCTGAAGCCACTGCCATTCAACATCAAACTCCGAGCTAGCAGACGATTGATATACGCATTTCAAACACACGCCGCCAGCTACGTTTCTCCCACATTAGCGGATCTGTTAAGGGAAAACTATTCCGAAGAAACGGTGCAGGCATATTTAGAACATATTAATGCGATGAGTTTAGATAAACGCTCGGGCCGTTACATGTGGGTTACACGCAAAATATTTCTATCATTGCCATTGAAGATGCTCCATACATATCGACATTGGCGCAAATTAATTCAAGTCTGAATATCTTGATATGAAGTTTTCAATAATCATTCCAACACAAGACAGGCCGCATCTGCTTGCAGTAGTCGTGCGTTATGCCATGCAAATTGAGCATTCACACTTCGAAGTCATCGTCTCAGACAACTCTACTTCGGATGAATTGCATCAACAGAATTTGGAGATCCTACAAGATTATGTAGGTATGCCCAATTTTCGTATTATCCGTCCTCCAAAAGTTTTGCCTTTACCTTGGCATTTTGAATTTGCCCTCGATAAGGCATCTGGGGAATATATAAGCTATCTCACAGACAAGATGATTATCTTGCCGTCGACGCTTTCCAAGGTAGAAGCTGCCATCCAAGCGACTAATGCCGAGATCGTGAATTGGGCCTATGCCCCATTCGCCGTTGATGATATACATAGTCCATCTGGTTCAGGCCTGCTGACTGAGGAAGTTTGTTTTCTAAAAGGCCGCCCGCTAATATTTGATGCGATAAAAGCTCTAGAATTCAAAGCCAGTGGCAAAACCCCTCGCAATCAGCAACAAACCTATGACTATGCTTTGGGGAAAATCGTTTTCGGTTGCTATAGTCGGAACCTTATTAACCGAATTCTTGAAAAATCCGGAACACTATTTGGCGGCGCAACTCACGACTATAGCGCAATGATACAAGCCTTATCGATGGCCAAAGCCTGCGTCATGTTAAATACATATGGAGTCCTCTTTATTTCCTTACCAAGAGACAAATCTCTAGGCTCCCTTACAGCAACTGATTCCCAATCGGCACTACGTTATTTCCAATCATTTTCAGATGGTGAATCTATCATTGCCAATTTACCAGTTCCTGGGCTTTATTCGTCTCAGCACAACATGGTTGCTTATGACTATAAGAAGTTCCTGCCCATGTATGGAAAGATTGGTCTATTCAACCAAAGAAACTGGCTCTCCTCAATATCTGCGGATCTTTATTTCGAGGGAAGAGTATGGTCTGACCTTGAAGAGCGTGAAAATCAATACAAGCTTTTCTCAAACTATTTAAAAAAAACCAATCAGACGGTCTCTCACAGCGAACCTCAACAGAGTGCGCCTAAGCCAGGATACCTCATTCGTATACTGAAGCGTTTAACAAGATTAATTCGCATCACGCCCCCTGAAGAACCAACTCAGATTACCTCTCGACAAACTATGGTGCAATCATTGGCAGCTGCTGTTCAGCACCTTCAAAACAGCACATCAGAAAAAACAAGGGATGAAGGGGGGGTAGCTTGATCATCTCTTTCTACGATAGTGAAAGTATCTGAACACAACTGCATGAATATTCTCTATCTTTACAACTCGTCGCAAACCTATACCAATACGGTATTTGATCATCTTGCAATGCTAAGTGCTTATTCCCGGAATCGAGCATTTTTTATGCATGCGGATTCGCAATGCACGATGACCGTGGATATGACACGATTCGATGCAGTTTGTGTTCATTACTCGGTTCGCCTGCCTTACGATGAAATATCTCCAGCTGTCAGCCAAGCCCTGCAGGACTTTCAAGGACTAAAGTTTCTATTTATCCAGGATGAGTATGACAACACATATCGCGCCTGGCACTGGATCAAGTTGATCGGTTTTCATCTGGTTTTTACTGTGGTGCCAGAAGACGGGATTCCCAAAATTTATCCATCAACGGAATTCCCGAACACCCGCTTCGTCAGCAATCTTACCGGCTACACTCCCCCTGCCCTTTCTCAGGATGCGACGATACTTCCGCCTTCGCAACGGAATCTCATGATTGGCTATCGGGGCCGCCCCCTGCCAGCCAGATACGGAGCGCTCGGCGCAGAAAAGGTCGCTATCGGGAAAGTGGTTCGAGAGTATTGTGAACGGCTGGGCATCTCCAACGATATCGCATGGTCAGAAGAGTCGCGCATATACGGACCGGCCTGGAATGACTTCGTCGGATCGTGTCGCGCAATGCTGGGTTCCGAAAGCGGAAGCAATGTTTTCGATTGGGACGGATGCTTGCAAGCCAAACTGGAAGCCTTCAAGGAAGAGCATCCAAATGCATCTGATGTCGAAGTCTATGAGCAAGTCGTCAAGCCGCTTGAGCTTACTGGCCTTATGAACCAGATATCCCCGAGGGTTTTTGAAGCGATCGCTGCCCGGACAATCCTGGTTCTGTTTGAAGGTAATTACTCCGGGGTCATACGGCCCGACGAACACTTCATTTCGCTGAAAAAAGACGGCAGCAATCTGGATGAAGTTTTCAGAAAGCTCCAAGACAAGGATTACGTCGATGGCATGGCGCAAAGGGCTTATCAACATGTAATTGGTTCTGGAAAGTTCAGCTATCCGGCATTTGTCGCCATGGTTGACCGTGAACTAGAACAGTCGCATCGAAACTTGTCTACAAATGAAAGGCAACACCACATGGCAAAATTGCAGCCAGTCGCGATCGAAGCTTCTCCTTTGCCAATCACCTTATCTCCAATAAGAGCGCAATTAGTCAAACCTAGTCTGTTACCTCGCATCGAATTGGACGCAGGCGTATTGAAGTTTTGTCTTCCGGTAAGTTTGATGTGGTCGCATATCCCTGAGCCCATCCGTCTATCACTTCGCCCCATGATGCGACGTTTAAGACGGGTTCTTGTATCTGGAGGGCAATAATTATGTGTGGAATCTTCGGTTTTGTAACAAATGCACCGCTCAATATTGAGGCGGCGAAAAGGTCGCTCCATGAAGGTATGGACAGGATCAGACATCGTGGCCCCGATGGTTCAGGTACGTGGGTAAGCCGCGACGGCTTGGCAGGTTTAGGGCATGTACGACTGGCGATTATTGATATCGAGTCTGGTACGCAGCCCATGACGAGTGAAGATGGGCGTTACACAATTATCTTCAACGGCGAGGTCTATAACTACATCGAGCTGAGGGAAGAACTCGGTGGTGAGTTCCGAACACGGTCGGATACGGAAGTGGTCTTGCGTGCCTATCAGCGCTGGGGAGCGGCCTGCCTCGGACGGTTACGCGGTATGTTTGCAATTGCCATTTGGGATACGCTCGAACAGAAACTGTTTCTCGCGAGAGATCGGTTCGGCATTAAACCTCTTTACTGGGCGAATACAAAAAACGGGTTGTACTTTGGCTCTGAGTTGAAGGCTCTGCTACCCTTCCTGGACCAACGTACGGTCAATGGCAAGGCACTGTCCGATTACTTTACTTTTCAATTTTGTCTCGGTGAGAAGACCCTGGTAGACGGCGTATCGCAATTACCCGCAGCTCATTACGCCACAATAAGCCCGGGGCAAGAGCCACGCCAAACACGTTACTGGGAAGTCCATTACAACATAGACTATGAACATACCGAGCGTTGGTTCTCGGAACGTTTGCGCGAATTGCTGGATGACTCTGTACGCATGCATCTTCGTGCCGATGTTGAAGTTGGTAGTTACGTCAGCGGCGGCGTAGATTCCAGCCTGCTTGCCTCTCTAGCGCGGGATACACGTCCTGATGAACGCTTCCAGGCATTTAATGGACGTTTCAGTGAAGGTGCAGATTTTGATGAGTCTCGTTATGCTGCTGCACTGGCGAATGAGCAGAATATGCAGTTGCATGTCGCCGATATCGGAGAGCAAGACTTTGTCGATCACATTGCCAAGGTAATCTGGCACCTTGATCAACCCACCGCAGGCCCGGGGGCGTTCCCACAGTACATGGTGTCAAAGCTGGTTGGTGAAAACGTGAAAGTTGTCATCGGCGGTCAGGGTGGCGATGAGATATTCGGTGGCTATGCGCGCTACCTTGTGGCTTATTTTGAGCAGTGCATCAAGGGAGCTATCGAAGGCACCCTGCATAGCGGCAATTATCTCGTAACGTACGAATCAATTATTCCCAATCTCGAAACCTTGAGGCAATACAAGCCAATGCTAAGGGAATTCTGGGCCAACGGAGTATTTGGAGAACGCGACGATCGTTATTGGCGTTTGGTCAATCGTGCGAATACCTTTGGCGGTATATTGAATAGCGAGGCTATGGATCAGCGCGCAACCATGGCTGAATTCAAGAGCATCTTCTGGGGTGAAAATGTGGGCAAGGAATCATATTTTGATTCAATGACACATTTCGATTTCAAGACACTATTGCCAGCATTGCTTCAGGTGGAAGACCGAATGAGCATGGCACATGGCGTGGAAGCTCGCGTCCCCTTCCTGGATCACCCTCTTGTCGAATTCGCCGCCACTATCCCCGCGGATATCAAGTTTAAAAACGGTGAATTGAAACGCCTTCTCAAGACAGTATTTTCCAATCGACTGCCACAGGAGATCACGAACAGAAAAGACAAAATGGGCTTTCCTGTTCCAATCAACCTATGGCTCAAGCGCGGCGGTAAGGCGCGCGACCTGATTGGTGACATCCTGGGGTCGGATCGGGCCAAATCACGTCCTTACCTGGCACCCGGTATGTCTGTGGATGCCTTGCTTGATTCGCAGAGTATTTACGGCCGAAATCTCTGGGCCTTGCTGAGCCTGGAGCTTTGGCACCAACAATTCATCGACTAAGTATGGATCGCTTAAGCATTCTTGTTCTACATAGCCTTGGAGACCCTGCCTTTGCGCCGGCGTTTTTAGGGCATCACGTGTTTGCGCTGCAGAGAAATTTCCCGGAGCACGACTACCTCTATCACGATGCTACGCTCCCACTGCCGGAGTACGTAACAGAACAGGATTTCGACGCAATTGTGCTGGATGTCACTTTCCTGACTGCCCGTTGGGCCTCGCTTGATTTTCTGCAGGCACGGAAAGATGCATATGCTTTTGTTCGCGAATCAGGTGCCGTCAAGATTGCTTTCCCGCAAGATGAGTACGATTGCAATGTTTTGCTGGACGACTGGATGTGCGAGTGGAATATCGACGTGGTGTTCTCCGTCATCGCATCTGGTTGGGACGTCCTATACCCACGCTATCACAAGCATGGCAACATTCGTCTCGGTTATACCGGTTACATTGATGAGAGCTTGATCGATAGACCAACACAACCTTTTCAGACAAGAACCATTGATATTGGCTACAGGGCAAAAAAATTGCCCCCTTACTTTGGCAGAGTCGGACAGACAAAATGGACGATCGGTAGGGATGTCGCACGACTTGCGACAAATACAGGATTGCATGTCGATATCGAACTGGGAGATAAAGGGACGTTGTTCGGAGACGCATGGCTGAAGTTCATCGATAACTCCAAGTTTACGCTGGGTGCGAATAGTGGCAGCAGCCTTCTGGATCCTACCGGTGAAATCCAACGTCACGTCCGGGCTTATCTTGCGGCCAATCCAGATGCAACATTCGAAACAGTCGAAGCCGCATGTTTTGCCGGACAGGAAGGGCTATACAGTTTTACTGCGATCTCTCCACGCGTCCTTGAAGCAGCCCTCCTGGATAGCGCGCAAATACTTGTAGATGGTGACTACAGCGACATCATCAAACCGGGAGAGCACTATATTCCGATACGCCAGGACGCAAGCAACTTCGAAGAAGTGCGTGCCGCCATGTCTGATACCAATGAGGTAATCAAGATGATCAAGCGCTGCAGGGAAACCATCTTGAGTGTCGACGCCCTGCGCTATCGTAACAAAGCCAGAATGACGCTGGAATTGATCGGAGATTTGGCTACCCGCAAGAATCTCTCACCTAATCGTGAACGTGCCCGCAGCAACATTACCCGTTATATGACGGAGATGCCCGCCAAATATAAATCCCGCTGGCGCAGCCAACAATTCCGTGTAAGGGTGGCCAATGCTGTTGCTCCCTATCCTGTGCTGCATAGTGCACTCAGGTCGGCGGCACGGATTTTTCGTTGAGTAGCGATTAGACATATGTGCGGAATACTTGGTGGAGTGTGGCGAGGAGCATCACCTTCAGCCTCTCAATTTGACAAGGCGCTCGAAGCCCTGCGTTTTCGGGGCCCGAATGACAGCGGAATAGAACGATTCGAATGTGGCCCATCGCAGGTGGTGCTCGGACATACACGACTCTCGATCATCGATTTGAGCTCGGCCGGGCATCAACCGATGGACACCCCGGATGGCCGCTATTCAATCATCTTCAATGGCGAGATATATAACTATCTTGAGCTGCGCTCGGAGCTAAAGGCTTTGGGGCATACATTTTCTTCCGACTCTGACACGGAGGTATTACTAGTCGCATGGCGTCAATGGGGTGCTGAATGTTTGCAAAAACTCGTCGGCATGTTTGCTTTTGTCGTTCTTGATAAAGCAGCCCTTACGCTGACCTGCGTTCGCGACGCCTTTGGAATCAAGCCATTTTTTTACACCCAGGAGCAAGAGACGTTTGTTTTTGCGTCTGAAATCCCTGCAATCAAATCGCTAAAGCGAGGGAAATTGACGGTGAACTGGCAGCGTTCATACGACTATCTTGTACATGGAGAATATGACAGTCGAGCTGAAAGCTTTATTGAAGGCATAGCGCAACTACAAGCTGGACATTTGCTCCAGGTCGACTTGACTACGGGAAAACACACCGAGCCCCGTAAATGGTGGATACCTAGTGTCGCCGAACGGACAGACTTGAATTTCGGACAAGCGGTCGAACTTGTCAGAGAGCGCTTTCTCGACAGCATACGTTTGCATTTACGCAGTGATGTTGCGATTGGCGCAGCCCTTTCCGGTGGCGTCGATTCATCTGCTGTCGTTTGTGCGATGCGCTATTTAGAGCCAGACTTGCCGATCAATACTTTCAGCTTCATCGCGGCAGACAGTCGGGTAAACGAAGAAAAGTGGATAGATATTGTTAACCAACATGTCGGTGCAAAGGCACATAAAGTTAGCATCACAGCGGATGAGCTGGTACGTGACATCGATACTTTGATTCGTGCTCAAGGCGAGCCGTTTGGCAGCATGAGTATTTACGCGCAATATCGCGTCTACCAGTTGGCCAAAGAGAATGGCGTGACCGTCACTCTGGATGGCCAGGGGGCAGACGAAGCGCATGGCGGCTATACCGGTTTCCCCGGAGAACGGATCCGTAGCTTGCTTGATCGCGGGCATTTCGGTGAGGCCGCAACGTTTCTTGCCAATTGGGCCAAGTGGCCCGGTCGCAGCGTGAAGACAGGCTTACGCGCCGCTCTCGCAGAACTAAGTACCGGTCTGTCGCATGAGATGATGCGTGCGCTGGCAGGAATGAACCAGGTACCTGACTGGATACGCAGCGATGTCGCCAAAGATATGGGAATTGTCGGCAGAATAGAACGTTACCGTTCGGGCCACGAGGCCTCTGGTCGACGCGTGGTAGCTCAGATGTCTAACATGCTGACCCGTCACGGCCTGCCTGCCTTGTTACGTCATGGCGACCGAAACTCAATGCGCTTCTCTGTAGAGAGCCGGGTTCCCTTCCTGACATTGGATCAGGTTGAACTCATGCTTTCAATGCCCGAGCGCTTTCTTGTTTCGCCATCGGGTGAAACCAAGCATCTGTTTCGCGCAGCGATGAAGGGCATTGTCCCTGACGAAGTGTTGTTCCGGAAAGATAAAATCGGCTTCGAACCACCTGAAAAAGAATGGATTCTTTCCATAGCCGGACAAGCCCGGGCCTGGTTGAGCGAGGACATGCAGATCCCGTTTGTACGCAGCGATATGCTGTTGGCACAGTTCGATGATGTCATCGCCGGTCGGCGAGCCTTCTCCTGGCAAGTCTGGCGTTGGATCAATTTTTACAGATGGAAAGCCTGTGTTGCCGACTAAAGAATCTTCAAACCTGAAAGCGGAAAAAGAGTCTGTCCCTCCGGTCAGGATCTTGCACCTGACGCATACCGACATACCTTCAGATAATCGTATCCTGAAGGAAATCCTGGCATTGGCAGAAGTCCCTCACTTTGAGTTGCATGGCATCGGGATACGTCTGCGCCTGGGAGCCAAAGACACAAATGTGTCGCCGCGAGCAAAAATCACATCATTGGCGCTGGCGACACGCAAATTGCGTTTCCTGCCCGGTCCGATCAGGCATCTGATTGTTGCTATTGAAATGATGGTGCGCCTGTTTTTGCGGGGGTTGAAAGTACGACCTCATGTTATCCACTGCCACGACACACCAGCACTTCTGGTCGGTGTTCTGCTCAAACACTGTTTCAAGGCCCGGCTGATCTATGATGCCCATGAATTGGAGTCGAACAAAAATGGGCAGTCACGCGCAATTGCCAGACTGACCTTATGGGCAGAACAAGTTGCCTGGTCTTCCATCGACCATCTCGTGACAGTCAGCCCCTCGATCATTGCATGGTATGAACAGCATCTTGGCCCGAAACCAAGCTCTTTAATCCTGAATTCGCCACTGTTTGCAGCAGCTGTGGAGCAAGAAAAAGGTTCAGGCAAGCCGCGCTATTTTCACGAAAAATTTGGCATTCCCCAAAACGCAAAAGTTTTTCTATATCTGGGCTTATTAGTGAACGGTCGTGGCATCGAAAAAATGCTGGCAGCATTCTCGAGAGAGAATGTGGCTTCGCATCTCGTATTCGTGGGCTATGGCTCGCTTGAGAATGAGATTCAGTCTGCAGCACGCACTTTCGGCAACATACACCTGCATCCGCCGGTACCGCATGAAGAAGTCGTCGCCTTGTCGAGGAGCGCAGATTACGGTTTGTGCATTATCGAGAACGTCTCCTTAAGCGACTACTATTGCCTGCCGAACAAGCTCTTTGAGTATGCATTTGCGGGCATTCCCGTGTTGGCATCGGATTTTCCGGATATAGCCCATACCGTGCATCAGTATGGATTGGGCGAATGCTGTGAAGTCGATATCAATTCTATCGTCGCCGCAATCGATCGCATCGAAGCAGGAAAATCCGTGCCCCTGCCTCAAGACTTGCACGCATTAGGCTGGCAAAGCCAAAGCGCACGGTTGCAGCAGGCCTATCTATCTCTGATTGGGTAACAACGAACCATGCCGCCCTCCACTATCAGAATTGCACATCTCACCTCAGCACATCCCAGAGATGATGTGCGCATTTTCCACAAGGAATGCAAGAGTCTGGCCGTAGCCGGATATGAAGTTCATCTCGTGGTAGCCGACAATCTTGGTGCCGAGCAGCAAGGTGGAGTCACCATTCATGACGTCGGTAAACGAGGGGGCCGCCTCGCACGCGTGGCAGGAGCTACCCGACGGGTTCTTAAGCAGGCTTTGGCTTTGGATGCCGATATTTATCACTTGCATGACCCCGAGCTGCTGTGGGTTGGCCTAGTGCTGTCGATGAAAGGCAAAGCTGTAATCTTCGATGCGCACGAAGATGTATCACTACAGCTTTTGAATAAACCGTATCTGACACCCCTTGTTTTGAAAATCGCTGCCAAGTGCTATACCGCCGTAGAGCGTTTTGCCTGCAAAAGACTCACAGGTGTTGTGGCTGCAACCCCGTTTATTGGAGCAAAGTTCAGAGCGATCAATCCGGATACCGTGGAAGTCTGCAACTATCCAATCCTCATAGAATTTTCACCTAGTGAAAATTGGGATGCCAAACCCGATGAGGTCTGTTACGTCGGCGGCTTGTCCGGCGTTCGTGGCATTCGACAAATTGTCACCGCCATGTCGTCCGTAAAAAGCGATGCCCGATTAAATCTCGCGGGTGGTTTCTCTGAAGCCGACCTCAGGAATGAGGTGCAATCGATCGCTGGCTGGGAACGAGTTAATGAATACGGAGTTCAAAACAGACTCGGTGTCAGTCAAATTTATGAACGGTCGCGCGCCGGCCTGGTGACTTTATTGCCCATCCCCAATTATCTGGACGCGCTACCTGTCAAAATGTTTGAATACATGTCGGCAGGGATTCCTGTCATCGCTTCAAATTTTGCATTATGGCGAGGTATCGTCGATGAAAATTCTTGTGGGCTATGCGTAGACCCTGAAAATCCCACGGAAATTGCTTCCGCCATCGACTATTTACTGACGCATCCTGCAGAAGCAAAACAAATGGGCGAAAACGGCCGACGTGCCGTTTTATCCCGCTATAACTGGCTCAATGAGGAAACACAACTGCTCGATTTCTATCGATATGTGGTATCTACTCATGTTCACTAAATCACCTAACTAACAGGCAACTCAAATGTGCGGAATCTTTGGCATCGTCTCACCGGTACCGGTACTCGAAAGCGAACTCGATATCCTGGTCAGACATTCTCAACAACGCGGCCGTGATTCCAGTGGCTTGCTTGTATACGGCAAAGATGCATATAGCGCGTATCGGGCGGACTACCCAATTACCAGACTGCTGAATGAAGTACGCCCATTTTCAAATCATGTCGTGATGGGCCACAGCAGACTTATCACAAATGGTTTGGGCGACAACCAACCTGTAATCCGCGAAGGAATTTGTGTACTTCATAACGGCATCGTCGTAAACGATGAGGCTATCTGGCCTCAGATCGGTAAAGAACGCGAGCTGCAAATTGATACCGAGGCAATTGCCGCCATTGCATCTGCACATCTGGATGCGGGCAAATCATTGGAAACGCTACCGGCAAGTATTCTCGATCTGTGTCGAGGCGTCGTCGCATGCGCATTATCAGTTCCAAGATTGGGCAAGCTTTGTCTCTTTTCGAACAATGGCAGTCTTTATACGGGCACCAAGAATCACGCTATTTACTTTGCGTCTGAGCGCTATCCGTTAACAGTGATCGGTTGCGAGAATATCGAACAGGTTCGTGAAGCCGTATTTATAGACATTCCATCCTCTGCAACAGACATCACAATCAGTGATCGCAGAGAGCGCACGACCAACCTGATTCCTGGCCTTTCCTTATCCGGGGAAGAAGAAAAGCTGCTCGTCTATCGTCGACACAATTTACGTCGCTGCACAAAATGCATACTCCCAGAAACCATGCCTTATATCAGCTTTGATGCTGATGGCGTATGCAATTACTGCAAACATTACAAACCGCGGAATAAGCCAAGACCGAAAGAAGAATTGTTCGAGTTGGTGGAGTCATATCGACGCAAAAATGGCAACGATTGTATCGTGCCGTTTTCCGGTGGACGCGACAGTTGTTATGGTTTGCACCTGATTGTCAAAGAACTGCAAATGAAACCGATTACCTATACCTATGATTGGGGGATGGTAACGGATCTGGGGCGACGCAATATCAGCAGAATGAGTGCCGAACTTGGTGTCGAAAACATTATTGTCGCGGACGATATCGATCAAAAACGCAGAAATATTAAAAAAAATCTGGCGGCGTGGCTCAAATCACCTCATCTTGGAATGATCAGTATTCTTACTGCCGGAGATAAGCATTTTTTCCGGCATATCGAGACAGTCAAAAAACAAACCGGGGTTAGCCTGAACCTCTGGGGCGTGAATCCGCTCGAAGTCACCCATTTCAAATCGGGATTTTTAGGGGTCCCTCCAGATTTCGAGGAAAAACGCGTTTATTCACATGGCGCGCTCAAACAACTGCGCTATCAGTATCTGCGCGTCAAGGCCATGTTAGCCAGTCCCGGGTATTTCAATTCATCCTTATGGGACACGCTATCTGGAGAGTATTACCGCAGTTTTGCAGAGAAAACCGACTACTTCCATATTTTCGACTATTGGCGTTGGGATGAGCGTCAGATCGATGACACCCTGGCTGAGTATGATTGGGAAAGAGCCCCCGACACCAACACGACATGGCGCATTGGTGATGGAACTGCCGCATTCTACAATTACATCTACTACACCGTTGCAGGCTTTACAGAACACGACACCTTCCGCAGCAACCAGATCCGCGAGGGTGATTTATCTCGGGAAGAAGCCCTGGCATTGGTGGATGATGAGAATCGCACGAGATATCCCAACATTAAATGGTATCTGGATGCAGTGGGCATGGACTTTAAGGAAGTCATTTCCGTAGTTAATAATATTCCACGGATGTATTGATGTCTGTACAAAGCAATCGTTGTGTTTGGTACATATCTAAATACGTATCGCCACCGTCGAAAGGCAGTTCAGGCGCACGCGGCTACCTCATCATGCGCGAACTTGCGCGCATGGGCTATCGCAGTGTGATCATCACGTCTGACTCCAATCAGCTTGCAGAAGTACCGAAACTCGAACAGCCGCATCTTTTACAGCACGTCGATGGTATGCAGTTGCTTTGGGTACGGACCATGAAGTACGCCGTCGCCAAATCGCTCAAACGGATCCTGAGTTGGCTGGATTTCGAATGGCGACTGTGGTGCCTGCCGAAAGAGTCACTGCCCCGCCCGGATGTCATCATCGTCTCGAGCTTGTCACTACTCACGATTCTTAACGGCTTCCTTTTACGAGCACGCTATAAATGTCGTCTGATTTTCGAAATCCGAGACATCTGGCCCCTGACAATTACCGAAGAAGGCGGATTTAGTCGCTGGAATCCATTGGTAATCGGTCTGGGCGCTATTGAAAAGCTAGGCTACCGATATGCAGATGCCATCGTCGGCACCATGCCCAACCTTGGAGAGCACGTTGCCCGCGTTCTGGGCAAGGATAAGAAAACTTACTGTATTCCAATGGGAGTCGACGAAGCGACCTTGACCGCCCGTGATGAACTGCCTGCAGATTACGTCGAAAAGCACATTCCAAAAGATAAATTCATTGTCACGCACGCCGGAACTATCGGCATCACCAATGCGCTAGACACCATGCTTGATTGCGCAGAGTCGATGAAAGACGATCCGCGCATCCATTTTCTCGTGGTTGGCGAAGGAGATCTGCGCGCGTATTACCAGGACAAGTATGCGCATTTATCAAATCTGACTTTCGCGCCGCGCGTACCCAAACAACTGGTTCAGTCAGTACTCGCACGCTGCGATTTATTGTATTTTTCGGTGCATGTATCAAAAGTATGGCAATACGGGCAATCCTTGAACAAGGTCATTGATTACATGCTGGCAGGCAAACCCATCGTTGCTTCCTACACAGGCTATCCTTCGATGATTAATGAAGCAGAATGCGGCACCTACGTTCCTGCTGGTGATCTTGCTGCATTACGCCGGGAAATCCTTAAATATGCGGACATGGATCAGGCACAACGCGTCGCCATAGGAAGCCGCGGCCGCGAATGGATACTGGCAAATCGTAGCTACGAAAAATTAGCGGAAAACTATCTGGATATATTGTTTGATCAACCAGCGAAGCGACCACAGGAATGAAACGCCTGTTTGACATCCTGGTATCAGCGGGCTTACTGCTCGCGCTAAGTCCCATATTGCTTGTATTGTATGGCCTGGTTCACTTCAAACTGGGTGCTCCCGCGCTGTTTCGTCAAATTCGCCCTGGCCTGCATGGTGAACCTTTCACGATGGTGAAATTTCGCACCATGACCGACGCCCGGGACGAAAAAGGCGAGTTACTTTCAGATAGTGAGCGCCTCACGAGTTTCGGACGTTTTCTGCGTGCAAGCAGTTTGGATGAGCTACCAGAGTTATGGAATGTTCTGAAAGGTGAAATGAGCCTAGTCGGGCCTCGTCCATTACTCATGGAATATTTACCGCTGTATTCAGCAGAACAAGCGCGGCGCCACGAAATGCGTCCGGGCATTACGGGATGGGCACAAATTAACGGACGTAACGCGGTCAGTTGGAGTGACAAGTTTCGATTAGATGTCTGGTATGTAGACCATCAATCGTTCTGGCTCGACATACGTATTTTGATACTTACAGTGAAAAAGGTATTGGTGCGAGATGGCATCAATGCAGCAGGAGAAGCAACCACTTCCAAATTCGATGGAGACAAGAAATGAAGCGACTTGCCTTGCTGGGCGCCAGCGGCCATGGAAAAGTTGTGGCAGAGGCCGCCCTGGACAGCGGATGGGAATTGATCATTTTTTTTGACGATGCGTGGCCATCGGTCAAACAAAATGGCAGATGGCCGGTTGAAGGAAACACCGCTACCCTGCTTGAAAAGATGAAGAGTTTTGATGGCGTCATAGTCTCAATCGGCAACTGCAAAATACGTTGGCAAAAGTATCTAGAGCTCGCTTCACTCAATGCTCCCCTTGCAACAATCATTCATCCGTCCGCAACCGTCAGTCAGTATGCATCGATTGGGAGCGGCAGCGTCGTACTCGCAGGCGCATGCATCAACATCGATGCAGTAATTGGGCAAGCCGGGATCATTAATACCGGCGCGACAGTTGATCATGACTGCGAACTTGCAGATGCCGTACACATATGTCCAGGCACACATCTATCCGGTAACGTCTCTGTCGGTCATCAAAGCTGGGTTGGAGTTGGCGCAACAGTAAAGCAAGGGATAACTATAGGCGCTGATGTGATGGTAGGTGCCGGTGCTGTGGTAATCGCACCTATCCCTGATTCCTGCACAGTTGTTGGCAATCCAGCCCGGCCAATACACGGCAAATCCAATTCATAAAAAGAAACTCCGATGCTCAATACTCCTTTTTCGCCTTGGCCGTCCTTTACGGAAGAAGAGGCTCAAGCGGTTCAGCGCGTACTACTTTCCAATCGCGTCAATTATTGGACCGGAAATGAATGTCGCGAATTTGAGCAAGAGTTCGCAAGCTGGTGTACGACAGAATATGCCATTGCACTTGCGAATGGCACTGTCGCATTAGATCTTGCCCTTAAGGGACTGGGTATCGGTGCCGGTGACGAAGTTATTGTCACACCCCGCACATTTATCGCAAGCGCATCATGCGTAGTCAATGCAGGAGCGATTCCCGTTTTTGCCGATGTTGACGCAGAAAGTGGCAACCTCTCTGCTGACACAATCAAGAATTTCATCACGCCTCGTACCAAAGGGGTTATTTGCGTTCATCTTGCCGGCTGGCCATGTGACATGGATCCAATCATGGCATTGGCGAACCAACATGGTTTCAAGGTGATTGAAGATTGCGCTCAAGCACACGGCGCTCTTTACAAAGGACGGCGGGTCGGCAGTATCGGACACGTAAGTGCCTGGAGTTTTTGTCAGGACAAAATCATGACGACCGGCGGCGAAGGCGGCATGGTGACGACTAACGATGAGGCGCTATGGCGTACGATGTGGGCCTTTAAGGATCACGGAAAAAGCTTCCACGCGGTTTATGAAAAGGAACATCCTCCGGGCTTCCGCTGGGTGCATGAAAGCTTCGGTACCAATTGGCGCATGCTGGAGATGCAAGCGGTCATCGGGCGCATTCAATTGCGCCGGATGCAGGCATGGACCATGCAGCGCACCGAACATGCAGCAGCCATTCTGCAGGCATGTCGCAAATTCGAAGCACTACATGTTCCCACTTATCCATCATCAGATACACACGCGCATTACAAATGCTATGTACAAGTGGTACCAGAAAAGCTAGCTCTGGGCTGGAGTCGGGATCGCATAGTTGCCGAAATCAATCAGCGAGGTGTTCCTTGCTATCAAGGTTCATGCTCAGAGGTCTATCTGGAAAAGGCATTTGAAGGAAGTACGTTTATACCGCAGCCACGCCTTCCCACTGCAAAGAAACTAGGTGAAACCAGTCTGATGTTTCTTGTTCACCCGACCCTGACTGCAGAAGAGATAAGCAAAACATGTGATGTCATTCATGATGTATTAAGCGCTGCTGGTAGTTAATCATGATTTCCAAACACAGACGATCAATCTATAAAACGAAATATGTTTCGAGGTTAGACAATGAATAAACCTCTATTTGCTATTCCCATACTGGCCCTGCCACGCTCGGCTAAACGCGTTGTGGCCTTATTGGTAGACCTGGGTCTGTGTGTGCTCACGGTGTGGCTTGCCTACTATTTGCGATTGGGAGAGCCGGTACCTTTGTCCGGTAATGCTCTTATTGCGGTAATAGCATCGATAGCCATAGCACTTCCTATTTTTATCGTTTCCGGTTTATATCGTGCCATTTTTAGGTATAGCGGTTGGCCAGCGTTACTGGCCGTGGCACGTGCGGTAACTATCTATGGCTTGCTATACGCATCTATTTTTACAGCCATAGGAATCACCGATGTCCCTCGCACTCTGGGAATTATTCAACCCATCCTGCTGCTGCTATTCGTAGGTGCATCCCGCGCATTGGCGCGATTATGGCTCGGTGATCAGTACAAAAGCATACTCAAGCAAGCGTCGCGTCCCAAAGCACTTATTTATGGTGCAGGCGGAGCGGGACGGCAGCTAGCCACTGCGATGGCAAATATTCAGGAGATGCAAGTCATCGGTTTTATGGATGATGATGATCGCTTGCATGGCCACGTGCTCAACGGCCTGCCTATCTACAATCCGGTAGATTTGTCGAGTCTCATTTCTTCGTTGAACATCGTTACGGTACTGCTCGCAATACCAAGCATTGGTCGCAAGCGCCGCAATGAAATACTCAGTCAGATCCGCGATGCACATGTATCCGTCCGTACCCTGCCAAGTCTTACCGAGTTAGCTCAGGGGAAGATCAGTATTTCAGATTTGCGAGAACTTGGTATTGATGACATTCTTGGGCGTGAACCCGTTGCTCCGAACCATATTCTTCTCACAAAAAATATCATCAACAAAGTTGTCCTGGTAACAGGCGCAGGTGGATCGATCGGTAGTGAGCTGTGCCGCCAGATTCTTGCCATTGGACCAGCAAAGCTTTTATTGATTGAGCACAGTGAATTCGCGTTGTATGCAATTCATCAGGAATTGGAAAAGAAACTGGACGACCAGCAGAAAGTGCTCGTCCCGCTGATGGCCTCAGTGCAAGATCAAGAGCGTATGCGTGAGATCATGTCCACTTGGCACCCTAATACCGTCTATCACGCCGCGGCATACAAGCATGTTCCACTGGTCGAACATAATCCTTCGGAGGGAATAAAAAATAACGTGCTGGGCACTTTGCGCACAGCACTTGCTGCTGCGGAGAACGGTGCCACCGATTTTGTACTGATTAGCACAGACAAAGCTGTACGTCCGACCAACATCATGGGCGCCAGTAAACGCCTTGCAGAGATGGTCTTACAAGCATTGGCAGAAGATCATCCGGAAACCAAATTCTCCATGGTGCGCTTCGGCAATGTACTGGGCTCTTCCGGTTCAGTCGTTCCGAAGTTTCGACAGCAGATTCGCGATGGTGGCCCGGTTACCCTCACCCATGTTGATGTCACCCGTTACTTCATGACAATTCCTGAAGCGGCTCAACTTGTCATACAGGCTGGCGCAATGGCCAAGGGTGGTGACGTATTTGTATTAGACATGGGGCAGTCAGTAAAAATCATAGACCTGGCTAGAAGGATGATTGAGCTATCCGGCCTGAGTGTCAAAGATGAGCAGAACGAGGATGGTGATATTGAGATACAAATCACTGGCTTGCGTCCAGGTGAGAAACTCTATGAAGAGCTCCTAATAGGAAACAATCCACAAACGACATCACATCCAAGGATTATGAAAGCCAATGAGGATTTTTTGCCGTGGCCTGAATTGGATAGCAAACTCCAGGCTCTGACAATTTCCCTTAACCTCAACGACGTCAACATTATCCGAAGAATGATGGAGCAACTCGTCTCTGGCTATATTCCAAACGAAGAAATCGTTGACTGGGTGTATATGGAACAAGAGGCGGAAGCAACTGCTCTCGGCTTACCTAAATAAGCGCAATACAGAGCTGCTCCCCCACTTTCTTCCGCGAGTGGGGCATCAGCCCCCTTTACTCAGAAATCAACGCCATCCGTATTCTGAGCATCAATCTTTACCCCATCCTCTGGCTGCGATTCTATCGCCAGCACCGCCCCATCCCTGAACAGCACCGGATAGGCAACAAAAGTTGCCTATCTAGCAATCTCAATGGTTTTTAAGCAAACCCAGTGCGTCGTTGTCGACCACGCTATTGTCAAATTTGACAATAAAGGTACTCCCCATCTCCGGCTGCGATTCTATCGCCAGCACCGCCCCATGTCTGAGCAGCACGTGCTTAACAATAGCCAGGCCTAGCCCCGTACCCTGGGTTTCACGGGAGCGGCTCTTGTCGACGCGGTAGAAGCGCTCGGTCAGGCGGACGATATGCTCGGCACGTATCCCTATGCCGCTGTCCTTGACCGAGAATTGTGGCCCATGGCCAAGATCCTGCCATTTGATGTCGATACGGCCGCCTTCCGGCGTGTAGCGCACCGCATTCGATACCAGGTTGCCAAAGGCGCTGCGCAGTTCATCGGTGCTGCCCTGGATGTCTGGACCTTCGACCGTCAATGAGATGGTATGACGCCCACCGGACAAGGCTTCCGCTTCCTGCAGGATTTGGCGCAACAGGTTGCCGATGTTGACGTGTTCGGGGCGCAATGGGTAGTCGATAGATTCCAGGCGCGTCAGCGTCAGCATGTCTTCGACCAGGTTTTGCATGCGCTTGCCCTGCTCTATCATCAGGTTCAGGTGCGACATCCGTACGTCCGGATCCAGATTCGGCTGACCCTGTGCGATTTCCAGGAAGCCGTTGATGACTGTCAACGGCGTGCGCAGCTCATGTGATGCGTTGGCGATGAAGTCCCTACGCATCATTTCGATACGGTCGGATTCGGTCGCATCATGCGTGACCAGGATTTGGCGGCGGTTTTCAAACGGGATGATTTGCACGATGAGCTTGCGGTCTTTCAAGCTCAGGGTCAATGGCTGCTCGTAACGTCCCAGGATGATGTAGTCGATGAAGTCGGGATTACGGATCAAGTTGGTGACGCGCATGCCCTTGTCACGGCCATTGTTCAGGCCCAGGTGTTTTTCCGCGGCCGGATTGCACCATTCGAGGAAGAGCACGTCATCCATGATGACGACGCCATCCGGCAAGAGACTCATCGCCTGGCGAAAGCGCGCCAGCCATTCAGTCAGCTCGGCGCGGTTACGCTCGTCATCACGACGCAGGCGGTACAAGCGCGAAAAGATGTCGGTCCATGCACCCCAGCCATCCGGCAGCTTTTCGCTATCAGGATGATCGAGCCAGGCGCTGAGCAGGTATAGATAATTGAGTTGTACGACGATCAGGGCGATCATCAGCACCAATGCGGTAGCCAAGCCTATAGACCAGCCGAAGAAATATCCGACAACACCTGCAAATATCAAGATGATGGATAGTCGCAGGCTTGCGGGTACCCAGAACAACAACTGAGGATTCATAGACAGGTTGGTCGGCTTATTTCGTAGAAAGCATATAGCCTACACTACGCACCGTTTTGATCAAGTGTTCCGCGTCTTTCAGGGCTTTACGCAAACGCAGCACGTGTACGTCCACCGTGCGCTCCTCGATCACGACGTGATCGCCCCATACCTTGTCCAGCAACTGGCTGCGCGAAAATACGCGGTCCGGATGCGCGAGGAAGAATTTCAACAGTTTGAATTCGGCATGGCCAATGTCGATTTTTTCATCGTTCATGCTGACGCTGCAGCTGACCGGGTCCAGGCTAATATTCCCGGCGGTCATCAGGGTCTGCGAATGCTCAGGCGTCTTGCGACGCAGAAGCGCATTGATACGTGCCGTCAGTTCACGTGGCGAGAACGGCTTGGTGACGTAATCGTCAGCGCCATTGTCGAGGCCGGCGATTTTGTCTTCTTCCATGCTTTTTGCAGTCAGCATGATGATAGGCAGCTCATTGAACTGGCGATCAGCGCGGATGCGCGATAACAGGCGCAAACCGCTCTGATCAGGCAGCATCCAGTCGAGCAGGATCAGCTGCGGCAGGCGTTGCTGGATAAAGTCCCAGGCATCGCCTGCGTTCTGTACCGCAGCAACATTCCAGCCCGCCCCTTTGAGGGTGAATGTCACCAGCTCGATAATTGGCGGTTCGTCTTCAACAATCAGAATGGTAGGTTTTTCAGCAGCCATAATCGCTTAGTTAGTGGTGCGCTCGTCCAATTGCGTAGCAGCGTAATCAGTATGGCGAATATCCTTGCCTTCGACAATGTAGATCACGTATTCCGCAATATTTTTTGCATGGTCACCGATACGTTCGATCGCCTTCGCTACCCACAGGGTATCCAGTGCGGTCGAGATAGTGCGTGGATCTTCCATCATGAAGGTGATGAGAGTACGCATGATGGAGCGGAATTCGTGGTCCACCGCTTCATCCTGGGCAATCAGTTTGATCGCTTGCTTGCCGTCCAGGCGCGCAAATGCGTCCAGTGCATCGTGCAGCATGTTGCTGGCGCTGGTTGCCATCACACGGATGGTTTCGTAGTGATTGATGGTGGTGACGCCACGTTCGGTAATGTTTTTGGCAGCACGTGCGATTTTGGTCGCTTCGTCGCCGATGCGCTCGAGGTCGGTGATGACCTTGATGGTTGCCATGACGGTACGCAGGTCGTTCGCGGCTGGTTGACGTTTGACGATCAGGTGGCTGCAAGCATCGTCCAGCGATACTTCTAGGGTATTGACGTTTTCATCCGACTTGATAACGGTTTCGGCCTGGCCGATGTTACCGCTTCTAAAACATGCCACTGCATCGTGGAACTGGCTTTCTACGAGGCCGCCCATCAACAATACTTTGGAACGGATGGTTTCCAGATCCATGTCGTATTGCTTGGAAGAGTGTTCGCCTGACATCAGGTTTCTCCTAAATAAATTCAGTTAAATGGCTGTGTGCAGCACGCTGCACGTTCTTATTCTTGTTCAATCAACCGAAACGACCAGTGATGTAGTCCTGTGTATCTTTCTTGTTCGGGTTCATGAAGATCTGATCGGTTTCACCGAATTCGACCAATTCACCGAGGTACATATAAGCTGTGTAGTCCGAGCAGCGTGCCGCTTGTTGCATGTTGTGCGTCACAATGGCGATGGTGTAGTCACCTTTCAGTTCGCTGATCAGCTCTTCGATTTTTGCCGTAGAGATAGGATCCAGTGCCGAGGTAGGCTCATCCAGCAGCAAGACGTCAGGTTTCACCGCGACACCGCGGGCGATACACAGACGTTGTTGCTGACCACCCGACAGGCTCAGGCCGCTCTTGTTGAGCTTGTCTTTGACTTCGGTCCACAGTGCTGCCTTGTTCAGCGCCCATTCAACGCGCTCGTCCATTTCGCCTTTAGGCAGGTTTTCATACAGACGCACACCGAAAGCGATGTTGTCGTAGACCGACATCGGGAACGGGGTCGGCTTCTGGAACACCATGCCGACCTTGGCACGCAGCATGTTCACGTCCTGACCTGGTTCCAGGATGTTTTTGCCGTGGTACATGATCTTGCCTTCCGCACGTTGACCTGGGTACAGGTCATACATGCGGTTGAAAGTACGCAGCAAGGTCGATTTACCGCAGCCCGATGGGCCGATGAATGCCGTTACCTTTTTATCGTGAATATCGAGGTTGATATTCTTCAGGCCCTGGAAGGAGCCGTAGTAGAAATTCAGGTTGGCAATTTCGAGGGTCTTTTTATTGGTCATGTCCACAGACGTTTGAGTAGTCATAGCGTTCGCTTGGATTAAATTCAGTTATGGATTTTTTGATTGAACAAAGAACGCGACAGGATATTCAGTGCCAGTACGCTGAAGGTAATCAGCAATGCACCTCCCCATGCCAGCGAACGCCAGTTATCGTAAGGACTCATCGCAAACTGATAGATCACCACTGGCAAGTTAGCCATAGGCGCATTCATGTTGGCGCTGTAGAACTGGTTGTTCAACGCAGTAAATAACAATGGTGCTGTTTCGCCCGAGATACGCGCTACCGCCAGCAGGACGCCGGTAATGACACCCGCCTTGACTGCTCGCAGACGCACAAAGGTGGCAACACGCCAGCGCGGTGCACCGAGTGCGAAAGCTGCTTCACGCAGGCTGGTCGGTACCAGGTTCAGCATATTGTCGGTAGTACGCACTACGACCGGGATTGCAATCAGCGAGATCGCAAAGCTACCGGCCCAGCCGGAGAAGTGCTTCACGTTTGCCACGTAGACTGCATAGATAAACAAGCCAATCACGATCGAAGGTGCAGACAGCATGATGTCAGTCACGAAGCGCGTGATTTTGGCAAACCAGCTGACTTCACCATACTCCGCCAGGTAGATACCTGCCAGGATGCCGATAGGTGTGCTGATAAAGACAGCCGCACCGACCATCAGCAAGCTGCCGACGATGGCATTCATCAGACCGCCACCTTCGCTACCAGGCGCAGGCGTGGTTTGCGTGAAGATCGCCAGGTTGATCGCGCCTACGCCTTTGATCACCAGCGTGAACAGGATCCACATCAGGAAGAACAAGCCTAGCAACATCGCCAGGAAGGACAGCGCAATACCGACGCGATGGATAAACAAGCGTTTCCGATAAACCGGATTCATGGTTTCGGTTTTCATTTAGCGCCCTCCTTGCGGGACATGCCCATCAACATCAGCTTCGCGGCCGACAGGACGAGGAAAGTAATCACGAACAGGATCAGGCCGAGGGCAAACAGTGACGATACGTGCAACACCGATTCCGCTTCAGCGAATTCATTTGCCAATGTCGAAGCGATACTGTTGCCAGCCGCAAACAGTGACCACGACAATTTATGCGCATTACCAATGACGAAGGTAATCGCCATGGTTTCACCCAGTGCACGCCCCAGTCCCAGCATCACACCACCGACTACACCGATACGGGTGTATGGCAATACGACTTTGCGTACCACCTCCCACTTGGTGCAACCCAGTGCGTAGGCTGATTCTTTCAGGACTGGCGGCACGATTTCAAAGACGTCGCGCATCACGGAAGCGATGAACGGGATGATCATTACTGCCAGGATGATGCCCGCAGCCAGGATACCGATACCCATCATCGGACCCTTGAACAGATTGCCGATGACCGGCAGCTGGCCCAGAGTCGCAGCCAGTGCCGGCTGGATGTAATCCGAGAACAATGGAGCAAATACAAACAAACCCCACATACCGTAGATGATACTTGGCACACCTGCCAGCAACTCAACTGCGGTGCCCAGTGGTCGTTTCAACCAGGCAGGGCAAATTTCTGTGAGGAACAATGCGATGCCGAAGCTGATCGGGAAAGCGATCGCCAGGGCGATGAGAGATGTAGCTAAAGTGCCGACGATGGCAATTGCTGCGCCATATTGATCGTTGACTGGATCCCACTCAACGCTGGTCACGAATGGCAGACCGAATTCTTTTAACGCTGGCCATGCCCCTATCATCAGGGATGCAATGATGCCCAGCAAAACGAACAAAACGCTCAGCGCGAAGATGAACGTTACTTTATGAAATAAAAAATCCTGCAGACGCTGCTTGCGCATGGTGGCCATCAGCGCTTTGCTGAAAATGCCGCTTTCACTATTTTCTTTATCGATAGTCATTGCGTGGGCAGGAATACTATTAAGACTTGCGCTCATAATTATTTGGTTTTAAGCAGGGCTGCCTCAGCGCATCTTGCGATGTGTACCGAGACAGCCCTTGGTTAAATAGCGACTGAATCTGCGATTAAATCAGCTCTTACCAAATAGCCTTGCCGGAAGCATCTTTGACATTTGCTTT
Organism: Herminiimonas sp. Marseille-P9896; assembly: GCF_903993245.1. Lineage (NCBI taxonomy): Bacteria > Pseudomonadati > Pseudomonadota > Betaproteobacteria > Burkholderiales > Oxalobacteraceae > Herminiimonas > Herminiimonas sp. Marseille-P9896. The sequence goes on along the minus strand of NZ_CAJEVT010000002.1, from coordinate 432,776 downwards.
CCATGCGTCCTGAACCAATTTCACAACTGGTGCAGGCATTGCAACATAGTCCAGGTCGGAAGCCATTGTGCCGCCGTTTTTGTAGGACCAGTCAAAGAATTTCAACACTTCTTTAGCGCGTTCAGCCGATGCTTGCGATTTGTGCAAGAGGATGAAAGATGCGCCAGTGATAGGCCAGCTAGCTTTACCAGCCTGGTTGGTCAGGATCACGCCCATACCTGGGGTTTTTGCCCAATCAGCACCAGCTGCAGCTGCTTTGAATGTTTCGTCGTCAGGTTGTACGAATTGACCGTCACGGTTTTTCAACTGTGTGTGCGACATTTTGTTCTTTTTAGCGTACGCGTATTCTACGTAGCCGATCGAACCTTTGATACGCTGAACGTTAGCTGCAACGCCTTCGTTACCTTTGCCGCCCACGCCTGCTGGCCATTTAACTGCTGTACCTGCGCCCACGCCTTCTTTGAAGTCAGCATTGGTTTTCGACAGGAAGTCGGTCCACAGGAAAGTGGTGCCCGAGCCGTCCGAACGGTGCACAACGGTGATGTCGGAATCTGTCAGTTTGGCACCTGGGTTCAATGCAGTGATACGTGCATCGTTCCATTTGGTGATTTTGCCGAGGTAGATGTTAGCCAGTACTTCTGGCGTCATTTTCAATTGGCCTGGGGTGATGCCGTCCAGGTTGACGATAGGCACAACGCCGCCCATGATCGCCGGGAATTGCAGCAAGCCTTCAGCTTCCAGCTCTTCTTCTTTCAGCGGCATGTCGGATGCGCCGAAATCAACGGTTTTTGCCTTGATTTGTTTAATGCCGCCGCCGGAGCCGATGGATTGATAGTTCAAGCCAGTGCCGGTTGCTGCTTTATAGGATTCTGCCCATTTGGAATAAATAGGGTAAGGGAAGGTCGCGCCAGCACCTGTAATATCAGCTGCTACTGCGGAAGAGAACGCCACTGCTGCGACTGCAGCTACCATGGCGGTTTTAACAAATTGATTCAATCGCATAACTGCTCCTTAGGGTTAACTAAATAAGACAGTGCGAACTCTAGCGAACAATTATGACAGCTTTATGACTTCGGAAAAATCATGTCATAAACTTGATTTTGGACAAAAAAGCTTGTCATTAAGTTGTCATAATGGGTCACTACACTCTGCGAGGTCACCAATGGCCAAAGTCAAGAAAATGCACAAGAAAGCCGTAGCAGAAGCCGTTTCCGCCCCAGTATTACCGCAAAGCGCCATCTATTTAAACCGTGAATTGTCACAATTGGCCTTTAACCGCCGGGTACTGGCGCAGGCCGAGAATCCGGACGTCCCGCTGCTGGAACGCTTGAAATATTTGTGTATCGTCAGTAATAACCTGGATGAGCTGTTTGAAGTCAGGATCGCCAGTCTGCTGGCCAATAATCACATGGAAGGCGAGTTCATCGAACCACCTGCCCTGTCGGCCGCACTGGCGGTAGCCGGCGCCGAATGTCATCAGATCGTCGAACGCCAATACCGTGTCTTAAATGAGAGCGTGCTGCCGCAACTGGCGCAGGAAGGCATCCATTTATTACGTGACCAGGACCGTAATGACGCACAACGTGCCTGGGTAAAGGCTTATTTCGACCGTGAAGTGCGCCCTTTGCTGACGCCTATCGGCCTCGATCCGGCCCATCCGTTCCCACAAGTTGTTAATAAGAGTCTGAATTTCATCGTTGAACTGTCCGGCAAGGACGCTTTTGGCCGCGGTACCGCGATTGCCATCCTCAAAGCGCCACGTGTTTTGCCGCGTGTCATACAGCTGCCGCCGGAATTATCCAAGAACGGTGTCTCTTTCTGCCTGTTGTCTTCCATCATCCATGCCCATATCAACGACCTGTTCAGCGGACGTGAAGTACTGGCCTACTCGCAGTTCCGTGTCACACGCAACAGCGACCTGTGGGTAGATGAAGAAGAGGTGAAAAACCTGCGTCAGGCCTTGCAAGGCGAGCTGCAAAGCCGCAATTTTGGTGTCGCTGTGCGTCTGGAAGTGGCAAAAAACTGCCCACCACACCTGTCACAATTCCTGCTGGAACAGTTCTCCATCGATAAAAACCGCCTGTATGCGGTCGATGGCCCGGTGAACATGGTGCGCCTGTCCGAGCTGATAGACCATGTCACCAAGCCGGAACTGCGTTTCCCGCCCTATTCGCCTATGTATCCGCCCAAGCTGGCAAATGCCGACTTGTTTGCAGTTGTAGGCAAGCACGATGTGCTGCTGCACCACCCGTTCCAGTCTTTCCAGCCAGTGCTCGAATTCATCCGCAGCGCGGCGCAGGACCCGGACGTGGTCGCCATCAAGCAGACTATTTACCGTACCGGCATGAACTCCGACCTGATGGAGTCGCTGATCCTGGCGGCACAACGCGGCAAGGAAGTGACGGTCGTGGTTGAACTGATGGCGCGTTTTGACGAAGAAGCGAATATCAACTGGGCCGATCGCCTGGAACGCGCCGGTGCACAAGTCGTGTACGGCGTGGTGGGCCTCAAAACCCACGCCAAACTGGCGCTGGTCATCCGCCGCGAAGCTGGCGCACTACGCTACTACGCACACATGGGTACCGGTAACTACCATCCGAGCACCACCAAGTTCTATACCGATTTCGGCCTGTTGACCGCGAATCCGGCCATCGCTACCGAAGTGAATGAAGTCTTTATCCACCTCACCAGCCTGACCAAGCCAAAGAAACTGGATCATCTGTGGCTGGCGCCTTTCGCCCTGCAAAAGGAGTTCATACGCGCCATCCGCAACGAAGCGAAGATCGCGCGCCTAGGACGCCCTGGCCGCATCATCGCCAAAATGAATGCTTTGCTGGATGAATCCGTCATCCGCGCCTTGTATGCAGCGTCGGCCGATGGCGTAAAAATCGATCTCATCGTGCGTGGTGCCTGCGCGCTGCGCCCTGGTGTGCCGGGCTTGTCGGATAACATCCGCGTCCGCTCCATCGTCGGTCGCTTCCTCGAGCACAGCCGCATTTATTACTTCCGTAACGACCTGGCGCACGATGTCTATCTGTCCAGCGCGGACTGGATGAACCGCAATCTGTTCCGCCGTATCGAAGTCGCCTTCCCAATACTCGATCCGGCGTTAAAAAAACGTGTGATTGCAGAAGGTCTGGACCCCTACCTCAAAGACAATTTGAATTCATGGGAACTAGATTCCAACGGCGTCTATCAAAAACGTAAGCCTCGGGGAAAATCCGGCGCATTCAGCGCACAACAACATCTGATGCAGGTATTAGGCAACCCTGTGGAGTAACAAAATGGAACTGATCTTGTGGCGGCATGCAGAAGCGGAAATGGGTGAACCCGATGAAGGCCGTGCATTGACCGCAAAAGGTCACAAGCAGGCTTGGAAGATGGCTGAGTGGCTGGACCATAACCTGCCCAATAGCTGCAAGATCCTGGTCAGCCCCGCCACCCGTACGGTGCAGACCGCAGAGGCCCTGGGGCGCAAGTTCAAGATCGTTGACGATTTAAGCCCCGAATCCACGGTGGAAAAAATCCTGGCCGCCACCAACTGGCCGGATAGCCGCGAACCAGTACTGGTCATCGGCCATCAGCCGACGCTGGGTCAACTGGCCGCCACGCTGGTCACCGGCAGCCCGCAAGACTGGACTATCCGCAAAGGTAATGTCTGGTGGATAGTGCAGCGCGAGCGCGGTGATATCTCTGGCAATTACGTGCGCGCAGTCATGGCGCCGGACCTGCTGACCAAATAAGCACCATCCTCACTCCAGACCGAACAAACCGTCTTTATCAAGGATGGCATAGGTAATTTCGGGATTCCGTTCCAGACACTTGCGGATGGCGGCGGGTATCGTTTGCTTCGTTTTGCGACACAAGCCCGGCTGTTCTTCCAGCACGATGTTCAAACCACGTACAGTACGCACCTCATTCAGGCCCGGACTGATTTGCAGCGCGATCCCCAGCTGCGCATACATGCGTTCTTCCATATGCTTGAGGTCGGCATAACTGCTGATCGCCTCTATCCGTGCGATCAGCTTTTTTTCTTCCATCTTGGTTAAACGCAAGATACGCAGGTCGCCCGCAGGATTGCCCAGCAACGCATCACGCTCGCAAGTGCACAGGCCTTGCGGGCATTCTTCACGCATTACAAACGGCGGCGACTGCATGGCATCACTCCATGACGATATCGGTGTCAGCACATACCGGGGGCTAACGACCGCTTACACTTTCTTGACGAACTCCGACTTCAGGCTCATCGCGCCAAAGCCATCGATCTTGCAATCGATATCGTGGTCGCTATCAACCAGGCGGATGTTTTTAACCTTAGTTCCTACTTTAAGCACACCGCCCGAACCTTTCAACTTCAAATCCTTGATGATGGTCACGGTATCACCATCCTGCAACACCGTCCCGACTGCATCACGATATACCTTGGCCTGCTCGGTGGCTTCAACTGCCGCCTGGGTCGACCATTCATGCGCGCACTCAGGGCAAATATACAGGCTGCCGTCCTCGTAGGTGAACTCGGAATGGCATAGCGGGCATGCAGGCAAATTGCTCATAGGGTGTCCTTACAGATAAAGCGTCACTGGAAAGTCGCCAGTATACAACCTGCCCTTCCAGTAGCTGCACTTTGCCGCAACAGCGAACTTTCATCCGCCTAATTTTTCATGTTATTCTGCTTGCGCTGTCGCACGTAGCTGCGCACGCCGTAAGCGTTTACGTCAATCAACGCGCAACCTGCCATGGATCATGGCGGGAGTGCGCTGACGTATGTGCTGCAGCGGGCTCCCGGGACCATGGTGTTATACGGAGTCTGTTACATGTCTGAAGCATCCCCGCGTTTTGATACTGCGTATCGTCATCTGATCTGGAAGACGCTCGCCCTCTTTCTTTCCTATCTCGCTGTTGCCATGTCCTTGCCGGTACTACCGGTCTATGTCACGCAGCAGCTGCACTACGGCAACGTACTCGCCGGTCTCGCCGTCGGTATCACCTTCCTCGCCACCATCCTGACCCGCAGCCAGGCCGGCACCCTGACCGACCGCATAGGCGGCAAACACAGCATGCGGCGCGGCCTGGTGATTTACACCATCGCCAGCCTGGTGTGCTGGGTCTCGGCCTGGCCGCTCTTCCCTATTCCATTCAGCTATGGCTTGCTGATCGTCGGTCGCCTGCTGCTCGGCTGGGGTGAAAGCCTGGCGCTGGTCGGCATGCTGGGCTGGAGCATAGAGCAGATGGGACCTGCACGCGCCGGTCGCGTCATTGCCTTGTCCGGCATGGCCATCTACGGCGCATTTGCAGTCGGTAGTCCCTTGGGTCTGGCTATCTTCCAGCACTTTGGCTTTAGCGGCCTGATGCTGGTCTGCGCCGCCCTGCCTTTGCTCGGCCTCGCCATGATCAAGAACATGCCGGAAGGCGCATTGCAAAGCGGCGTCCGCGAATCGTTCTGGCGCATCCTCGGCCGCATCTGGCGTCCCGGCCTGACTGTGGGCCTGCAAGGCGTCGGCTTTGCCGCACTCGGTGCTTTCATTACGCTGCACTTCATCAATCAGGGCTGGGCCTATGGCAGCCTGGGCCTGACCTTGTTTGGCAGCGGCTTTGTCGGCATGCGTTTATTCTGCGGCCACCTACCTGACAAGATAGGCGGCAGCCGTGTCGCCATCGTTTCACTGGCGATCGAAGCGACCGGTCAATTCCTGCTGTGGAGCGCCAGCGAACCAGCCTGGGCCTTACTCGGCGCATTGCTGACCGGCATCGGCTGTTCGATGATCTTCCCGTCGATGGGAATGGAAGTGGTCAAGCGCGTCCCACCGCAATTACGCGGCACCGCAGTCGGTGGTTTCGCCGCCTTCCAGGACATCGCCTATGGCTTGACCGGGCCAGTAGCGGGTCTGTTTGCCGATCACTATGGTTATGCGTCGGTGTTCCTGGTCGGCGGCATCGCCGCAACCATGGGTATAGGTACCGCGATACTGACAGGCAGGGAAAAGACTTGAACTGAGGTATGAACAAGGACGAGTACTGCGCTATGCAGCGGAGTACTCGCACCTCAACATCATGCGCTAGGCTTGGGTGATGCGCGACGCACCATAGGGATGTGATCGGTCTTGCGTACCGGATGCAAATGCGTGAGGAATTGCTGGGTTGCTGCACTCCACGAGTAGCACAGCGCATGCTCGCGCACCACTGAACGCTTCAGGTTCAGCGCATCAAAGCAGGCGCGCATCAGGTCTTCATGCAGCACGCCGGATTTACCCTGTGCCACCACGTCGATCGGACCTTCCACCGGATAAGCCGCGACCGGCACACCGCAGGCCATCGCTTCGATCAGCACCAGGCCGAAAGTGTCGGTACGGCTGGGGAATACGAAGACGTCAGCGCAGCTGTAGTAAGCCGGCAATGCATCATGCGGCTTGGCGCCGAGGAAGTGAACCTCGGGGTACTTCTTCTCCAACTCTTCGCGCATAGGGCCATCGCCTATCACCCACTTCGCGCCCGGCAAATCCATTTGCAGGAAAGCTTCTATATTTTTTTCCACCGCAACACGACCGACGTAGAGATACAGCGGTCGCTCTTGCGTTACTTCTTCGCGCTGGCCCGGGCGGAAGTAATCGGTATCCACACCACGGCTCCATTGCACGACATTTTTAAAGCCGCTTTTTTCCAGCGCATCCTGCATGCGCGGCGTCGGCACCATGACGGCCTTGGCTGGTTTGTGGAACCACTTCAACCAGCGATAGGTAAGCGCCAGCGGCAGGTGGAAACGTGCGCGCAGGTATTCAGGGAAACGGGTGTGATAGGCAGTAGTGAAGTCGAGGCCACGGTTGATGCAGAAACGGCGCGCCGCCAGCCCCATAGGGCCTTCGGTAGCGATGTGTATGCAATCCGGATCGAAGTCTTCAAGTGCTGCAGCAACCTTGGCATATGGCTTGTAGGCCAGGCGTATCTCCGGATAGGTCGGGCAGGAATAGCTGCGCATGTGTTCCGGCGTCACCATCAACACGGCATGACCGTTGGCGCGCAATTGCTTGCGCGTCGCTTTCAGCGTGTTGACCACACCATTGACTTGCGGCTCCCAGGCATCGGTTACGATGGCGATACGCATAATTCTTCACCTTTTTCATGTTTTGCTGCCTTGTGCGACTTGACGATTTCCTGCCAGGTCACCAGACGCAAGGCACCGGATGCGTCTTCCACCAAAGCGGACAGGCTTTCGACCCAGTCACCATCATTACAATAAGTAATACCGTCGATGTCGCGGATCTCAGGTTTATGGATGTGACCGCAGATCACGCCGTCCAGTCCGCGACGCTTGGCTTCAGCGGCCAGCGCATTTTCAAATGAAGAGATGTAGCTGACGGCATTCTTCACTTTCAGCTTCAGGTATTGCGACAGCGACCAGTACGGCAAACCGGCACGGGCGCGCCAGCTGTTGAACCATTGATTGAATTTGAGGATGACGGTGTAGAGGTTGTCGCCCACATAGGCCAGCCATTTTGCACAGGCGATCACGCCATCAAAGCGGTCACCATGCAGCACCAGCATGCGTTTACCCTGCGCTGTCGTGTGTATGAGTTCATCACGGATGCGTATGCCACCAAAATCCAGGTCTATGAATTGGCGTACCGCTTCGTCGTGATTACCGGGCACGAAGATCACTTCGGTACCCTTCTTGGCCTTTTTCAGCACCGTCTGTACTACGTCGTTATGCGCTTGTTCCCAGTACCAGCGGCGTTTCAGTTGCCAGCCGTCGATGATGTCACCAACCAGGTAGAGGGTGTCCGATTCCGTTTTGCGCAGGAATTCCAGCAGGCGTTGCGCCTGGCAACCAGTGGTTCCCAGGTGCAGGTCTGAAATCCAGATTGTACGAAAGCGGATAGGCTCGCGCTTCGCGCCAACTTCCGCACCGATAAAATCAGTCGTCAAAAATTGGTCGCGTGGCTTCATGCTGGTTGCGCCTCTTTCAGGTAGTGACGTGCGTAGCGGGCATCGAGCTTGGCCAGCGGCAACATCATGAACAGATCTGCACTGTGGAAATCAGGATCCCAGGCCGGGTTGCCGCAGACCCAGGCACCGCTGCGCAGGTAACCCTTGATCAACGGTGGTACCACCGCCACATGACCAGGTTCGCGTTCGGCGATAGGGAAAGGCAAATGTGGTGTGACGCGATACTCGGCTGGTGCCAGGCTGTTTTCTGCCAGCGAGTGATACAGCGCAGCAGCATTGTGGCCGCCATCAGCCAGGCTGACACTGGCGCAACCGATCAGGTATTCACATTTTTCTTTCTTCATGTAGGCAGCCAGACCAGCCCACAGCAGCATGATGACGCCGCCACTGCGGTAGTCCGGATGGATGCAGGCACGTCCTGCTTCCGCGATGCGGTTGCGCAGATTATTCAGGCGGCTCAGGTCGAATTCCTGCTCGGAGTAAAACTGACCCATCTTGCGCGCAGCTTGCGGGCTCATGACGCGGTAAGTGCCGACCACTTTCAGTGTTGCCGAATCGCGTACGATCAGGTGATCGCAGTACGCATCAAATTCGTCTTTATCGAGTCTCTCTTCGTTCTTCAGTGAAGACAGTCCCATAGACTCGATAAAAACTTTGTAACGCAAACGCTGTACTTCACGTACTTCCTTTTGCGTGCTGGCAAGGCTCAGCGTCAGCTTGGGAGAAGCAAGATTGGTATCGGCAGAAGCATTCAGTAATCGCATGTGTCGTCCTTTGTATTGTGACGAACGAAGCGTAACTGTTGATTACTTCAGCAAAATGACAGGAGCATGTCAGTTTCATGACACGACAACACTCTCAGACATTCCAATCCCTGAGAGTGCGGGACATAAAAAAACCGGCGCATGGCACCGGTTTTGTTTGCCCTGAAACAACAGGCCTGCAACTCCCTGCGCAGGGCAGGAAATCTGCATGATTACTTGGATTTTTTCGGACGCCCAGCTTTCAGCGGCGACAAGGCTGCGATCACACTGTTGAGCTTCTTCATGTCCATGTCTTTGATCAGCGCAACGCCAGCACGCAGCAATTCGCTTTTCTTGACCGCAACACCGGCTTTCAGGAAGGCTTTTTTCACTTCGCTCAAAACCTGATATTCGATTTCCGGCATGGTGAAGCTATCGCGTACCAGCTTGGCTTTTTTGCCTTTTACTTCGGCCACTGGCTTCGAAGCTGGCTTGCTTACTGGTTTAGCTACTGGCTTGACCGCAGGTTTCACGGCTGGCTTGACGGCCTTGGTGACGCGCTTGCTTGCTGCTGGCTTAGTTGCTGGCTTAGCCGCTGGTTTGGCTGCAGGCTTGCTTACAGCTTTCTTTGCAGGCGACTTGGTCGCTGCTGGCTTGGCTGTCACTTTCTTCGCCGGTGCTTTGGCCGCAGGCTTGGCTGCAGCTTTTTTAGCCACTGCCTTTTTTGCTGCTGGTGCTTTGCTTGCTACTGCTTTTTTAGCAGCAGCTTTCTTTGCTGGCGCTTTCTTGGCGGCTGGAGCCTTTTTAGCCGCAGGCGCTTTTTTCGCTGGTGCTGATTTTTTTGCAGGCGCTGGTGCAGCTACAGACGCTTCTGGCTTCACTTCCACCTTGACTTCTGTTTCGTTCGACACACGCTTCTCCTTGTAATTAATAGTATAAATAATATATATAGTTTATTCTTTTTTTGCAAGAAAATACCGTATAAACACTGTAACAGCGGGGCCGAGAGCGCGTAAAGCTTGCGCTGCAACAGGCGCAAATTCATCATGCCGTCACAATTCAAAACCAGAATTGCGGTCAAATACGCTCACTCCATTTCACACATGAACCTGCTCCGGTTTTTCGCAATTGCTTCCACCTCCCTCCTGCTCGCCAGTTCCGCTGCCGCAGAAGAACCCAACACCATCGTGGTCGGACAGGCGATCGACCTGTCCAGCCAGAACGCATCGGTAGGTCGCGACTATGTGGCCGGGATCAAAACCTATTTCGATGCGCTGAATGCCGCTGGCGGGGTCAATGGCAAGCGCATCCGCTACATCGTGCGCGATGATCAGGCATTACCGGCAGTGGCGGCGAAAGCGGTTACCGAGCTGATAGAACGTGATCAGATCGACTTCCTGCTGGGTGGTGTGGGCGACGGCACGGCGCAAGCGGTGCTGAACGCACCCGCCTTCAAACGCAGCAGCCTGGTGCTGTTTGCCCCCTTGGTCGATACGGTGGAACTCAATAGCAGCCGTGTGCTGTTCTGGCGCCCCAGCTATCTGCAGGAAGTCCGCCACATCCTGTCGCACTTCAGCCAGCTGGGGATGACAGATGTTGGTATTGCTTACCAGGACACGCCGTGGGCGCAGCAGGCCTTCCGCAACTTGTCCTCGGAATTGCGCGGACGCAGGGTGAAGTTGAATGGCTCTGCCAAGCTGGGTACTAATGAAAAACTCAACGCGCAAGAGGCTACGCAACTGGCCAGCAGCAAACCGGGCTTCGTCATCGTGATTGCCGACACCATCAGCACCGCCCTTTTCCTGAAGGAGTTCCGCCGCACCGCAGCACAAACCTTTGTCGCCGGAACCTCATTGATCAACCTGGAAACCCTGCGCGAACTGGCTGGCGCACGTGCCGTTGAGTGGACGGTCTTTTCCCAGGTAGTGCCGAACCCCAACACAGGCCGATCCTCGATCCAGCTTGAACATTTGAATATGATGAAGAAGTACCGCGACGAGCCGCCGTCATCGCTGACGCTGGAAGGATTTACCGTCGCCAAGACCCTGGTCAGGGCGATCCAAAGAAGCAAGCGCAGCAATCAGGCTGCACTGCAGGATTTGATGAATCAGGATGTGAATATCGACCTGGGCGGCCTGTCTGTCACAGGATCGCCGAACAGCAAACACTTGTCCGGCTATCTGGATATAGCGCTATTCAAAAAGAACGGCCTGGTGTTTTGATGGATGGCTGATTGCAGTTAGCAGCTGCAATCAGCTTTCGAACTCAGTTGTGCGGCTTGAAGCGGATAAAACGATAAACGTAGATCGCGATCACCGTGTACACGACGGCTTTCGAGACCGGATCGACATAGTGCTGCACCACTTCATACTGCGATTGCAGCAGATAGCCGGTCAGGGCCAGCAAGCAAGTCCAGATCAGTGAACCGATAGTCGAATACATTAAAAACGGCAGCATAGGCATTTTCACGCCACCGGCAGGCACCGAAATCAGCGTCCGTATCGCCGGAACCAGGCGACCAAAGAAGACCGTCGCAGCATCGTGCCGCTCAAACCAGTCCGACGCCTTATCGATATCTCCCGGCGACACTGTCAGCCAGCGTCCATGCCTGGCCGCCAGCCGCTTCAGCCTGTCCTTGCCGAACAAGGCACCAGCGTAGTACCACGGCAAGGCACCGACCACTGATCCGGCCGTACCGGCCAATATCACCAGGAAAATATTCAGTTCACCACGTGCAGCGACAAAACCTGCCAGCGGCATGATGAGTTCAGACGGGATAGGAGGAAAAACATTCTCGGCCAGCATCAGCAAGAAAATGCCAAGGTAGCCACCTTGCGACACGATATCGACAATACTATGGAACAAACCCGTCTCCTGTAGATGATCAAAAACGGGTCATGCTAAACCGTCAGGCTTGCGTGGACAAGCACTGACGGCAAATTACCTTAGTTAGTCAGCTTGACGTAGAAGTCGATGCCGACTTCACTCCAGCATTCTTTTTCTTTATCTATCCAGTAGGCAACGGTCGGATGCTGGGTTACCCATTGCTTGCGGATTTCCAGTTCTATGCCTTTTTTCATGCGCAAGCGTATATCGTCCGGCGCCACGTCTATGCGGGCATGCATGAACATCAGCGCCAGTCGCAATGCGACTACTGCCTTCGCAAAATCACTGTCACTCAGTTGATCCGCCACTTTGCGCAAATTTCCTTTTTGCGCCAGCACCAGATTGCTCATCACGCGTTGCTCACGCGTGGTAAAGCCCGGCAAGTCAGCGTTTTCCACCATATAGGCGGCATGCTTGTGATAACCGCTATGTGACACGACCAAGCCGACCTCATGCAACAGGCCGCTCCAGAACAGGAGTTTGGTATAGGTATCGTCGCTCGGCTTAAGCAAACCGAGGAAAGCACTGGCAATCTGTGCAGCCTTCTCGGCGCGCTTCTCATCCACTTTGAAGCGCTGCAGGAATTCACGTGCCGACTGCTCACGCCGGTCACGCTTGGTGGCGCGCAAATGCAAGTCCCACAGCACGCCCATGCGCAAACCGGCTTCTATCGGCGTCACGACCTTAATGCTGAACTCTTGCATCAAGGCGACCAGGATCGCGAGGCCACTGGTAATGCTGGCGGCGCGATCCGCTTTCATGCCGACCAGGTCGATGTTGCCCGCGTGACCGAACTGAATCAGGCGCTTGCGCAATCCTTCCAGGCTCTTGAGCGACATCTGGCCATCACCCAGGCCATTCTTGCTAATCGCATCGGCAATCGCACGCATGGTGCCGGATGAACCGTAGGCATTGCTCCACAACTCTGGCTTATATAGCGGCACCGCATCTTCGAAGCGCGAGCGTGCCGACAGCACGGCAGCATCAAACGCCTCGGCGGTAATGACGCCGTTCGGGAAGAAATTCAGGCTTTGCGGCACGGTGCCTACACTGAAGGATTCCACCTGCTCGATTTTTGGCCCTTTACCGAGGATGACCTCGGTCGAACCGCCACCGATATCCAGTACCAGGCGACGCTCATTCTGCGAGAGTGTGCTGGCCACACCCATGTAAATCAGACGCCCCTCCTCTTCACCGGAGATGATTTCTATCGGGTAACCGATCGCCGCTTCTGCTGCTGGCAGGAAGACGGCTGAATTCCTGGCGATACGTATCGTATTGGTCGCCACCACGCGCACTGCGCTCAGCGGAAAAGTACTCAGAATGGAATTGAAGCGTGCCAACGATTCAATTGCACTTTCCATCGCTTTCGCAGTCAGGTTGCCCTTGCTGTCCAGGCCAGCGCCCAGGCGTATCGGATCGCGCGCGCTCTTGATGATGCGCATGGTGTCGCCATCATGGCGCCCTATATGAAGGCGAAAACTATTCGAACCGAGATCTACCGCTGCAAACATTCCATCCTCTCAATCACGCCCCTGCTTTATCTGTACCACGTCTGTATTTTATATATCGAACGACTTACACCATGCTTGCAATGCCGCGCGAAAAGTTCGTGACAATAAGCCCGCATTATTACCGCGTGATGACAATTCTCAAGAGTAAGACTGGCCTTACTTCGTAGCGGTGCTGCACGTATAAAAAAATTGCGCATCATAGATGCGCAAATCATTTATACCATTTTCAAATACGAATCGCCAATGAAGATTTGGCGGCACCCGCAAATCTTTTTATCGCGTGTGGCTCATGTGTCGCATCAGCCGAATTTTCGCACCGCATCCAGCGCCAGTCCGGCACCAATACTACCAAACAGATCGCCCTCTACCCGTCGTGCATCCGGCAGCAGGGAGCTGATCTTTTCACGCAACAGATGGACACCGCTGGAGCCACCAGTGAACACGACGGTATCGACATCCGCAGCGGCTATACCTGCATCTTTCAGCAAATTGGCGACCGTGCTTTCAACTGTCGTAACCATCTTGTCGATGGACTCATCAAACTCATCGCGGCGCAAAGTCAGTGTCGTGCTCGGCGCAATACGATCCAGCACCAATTCGGTTTCCATCTGCGACGACAAGGCTATCTTGCCCTCCTCGGCTTTCAGCGCCAGCCAGTGGCCGGAACGGTTTTCTATCAGGTGCAGCAGGCTATCGAGCTTGGGCTTGTCGCGCGCATCGCGATAGATATCCTTGATCTGCAACCAGGTCTTTTGTGAGTAGGCCAGGTTAATCGTGTGCCAGGTCGCCAGGTTGAAGTAGTAGCTGGACGGCACTTCGGTATCGTTGTTCAGGCGACTACCCAGACCGAGCAAAGGCATGATGCTGGTCAGGCTCAGGTATTTATCGAAATCGGTACCGCCGATATGCACACCGCCGGTCGCCAGGATATCGTCGCGACGGTCATCCTTTTTGGCCCGTTCCGGTGACAACCGTACCAGCGAGAAGTCGGAAGTACCACCACCAATATCGGCAATTAGTACCAGCTCTTCCTTATCTATCTGTGACTCGTAGTCGAACGCGGCAGCGATAGGCTCGTACTGAAAATCGATATCCTTGAAACCGACAGACTGCGCGATTTCATACAAGGTATCTTCCGCCAGGATATCGGCTTCTTCATTGCCGTCGACAAAGTAGACCGGACGCCCCATGACCACGCTGGTGAACTCACGGCCGGCCGCTTTCTCAGCCCGGTCCTTCAGTTCGGCGATGAATTGCGTCAGCAAGGCGCGGAAAGGCAGAGCCTTGCCCATCACCTCGGTCTGGTCGTCGATCAGGCTGGTACCGAGCAGGCTCTTGAGCGAGCGCATCAGGCGGCCTTCGTAACCTTGCAGGTAATTTGCCAGCGCAGCGCGGCCGTAATAGACCTGCTCTTCGTCTGCGTTAAAGAAAACAACGGACGGCAAGGTGACCTTGCCATCTTCCAGTTGCAATAGTGCCGACTGGCCGGGACGGCTCCAGCCGACGGTCGAATTCGACGTCCCAAAATCGACGCCGCATGCGTTTGCCATGGAAAAAACCTGTGAAAATGAAATGGGTCACGATGATAAGTCATAGACCGCAGCAAGTGTTTATTTTCTCGCCCGTCCCGCATCTGCCGATGTTGTCATACACTTATCAGTATTCTTCTATATGCACAGTCATATTCACGCTGGCTAAATGAGGATTACAATTAATTGCCGTTCTTTCATTACCTGCAATGAACCAGTTGTCAGCAACTGTTGTCAGCACCACATGGGTACCCAATCGCTATCGATAAAGGAGACACATCATGGTTAACCTCGGCCTGCAAGTCCGCCTGGAAGCTAAACCCGGCAAGGAAAAAGAACTGGAAGAATTCCTGCGCGCGCAACTGCCGTACGCGCTTGGTGAGCCTGCCACGATAGCCTGGTTCGCCGTCAAGCTGAATGACAACACCTTCCTCATCTTCGATGCCTTCGAAAACGAAAGCGGCCGAAAAGCCCATATCGATGGCGCCATTGCCGCCGCCCTCGGTGAAGTTGCCTCCCAGTTTCTGGCCAAACCACCCGTTATAGAAAAGCTCACGGTATTGGCAGCCAAGCTCCCGGGCAGCGGCGAAGTGCCGGATTCATTAGGCTAAGCAGCGAACTAGCCGTTTGCGTCGCTGCGTCGTAAAATACCGGCTTACGGAGGATTTATGAATACGAGTTGGGGTAGCGAAGAGGATATGGAAATCGATGACGAGTTCATCGCCGACATCGAGCACCTGGTGCCATCCAGGCAGCGCAACCACGGTGACATCGGGACGCTGGACTTCTATGACCGGCAAGACCGCATGGCGCGCGAATTTTCCGACAAGCCACGCTAATCAAGTAACGGGTGCCACGCGCACCCGTTTTCCTGTCTGCCCCCCTGTCTTCATCGTTAGCCATCCCTTGCGAGGAACCGCCCATGTCGCCTGTCGTACAAGCCTTCTTCGACACAGAAACCGGTACCGTCAGTTACGTCATTCATGAAGCAGGTGCAGTCGATTGCGCCATCATCGACTCCGTCCTCGATTACGATCCCAAATCCGGCCATACCAGCACCACCTCGGCTGACAAAATCATCCAATTCGTGCAAGCGCAGGGTCTGCATGTGGAGTGGATACTGGAAACCCACGTCCACGCCGACCACCTGTCCGCCGCCCCTTACCTGAAGCAGCACCTCGGTGGGCGCATCGCCATCGGCCGCATGGTTACCAAGGTCCAGCGCGTGTTTGACGAAATCTTCAATCTTGAAGATTCATTCAAATTCGATGGCTCGCAATTCGACTATTTGTTTGACGAAGACGAGGTTTTCCATATCGGCAAGCTGCAGGCCCAGGCCTTGTACGTGCCCGGCCATACGCCCGCAGATATGGCTTATCACATCGGTGACGCGATTTTTGTCGGCGACACCCTGTTCATGCCGGACGCCGGGACCGCGCGCTGCGACTTTCCGGGCGGCGATGCCCATAGCATGTACCGCTCGGTGCAAAAGATCCTGGGCTTTCCGGATCAGACACGCTTGTTTATGTGTCACGACTATCCGCCGAATGGACGTGCACCGGCCTGGGAAACGACGGTCGCCCAGCAACGCACCAAGAACATTCACATCCGCACCGGCATCAGTGCAGATGAATTTGTCGCCATGCGTACCGTGCGCGACAAAACTCTGGGTATGCCGACCCTGATCCTGCCTGCCATCCAGGTCAACATCCGTGCTGGCAATCTGCCGCCAGCCGACAACAACGGTATTCGCTACCTCAAAATTCCGCTCAACACGCTGCCGGGATAAGCGTATTCTGAGGTAGCATGTCGCACCATTTATACTGCACCATTTCAGTGCTGACATGCGTCGCTTTTGATGGCATCGATATTGCTACATGGAAATGTAGGCATTTGCCTGAGCAATACGCTGCCGCGACCAGATATCGGAAGCGCAAGCATTTGTGATTTTAGATACTGTGTACCAACATGTTGCTCTCCATGCCATCCCATCCCGCCGACCCGACACTGCAGGCCCGTTTGCTCAGCACCTTGTTGGCCAACCTGGAAGGCATGGTCTATCGCTGCCGACTCGACGCCCACTGGACCATGGAATTCGTCAGCGAAGGCTGCTTCGCACTGACCGGATATACCGAAGAAGACCTGCTCTTCAACAGCCGCATCTCCTACGAACAAATCACCCATCCTGATGACCGCCAACATGTGCGCGACACGATACAGGAAGCAGTGCAAAACAATCGCCGCTTCGACATCGAATACCGTATCGTGCGTGCCGATGGCAGCATCCGCCACGTATGGGAGCGCGGCACCAATATTTCGCATGACACCTGGGACATACTCGAAGGCTTTATCCAGGACGTGACCGAGCGCAAGCAGGCCGATGAAGCCTTGCGTGAAGCGGAGCGTCGCTATCGCAGCATCTTTGAAAACGCGATAGAAGGGATATACCAGTCGACCCCGAACGACGGTTATCTCGCCGTCAACCCTGCCCTGGCCCGCATGTATGGCTACGACAGCCCGCAGCAACTGATCTCCACGCTGCGCGACATTGATCACCAGGTCTATGTCGATCCGCAGCGTCGCCTTGAATTCAAGCGCCTGATGAGCAAGCATGGCGTCGTCACCAATTTTGAATCGCGTGTGCATCGTCGTAACGGCGAGATCATCTGGATTTCCGAGAACGCCCGTTCGGTCTACAACAGCGACGGCACGCTGCTGTTCTTTGAAGGCACGGTAGAAGCCATCACCGAGCGCAAACTGCACGAAGCGGAAATCCAGTTCCAGGCGACCCACGATGCGCTGACAGGACTGCCCAACCGTACCCTGCTGTACGACCGTATGCAGCAGGCGGTCCTGCATTCGGAACGCTACGGCAACCTGACCGCAATCGCCTTCCTCGACCTGGATCAATTCAAGTTCATCAATGACAGTCTGGGTCATCAGGTCGGTGACGAGCTGCTCAAAATCACCGCGCAGCGCCTCACCTCCTGCCTGCGCGAAAGCGACACCGTAGCGCGCCAGGGCGGCGATGAATTCGTACTGCTGCTGACCGACCAGCCGAATGAAGAAGCAATCACCCACACCATGCAGCGCGTACTGCATGAAGTCTCGCAACCGTGGAAAGCCAATGACCTGGAATTCCAGATCACCTGCAGCATAGGCGTGACGCTGTGCCCGGATGACGGTCGTGATGCCGAAACCTTGCTGAAAAACGCCGACTCCGCGATGTACAAGGCAAAGGAACTGGGACGCAACAACTTCCAGTATTTCTCGGCTGAAATGAACACCTCAGTCACCGATCGTCTCGAATTGCTGAATCGTTTGCGCCAGGCGATTAGCAACGAGGACTTTGTCCTGCATTACCAGCCCAAGGTCTGCCTCGCCAGTCATAAGATCATGGGTGCCGAAGCACTGGTACGCTGGAATAGCGCACACTCGGGCATGGTTTCACCCGCCAGCTTCATCCCACTGGCAGAAGAAACCGGCCTCATCATTCCGCTCGGTGAATGGGTCCTTCGCACCGCCTGCCGACAGAACCGTGCATGGCAGGAAGCCGGTTACCCGGCTATTCCGATTTCAGTCAACCTGTCACCGCGCCAACTGGCACGTGGCGATATCGTTGAGGTCGTGGAACGGATACTGGATGAAACAGGCCTGCAGGCGCAATACCTGGAACTGGAAATCACCGAAAGCGTAATGACCACCGACGTGGAAAAATCATTTGCGCTACTGACCCGCTTGCGCGCACTCGGCGTCAAGATTTCGCTGGATGATTTCGGCACTGGTTACTCCAGCCTGAGCTACCTGAAACGCTTTCCGGTCGATACGCTGAAGATAGACCAATCCTTCGTGCGCGATATCGCCACCGACCAGGACAGCGCGGCGATCGTGAAGGCGATTATTTCACTCGGAAGAAACCTGAATTTGACGGTACTGGCTGAAGGAATAGAAAGCGCAGAGCAATTCCGCTTTCTGCTGGAAAACGGTTGCGATGAAGGCCAGGGTTACCTGATGAGCAAACCGATACCGAATAAAAACTTTGTCGATTTACTGACGCAGTAGCCTGTTGCAGGCTACTGCTGGCAGAGAGATGAAGACGTTTAGAAATTCAGGCGCTTGACGCCATCGGCAGTACCGAGCAAACCGATATTCGCACCACGACGCGCAAACAAGCCTACCGTCACAACACCAACGATATCGTTGATCTGCGCTTCCAGCGCAGCTGGATCCTCGATCTGCAAACCGAGTACGTCAACGATGTAACAACCGTTATCGGTAACCACCGGTTTGCCGTCTTTCACGCGCAACCGTGGCTCGCCACCGAGTGCTGCCAGCTTGCGTGCCACTACGGCCTGAGCCATCGGGATCACTTCTACCGGCAGAGGGAAGGCACCCAGCTTCTCGACCAGCTTGGAGCCATCCGCGATACAAACAAATTGCTTGGCGACCGAAGCCACGATCTTTTCACGTGTCAACGCGGCACCGCCACCTTTGATCATCGCACCTTGCGCCGTGATTTCATCCGCGCCGTCGATATACACCGACATCGTATCGATATCATTCAGGTCAAATACGGTAATGCCATGGCTGCGCAAGCGCTCAGCGGTCGCTTCGGACGACGCTACCGCACCCTTGATGCGGTCCTTGATCTTGCCCAATTCATCAATGAAGAAATTGGCAGTGGAACCGGTACCGACGCCTATGATTTCACCCGCCACTACGTAATCGATGGCAGCACGCGCCACCGCTTGTTTCATTTCGTCTTGAGTCATGAGCTATGCAGGAAAAAGTCTGAAGAAGGCTGCTATTTTACCGGAAGCCCCGCTGCATCAGCCCCAAATGCAGGAAAATTGCGGCAAAAATTGCCTGACGCCGCTCTGTAGCGACAGGCTTAAGCACTTATCAGCCTGCTAATTTTTCTCTTCGTCCGGGTGCTCCAGCGTCTCGAACAAAGCGATTTGCAGGCGCGTATGCCAGCGCACGAAAGTCTTCCATAACAACGCCGTGACTATCGCTGCGGCCAGCAGCAAGAACAGCAGCATATTCGTCGGCGGCAGGATACGCGCACTCAACAAACCGATCAGCAGCAAAATGCCGACGATAGACAACAACGGAATCACCTCGGAAATCAGACGGCGCAATCCATGTACAAAGTGTCCGCCGTCACCAATCAAGATTTCGGCCAGTAGCTGGCTCAGCGCATTCAGCTTACGATATGTAGCAATCAGGAACGGTAGCGACAACGCGAGTGCGCCGGCAAACACGATGGCCTTTTGCGTATGTTCATCGGCAGCAGACCCCGCCAGATGCTTCTCTATCACGCCAAACACATAAATCCCCGCCAGGAAAACCGCCGCCGTCATCGCGCAATTCACGATCACCTGCGCCACGATACGCACAATGATCTTGAACAAAGCGGCGCGATCACCTTCCGGCTGCTTATGCTGCAACCAATCCGTATAGCGATTGGCGAGACGGCTGATACCGTCCGGCATGGCCGCTGCCGCACGCAAGGAAACCGGATCAGCCCACTTGATCAGATATGGTGTCAGCAAGGTAGTGACAGCTGAAACCGCCACCACGATCGGGTACAGGAAATCGCTGGTGACCTGCAGTGTCAGGCCGAGCGAAGCAATGATGAAAGAAAACTCGCCTATCTGCGACAAGCCCATACCGACCCGCATCGATGTTCGCCCATCGTTGCCGGCAATAAACGTCCCCAAGCCGCAGGCAAACACCTTGCCCAGCCCCACCGCCACTGTAATCACTGCGATCGGCCACGCATACGTCACCAGCACCGTCGGATTGAACAACAAACCGACACCAACAAAAAACAAGGCGCTAAACATATCGCGTATCGGTGCGATCAATCGTTCGATCAAATGCAACTGCCGCGCCTCGGCCATGATCGCACCTATCATGAACGCACCTAGTGCAATGCTGTACTCCATCTGCAACACCAGCAGGCAAAAGCCAAAGCACAGACCCAGCACTGTAATCAGGAATACCTCATTGCTTTTGAACCTGGCGACATAGGCCAATATGCGTGGCACCAGCAACAAACCGAGCACCAGTGTCACGATCATGAACAGGGACAGCTTGCCGACCGTCACGAACACATCACCGGCATCGACAGAACCATTCATCGCAATGCCGGACAAGAGCGCAATCATGCCTATCGCGAGTACATCCTCAACGATCAGGATGCCGAAAATCAGTTGGGCGAATCGCTCATGCTTCAGCCCCAGCTCATCCAGCGCCTTGATGATGATGGTGGTGGAAGAAATGGCCAGCATCGCACCGAGAAACAATGCATCCATCGCTTTCCAACCGAAGTAACGTCCTATCTCATACCCGATCCAGGTCATCAGGACGATCTCTCCGAACGCAGCGATGAATGCGGTCACGCCGACGCGGCTGAGCTTCTTCAGGTTGAACTCCAGCCCCAATGAAAACATCAGGAACACCACACCCAACTCCGCCACGATCTTAATCGTGCGGTCATCCTGTATCAGTTCAAATGGTGGGGTGTGCGGGCCGATAATGACACCGGCCAGGATATAGCCGAGTACGACTGGCTGCCTGAAGTAATGGAAAATGATCGTGACGATACCGGCGATCAACATAATCACCGCCAGATCCTGAATAAATTCAGCTCCATGCATAGATTCAACTTTCGGTTTGTTTCTACTGGAGTGCGGACTGATGCGTGACGCGATGTGGCTGGTTTAAGCGTACACACAGATCTGGCCTGTGTCTATGTCGGATAGTGACTTTATGGTGACAGTTGTTAAGGTGAACAGGGTTCCGTTCTGAGGTTGCTGATGTGGGCCGCTCTCCGTAGCTGAGTACGTTGCCGGGGGTGGCCCGGCGGCCACTCACTTTCTTTGCTTCGCCAAAGAAAGTAAGCAAAGAAAGGCGACCACGGCGCCGCTGCCCCTGCGGGGTCCCCGTTTGTGCGGGACAAAAAATGGGAAGTGGGCGAAACTCGCTGCGCTCAGACACACCCACTTCTTTTTCCATTTTCTGTCCCGCACAAACGGCATCGTCACAGTGGACTCACAAGCAAAGCCTCTATGGATTACGCGAGTCAGTTATAACAACGCAGAAATAAAAAAAGCCGCTAAAAGCGGCTTTTCTAAATCAAAACAGGAATATCACTTCAACCCAGCAGCAGCCTTGGCCAAAGCAGTAACTCGATCCCAATCACCAGCCGCCAGTGCATCCTTAGGCGTCAACCATGACCCACCCACACAAGCCACGTTCTTGCATGCCAGGAACTGCGCCGCAGTCTCCTGCGAAATCCCGCCGGTAGGACAGAACAGCACATCCGGCAACGGCCCGGCAATCGCATTCAGCATGCCCACGCCACCCGCAGGTACTGCCGGGAATAGTTTCAACTGATGAAAACCGGCTTCCCGCGCTGCCATCACTTCCGACGGTGTCATCACACCTGGCAACAAAGGCAAACCACTCGCCAGCGAACCCTGTATCAATTCCTTCGTCAAACCAGGCGATACACCAAAGATCGCCCCGGCATCACGTGCGGCGGCAAAGTCTTCCGAGCGTGTCAGCGTACCGACACCGAGTATCGCTTCCGGCACCTGCTCTGCAATCGCACGTATCGCGCTCAAGCCGTGCTGCGTACGCAAGGTCACTTCCAGCACGCGTATGCCGCCAGCCACCAACGCACGCGCCAGCGGAACTGCATGCGCCAGGTCGTCAATCGCTATCACCGGGATCACCGGCGAGGTACGCATGATTTCCAGCATATTCATATTCAGTTTCCTATAGGTCGCTCTATCAGATTATCTTCATCGACAAACGGCTCGTCGTCCGGCACTGCCAGTGTGTTGGTCGTTTTGTCTTCGTCTGCTTCCAGCAGGGGTGGCGGCAGGCCGAAGGTGGTTGCACCCTCTTCTGCCGCACTCACCGAATGGCGGAACATCGCAAACAATTCGCGTCCCATGCCGATTTCATTTTGCGACAGGTCTGCAGGCTCGATGCCACGTACCGCCCATTCAGCTTCCGGCACCAGCGCTTGCAACACACCGGTTTCGGCGTTGAGTTCTATCATGTCACCGGTACGCACACGACCCAAAGGACCACCTGCCAATACTTCCGGCGAAACGTGGATGGCCGCTGGCACTTTGCCCGATGCGCCGGACATGCGGCCATCCGTCACCAAGGCAACATGACGTCCTGCATCCTGCAAGCTGCCCAGCGCCGGTGTCAACGCATGTAATTCCGGCATACCGTTCGCACGTGGCCCCTGATGACGCAGCACGGCGATGAAGTCACGATTCAATTCACCTGCCTGATACGCATGCATGAAGGCTTCCTGCGATTCGAATACGATGGCTGGCGCAGTGACTATCCGATGCTGTACCTTGACCGCCGACACCTTGATGACCGCACGCCCCAGGTTACCGGACATCAGCTTCATACCGCCGTCGCCAGAGAAAGGTTCAGCAGCCGTGCGCAATACATCGGTATTGCCGCTGACAGCTGCCGCCGGTTTCCAGACTACTTGCTCACCTTGCAGGAAAGGCTCGGTAGCATGCGCGCGCAAGCCGCGTCCAAGGATGGTCATGACGTCGTCATGCAAGAGACCGGCATCCAGCAATTCACGGATCACGAAACCGGTGCCGCCTGCGGCATGGAAGTGATTCACGTCGGCGTCGCCGTTTGGATATATACGCGCCACCAATGGCGCAACTGCCGACAAGGCATCGAAGTCATCCCAGTCGATCACGATACCGGCCGCTTTCGCCATCGCCACCAGGTGCAAGGTGTGATTGGTTGAACCACCGGTAGCCAGCAATGCCATGACTGCGTTGACGATGGTTTTTTCATCGACCAGGCGGCCGATAGGCGTATAGGTCTGCCCTTGCGCACTGATTTCGACTGCACGCTGGGCGGCGTGGGCCGTCAATGCGTCGCGCAAAGGCGTGTTGGGTGTAATAAAAGCGGCGCCCGGCAGGTGCAGGCCCATGACTTCCATCAACATTTGATTACTGTTCGCGGTGCCGTAGAAAGTACAGGTACCGGCGTCGTGGTAGGACTTGCCTTCTGCTTCCAGCAATTCGTCGCGACCGATTTTGCCTTGCGCGTAGAGCTGGCGTATTTTGGCTTTTTCCGGATTCGACATGCCGCTGGTCATAGGCCCGGCCGGGACAAAGACCGCAGGCAAATGACCGAAATGCAAAGCGCCGATGACCAAGCCCGGCACGATTTTGTCGCACACGCCCAGATAAACGGCGGCGTCGAACATATTGTGGGACAAGGCGATGGCAGTAGACATGGCGATCGTGTCGCGCGAGAACAGCGACAACTCCATGCCTGGTTGCCCTTGCGTAATACCATCGCACATGGCAGGTACGCCACCGGCGAATTGCGCCACACCACCGGCTTTGCGCACCGCATCCTTGATGATGTGCGGGAAACGCTCGAAAGGCTGATGCGCCGACAGCATGTCGTTATAGGCAGAGACGATGGCGATAGAGGGGGCGACCTGCTGCTTCAGTATCAGCTTGTCGTTGGCGGGAGAAGCGGCAAAACCATGCGCCAGATTGGTACAGGACAACGTACTGCGTTGCACACCCTTTTGACGCGTATTTTCCAAACGTTGAAGGTAAGCAGCGCGATACGGTCGGCTACGCTCTACGATCCGTGCGGTTACGGCAGTCACAACAGGATGGAGCGACATATTAAATCCCTAGAAAAACAGTTTTGAAATTTTACTACAATAATTTACAGCTACCTATCGTCATTTTTTACCCGGGCATGAAAAGTCATGACTACGCTATGACTACATTACGCGTCAGAAATTCATTCCTGCGTGATCCCGCAGCAAACCGGGGAATTATGAGATTGGATTGAACTTTCCTTGCTAGCAGGTATCCGTTACAGGCTCACTACAAATCAGGAGCGTAGCAAATTTAATGCTTTGCATTGCCGCACGCAAATTTATTTGTAGTGAAATTACCATAAATTGATGTATAGTGAAAACCAACCATAGATCGCATATAACGCCCATGCGCACGACCCTTACCGCTACTGCCGCCTTCCAGGCGCTGCAACAGCACCATACAGAAAACAAAGACCGACAGGTTCGTCATTTATTTGCGCAAGATCCTGCCCGTTTCAGCAAATTATCCGCCGAAGGCGCTGGCCTGTTCCTCGACTATTCAAAAAATATAGTCGATGACAAAACCATGACATTGCTGTACGCATTGGCGCGCGAAACGCAAGTCGAAGCACAGCGCGATGCCATGTTTGTCGGCCAGGAAGTCAATCGTACCGAACACCGCGCCGTCCTGCACACTGCCCTGCGCAAGCCGCGCAATGAGAAGCTAGTACTGGGACAGCAAGACGTTGTGCCCGAGGTACACGCCGTGCTGGATCGCATGGGCGTTTTCAGCGAACGCGTCCGCTCTGGCGCATGGCGCGGTTACGACGACCGTGAGATTACAGATGTCGTCAATATCGGCATAGGCGGCTCCTACCTCGGTCCGAAGATGACTTGCCAGGCACTGCGCTCCTTTGCCCATCCACGCCTGAACACACACTTTGTCTCGAACGTGGATGGTCACGATCTCGACGCCTTGCTTACCCGCATCAACCCTGCCACGACCCTGTTCATCATTGCTTCCAAAGGTTTTAATACTGCCGAAACCATGATGAATGCACAGTCGGCACGCGCATGGTTCCTGCGCCACGCGAAGGAAAGCGATTTAAGCAAACACTTCGTCGCCGTCTCTACCCATCTCGATGCGGTACAGGCTTTCGGCATAGCGCCGGAGAATATGTTCCCGTTCTGGGATTGGGTTGGCGGTCGCTACTCGGTATGGTCGGCCATCGGTCTGGCACTGATGCTGTCGATCGGACCGGAATGCTTCAGGGAATTCCTCGCTGGCGCGCATGCGATGGATCAGCACTTCCAGCAAGCACCACTGCAAGAAAACCTGCCTGTCATCCTCGCGCTGATCGGTATCTGGAACCGTAACATCCTCGGCAGCAGCTCGATTTCGATTGCGCCTTACCATCAGGACTTGCGCCTGTTCCCCGGCTATCTGCAGCAGCTGGAAATGGAAAGCAACGGCAAGAGCGTGCAAGTCGATGGCTCCAAAACCAGCACCACGACCTGCCCTATCATCTGGGGCGACGTCGGCACCAACGGCCAGCACGCCTACTTCCAGTTATTGCATCAGGGTACGGACGTCATGGCAGTCGATTTCATTGCTGCGCTGAAGCCTACCCATTCCATGCAACAGCACCAGGTGCAGTTGCTGGCAAATTGCTTCGCACAATCCGAAGCCTTCATGCGCGGCAAAAACGCCGACGAGGTACGTGCCGATATGCAGGCGCAAGGTTTGCCGGAAGCTGAAATTCTAAAACTATTGCCGCATCGCATCTTCCCTGGCAATCGCCCGAGCAATACCATCCTGATGGAAACCCTGAATCCGCACGCACTGGGCGCATTGATTGCACTGTATGAACACAAGGTGTTTGTACAAGGCGCGATCTGGGGCATTAACAGTTTCGATCAATGGGGCGTAGAGTTGGGCAAGATACTAGCAAAAAACATCGCAGCCGAACTCAGCGATAAAGCCAAACCAGAGCAACATGACAGCTCGACCAATGGCCTGATCGCACGTGCCAAGGCTGCACTCTAAAAACAATAACGTTCTGACGAACACTTACTTACATTAAAACCCTTCATCATGGCTCTTACCGATTTTGATCTTGTCTTGTTTGGCGGCGGCGGCGACCTGTCGATGCGCAAACTGATTCCTGCGCTGTATGCACGTGACCGCGCCGGGGATTTGCCTGCCACGGCCCAGATCATCTGCGTCGGGCGCAACGAGCGCAGCACAGCCGAGTTCATCGAGACCGTGAATGAGAACGCCAAATCACACATCAACGAAAAGACCTTCAGCCAGGCTGTGTGGGACAAGTTTTGCGCCCGTATCAAATACGTCGCGCTGGACGCCAGCGATGCCAACACCTATCAGCCGCTGAATGACGCCTTGCGCGACAGCAGCAGCGTGACCCGCGTGTTTTATCTGGCGACGCCGCCTACCCTGTTTGCCAGCATTTGCCACAACCTGTCGGCACGCGGCCTCGCAACAGAACAAACCCGCGTCGTGCTGGAAAAGCCGCTGGGTCGTGATCTCGCCAGCGCGAAACAGATCAATCAGGAAGTCAGCCAGGTATTCAAGGAATCGCAGATCTACCGTATCGATCACTACCTCGGCAAAGAGGCGGTGCAAAATCTGCTGGCACTGCGTTTTGGCAATGTGCTGTTTGAACCGTTGTGGCGTCGTGAATGGATTTCCGACGTACAGATCACGATTGCAGAAGAAATCGGTGTCGGCAACCGCATGGGTTACTACGAAACCTCCGGTGCGCTGCGCGATATGATGCAAAACCATTTGCTGCAACTGCTGTGTATCGTGGCGATGGAGCCACCACTGTCGGTGACACCGGATGCTGTGCGCGATGAAAAGCTGAAAGTATTGCGCTCGCTGAAACCTTTCACACAAAACACCCTGGCCAAGAATGTCGTGCGCGGCCAATACCGCGCCGGTCACGTCAATGGCGTCGCGGTACCGGCGTATCGCCAGGAAAAAACTGCCGACCCGGAGTCCAATACCGAAACCTTCGTCGCCGTCAAAGCAGAGATCGATACCTGGCGCTGGGCTGGCGTGCCCTTCTACCTGCGTACCGGCAAACGCATGGCTGACCAATTGGCAGAAATCGTGGTGCGTTTCAAATCGATCCCGCATTCGATCTTTGCGCAATCGACCAGCAGCTTCCAGCCGAACTGCCTGGTCATCCGCCTGCAACCGGACGATGGCCTGCAACTTAACCTGATGGCGAAAACACCGGGCGATGGCATGCGCCTGAAACCGGTCGAACTGGAACTCGACTTTGCAGAAACCTTCAAGGCACCCCGCATGGATGCCTATGAACGCCTGCTGCTGGACGTCCTGCGCGGCCAGCTGACACTGTTTATGCGCAGCGATGAACTCGAAGCGGCATGGGAGTGGGTAGAACCGGTACTGCGTTACTGGGAACAGGAAGGCAATGAACCTTTGCCGTACGCATCCGGTACCTGGGGTCCGGCCGCATCCAGCTCGCTGATCGGGCGCGATGGCCTGCAATGGCGCGAAGAAGCCCTGCCGGAATAAGCGGAATACACCGGCATGCTGCTCGATTCCATACGCACGCAATACGACTCGCTTTCCAAATCGGAAAAGAAAGTCGCACTGGCCGTACTGGAACAGCCTGAACTGGCAATCGCAGAAAACATCACTGCACTGGCAAAAAAAGCCGACGTCTCGGAGCCGACTGTGGTGCGCTTTTGCCGCGCCATCGGCTTCGATGGCTGGCAAGCCTTCAAACTCAAACTGGCACAAGGCCTGGCGTTGTCTACTGGTGATGGTGCATCGCCAGTGCTGGACGATATGGCGGCCGACCTGGTCGACAAAGTCTGCAACCGCTCGATCAACACCCTGCTCGACCTGCGTAACAGCCTGGATGCGAATGCGATAGAACAGGCTTTGCAGGTACTGGGACGTGCCAACACGATAGAATTTTACGGCCAGGGTACGTCCGGCATCATCGCTGCCGATGCCCAGCATAAATTCTTCCGCTCCGGCGTACCGACCGTCGCCTACTCGGATCCGCATATACACAGCATCGCTGCATCCCTGCTGAAGAAAGGTGACGTCGTGGTCGCCATCTCGCAGCGCGGCAACAGCGTATCGCTGCTGCGCAGCGTGCAACTGGCGCGCAGCTCAGGCGCGGCTATCGTCGTGCTGGCACCCAGCGGCACACCGCTGGCCGAACTGGCGACAGTACTGATTCCTATCGACCTGCACTTCCATACCGACCCATACACGCCGATCTCGGCCCGCCTCGCGCATCTGGTCGTCATCGACATCCTGGCGGTCGGCCTGGCGCTGCGCCTCAGTCCCGAGCGTCGTAAAAAAATGCTCCATGCGCAAAAGGCCTTGCAGAAATTCGACCTGCAATTCGACTCCTTCCTGCAAGCGCCATAAGATTTGCCTGCTCAGCTGGCAGCAAAAATGGCGAAACATTGCGTACAATAAGCTTGTCTATACCTTCCCATACAGCCAACGTAAGCGTGCCATGAACCAACTCGAACAACTGAAGCAATACACCACCATAGTTGCCGACACAGGCGACTTCCAGTCGATCAAGGCTTTTGCACCACAAGATGCAACGACCAATCCTTCGCTGATCCTGAAGGCTGTACAGAAGGATGAGTACCGCCCCATCATGGAAAAGGTCGCGCGCGACCACGCGGGCAAAAGCACCAATGAAATCGTCGATCACTTGCTGGTCGCCTTCGGCCAGGAAATCCTGAAAGTCATTCCTGGTCGTGTTTCCACCGAAACCGATGCGCGCCTGTCTTTCGACACTGAAGGCTCGATTGAAAAAGGCCGCACCCTGATCCGCCTGTACGAAGCAGCGGGTATCTCGCGTGACCGCGTCCTGATCAAGATCGCATCGACCTGGGAAGGCATACGTGCTGCGCAGGTGCTGGAAAAAGAAGGCATACACTGCAACCTCACCTTGCTGTTCTCGCTGCCGCAAGCCATCGCCTGCGCCGATGCACGCGTGCAACTGATCTCGCCTTTCGTCGGCCGCATCTACGACTGGTACAAAAAATCGACCGGTACCGACTACACCGGCGCAGATGATCCGGGCGTGCAATCGGTCAAGCGCATCTACACCTACTATCGCAAATTCGATTACGCGACCGAAGTCATGGGTGCCAGCTTCCGTAACACCTCACAAATCATCGAGCTGGCTGGTTGCGACTTGCTGACCATCAGCCCGGAACTCTTGCAGAAGTTGGCTGAAACCGACGCCCCACTGACACGCAAGCTGGTACCGGCAGAAGCGAAGAATGCAGACATCGTCAAACTCACGCTGGATGAAAAAACCTTCCGCAGCCTGTTGAATGACAATGCAATGGCAACCGAGAAACTGGCAGAAGGCATACGTGCATTCTGCGTCGATGCAGTCAAACTCGACAAGTTGATTGAATCAGTAAAGTAAATCGGCGCTGCTCCGTTCGGACCAGCTGATTTTCAAGCAAAAGGGCAAGGGCAACCTTGCCCTTTTGCGTTGCTTACGCAGCTACAGCATTCAATGCGAGCGTCGGTATGTAATCCGTTGCGGACTGACTGAGTTTATTCAGTCTGCGCCACTCTTGCGGCGAAACACCATGAACGGAATTGAAAACCCGGGTGAAATGCGACTGGTCGCAAAATCCATGCATGTAAGCGATGTCAGTGAGATGCAGGTCTGACAGCAACATGCTGCTGCAAGCCGTCGTAATACGTCGTTGCAAAATATAGATACGCGGCGAAACGCCCAAGCTTTGCTTAAAGATGCGTGAAAAGTGACTCACGCTTAATTCCAGTGCAGCGGCCAGATCCATGGTGCGGATACGCGTCGCCATGCACTCGTCTATATACGCATTCAGACGCTGGATTTGCCAGGCAGCAAGGACGTTCTTTCCGGCCTGCTCTGGCTTACTGCTCTCTTCCTGAAAAGAGATGTCGATAATATTGAGTGCAGATGCTGCTGTCTGCCCAGGTTTGCGTGCGGGATAGCTATGCGGCGGGCGGCGCAGTGGGAGGGTATGCACGAGTTGGCTCCTGTTAACATCACTTCAAATACACAAGCAAGAATGATGCGTGCGTAAGCCCGTGTGCAACAGCCCCTGGCTGGGGGAAGTAAAACTACACTAAAGTGTGGTTTACGCGCCTGACTACAACTCTATAAAGCCGCGCTCTATGCCTATGGTCACCGCATGCGTACGGTTGTTGGCACCGAGCTTGTCCATGATGCTGCGCAGATGGCCTTTGATCGTATCCTCCGTCAATACCAGTTCCTGCGCAATCTGCTTATTGCTCAAGCCTTGTGCGATCAGCTTCAGCACCTGGATTTCACGCGGGCTGAGGCAATCCTGCCCCATATACTCCATCAGTTCGGCAGATATTTCCGGCGGAAAATAACGCTGCCCTGCTGCCAGTGCGCGTATCGCATCACACAACTCCTTGCGCAAGGCACTCTTGAGCAAATAGCCCTGTGCACCAGCCTTGATCGCATGCAAGGCGCGTACATCACCGCGATAAGTCGTGAGTATTGCAATGCGCGCCTGCGGGAATTCGGCACGTATCATGCGCACTGCATCTATGCCATTCGCATTCGGCATTTGCAGGTCGATCAGCGTCACATCCGGCTGCAGCGTGCGAAACAGAACCAGCGCCTCATTACCGTCCGCAGCTTCACCGACCAGCTCGATATCGCTCTGACTGCCGATCACCGCAGCGATCCCCTCCAGCATTAACGGATGGTCATCCGCGACAAGTACACGTATGGTTTTATTTGCAGTCATCACTACTCACTTCCTGGTTTCTTGCGCCAGCTGATCCGGTTTAACCAGCAGCGCATGATATTACGGTAAGCCAACCTGGCCGACATGCTGAGTACGATCTCGGTACCGGCATTCCGGATACTCTTGATATTCAGATTCGCACCTATCTTGTGCGCTCGTTCGTGCATGCCACGCAGGCCCCAATGATCCGGGCGCCCTTTAATGCTGATGTAGGCCTGGTCTATGCCGACGCCGTCGTCACTGATGATCATGCGGAAGCCACGCAGCGTATATTCGATTGTTACCAGCACCTGCTGTGCCCGGGCATGGCGGAACGCATTATTAATTGCTTCATGCGCGATGCGGTAAATCTCATCGCGCACAGTCGCACGCAATGGCAGTGGCGTGCCGATCACGGACAGATGGAAGGCAGCGCTGCCGTCATACGCCAGGCTGACGCCCAGGGCCCGTATGCAATCATGCAAATCACCTGTCACCACTTCATTGCGCAAATCACGTACCCGGTCACGCCCTTCTATCAATACTTCGTCGGCACGATCCAGTGCTTTTTCCAGGCCTATCCGGCCCGGATGATCAGCCGGTATCGATTGCGCCACCGCCTGGAAACGCAGGATCAATCCATAGACGCTCTGTAATAAAGTATCGTGCAATTCACGCGCAATACGTTCGCGCTCGGCATGCCGTTCTTCCATCCGCGTGCGCATGTGCTCGCCAGCACGACGCGCATTGATACGGTAAAAAATCCACAGCAACACAAAGATCGCCACGCCAGCAATCAACAGGAACAACGGTTGTTTGTAGAACACCTGTGGAATCGTGAAAGCAAACACGGCTTCCTGCGAACTGGGCAAACCATCCTTGTTGTAAGCCAATACGCGGAAGCGATAATTACCCGCCGCCAGCGCGGTGTAGGTCGCCTCGCTCTGCCGTCCCGCGTCATGCCAGCCATGGTCGTAGCCATCAAGGCGATAGCGGAATGACAGACTTTCCGGTGCAGACAAACTCAGGGCCGCATAGTCAATCACGATACGCTGTGCATTCGCTGCCAGTGTGGTCGCCGTGGTTTGCGCCAGATACGCACCATCCACACTGACCGACTCGATGGTGACTTCAGGTACCGCATCATCCTGTCGTGGCCGCTGCGGATCTATCCACATCACGCCATTGCTGGTGGAGAACCATAACAAGCCATCTTCGGCCCGCACCGCCGTTGGCAAAGGCAAAACCTGATACGGATCATTCGCCAGGCCACCCATCAGGTTATAGGAACGGTAGCGTATCTGGTAAGCCGGATCGGCCAACGCACGCTGCAGTTCGATGCCGGTCAGCTCGAATATCCCGGCCTTGGTATGTATCCACAGATCCTCGCTGTCCTTACCGGGCACGGCCAGGATCGCGTAGATATTGTCGAACAAGCCGTTGCCCGGCATTTGTACCGCATGGAAACGCTGATCCTGGATAAAGCCCAGCCCATGCTGACCACCTATCCAGGTACGTCCCCGCTGCGGCGCAATCGCGGTGATGTGTCCTATATTCAGGCCATCCGCCTTGCTCCACTGCTTTTCGCCGCTCGCATCGCGCATCACGACAAGATTGTCACGATAACCAAACCATAGTCGCCCTTGCGTACCGGCGGCAGCCACCACCGGCATCAACTGACTGGCTACCGAGGTCGGCGCAGGGACCTGGCTCCATGCACCTGCATGCAGTTTGAACAGCCCCAGGCGATTAATCGCAACCCACAGATTGCCATCTTCATCATGCACCATGGCGCGCACCGAAGAATCCGCGGGCGCGCCGGTCGGCAAGTGTGCAGCAAAAACCAGACGCTCTCCTTCCGAGCGCCAGATACCACCCGGCCCCGCCATCCAGATGTGTCCGCTGTTATCGCGGATAGCACTGGTGACCGGTGCAGGCATCGTCAATGTATATAGATTGCCGCCCTGCACACGCATGGCCGGACGATTACTGCTCCCGGCCCAGATACTGCCGTCCGCACCTGCGACCAATGCATAGTTCAATGCATCTATCGGAAAGTCGGATGGCATCAAGGTGCGCGGGCGAAAGCGATCCAGACCGGCGTTGGTGCCGACCCACACATTGCCATCACGATCTTCCAGCATGGGCCAGACGTAGTCGGAGCTCAAACCATCCTTGCTGGTAAAACGTTCGCGTGCCCCGGTCGCATAGACATCAGTCGGTGTCGCGACATATTTCAGGCCACGCCCCAGGGTACTGATCCACAAGGCACCGCTGCGATCAAACAGCAAACCACTGGAAGTCGCACTACCTGCGCGGCTGATGAACAGCTTGCCTGCGGCCGACACGATCCTATGCAATTTCCCGCTATAACGTTCAGCGATCCAGATGGAATCATCTGCGCTCTGTGCAATATTGCTGACACCTTCCACCGCGAGCCCGCTATCCATGAAAGCCTGCGCGCCCTCCGGCAAATAAAACAGCCGATACTCATTCACCGCCCACACGGTGCCGCTACGGTCTACGAATACAGTACGCGCCTTGCGGCCAGGGAATTTCAAATCTACGGCAACAGACTGCCAGCGCTTGCCGTCGTAGCGTGCCAGCCCGTCTTCGGCAGCGGCCCAGATGACGCCTTTGCGATCGCGCGCCAGGCTATAAACCACACCGGCAGGCAGGGAGGTGTCGGAAGCAAAGCGATGCATCCCTTGGGGATTGATCAGCACCACGCCTCCGGCGCGCAAGCCCACCCATAAATCATCACCATCCGCCAGCAGCGCCGAGACTATGCCCAACGCCTTGCCATCCGGCGCTTCATAGCGGACAAAACGGGAACCGTCGAAACGGTACAAGGAGTCATTGGTACCCAGCCAGAGATAGCCGTTGCGTGTCTGCGCGATCGCACCGACCTGGCTGGGGCCGCCGTCAGCGGCCAGCCAGCGCCTATGTTCCAGATGTTCCAGTGATGGAATACTCGCTGCCAGCACGCTAACGCTTGTCAGCAGCGCCAGCAAAACCAGACAGCCGTAAACAAGCGTGACCCGGCCTAGCCTGGCAGGCTTACATATCGTCGCTACCAGGGTATGGAACACATTCATGATGGTCGGATGGGATAAAACAGTCGCTGTCTGCATGATACGACCAATTTACGACCAATTCCCGCTGCGATCAGCGACGGGAGCATAGTCGTCGAGCGAGCAGTTTACTTGATACCGCAGCCATAGGTAGCCGGATAAAGATGACAGGAGTAAGGCAGACACCGTCCATGCAGACGATGGCCTTACGCATGCGATCTGCGCTTGCTGCACACCTGTGCAGCAAGCTTGCCGCTATCAGCGTACCGGAGCTGGTACTGGTGCCAGTGTTTCGTGTGCGCCAACCGAGCGTGCCGGAGCCTTGTGCACCATGGTGTAGGCGTAGTCGATACCCATGCCGTAAGCACCGGAGTGTTCTTTCACGATGGAGGTCACTGCATCGTAAGTTTCCTTGCGGGCCCAGTCGCGCTGCCATTCCAGCATGACTTGTTGCCAGGTGACAGGAACCACGCCAGCCTGGATCATGCGTTGCATCGCCAGGTCATGCGCCATCAGCGAGGTACCGCCGGAAGCATCAGCCACCATGTAGATTTCATAGTCGCCTTCCAGCATCGCGCACAGCGCAAAGCTGTTATTGCAAACTTCGGTCCACAGACCAGCAACCACGACTTTCTTGCGACCATTTTTCTTCAAGGCGTCACGCACCTTTTGGTCATCCCATGAATTCATCGAAGTGCGCTCGAGGATTTCCTTGCCCGGGAATACATCCAGCAATTCCGGATAGGTGTGACCGGAGAAGCTTTCTGTTTCCACCGTCGTGATGATGGTAGGGATATTAAATACCTTGCCAGCCTTGGCTAGTGCAACCGTATTGTTTTTCAGGGTCTGGCGATCTATCGATTGCACACCGAAAGCCATTTGCGGCTGATGATCGATGAAGATCAGTTGCGAATTACTTGGGGTCAATACTTCCAGTTTCGGATTGCTCATACCATGCTCCATTCAATTGAAAGCGACTACGAATAGTGAGTCGCATAAATAAAACCTGCAAAAATGCCAGGCACTTGCCCTATACAGCTGCAATAAAATGTTCAGTACGCGGCGCGTCAGGTCCGATGTGGAAGCTGTGCGCACGCAAGGTGATGGCTTTATCGTTCTCGGTAAAACGATCTTCCTGACGCAAATGCTCAAGCCAGGATTCAACGACAAAGGTTTCGATGTAGCGACCAGGCTGTACGGTATCTTCGAAGATGCCCCAGGTCAGTGCGCCGCCACGACGGCGTACGCGACGCATTTCCTGCACCGCAATCTTGAACTCGGCCTGGTTTTCAGGCGCAACCAAATACTCGACCGTGATCATGACCGGGCCGGAATCATGCGCAGGGCCTGCTGCCCCATCGCCCACATCGTGTTTGCTCAGGTGTTTGGACGGTGCCAGATTCAGGTCTGGCGATAAATCCAGACGCCAGCGCAATGCCGTCGCACAGAACAGGACCATGCCGACCGCCGCGGTAATCAGTGCATTGGATGTACCGAGCTTGCCCGCGGTCTGCCCCCAGATCGCACTGCCCGCCGCCATCGAACCAAAGAACACCACCAGATACACGGCCAGTGCCCTAGCCTTGACCCAGCCTGCGGAGCTGCGTTGTGCGCCGACGTTCAGGATGGACAGCATCGCAATCCAGGCGAAACCGGAAAACAAGAGGATCACGCCCAGCAGCACTGCGCTTTTCATCATCGCCAGCGCCAGCATGGAAGCGGCAAATATCAGCGTCGCACCAAGTGCCAATACATCGTTCGAATAGCGCTTGCGCATACCCGGCAAGACCAGCGCACCAACGACAGCGCCGAGTCCTATGCATGCCAGCAGGATGCCGTAACCACCGGCACCAAGACCGAGGCCATTCCTCGCCACCAGCGGCAGCAAGGCCCAGGCGGCACTGCCGAATACAAAGAAAGCAACCGCACGGATCAGGACCACGCGCAGTACTGGCGCTGCATGCACATAACGCAGGCCGGCACGCACTGCGGGCAGGAAATGCTCGGCTGGCAAACGCTGTACCTTTTTCGGCGATTGCCAGAAGTACAGCACAGCGACTACACCCAGTACCGACAAGGCATTCAGGGTGAACACCACGGCTGGTCCGGCGAAGGACAAAATAATACCGGCCAGTGCTGGCCCGATCGCGCGACTGATATTAATCCCCAGCGAGTTCAGGGCAACCGCCGCGGCCAGGTCTTCCTTCGCTACCAGATCCGGCACTATCGCCTGGAACGGTGGCGCAGCCATCGCTGCACCGACACCGAGGAAGAAGGTCGCCGCCAACAGGATTTCAGGTGTCACCATGCCGACGAAGGCCAGTGCGCTCAGTACCGCTGCGGTAATCAGCATCCATAACTGCGCAAATAACAGATATTTGCGACGATCAATAATGTCGGCCAGCACGCCAGAGGGCAAGGCAAACAAAAACATAGGCAAGCTGGTCGCAGCCTGCACCAGCGCCACCATGAAAGGATCGGTGCTGAGTGAAGTCATCATCCAGCCCGCACCCACGTCATGCATCCAGGTACCGATATTCGATGCAACCGTGGCCAGCCACAATGCACGGAACAGTTTGTTGCTGAGCGGACTAAACGAAGAATTTGCCATCACGCCACCCGCTTACGCTGCAGTACTGCATCAAATGAAAACTTGCCGGGACCGCACAGTGCGATCGTGCCGAAGATAATCATCAGCAGCCAGCCAAACTGCCCTTCTGCGATTGACCATTGCGTATGTACGATCAACATCGACACCAGCAGTACGGCAATCACTGGCAGGCTGGCCAGGCGTGTCAGCAAACCAAGTGCGATCAGGATCGCACATACCACTTCGGCAAAAATCGCCGCCAGCAAAGAGAAGCTGGTACCGAAACCAAACGGATCTTCGATACGAACCAGCTCTTCGCTGTAATGCATGATCTTGGGCCAGCCATGCACATGGAACAGCATGAAAGCGCCGCTCACGCGCAAGAACAACAAGCCCAGATCGATCTGCGGCACGGACAGGAAAGGTAAATTTTTCGTCATATCATCAGAACGCAAAACAGCTGCAACCCAGTGCGCCCCAAAAGCCGGAGTAATTTGAAATCGGTACGTTGGATTTGCGTGCCACATCATGTGCGTGCATATGTACACCACACGCACCAGCGCATTGATGCGGCAAGGCTGCGACTTGCTGCTTGGCATTCACACGACGGTAATGACCAGGCACGGTTTTCACTGGCGACCAGTCCGGCAATACCGGGATCGGTGGCGGTGCGAGATTCACAAACTCATTGGCACCAAACACAACCTTGCCACCCACCACGGTCAGCACGGACTCCAGCGACTTGATGTCGTCCTCTTGTATGCTGAAGAAATCTGCCGACAGTACCGCCAGATCGGCCAGCTGACCTTCCTGGATCCGGCCTTTCTTACCCTGGTCACTGGAGAACCAGGCACTGCCATTGGTCCACAATTCCAAAGCGGTATCACGTGATAACTGTGCACCGGTCTGGTACAGCTTCATGCCGCCGACCGTGCGGCCGGATACCAGCCAGTACAAAGCAGTCCACGGGTTATAGCTGGCGACGCGGGTCGCATCGGTACCACCACCGACCGGCACGCCTGATTCGAGCATGCGCTTGATAGGTGGTGTGTGTGCCGCCGCCTCGGCACCATAACGCTCAACAAAATACTCACCCTGGAATGCCATCCGATGTTGAATCGCGATACCACCGCCCAGTGCATGTACACGGTCGATATTGCGTGGCGTAATGGTCTCTGCATGATCGAACATCCAGCGCAAGCCATTGAACGGCGTATCGCGATTGACCTTCTCGAACACATCCAGCATGCGACCTATAGACTCGTCGTAAGTAGCGTGCAGGCGGAACGGCCAGCGCTGCGACACCAGATGACGCACGACCTTTTCCAGTTCATCTTCCATCCCCGCCGCCAACTCAGGGCGCGGCTCGAGGAAGTCTTCAAAGTCAGCAGCTGAAAACACCAGCATCTCACCCGCACCGTTATGTCGGTAAAAATCGTCGCCCTGGCCGGGCTTGA
The DNA here is from genome assembly GCF_903993245.1 of Herminiimonas sp. Marseille-P9896. Lineage (NCBI taxonomy): Bacteria > Pseudomonadati > Pseudomonadota > Betaproteobacteria > Burkholderiales > Oxalobacteraceae > Herminiimonas > Herminiimonas sp. Marseille-P9896. Next base: position 394,619 of record NZ_CAJEVT010000002.1, on the reverse strand, counting down.
TCATGGTTGTCCACTTCTGGAAATCTTCCAGCTCCTTGCCCTTGTTCTGTGTGAACAAGTTGTAGGCGATGCGCACAGTCAACTGCTGTTCACGTGCGAGCTGATCAATGATTTCGTAATCTTCCGGGTAGTTCTGGAAGCCGCCGCCTGCATCGATGGTGCTGGTGATGCCGAGGCGATTCAGCTCGCGCATGAACTGGCGGGTTGAGTTCACCTGCAACTCACGCGGCAGGCTCGGCCCCTTGGCCAGCGTCGCGTACAGGATCAGTGCATTCGGTTTCGCGATCAACATGCCGGTCGGATTACCGGCCGCATCGCGCTGGATTTCACCGCCCGGTGGATTCGGCGTGTCCTTGGTATAACCCACTGCACGCAAGGCAGCGCGATTCAGCAAAGCACGGTCATACAGATGCAGGACAAAGACCGGGGTATCAGGTGCCGCAGCATTGATTTCATCCAGCGTCGGCATGCGCTTCTCGGCAAACTGGAACTCGGTCCAGCCACCGACCACACGCACCCATTGCGGACTTGGCGTGCGCAATGCCTGTTCCTTCAGCATACGCAAAGCATCGGCCAAAGATGGCACGCCTTCCCAGCGCAATTCGAGGTTGTAGTTCAAGCCGCCGCGTATCAGATGGATGTGCGAGTCATTCAAACCCGGGATCACGGTACGGCCATTCAGGTCTATCACCTGGCTCTCCGGCGTACGATGACGCATCACATCTTCCAGGTCACCGACTGCCAGGAATTTGCCATCCTTGATCGCGACCGCAGTCGCCAGTGGGCGACTCTTATCCACCGTGTGGAAACGGCCATTAATCAAAATCATCGTCGTACCCGCACCTGCTGCCACCTTTGCGACCTTGTCAGCTGGCCCGCGTGCGGTAGCAGGCAGGCTGGCACCGGCCGATGCCGCTGCAGCTGGAGTGGAACGACCTGCCATCGCGCCCAGGGTTGCCAGTGCGGCACCGGAAGCAACGGACTTCAGTATATTTCTGCGATTGTTATTCATGAGGAGCCCCATCTGGTGAGAGTAAGCGTGGAAGGGATAAGGTCGTTATTTCTTGTCCGGCTCTGCAGCGTCAACGCCTGTGATTTTGGAAGAACAATTTTCACAAAACCAGGAGAGCGTGATGGGTTCCCGCTGGATGATGCGGCTGGCAATCGGTACCAATTGCTCGCCGATCAACATCCCAAGCAGTCCCAGTAGGGCGATAGCTGGCGGCGCGGGGGAGCGTACATGCAGCAATCCGTAAATCACCCCGACCAATACGCCAGCGCCGATAGACATCAGGTACATGGAATACCTTTTAGAAATCATCATATGCGGCGGATTATCTGTGATCCGACAGCTATACACTTGGATCAGAATGCTATTTCCGCCCGGGAAAAGCTCTCCATTACCGGTCAGTATCTCGCCCCGGAACCGCCTGTCGACAGCCGTAACGACCGGCAAACAACACTCTTGCAACAGAAATTGCAGTGTGCCGGCAGCATAGATTACAATGAGAATCGTTCTCATTTTTATTGACTCCCTGCCCGTCTGCCCATGTCCTCCGCCGAACCCGTCTTCCAGCAGGAAATGCACACGCTCTACAGCGACCATCACGGCTGGCTGACGACCTGGCTCAGGCGACGCCTGGGCAATACTTTCGATGCGGCCGATCTGGCGCAAGACACCTTTCTGCGACTGCTGAACAAGCCACGCGGCTTTGACAGCTTCGATGGTGCCCGTGCTTGCCTGAGCACGATCGCCAAAGGTTTGTGCATAGACTTGTGGCGTCGGCGCGAAATCGAGCAGGCATGGCTGGAAGCTGTCGCCGCGCGACCGGAAGCCATCATGCCGTCGGCCGAGCACCAGGTGATGGTGATCCAGGCGCTGCTGGAAATTGATGCAATGCTGAGCCAGCTACCCAATAAAGCTGCCAGCGCCTTTGTCATGGCGATGGTGTATGGCATGACCGACAAGGAAGTGGCAACAGAACTCGGCGTCTCCGATCGCATGGTGCGCAAATACATGACACAGGCCATGCTGCATTGCATGGAGCTGGAAGCGCAGCATCTGGCTACCCACCTTTCCGAATAAAGCGCATCTTGTCTACACTGGATATCAAACTACGCTCATCCGGGCTACCGTCACGGGCACCATCGGCACAGGTCCTGCAGCAGGCTGCCGAATGGTTTGTGCTTCTGCGCTCGGGAACCGCGAGCGATGAAGATCGCAGCAACTGGCGCAACTGGCTGCAAGAGGATTCCAGCCACCAGGATGCCTGGGGCTATGTAGAAAACATCAGCCGTCGCTTCGAGCCGGTGCAATCCGACAACCGCAAGGACGCAGCAGTCGCGGCATTTCATAACGCTCGCAACAAGCTGGTCAAGCGTCGCCAGATACTCAACGGCATCGCCCTCCTCGCTGGTGGCGGGCTGCTGGGCTGGGTAGCGAGCCGACATCAACTGGTACCGGATGCAGTATTGGCATGGAACGCTGACTATCGTACCGCTACTGGTGAAGTACGCGAGATAGCCATGCAGGATGGCACGCATATCTGGCTCAATACTGCCAGCGCATTTAACGCTGACTATCAGACCACGCTGCGCCGCGTGCATTTGCTGGAAGGGGAAATGCTGATCCAGACTGCCGCTGACAAGACACGTCCTTTTGTCGTCGACACTAAGCAAGGCCGCATGCGTGCGCTGGGCACCCGCTTCACGGTCAGACAGAACGACGACATCACGCAGCTGACAGTATTCGAAGGTGCGGTTGAAGTCAGCCCTGCCGGTACGGATGCGACCCGCATCATAGAAGCAGGTCAGCAAATCAGCTTTAGCAACACGGCGATCAGCGAGTCCACGCCAGCCGAAGCGGCACGCGAAGCCTGGATCAAGCAAATCCTGCTGGCGGAAGATATGTCGCTGCAGGATCTGGTTGCGGAATTGAATCGCTACCACCACGGCTACCTGCATGTCGCGCCGGAAGTGGCCAACCTGCGGGTGCTGGGTGGCTATCCACTGCAGGACAAGGACAAAGTCCTCAGCATGCTGGAAGAAGTATTGCCTATCCACATCAGACGCACCATGCCATGGTGGATCACTATCGAGGCCAAAAAGGCGTCTGGCTAAGGACTGCATCAGCCTGTAAAAAATCTTTTCATTTTTTTGAGTAATCAGGTTCCGGATTTCGACGGCTCGTTCGGTTCACAAGATGAAGAACTCATTTTGTTACCTTACTTACCGAAGAAAGATACGCCGATGCAATCCCGCCTCTCCCGCTTATCGCGTCATCACGACACTATCAACGCTGCAACGCCGCCCATGGTGCGCCCGCTGATGCTGGCCATCCATCTCGCATTTGCCGGCCTGGCATTGTCACCAGCCTTCTCCGTTGCCCACGCACAGCAAGCCGCAAGCACCAGCAAAAGCTACAACATCCCGGCAGGCCCTTTATCCACGGTGCTGAGCCGCTTCATCGGCGAATCCGGCATTTACCTCTCCGGCACCAGTGAACTGGCGCAAGGAAAAACCAGCCCTGGTTTGCAGGGCAACTTCAGCGCCCAGGCAGGACTGGCAGCCTTGCTGGTCGGTACCGGCCTGGAAGGCGTGAATACCAGCAATAACGAATATGTACTGCGTAAATCAACGAACGCCAATTCAGATGCGGTGTTGCCAGCTGTGATAGTCAAGTCTGCTTACGACGAAACGGCAAGCGGACCGGTCAAAGGCTATGTCGCCAAGCGTAGTGCTACCGGCAGCAAAACAGATACGCTGCTGATCGAGATTCCGCAGTCGATCTCCATCATCACGGCGGATGAAATTGGTGACCGGAAAGCAGAATCGCTCGATGAGGCCTTGCGTTACACCGCTGGCGTTACACCAAACCTGAAACCATGGGCAGTTGACGAGTTCTCGAAGCTGCGCGGTTTTCCGCTTGGCACAGCCGGCATTTTCCTTGACGGCTTATTGACGTCCGGACGTGCCTACGCCGCACCTATCGAACCTTATGGCCTTGAACGCCTTGAGGTATTGCGCGGCCCGGCCTCTGTACTATATGGCCAGACGCCGCCAGGCGGAATGGTCAACGCAGTGAGCAAAAGACCGACTGCTGAAGCGATACGCGAGATTGGAGTTGAGTACGGCACCTATGATCGCAAGCAAATCAAAGCTGATATCGGCGGCATGTTTAATGGCGATCCGGAATGGACTTACCGCGTTACCATGTTGGCGCGTGAGTCAGCAACACGGCTTGCTTTCGACAAGGACAACCGCTTCTTTATCGCCCCGGCCATAACATGGAAGCCGAATGCGGCAACCAAGTTGACCTTGATGGCAAACTATCAAAAGGATGACCAGGCTTACTCCTGGCCAAATCAGTTGCAGAATCCTGGCGCGCTCGGCCAGGTCGATCCAAAAGTAAATATCGGTGGTCTGGATAATCGCTGGAAGCGCGACAACAGAATGGTCGGCTATGAATTCGAGCACCGCTTTAATGACACATGGTCGGTTCAGCAAAATTTCCGATATAGCGAATTTGATCGTGACGAAACCAATGTCTTCCCGATGGTATTGCAGCCCGATGGCAGAACCTTGACACGCAGATTTTCGCCACGTGAATCGCATTGGAAAGGTCTCTTGCTTGATACTCGCGTGCAAGGACGTCTCAAGAGTGGTGCGATAGAGCACAACGTCCTGGTGGGCGTTGATTACGCCAAATCGCGCACCACTAATGAATACATCTATGACACACCCAACATCCAATCAATTGATCTATTCAATCCTGTTTACACAGGACAGCAAACCATCACACGTGCGAGCAACCCTGAGATCCAACGTATTCCTTCGAGCCAAACTGGCTTATATATTCAAGATCAAATGAAATTTGATCGATGGGTTGTCACCGGGGGATTGCGGCACGATAAAGCAGAAACGACGGGCAACCGGATTTTCCCGGCTTCAGGCACAAGCGTAATCGCCTATGACCAGTCTGCCAGCGCTACAACCGGCCGCCTCGGCGCAGTTTACTTATTCGACTCTGGTTGGGCACCTTACATTAGCTACGCCAGTTCATTCTCACCCGAGATCGGTAACGATGTGTATGGCAATGTATTAAAACCTTCTACCGGCAAGCAATTTGAGGCTGGCGTAAAGTATCAGCCGGTCGGACAACGTGTTAGTTACACCGCGTCGGTATTCAATTTAGTACGGCGGAATGTATCCACACCTGCGCCACAAGATCGTAGAGAAGTTGTGCAAACTGGTGAAGTAACTTCACGCGGCCTCGAGTTGGAGACGCGCGCCGAGTTGAACCGCAATATTAGTTTGATTGCGCAATACACTTACCTCGACACGGAAGTCACCAAAAGCAATGACAAAGATCTTGGTTTGCGCCAACAAGGTGCTCCTAAACATAGCGCGTCGATATGGGGAAAATATAACTTCAATCTCGGCAGCTCGGTCAAAGCATACTCGGCCCTCGGCATACGTTACTTGGGAAAAGCGCGCTCTGATGCAGACGATAACAATCTCAACATCAGCAATCAGAGCTTTGCGTTGATGGATGCGGCTCTCGGCTTTGACCAGGGACAATGGCGTTTCTCCATTAATGTGAATAACTTGCTGGACAAGCAATTCCTGACCGATTGCAATGGCACCTTCTGCTATCGCAACGCCGAGCGGACTATCAACGTCAGTTCCATCTATCGCTTCTGATGCAGCAGGCGCAATCCGCGCCCTTGTGCAATAACCGTGGTCGCACAAGCACCACGGTTATTGCATTGTTGGCGACGCATACAGATAGAGGCTTGCTGCAGCTTGCCTGCCTGCACTCCATGAGTTCATTTGCATGATGCGCAAGCAAACTACCACCCACCTGCAATCATCGAGCTTGCGGCCACGCATGGCCTGGCTACACACTTGGGTAGGCTTGCTGGCGGGTTGGATTCTCTATGCGATGTTTCTGACCGGCAGCGTCAGTTACTTCCGCGAAGAATTGACGCAATGGATGCACCCCGAAATTCCCGCGCTTGCTGCCACTCCCGATGCCTTGCACACCACACAGCATGGCATGCAAATGCTGCAGGAAATTGCACCGGATAACGCGCGGTGGACAATAGAACTACCCGATGCACGCGGCAATACCGCCTATGCGACGTGGCAGGCTGGCGATGGCTTTGAGCGCATCGCATACGACCCGCTGAGCGGCAAACAATACACGCCACGAGATACCGCTGGCGGTCAATTCTTTTATTACTTCCACTTTAGCCTGCACTACTTTCCTCGCTCACTCGGACGCTGGATTACCGGCTTCTGCGCAATGCTGATGTTGATCGGCATCATCAGCGGACTGATCATCCACAAAAAAATATTCGCGGATTTTTTTACCTTCCGCTGGAGCAAAGGTCAGCGTTCATGGCTAGATGCACACAATGCATGCTCCGTACTCGGCCTGCCCTTCCATCTGATGATCACCTATACCGGCCTGGTCATGCTGATGTTTATGTATATGCCGTGGGGACGTGATGCCGCATTAACGACGCCACAGGAACGTGCCGCGCTGACCGCAGAAATGCACGCCCTGCTCACTCCGGAAACCCGCTCGGGCCAGCCTGCGACGCTGGCACCTATCGCGCACATGTTTGCAGCAGCAGACCAGCAATGGGGGCCTGGCAATGTCGAGCGTGTCATCGTCAGCAACCCTGGCGATACCACTGCCCGCATCATGCTGGTCCGGGGTAATGCCGGACGCATCTCCGTCAGCCCGCACTACATGCTATTCAACGGGCAGAACGGTGACATCCTGCAAGTCAAGGATCAGGCCAGCGCCGCCGTCACCAGCTGGGGCGTGATGTATGGCTTGCATCTGGGGCGCTATGCAGACACCGTTACACGCTGGCTCTACTTCATTATCAGTCTGGCCGGGACAGCAATGGTAGCTACCGGCCTGATACTGTGGACCGTGAAGCGCAGGCAAAGACTGAATCAGGCAGAAACCGCAGCGCCGGGATTAAAACTGGTCGAACGCATGAATATTGCCTGCATCGCCGGACTATCGATAGCCATGACTGCTTACCTATGGGGCAATCGCCTGCTGCCACTCGAAATGGCACAGCGCTCTGCATGGGAAATCCATTTGTTCTTTATCGTCTGGGGTAGCACCTTGTTGCATGCCTGCGGCAGGCCGGTGCGGCGCGCATGGCTGGAACAATTATGGCTGGCGACCGCCTTGCTTGCGCTATTGCCCGTGCTGGATAAACTCACCAATCCGCACATCATGTTTGTCATGTTTGATCTAACTGCCCTCGCGCTGGCAGCCGTGCATGGCGTGCTGGCAATCAAGATGCATAGAACCCGGACCAGGGACGCTCAGGTCTAGCATGTTCCATCTGTTAATCCTCACCTTATTATTGACAGCATTTGCATGTCTGGCCATCACTTCAGAGCGGCACCGTCCTGCCGCTTTCAGGAAGAAATATAGAGGCCTGGCGCTGTCGATTTACCTCTGCGCCTGGTTGCTGCTCGCGCTCGCACTCATGATTGCCGTACAGACGATAGGATGGGCGTTGGGCTTGGTCATTTGGTGCGGACATGGCAGCATAGCGGCAGCCGCGGTGTATTGCGTACTCGTCTTTATTCAACGGCCCGCCTGAACCGATTTCTCCACCAGAAAATCCACAAACGCCCTGACCCTTGAAGACAAATGACGGGCATGCGGATACAGCAGGATGAACGGCCGCGATGTACCACCGAACTGCGGCAGCAATTCAAGCAAGCTGCCATCCCTAAGATCTTGTTCGACGATGTAGCGATAGGTTTGCACCAGCCCGGCACCGTTACGCGCCAGCGTCACGATACCGAGTACATCACCTGAGCATGAGTAAGTACCGTTGGTGACGACATCCTCAGCTTTCCCCTTGCTCTTGCCATGCGGATGGAACAGCCATGGGATACGACGTCCAGTACTTGGTAATTCGAATTGTATGCACTCGTGCTGTTGCAAATCTTCCAGGCTCTTGAGCTTACCCGCACGCTTCAGGTAAGACGGCGCGGCCACCAACACCAGTTCAGCATCTTCCAGCTTTCTCGCGATCAGATTTGAATCGGTCGGCGCGCGACCACGTACCGCCAGGTCATAACCCTCATCCGCAAAATCAATATTCCGGTTGCTGATATGGACTTCCACCTGTACATCCGGATAACGCTGGCGAAACTCCGGCAACAATGGCAGCAAGCGGTAATGACCATAAGGCGTCGGCACACTGATGCGTAGCAAACCCGCGGGCTTTAACTGCCCGCCTGTGACCTGACGCTCTGCATCAACCAGTTGTGCCAAAGCCTCCCTGCATTGCTCAAAATAAGTACGACCGCCATCAGTCAGCCTGATCTGCCTGGTAGTGCGCACAAAGAGCCGTACACCAAGCCGCGCTTCCAGTCGCGAGACTGAGCGACTCACCGCGGCTGGTGTAACGCCTGCAGTATTGGCTGCCTGCGTGAAGCTGCCCAGCTCAGCCGCCAGGCAAAACAGCTCAATACTCCCGAGCAAAACATCGTCGAAATTGCGTTTCATCGCTTACCCAATTGATTACATGATGTATCAGCTAAATTACCAAATACCTAATTTATCTACTTATTTTGCATAAGTATAGTTCACCACATCGGAAGCACACATCTTTCGACTCCAGACAGTCCAGCCAACACCAATTGTCATCACATCGCTAATTAAATGAAAAGAGGTTTCCAAATGATTGCAGCAAACAAAACAGTCATCATCACCGGCGCATCCAGTGGCATAGGCTACGCATTGGCAGCGGCATATTTGCAACGTGGTTATAACGTGGTCGGCAATGCCCGTACTGCTGAGCGTCTGCAAGCGGCGGCAGCCAAACTCGGCCATCCGAAAAACTTCCTGCAGGTTGCAGGCGATATCTCGCTGCCAGAGACTGCGCAGGAATTATTCAAACAGGCCGTTGCGGCTTACGGCAAAGTGGACATCCTGATCAACAATGCCGGCATCTTCATCGCCAAAACCATAGGCGACTATAGCGAACAAGATCTCGATGCACTGGTCAACACCAATCTCAAGGGCTTCTTCTATCCATCGCAACAAGCTGCAGCTCACATGAGTGCAAACAAGGACGGTCATATCGTCACCATCACCGCCAGCATCGCGATGCATCCGAATGTGAAACTGCCCGCCTTGCTGCCAGTATTGATCAAAGGCGGTTTGAACCATGCAACACGCGGCCTGGCGCTGGAACTGGCGCAATCCAATGTGCGCGTGAATGCTGTCGCACCGGGCAGCATCGACACTCCCTTGCATAGCGCGGACGAAGGCACCACCAACTTCCGCAAGGCATTGGCGCCCAGCGGCCAGACCGGCAATACGCAAGATATCGTGGATGCGGTGCTGTACATCACCGATTCAAAATTCACGACCGGAACCATCCTGAATGTCGATGGTGGCGCCACTACTGGCACCTGGTAAAGCTACACTGGCTCATGCAGCATTTGACCGCACGGTCTCATGCTCATGAGCCCGGTGGGTGAACCTGAAATCGTTGCTGAAATTTTACTAATCTGATTGTTGCAAACCAGGAGTATTTACCATGCCTTACGTCAATATCCGCGTTACCCGCGAAGGGGTGACGGCCGAACAGAAACTACAGCTCATCGAAGGCGCGACTGATTTGCTCAGTCACGTATTGAATAAAAACCCGGCAACCACCTTCGTCATCATTGATGAAGTCGATACCGATAACTGGGGCGTAGCACGCGAAACCGTGACCACACTGCGCAAGCGCGAAGCCGAACGCAAGTCCTGACAAAACCTGCTATCAAAGCTGCGCATAAAAAATGCGGCTGGGTCACTCTTGCAGTGTACCCAGCCGCATTGTTATTAAGTGTCGGGATCAGTGCTTCAAGGCATCCGGTACCTTGCCGCCGTTCTCAGCCAGCTTGATCATGACTTGCTTGTGCAGCCAGATATTCATGGTCGCCGAATCATTGGTATCACCTGTGTACTTCAACTCTTGCGCCAGTGTCTTGCGCGCGGTCAGGCTGCTGTCGAGGTCGAGCAGTTTCATCAGATCGACGATAGATGTGCTCCAGTTCAGCTTTTGTGCATTCTTTTGCGCCATACCATTCAGAATGGCTTCGACGTCGACTTGCGTGACAGGTGCTGCTGGTGCGGTGGCTGGTGCTGCCGCCGTAGCCGACGGTGCTGCGGGTGCCGGAGCGGCATGAGAGGAAGGAAAGATCTTGCTGAAGATAGTGCTGAGTATACCCATGATGTAGCTCCTTTAAAAAATCGGAAAGTCGATGGAATCTATACTGCCTACTGCCGTGCGATAAAACATATACCGCAAAAAACACCAAATAAATTCCTGACAGGCAGGGATAGCCATCCCCGCCATGCACAGCAATTTATTTGAAGATCAAACCGTTGAAAGTCCAGTAGCCCAGCAGGAACAGCGCCAGCGCAATAACAAACTGTTTCAGGAATTGTTTATTCATGTCGTCCTCTGTTCGCGGCGCTTTTTACACTACGCCGTCGCGTCTCAATTCGGCAATACCCGCCTCATCATAACCCAGTGTTCTCAATACATCATCTGTATGTTCACCCAGCGTCGGTCCCAGCCATTTGGTCTCACCCGGCGTGGCCGACAACTTGGGCGTGATGGCCGGTAGTTTGATCGGCGTGCCATCGGCAAAGGTATGCTGCTCGAACATCTTGCGCGCGAGAAATTGCGGGTCGCTCATCATGTCGCGTATCGAATAGATTTTACCGACCGGCACATCCGCTTCCTGCAAGATCTGCAATGCACTGTCTATGGTCTGGGTCGCGCACCATTGCTGGATCGCCGTATCGATTTCAGCAGTACGCGGCACGCGCCCGTCATTGCGCGCCAGTTGTGGATCGTTGGCGAGGTCATCGCGCCCCATCGCCAGCATCAGGCGTTTGAAGATGGCGTCGCCATTACCGGCGATTACAATGTTTTCACCATCACCTGTCGTATAAGTGTTCGACGGCACGATGCCAGGCAAGGCACCGCCGGTACGTTCACGTACCACGCCGGCATAGTCATACTCAGGCACCAGCGATTCCATCATGTTGAACACGGCTTCATACAAGGCCACGTCTATCATCTGACCCTGCCCTGCCTGCGACGCCTCACCTGTTTCGCCGTTCCAGCGACCACCAGTCGCATCACGATGGCGCAAGGCCATCATCGCACCGATCACGCCATGCAAGGCCGCGACCGAATCGCCTATCGAGATGCCGACTCGTAGCGGCGGCCGATCCGGAAAGCCGGATACATAGCGCAACCCGCCCATAGACTCACCGATCGCACCAAAACCAGGTTGATCCTTCAAGGGTCCGGTCTGGCCAAAGCCGGACAGGCGCACCATGATGGTGGCCGGATTGATAGTCTTCAATTGATCGTAACCGAGCGACCATTTTTCCAATACGCCGGGTCGGTAATTTTCAATAATGATGTCGGCTTCCAGTGCCAGCTTGCGCGCAATTTCCTGGCCGCGAGCATCCTTCAGGTTCAGCGTCAGGCTTTTTTTATTGCGCGACTGCACTGACCACCACAGCGAAGTACCGTCTTTCAGTACGCGCCATTGACGTATCGGGTCACCACCGTCCGGCGATTCTATCTTGATGACGTCGGCACCGAACTCAGCCAACATGCGTGAACAAAAAGGTCCGGCAATCAGCGTGCCGAGCTCGAGAACCTTGATACCGGCCAATGGCCCGGATGCAGCAGTTTTTTCCATATCTTGTAATTGGGTTTACTTGCTTTTACTTGTTATTAGTTGCTGCGCGCCTGACCCAGCTCACGCAATTCAGTATTGAGATTGTGCCGCGCCTGTGCCTCCAGTGCGGCCACCATCATAGGCGTGTAGAACAGGCTGGGGCGTTCCAGAAAGTCTTCTATCACCCGCCCACGTCCATGCCGGAAGTCGTCCTCTGCCACCCATGCATATTCGGAACGTATCGCCGCGCTGTACGCATGATAGATATCTTCATCCGCACCAAGGATGGCGAGGTCCATATCGAGGAATAAAGGCAGGTCGGGAATTTCGGGTGAACTCACGGCATGCATGGCGGTTGCGGCTATGCACTCCATGACAGGCGGGATATGGTATTCGTCGATGTGCATCGCGATCATCGCGCAGCGCGCCCACTCTGCACTGCGCTCTTCATTGTCTTTCAGATGCGTATCGTAGATGACATCGTGGAACCAGATGGCAAATTCCACCATTTCCTTTTGCCGTATCTGTTCCTGATGCTGTTCGGCACGCCGCAGCAAAGCCGAGACATGCGACAGATTGTGATACTTGCGCTTCGGTTCTGAATAGTGCCGCAGCAATTCAGCCCACACCGCATCTGCGGCAGCGGGATCAGCAAAGACAGATGCAGTCAGCGCCTGCCATTTTTGCTGCAACCAGGCATGATCTATAGAAGTAGCTGTCGACATCAGGTATCACCTTCATGAAAGATGAAACATCAGGCTGCCCGCGACCGGGTCTTAGGTTGCCCGCCTATCCAGCATCGCACGTGCGATCGTGCCAGCATCCACATATTCCAGCTCGCCACCGACCGGTACGCCACGCGCCAGTCGACTGACTTTCAGGCCGCGCGCTTTCAGCGTTTCGCTGATGTAGTGCGCAGTCGCTTCACCTTCATTGGTAAAGTTGGTCGCCAGTACCACTTCCTGCACGATACCGTCAGTAGCACGGGCTATCAGCTTTTCCAGGTGTATATCCTTGGGGCCTATACCGTCGAGCGGCGACAGGCGTCCCATCAGCACAAAGTATAAGCCTTTGTAAGTCAGCGTCTGCTCTATCATTAACTGATCGCCCGGCGTTTCCACCACGCACAGCAGTTCCGGATTGCGCTCGCCATCAAGACACGTTTCGCATATTTCATGCTCGGTGAAGGTATTGCACATGGCGCAGTGCTGGACCTTCTCCACCGCTTGCGACAAGGCACGACCCAGCATCGCGGCACCATCCCTGTCGTGTTGCATCAGGTGATAAGCCATGCGCTGCGCAGACTTCGGACCGACGCCCGGCAGCCGACGCAATGCTTCAGTCAGGAAATCTAGGCTGGACGGTGTTTTCAATGGCTATGCTTCAGTACTTGATCAGAATGGCATTTTGAAGCCAGGTGGCAAAGGCATACCTGCCGTTACACCCGACATTTTTTCTTGCGAAGTGGCTTCAGCCTTGCGCACTGCATCGTTGAATGCAGCAGCAACCAGGTCTTCCAGCATGTCTTTGTCATCAGCCAGCAGCGATGGGTCGATGGAAACGCGTTTCACATCGTTCTTGCACGACATCACGACCTTGACCAGACCGGCACCGGACTGACCTTCCACTTCGATGGCAGCCAATTGGTCCTGCATTTTTTTCATGTTGTCTTGCATTGCTTGCGCTTGCTTCATCAAGCCAGCCAATTGGTTTTTCATCATGATCTTGCTCCTTTAAATAATTCGGATTGAAGGTTGGGAATCTGCGTTTAAATCGGTCGGACCGATCCCGGCACGATGGTCGCACCGAATTCACGCATGAGTTTTTGTACGAAGGGATCTTCCTCCATCGAATGTTCGGCATCACGCTGACGCTCGGCACGATCAGCAATCGCGGCGGCACTGGCGGTGTGCTCGACGGCACCGATGGTGGTTTGCAAACGCACTGTCTGGCCGAAATGTTCGCACAATACAGCCGTCAATTTTTCTGCACTGCCATTTGCCAGCAAGACATCGACGGCAACCAGCAAGTCGAAGGTAATCAGGTGGCTTTCTGCCGTCGGGCCGCATTTGAGCAATTCACTCTGCAAAGCCAATTGCTGCGCCACGCCGCGTACCGGCAGGACGGCAGCCAGGGCAGGCCAGTTGCCATCCCAGTTCAGGCTCTCTACCGGATGTAACCGGAACGGACGCGGCTCACGTGGCGCAGCAGGTGCAGGCGTCGGTTCAGCGGCAGCTTCCGCTACTGCTGCAGGTTGCGGTTCAGTTTTTTTTTGAGCCACAGGGCTGGAGAATTCTTCGCCATTGCTACCGGCAAACGGCGGCTCATCATCCCACGGCGGTGCAGGTGCCATATCAATGGCTGGCGAGCGGTCCACGACTGCAGGCGCTGCAGGTGCTACAGGTACGGCCGGAGTCGCGACCGGCGCAGCAACAGCAGGTGCTGCAGCTGCGGCCGGAGCAGATGACGTGCCACCTTTCATACCAGCACGTGCTGCTTCCAGTGCCGCGCGAGCCGGGCTGATTGCTCCGGCCGGACGCGCAGGTGCGCTAGTCGTGGCTGCTTGCGGCGCTGCACTCAGACGTGCCGCGGGTGCAGGTGCCGCCTGGGCCGTTGCTGCAGGAGCCGCCGCAGGACGGGCAACAGCAGGTGTAGGTGCTGCCGCAGGCTTGGCTTCAGCCGGGCCAAAGCCGGGACGGAAAGCCAGCATGCGCAACAAAGTCATCGCAAAGCCAGCGTATTCATCTGGTGCCAGTCCGAGTTCATTCCGACCATGCACAGCGATTTGATAGAACAGCTGTATTTCTTCGGCATCGAACAATCCGGCCAGACGCATGACATCGGCGTACTCAGGCAAATCTTCCGGCACTGCAGCCGGTACCGTCTGCGCCAGCGCAATGCGGTGCAACAAGGAACCAAGGTCTTGCAAGGCTGCGTTGTACGACAGGCTGCGCGTTGCCATCTCGTCGGCGACTGCCAGCAAACCGGCGCCGTCTTTTTGCGCCAGCGCATCCAGCAGGCGAATCAGGAAAGACTGATCCAGCGCACCCAGCATGCCCTGCACTGCATCCAGTGTGACCTTGCCAGCTGCATAGGCGATCGCCTGATCCGTCAGCGACAAGGCATCGCGCATGGAGCCGTGCGCACCTTGTGCCAGCAGGCGCAGCGCGGGTGTTTCAAATTCGATGTTTTCCTGCCCGAGGATATTGTCCAGATGCGAGACGATATGGCCGGGCGGCATTTGCTTCAGGTTGAATTGCAGGCAGCGCGACAGGACGGTGACCGGGATTTTTTGCGGGTCGGTTGTCGCGAGGATAAATTTAACGTGTTCCGGCGGTTCTTCCAGCGTCTTCAGCATGGAGTTGAACGCATGGTTGGTGAGCATGTGCACCTCGTCGATCATATAGACCTTGAAGCGTGCATTCGACGGTGCATACACCGCCTGCTCCAGCAACTGCGCCATTTCATCGACGCCGCGATTGGACGCCGCATCCATCTCTATATAGTCAACGAAACGACCGGCATCAATCGCCACGCAGGCTTCACACACACCGCACGGGGTGGAAGTGATGCCACCATTGCCATCCGGACCTACACAGTTGAAGGATTTGGCCAGGATACGCGACAGTGTGGTCTTGCCGACGCCGCGGGTACCGGTGAACAGATAAGCATGATGCAGGCGCTGATTATCCAGTGCGTGGGTCAAGGCTCGCACGACGTGCTCCTGCCCGACCAGGGTGTCGAAGCTTTTCGGACGATATTTGCGGGCGAGAACTTGATAGGACATAGGGCCGTTCGTGAATAAGGGCAAACCGCATTTTACCTGACACCGGCACCGGATTTACAGTGTTCCTGCTTTCTCCGGTCGCAGCGCGCTATCCCATTGAATAATCACGCTTTTTATTCTGCATATGGGCACTGTAAATAGATCAAAACTGGCAGATCCGCGCATCTGGCGATAGACTGAAGCTTCCATCCTCTACGGCCAGGCCAGGGAGTGCACCATGCAATGGACTACCCACGAAGTCAGCAACCAGGTTCCGGACTTGCATGACTACAACCTGTACAGCAGCGATACCGTGCTGCAGGCAGCGATACAAGACAGCGCCGCCAGCTGGTATGCAGCGGAATTAAAGCATCTGGGTGCCGAACTGGGCACCCAGGAAACATTGCAACTGGGCCAACTTGCCAACCAGCATGTGCCGGAACTGCAAACCCATGATCGTTTTGGCAATCGCATAGACCGCGTCGACTTCCATCCTAGCTGGCACCGCCTGCTGGGCATGCAAAGGCACGCCCAGCTGCATGCCCTGCCGTGGGCGCAACCACGCGCCGGAGCCCACATCGCCCGCACTGCTGCCTACTATTTGCAGGCGCAGGTCGAATCAGGCTCGCTCTGCCCTGTCACCATGACCTATGCCGCCATTCCGCTGCTGCAACAGGAGCCTGCGCTGTTTGCAACGCTGCAGGAGAAATTGTTTTCACTGCAACATGATGAACGCGACCTGCCACTGGCTGAAAAGAATTCCATGCTGATAGGTATGGGCATGACCGAGAAGCAAGGCGGTTCCGATGTACGCAGCAACACCACCGTCGCGCGGCCACTGGAAACCGCAGGCCGAGGCCACGCGTATGCCATCACCGGGCATAAATGGTTTTTCTCCGCACCGATGTGCGATGCGCATCTGGTGCTGGCACGTACCGAAGCCGGGCCATCCTGTTTCTTCGTGCCGCGCTGGCGACCAGACGGCAGCAAGAACACCATCCTGATACAGCGTCTGAAAGACAAACTGGGCAATCGCTCCAATTCCAGCAGCGAAGTCGAATTCCAGGACGCCTATGGCGTGATGGTCGGTGAAGACGGGCGCGGCATACCAACCATCATAGAAATGGCCAACCACACACGCCTGGACTGCGTGATCGGTAGCGCCGGACTGATGCGCAATGCCCTGGTGCAGGCGATACACCATGCACGCCATCGCCATGCCTTCGGCTTGCCATTAGCCGAGCAAGCACTGATGCAAAACGTGCTGGCCGACCTGGCACTGGAAAGCGAAGCCGCGACGCGTCTGATGCTGCGCCTGGCGCAAGCAGCGGAAGCGATAGATGATCCGCTGCAACGGGCATGGCGACGCGTCGTCACACCGGCCGCCAAATTCTGGGTCTGCAAACGTGCGCTCGAATTCAGCGGCGAATGCATGGAAGTCTGGGGTGGCAACGGCTACGTAGAGAATGCACCTATGGCGCGCATGTACCGCGAAGCGCCGGTGAATTCAATCTGGGAAGGTTCGGGCAATGTAATGTGCCTGGATGTACTGCGTGCCATCGCAAAAGAAAGCGACGCGTTCAAATTGCTGCTGGATTCATTGCTGGATATCGCGCTGGAACACAAAGGTTTGCGTGAACTCATCGCAGAGTTACGTACCGACCTCGCACTGCCAGCAGCACAGCAAGAGATGCAGGCCAGACGCTTTACGCAGCGCCTGGTGTTGGTGGCACAGTCCTGCCTGATGTTGCAGTCTGCTCCGCCTGAGATTGCCGAAGCATTTGTTAACAGCCGTCTGGATGCGGAATGTGGCCGGGTGTTTGGCACACTCGCCACGCCGCTGCCAGCACAGGACATCCTGCAGCGTGCATGGCCAGCTTGATAGTTAGCGTGCCGCCAATTCCTGCTCAGGCGTAATCTGCAATGGACCATCGCCGCTAAAGCGATCGAAGAAGAGATAGATCACCGGCGTGATGAATAGCGTGATCACTTGCGACACCATCAAACCGCCGACCACGGCCAGACCCAGCGGCTGGCGCAACTCGGCACCAGCACCCAGACCCAATGCTATCGGCAAGGCACCGACTGCCGCCGCCATCGTCGTCATCATGATGGGACGGAAACGCAGGATACACGCCGAGCGTATTGCCTCGGCTGGCGTCATACCCTGATTGCGCTGCGCTTCCAGCGCAAAGTCGATCATCATGATCGCGTTCTTCTTGACCAGGCCGACCAGCAGCAAGATACCGATGGTCGCGATCATCGTCAGTTCAAAGCCGAATATACGTAGCGTCAACAACGCCCCGACTGCAGCAGAAGGCAAACCTGCCAGGATGGTGATCGGATGAATGTAGCTTTCATACAGCACGCCCAGCAGGATATAAATCACCACCACCGCCAGCAGCAGCAAGGCCACCTGACTACCTTGCGATGACTGGAACACCGCTGCATCACCGGCATAGGAAGTGATGACGCTGGATGGCAATTCGATCTGGCTACGGATCTGGTCGATTTTTCCGGTAGCTTCGCCCAGCGGAATCCCGGGCGCCAGGTTGAATGAAATTGTCACCGCCTGCAGCTGTCCCTGATGGTTCACCGAGATCGGCCCGGCGGTACGCTCCACCGTCGCCAGACTAAGCAGCGGCACCAGCACCCCGGTCTTGGCACGCAGGTAAATCTTGTTCAGGTCGGCCTCATCCTGCTGCCCTACATTCATGTCCTGCATGATGACGTAGTAGCTGTTGTTGCTGGTGTATATGGTCGAGATCTGTCTATCACCGTAGGCGCTGTACAAGGCGGTACGGATATCCTGGATGCTGACGCCCGCTTCATTGGCACGATCACGATTGATGTTCACCACCGCCTGCAAACCCTTGAGTTGCGAATCACTGGTGACGTCGATGAAGGCGCGATCAGCACGCATGCGCGCCTGCATTTTTTCCGCCCAGTCATTCAACTCATCCGGACGCACACTCTGCATCACGTATTGGTACTGGCTCTTGCTACTGCGGCCGCCGAGACGCAAGTTTTGCACCGGCATCATGTACACCGACAAGCCCGGTATGCCACTCACCTTGCGGCGCAAATCACGCAGGACTTTGTCCATGGGTTCACGCTCACCGCGTGGCTTGAGGCCGATAAACATATTGCCGACATTGCTGTCACGCGTACGGGATGTGGTAGTTGCCACGTTCGGATCGTTTTGTACTATCTCTGCCGCCGCTGCAACCAGCTTGACCATGGTTGGATAGGATGCGTCCTCCGGCCCTTCTATCGTGACGCTGATCTGGCCTATATCTTCAGTCGGGAAGAAACCTTTCGGTATCGTGATGAACAGTACAGCCGTCAACAGGAAGGTTGCGACTGCCAGCCACAAAATGCTTTTACGATGGCTGAGCGACCAGTCCAGGCCGCGTGTGTAACCATCCAGCACACGATTGAATAATTTCTCGAATGAACGACTGAGCCAGTTTTCCTGTGCATGCTCGGCGGGCGTTTCATGCTTGAGGAAACGGCTGCACAACATAGGCACCAGCGTCAGCGACATCACTGCCGACACCATCACCGCCAGCGACACGACGGCGGCAAATTCATAGAACAGCAAACCGATTACACCCGGCATGAAGAAAATAGGAATGAACACCGCCACCAGCGAAATCGAGATCGAGATAATGGTAAAGCTGACTTCGCGCGAACCCTTGAGTGCGGCGGCCAGCGGCTCCATACCGTCCTCGATATGACGCACGATATTTTCCAGCATCACGATTGCATCATCGACCACCAGACCAACTGCGATCGTAATGCCCAGCAGCGAAATATTATCCAGGCTGTAGCCCAGCCAATACATCAGCGCGAAACAGCCTATCAATGAAATCGGCAAGGACAGTACCGGGATGACAGTTGCTGACAAGCGTTTGAGGAAGAGGAAAATCACCAGTACCACCAGCGCGATAGTCAGCAGCAAAGTCAGCTTCACATCGTGGATCGCTTCGCGTATGGATACTGAACGGTCATTCAAAACCTGGACATTGATAGACGCCGGCATCTGGTCCTTGAACTGCGGCAGGGTCGCCTTCACCGCGTCCACCACTGCTACCGTATTTGCATTCGGCTGACGCTGCACGGCCAGCACGATAGACGGCTCACCATTGACCCAGCTACCGCTTTTGATTGACTCGACGCTGTCTTCAACGATGGCCACATCGCGCAGGCGTGTGGTCTGGCCATTGCGGCTGCTGATAACCAGGTTGCTGAATGCTTCGGCATTGCGTAACTGTTTGTTCGCCTGCAACGTCAGCGTCTGGCGCGTACCATCCAGCACACCGACTGGCGAGTTCGCATTCGATGCGCGCAAGGACTGCGCGACTTCATCCAGCGTCATATTGCGCGCCGCCAGCTCATCCGGCTTGACCTTGACGCGTACCGCGTAACGACGCTGACCATAGACTTGCACTTGCGCCACACCATTGATGGTCGACAGCGACGGTGAAATCAGGTTTTCTGCATAGTCATTCAGCTCGGACAAGGACAGCGAAGGTGATGTCAGCGCCAGCAAGAGGATGGCGGCATCTGCCGGGTTGACCTTGCGATAGGCAGGCAAGGCGGTCATCTCTATCGGCAAGCTGCGTTGCGCACGCAACAGCGCCGCCTGCACGTCGACCGCAGCAGCATCAATATCGCGATTCTGATCGAATTCCAGTGTGATCGAAGTATTGCCGAGTGTGCTGCTGGAGCTGATCGTCGACAGCCCGGCGATGGTCGAAAATTGCTTTTCCAGCGTGGTCGCGACCGAAGCGGCCATCACTTCCGGACTGGCTCCGGGCAAGGAACCGGTGACGTTGATGACTGGTGTGTCGTAACTCGGCAGTGCCGCAATCGGCAATTTGAAATAACAGAAAGTGCCGAGCACGACCACTGCGATCGAGAGCAACACAGTCATGACTGGCCGGCGTATGCAAAGTTCGGAAATATTCACTATGTATTTTGCCCAGGCAAAGTCATGGGGATAAGGAATGCAGCAAGGATTAAATTAAAGCCTGATCACACGCGAAATATGATCAGGCCAGAAACCAACTCAGGTCGGAGCAGCAGGTGTGGCAGCTGCTTTCTTCACTTCACGGATTTTGGTGCCGGGGCGGAGGTTTTTGGTGCCCTCCACTACCACGCGGCTACCGGCTTTCACACCTGATACGGCGGCCTGACCATCTTCTATCGCCAGCACTTCTATCTTTTGTTCCTGCACCGTGTCATCCGGCTGTACCACATAGAGCAATTTATCGACCGGCCCGGTGACCACTGCCTGCGCTGGCACCAGCACCGCATCGGGTACTTCACGCGACACCAGATTCACGTTGACATAGGCGCCCGGCCACAGCTTTTGCTCGGCATTCGCGAATTCCGCTTTCATGCGTATGGTGCCGCTTTGGGTGTCAGCCAGGTTATCGATAAAGGTCAGCTTGCCGGTCAGGACTTCCTGCCCTGGCAGTTGCGCGTGTACCGGAGCATTGCCTTGCGGATAAGTGGCGCGGATATTGCGCAGCTCGCGTTCCGGCAAGGTAAAACTGATCATGATCGGATCTATCTGCACGATGGTCACCATCACGGTACCGGTTGGTTGCGCCAGGCTACCCGGATGGACATTGATGACACCGATGCGACCGGAGATACCGGCGGTGATTTTATTGTCACTCAGGGCAACCGCACTCGACTGGATCGCTGCCTGGTTGGCCTTCACCGTATTGCGCAGCGCTTCCACCTTGTTGCGTGCAGTATCGACCACCGCCTGAGAAACGAAGTTTTTCGATAACAAATCCTGATTGCGCTTCAATACCTGCTCGGCATCGGCCAGGTCGGCCTGCCCTGCCGCCAGTTGCGCCGAAGCCTTGGCCACATTCGACTGGTCGCTGCGCTCATCCAGGGTGAATAAAAGTTGTCCGGCTTTGACGAACTGCCCTTCCTTGACGTGGATGGTGCGGACTATGTTTTGCACCTTGGGACGGACATCAACGGTACTGACGGCGGTCACATAGCCATTTGCAGTGACGGTGATCGGTATGGTCTTTTGCGTGGCGATGACAGTTTTGACAGATTGCGTACCGTCGCCGCCGGATCTGCCGCGCTCAGCTTTGCCACCGAACACCAGATAAGCGGCGCCTGCGACCACTGCGACACCCACGCCTATCCACAGATATTTTTTACTTGCTTGCATAGAGACTACTTATCCTGAGCTGCCGATACGGCGTTTAGAGAGTTAGTTGCAGAGCTGCATCGAAAATTGCATGCGCAAGTTTAACCTTAGCAGGCGTCAATTCGTTAGCGA
Source organism: Herminiimonas sp. Marseille-P9896 (assembly GCF_903993245.1). Classification (NCBI taxonomy): domain Bacteria; kingdom Pseudomonadati; phylum Pseudomonadota; class Betaproteobacteria; order Burkholderiales; family Oxalobacteraceae; genus Herminiimonas; species Herminiimonas sp. Marseille-P9896. Next base: position 372,783 of record NZ_CAJEVT010000002.1, on the reverse strand, counting down.
TACCTGCCAAAACCGGGGCGCAAGCCCAGCAAGGACACAAACATACGTGGTCTGCAGGACTAAGGCAAATGAACAATTGTGGATTATTTATCGCGAGTACGACGAATTACGGCGCAAGCGCAGTATCGAAGCGAAAGGAATTGCAATGCCGGGAGGGTAATACTGAACTACGAGGATAATTACAGCTATCTATCTATATATAGACATCTATAAAGAGGCGAGCCTTGTCTACGGCACTTGCAGGAAATGGCTGTGGCTGCTTCGTTCCCGACCTGACCAGGTTGGCCATGCCACAATGCGCAGGGGCCCGCCGACACGAATTTTAACAGCAAAGGCGCAGTCTGTCCTCTGCGTATGCAGGGATTTATAAATTTTCCATGGATGACCTGCAGCTCATCTGTTCAGGAACACAAAAAATAATGGTGCTTCTATATAGATATATAGAAGCACCACTTTTTCTGACATCAGCAACTGCGATGACCGCAGCTATTAAATACCCAGCTCCTGCCAGATCTGATCGACGCGCTGCTTCACCTCATCGGTCATGGTGATGGTACGCCCCCATTCGCGATTGGTTTCACCCGGCCACTTATTGGTCGCATCTATCCCCATCTTGCTGCCGAGACCACTGACCGGCGATGCAAAGTCCAGGTAATCAATAGGCGTATTTTCTACCAGGGTGGTATCGCGGGTCGGATCGACGCGGGTGGTAATCGCCCAGATCACTTCCTTCCAGTCGCGGATATTGACGTCTTCATCCACCACTACGATGAACTTGGTATACATAAACTGGCGCAGGAAACTCCAGACGCCAAACATGACGCGCTTGGCATGCCCCGGATAAGCCTTCTTCATCTGCACCACCGCCATCCGGTAGCTGCAACCTTCCGGTGGCAAATAGAAGTCGAGAATCTCGGAGAATTGCTTTTGCAGCAAGGGAATGAAGACTTCATTCAGCGCCACGCCCAGTACCGCAGGCTCATCCGGCGGTTTGCCGGTATACGTAGAGTGATAAATCGGATCGCGCCGCATCGTGATGCGGTCTATCGTGAAGACCGGGAAAGAATCCTGCTCATTATAGTAACCAGTGTGGTCGCCATATGGACCTTCCAGCGCATGCTCGTAACCGGATGGATGCGACTCGTCCGGGTAGATGTGCCCTTCCAGCACGATCTCGGCCGAAGCCGGTACGCGCAACTCGCTGCCCAGCGCCTTGACCAGCTCGGTACGGCTGCCACGCAAGAGACCGGCAAACTGGTATTCGGACAAGCTATCCGGTACCGGCGTCACCGCTCCTAATATAGTAGCGGGATCAGCACCCAGCGCGACCGCGACCGGATACGGCTTGCCGCGGTTAACTATACTGTGCTCACGGAAGTCGAGCGCACCGCCGCGATGGGCGAGCCAGCGCATGATGACCTTGTTGCGGCCTATCACCTGCTGGCGATAAATCCCCAGATTCTGGCGTTTCTTGTGCGGGCCTTTAGTAATAACCAGACCCCATGTAATAAGAGGTGCGATATCGCCGGGCCAGCAATGCTGGATAGGCAGGCGTGCGAGGTCGACGTCATTGCCTTCCCACACGATATCCTGGCAAGGAGCACCGCGCAGTTCTTTCGGCGCCATGTCCCAGATCGACTTCACGAGCGAACCCAGGCCCATGATGTCCTTGAAACCTTTCGGTGGTTCCGGCTCCTTCAGCATGGCCAGCACGTGGCCAATTTTGCGTAATTCACTCACATCCGTGGCACCCATGCCGAGCGCGACGCGATGCGGTGTCCCGAAAAGATTGCCGAGCACGGGAATCTTTTGACCGGTCGGTTGCTCGAACAGCAGTGCCGGACCAGCGGCCCGCAAAGTGCGGTCGCAGATCTCCGTCATCTCTAAATAAGGCGAAACCGGCACGTTTATGCGCTTAAGTTCGCCCATTTGTTGCAATTGAGAAATGAAGTCGCGTAAATCAGAATATTTCATATTTTTTTCGCCGTTTTGTACTTTGGACTTGATTATTCAATTAAAACGCCCAAGTACCTGATTCCTTTGGCTTTTACCGGGTCTGGACTAAAAATGCTAGATTCAAAAGTTATAGAATATTGATTTTATAGTGTTGACTTGATATAAACCGCCTCCTACAATTCGCGCAACTTGAAGAGCAGGCCCCGTATTTGAACACCAAACCGGGCAGAAAAGAAACTCTCTTCATTTCACGGGATCGGGGTCCCACATGACATTTTAGGAGTGTTTTCAAAAGGCGCTTAGCCTTCTCCCCGAAAAAGTTGTTTGCCAAGGGCACCGCTGCAGAATGCGCGACCCTATAAGTAACCAACTCCGACGTTTGCCGTACGCCAAGCGACTGCAAACGATTTCTCTGATTCACGGCATGTGCAGGGTTCTACGAAATAATTCATTTGTTTTGTGGTGGAGCCCTTTACTTGCCGCGTCAATCCTGGAGTTTTTAATGTTAAATCGAATTACCTCGGCGATGCGTAAAGCCGCCAAGCAGTCTGCACGACAGGTAATTGCGCATTCAACCGCAATGCGCACTACCAATAACAAAGTCGTCGCAACCGCACGCCACGCCGTCATGGCGCTGGGTCTGACAGCAATCGCAACCCTGGCTTTGATGTTCTTCAAGCCGGAAGTCGCAGAAAAAATCCAAGCCATCTCGCCGTTCTCGGACGCCGTAGCGGCCGCACCATCGGATGATGACCTGTCGCCTATCGCTAACCTGATGGACGATCCAGCCTCGGCTGCAATCGAAGATGCTCCCGTCGTTAGCGCCAATCCGGCCATGCTGGGCACCGACGTGCAACAGCAACGCGTAACGCAATGGATCTCCAAGCGCTATCGCGTAGCGAACGACGCTACCAATATGCTGGTCTCGGCGGCCTACCTGACCGCCAAGGAAATCAACCTCGATCCGCTGTTGATCCTGGCTGTGATGGCAATTGAATCGCGCTTTAACCCGTTTGCCGAAAGCCCAGTGGGCGCGCAAGGCCTGATGCAAGTCATGTCTAAAGTGCATCACGACAAGTTTGCTGAAATGGGCGGCACACAAGCAGCGCTGAACCCGGTTGCCAACATCCGCGTCGGTTCGCTGATCCTGAAAGAGTACGTCTCACGTGGCGGCTCGGTAGAAGCTGGCCTGAAACGCTATGTAGGCGCTGCAGGCATGGATAGCGACGCTGGTTACGGCGCCAAAGTCCTGGGCGAGTATGACCGCCTGAAAGCAGTTGCCAGCGGCAAACGTGTTTCCGCTTTTGCAACCATGGCCAGCCGCGCAGCACCAAAAGCGCAGCCAGTCGTGATCCAGGAAAAGTCGGCAGCACTGGAAGACAAGAACACACAGAAGCTGGATGGCGATAAATTCACTTCGCTGTAATGGTTGAAGCATCAATAAAAAAGGAGCCTCAGGCTCTTTTTTTTACGTCTGCACTATCAGCACATCGACTCAGGATTTCACATGCTGCTCGCGAAACGCCTTTAACCGTGCCACCGCTTCCTGCAGATTCTCCATCGAAGTCGCATACGAAACGCGCACATACTGATGCGCAGTAGACGGACCGAAGTCCAGCCCCGGCACGATCACCACGCCCGCCTTATTCAATATATCCACCGTCAGCTGATCCGCATCGTCAGACCAGGCGCTGCAATCGGCATACACATAGAAAGCACCATCCGGCATGACCGGCACCTTGAAGCCCAACCCTTCCAGCGCCGGTACTATATAGTCGCGGCGGCGCTGGAACTCAGCCTTGCGCGCCTCATAGATAGCCAATGCTTCCGGCTGGAAGCAAGCCAGCCCCGCATGTTGCGCCAGGCTCGATGCGCAGATAAACAGGTTCTGCGCCAGCTTTTCGATAGGCTGTACCAGCTCCGGCGGTACCACCAGCCAGCCCAGCCGCCAGCCGGTCATATTGAAGTACTTGGAAAAACTATTGATCACGATGACATCGCTGCCCAGCGACAAGGCTGAGAACGGCTCGGCGTCGTAGCGCAAGCCGTTATAAATTTCATCGACGATGGTAAAGCCCTGCTTGCTGCGCACAGTCTCGACTATCTTGCGCAGCTCGCCCGCCTCTATCGAGGTACCGGTCGGATTCGATGGCGATGCCAGCAATACGCCGCGCGTCTGTTCACACCAGTTTTGCTCGACCATCTCCGCCGACAACTGGAAGCGATGCTCGGGACCGCTGGCGATCATTTTGGCCTGACCATCAAAAGCTGCGACAAAGTGACGATTGCACGGATAGGACGGATCCGACATCAGGACTTGCGCATCCTTTTCCACCAAAGCAGCGCACGCCAGCAACAAGGCCGCCGAAGCTCCCGCCGTCACGATGATGCGCGCAGGATCGACTTCGACACCATAGACCGTCTGATAATGCGCCGCGATCGCCGCCCGTAATTCAGGCAAGCCGGTAGCCGACGTGTATTGCAATTTGCCGTCCGCCATCGCGCGCGTCGCCGCGTCTATGACAGGCTGCGCGGCCGTGAAGTCGGGCTCGCCTATGCCCATGTGGATGATGTGACGCCCTTGCCGCTCCAGCTCGGCCGCCATCTTCGCCAGCTCCATGACATGGAAAGGCGCGATGTTTTGCAGGCGGGAGGCAAGTTGTGTGAGATGCGAAGACAAAGCAGATTCCTCAATGAAAACCGCCACCGGCATCCGTTACAGCCTGAAATGAGGCTAACGGAGCAGGTGGCGACCGAACTTACTGTCTAGATAAATAGCGGAAGTGTGTGATCAGCCTTTGCGTCCGGCGTTGATTTCCACTTCGCGCGCGCTGACAGCAAACTTATCCAGCACGCCATTCACATATTTATGGCCGTCTATGCCGCCAAAGGATTTGGTCAGCTCAACTGCTTCGTTGATGACTACCTTGTACGGGATTTCGATGTGATTCTTCAATTCAAACGCGCCTATCAGCAAAGCGGCGTGCTCTACTGGCGACAACGCCGAAATTTCACGGTCTATCAATGGTGCCAGGCCGGCGCGCAATTCGCCGACTTGCTTGACGGTGCCATACAGCAGCGCGTCGAAATGCTCAGCGTCAGCCTTGTCGAAACCATGGGCCTGGCGGATATGCGTTTCAATCACGCGTACATCTTCATTATTCAGCAGCCATTGATACAGGCCTTGCAAGGCAAATTCACGGGCGCGATGACGCGGCGTACGGTTTTTGCTCGGATTAGCGTGGTCGGTTTTTTGGGTCATGGCTCACAAACAGCGCACCTGCATATATATAGAAGCCAGGCGCGCATCAAAGGTTAACAATACTTGCGCCGCATGCCTGCTGCGCAGTTCTTAAGGTGCAGGATTACTGCTGGTCGTCGGCGGCGTCAGCCAGGTCTTCCAGCGCGATCGTCAGGTTCGCCATTTCAACTGCGACACGAGCCGCGTCCGCGCCTTTTTCTTCCATCCGTGCTTCAGCCTGCTCGTCGGTGTCGGTGGTCAGCACTGCATTCGCGATCGGCAAGCCGAAGTCGAGGCCTACGCGGGTGATGCCAGCGCCGGATTCGTTCGAGACCAGCTCGAAGTGATACGTCTCGCCACGGATCACTGCACCGATAGCGATCAGCGCATCAAACTGCAGGGTTTCTGCCATCTTGCGCAGGGCCAGTGGAATTTCCAGCGCGCCCGGCACCGTGACATGCAAGACATCTTCGTCTTCGACACCCAGGTGTTTCAACTCTGCCAGGCAGGATGCCAGCAAACCGTGGCACACATCCTGATTGAAACGCGCCTGCACGATACCGATGCGCAAACCCTGTCCTGCCAAATTCATTTCGTAGCTGCCTACTGTCATGGTGTTCCCCTTCATGCGACTAGCGCGTTTAATTCAACTAATTCTTTTCGACTTTACTACCAGCACCAACAAGTTATTGAAATGATTGCTCAATTCAATAAAATTTGAACGAATGTTCAATCGCCTGTGCGCGCCTGATAACCAGTCACTTCCAGATCAAAACCGGCCATCGAAGGCATCTTGCGCTGGTTTGCCAGCAACTTCATCTTGCCTACCGACAGGTCCTTGAGGATTTGTGCGCCTATACCGTAGGTACGCAAATCCATATGGGCCGCACGTTGTTGCGGGCGCGTTTCCGGATTGTTCAGTGCCTCGAACTGGGCAAAAAACTCATCGGCCGATTCTTCACAATTGAGCAAGACCATCACACCACGCTCCGATTGCTTGATCGCTTGCATCGCCGACGCCAGGTTCCACGAGTGCGTGGTCGCCTTGGTTTCCAGCCAGTCCAGTACCGACACTGGCTGATGCACACGCACCAGGGTTTCCTTGTCGGCCGAGATATCGCCATGCACCAGCGCCAGATGCGCGCCGCCGCTAGGCTTGTCACGGTAGACAATAGTCTTGAAGCTGCCGTACACGGTTTCCATCGTACGCTCGCCGACGCGGTCGACAATGGTTTCATGCTGGCTACGGTAGTGGATCAGGTCGGCAATGGTGCCTATCTTCAGGCCGTGTTCTTTGGCGAATTCGATCAAATCCGGCAGACGCGCCATGGTGCCGTCGTCTTTCATGATTTCGCAAATCACCGCTGCCGGGGTCAGGCCTGCCAGTTCGGCGAAGTCACAACCTGCTTCGGTATGACCGGCACGCATCAGCACACCGCCCTTTTGCGCTTTCAGCGGGAAGATGTGACCAGGCTGCACAATATCGGATGGCTTGGCATTTTTGGCAACGGCGACCTGGATGGTCTTGGCGCGATCCGCTGCCGAGATACCGGTGGTCACGCCTTCGGCCGCCTCGATAGAGACAGTGAAGTTGGTGCCGTAAGAGGTCCCGTTGCGCGTTGTCATCATGGTCAGCGCCAGCTGGTCGCAACGCTCTTCAGTCAGCGTCAGGCAAACCAGGCCGCGGCCGAACTTGGCCATGAAATTGATCGCTTCCGGGGTCACGAACTCGGCGGCCAATACTAGGTCGCCCTCGTTTTCACGGTCTTCTTCGTCGACCAGAATCACCATGCGACCGGCACGCAATTCTGCAACGATTTCTTGGGTAGTTGAAATGGACATAGATAATCTCGGAGTAGGCCGCTATTTTAAAGGATTTGCGCCCTTCCAGACCGCCAATTGACGGATCAATTACACATCCGGCAAGCAAACGGCCAGGCATGAGCTGATTTGACCCATGCAGCAGGTGTTGCGTGTAACACAATCCCCTACCAGGAATCGCCCAACTCCGACAGGTGCGATGCAAAGCGCGCACTCATGAAGTCAACAAAAGCCGTCACCTTGGCAGACAGGTTCAGGCGCTCCGGGTAGACCACATAGATATCCGAGGGCGGCAAACTCCAGTCCGCCAGCACCTCGACCAGCCGCCCGGAACGCAAATATGCCGCGACATCCCATTGCGAACGCATCAGGATGCCATGCCCGGCCAGCGCCCAGGCCAGGGTGGCCTCACCATCATTGCTGCTCAGCGCGCCACGCACCTTAATACTTTCCTGCCGCTTGCCACGGTGCAAATGCCAGCTGCCATAGGCGGCATCATTCTCGCGCAACACGATGCATTGCTGTTTCTGCAAGTCGCGCGGCACTGAGGGCTGGCCGTGGCGCTTGATATATGCGGGTGCCGCGCACAGCAGGCGGCGATTGGAAGCGATCTTGCGCGCAATGATGCGCGCGTCCGGCATCTCACCTATCCGTATGCCTACGTCGTAAGCCTGATCTATCAGGTTCACAGGCCGGTCAGACAACTGCAGCTGCACCTCTATTTCCGGATATTTCGCGATGAAGTCGGATACCGCCGGCACGATGTGTTTGCGCCCGAAACCAAAGCTTGCATTAATACGCAGCAAGCCCTTAGGCACCGCGCGGCTGCGACTGACGGTACGCTCCAGCTCCTCGATCTCGGACAGGATGCGCGCGCCTTCGGCCAGGTAAATTTCGCCCTCGTGCGTCACGCTCATGGTGCGCGTGGTGCGATTGAGCAGGCGCACGCCCAGCCGCTGCTCCAGGTTGGCCAGGCGCTTGGTCACGGCTGGCGGCGTCACGCCCAGCTCACGCGCGACCGCAGCCAGGCTGCCCTGCTTTACCAGGACAGAGAAAAACGCCAGATCGGAGAGCTCATTCATTATTAAATTAAAAGAAATAATAGACTGAATAAAGATGAATTATATGCCGCTTTAACAGCTATACAATCCTCTACACGATAAGCCGCCGCCGTCAGGAGTCAACTATGTTAGAAGGGTTTCCAGGATTCGCTGGATTTGAACGACACACCGCAGAAGTCAACGGCGTCCGGATCGCCTACATCAAGGGCGGTAGTGGCCCGGCCCTGCTCCTGCTGCACGGCCATCCGCAAACCCATGTGATCTGGCACAAGGTGGCCCAGACCCTGGCGCAGCACTACACCGTCATCGCGAGCGATCTACGCGGTTATGGTGACAGCGACAAACCGCAAGGCTTGCCCGACCACAGCAATTACTCAAAACGCGTAATGGGTGTAGACCAGATCAAATTGATGGCGCATCTGGGCTTCGATCAATTCCTGTTGATGGGACATGATCGCGGTGGCCGCGTCGCCTATCGCATGGCACTCGATCATCCGGAAGTCATACGCAAGCTGGTGGTGCTCGACGTCGCCCCTACCCTCGCCATGTATGAAAAAGCAAATCGCGCCTTCGCCACCGCTTACTACCACTGGTTCTTCCTGACGCGCCCGGCACCATTCCCGGAAACACTGATCAACTCGCATCCGGACGTCTACCTGCAACACACCATCGCCGGACGCAGCGCCGGGATGAAGCCATTTACACCTGAAGCCTATGCCGAATACCTGCGCTGTCTGCGCGACCCGGCCACCATACACGGCATTTGCGAAGACTATCGCGCCAGCGCCGGCATAGACCTCGAACACGAACGGGAAGACCTCGCCGCCGGTAACAAGATACAAGCACCTATGCTGACCTTGTGGGGCAAACATGGCGTGATCGAACAATGCTTCCAGCCGCTCGAAGAATGGCAGCACCTCGCCGCCAACGTACACGGCCATGCGCTCGATTGCGGCCACTACATACCGGAAGACGAGCCGCAGCTCTTGCTCGATGAAGTGCTGCCCTTCCTCTCCAACTAAGCACCCACCAAGAACACGCACCATGTCTACACGCACGCTATACCAAAAACTGGTGGACTCGCACACAGTCAGCCGTCTCGATACACAGCACGTACTGCTGTATGTCGACCTGCACATCATGAATGAATACACCAGCCCGCAAGCCTTCGCCGGTTTAAAGGCACAAGGACGCACAGTGCTGCGCCCGCGCCAGCAACTGGCCGTCGTCTCGCACATCATTCCTACCCATCCGGTACAGGTCGGCCAACGCGTCATCTTCGATCCGCCATCTGCGCTGCAGGCCAGCAACCTGAAAAAGAATTGCCGCGAATACGGCATCAAGCTGCTCGATACCAACGATGCCGAACAAGGGATAGAACACATCATCGCGCCGGAACACGGCTGGGTCCGTCCGGGCATGGTGGTGCTGTGCGGCGATAGCCACACCACGACTTATGGCGCACTGGGCGCACTCGGTTTCGGCATCGGTACCTCAGAAGTCGAACATATACTTGCGACGCAGACCCTGGTCTATCGCCTCGCCGATAACATGCGCATACGCGTCGATGGCACTTTACCTGTCGGCACTTCGGTCAAGGATCTGGTCTTGCTCATCATCAGCCGTATCGGTGCACAAGGCGCACGCGGCTATGCGGTGGAATTCTGCGGCAGCACCATCGATGCATTATCGGCAGAAGCACGCATGACCTTATGCAATATGGCAGTCGAAGCCGGTGCCCGTGCCGCGTTGATCCGTCCAGATGCAACGACCTTTGCTTACATCCGCGAACACGCGCTCGAACTCGACGAAGCTGCGTTTGCACAGGCGCAGCAAGACTGGCTGACACTGTACTCAGATCAGGAAGCACAGTTTGAAGCTGACCATCATTTCAACGCCACTGAAGTCGCACCCTACATCACCTGGGGTACCAGCCCGGATCAGGCGATACCGATCGACGGCCACATACCGGACACCGCACACAACGATAACAAGGCCTTGCACTACATGGGCTTGTCCGCCGGTGCATCCCTGCTCGGCATGCCGATAGAACGCGTCTTCATCGGCTCCTGCACCAATGGCCGCATCGAAGACTTGCGCAGCGCCGCCAGCATCATCGCCGGTCGCCATGTCGCCAAAGGCGTACGTGCAATGGTGGTACCAGGTTCCGGTACAGTGCGACGCCAGGCCGAACAGGAAGGCCTGGCCGATATTTTCATCAAAGCCGGTTTTGAATGGCGTCAACCAGGTTGCTCGATGTGCCTGGCAATGAATGACGATGTGCTGACACCGGGTGAGCGCTGTGCGTCGACCACCAATCGTAACTTCGAAGGACGCCAGGGACGCGAAGGCCGCACCCATTTAATGAGTCCGGCGATGGCGGCAGCAGCAGCGATACGCGGCTGCATCTCGGATGTACGTGAACTGGATAAGGAGCTGGCCCATGTCTGACGCAACATTAATGCAAGGAGTCGCAGCACCATTGTTGCTGGCCAATCTCGACACCGATCAAATCATGCCCAAACAATTCCTGCGCATCATCGACAAGGCAGGTCTGGCGCAAGGTGTACTGTACGACTTGCGCTTTCATCCGGATGGCAGCCCGCGCCCGGACTTCATCCTGAATCAGTCCGACTTCCGCTCCAGCAAGTTCCTGGTCGGAGGCCCCAACTTCGGTTGTGGCTCCAGCCGTGAACATGCAGTCTGGGGACTGCAGCAACTAGGGATAGAGGCCATTATTGCGCCCAGCTTCGGTGAAATTTTCTTTGGCAATGCATTGAATAATCGCTTGCTGCTGATCGCACTCGAAGAAGAAAAAATCGCAGCATTGTTAGCCGACATGGATGATGGCAATCATCAACTGACGATAGACCTTGATGCGATGACAGTCAGCAGTGCACAGCACAGCTTCCCGTTTACGCTGGGAGCTCGTCACCGTCAAATGATAGTTGAAGGGCTGGACATGATAGGTGCGACCATGCAGCTATTACCCGAGATAGAACGCTTCGAGGCCGGACACGATGCGCGCTACCCATGGGCCAAGGTATTGCCCGCCGCCTAAGCAGCAAGCCACACAAAATCAGGGCAAGTCCCGCACGATCTGATAATCCTTGTCGCTGACCGGGACAAAGCGCGTCACGTTCAGTTTGCGCATCAGATTTTCATTCGCATTGCCACCGCTATCGAGGAAGACGCCTATGATCTTTTTCTTGATATCGGCGCACAAGCGACTGCGCAAGACAAAAGGATTACGCGGGATTGCGGCCGAACGCCACAGCACCCGGAAGTCTTCTTTTTTGACGCCACTGTTTTCTATCGGCATCGCCAGGCTGGCACTGGAAATAAAAGCGGCGTCTATCTTGCCCTTCTTCAGGTTTTGCATCGACTGATCGTGCGCACCGCTATATATCAACTGACCAAAGTATTTTTCCAAAGGCGTCTGGATCACGCGAGGAAAAACATGGCGCGGTATCAAGGCGCCCGAAGTGCTATCCGGATCAACCAGCGCCACGCTCCTGCCACGCAATGATTCTATGGTCTGGTATGGACCATTGCTGCGCACAATCAGGACTGAGTGATAGAAGGTGTCTTCTTCATTCTGCCCCGGCATCTTGCGCGACACCGTCGCAAAGGCAGTGATACCCGGGTCCTGTTTTTTCGCCGATACATAAGCAGCAGGCCCCAGGCGTGCCAGATCAACCGCGCCCGACAATAAATCCTCTATCACAGCGCCATATGAAGTCGGCATTACCACCTCCACCGGTATCCCGAGTGCAGTCTGCAAATCGGCAAACAAGGGCTTGAGTGAGGCCACATCTTTTTGCAAATCACTTTGCGGCACCAGCGAAAAATGCAGACGTGCTGGTCGCTCGCATTCAGCGGCATATACCGATGTCGTCAGCAATAACAGACCCCAAGCCAGGGCGCGGAACATATCGCTTATGGTGTGCATGTAATCTCCCCTTATGTAGGCGTGAACCTGCCACGACGCAAAATCTCGACTATTCCGGCGGCTTCTACCGGCCGCTTGAAATAAAAACCCTGCACCTGATCGCAACCCGCTGTCTTCAGATGCACCAATTGTTCCTTGCTTTCCACGCCTTCGGCAACGACCTGCAAGCCGAGGTTATGTGCGAGCGAAATGGTAGATGCGACAATCACCGCATCACTATTGTCATTGCGGATATCGCGGACGAATGAGCGATCGATCTTGATCGCGTAGATAGGTAGTTTCTTCAGATTCTTCAAACCGGAAAAACCGGTGCCGTAATCGTCGAGAGCAATTCGCAAACCGTTCGCTTTCAACTGCTCGAGTACGCGATTCGCGGTATCGAAGTCTTCGATGAAACAACCTTCAGTAATTTCTATTTCCAGCAATTCGGGTTCTATCTGATAGCGCGCCAGCGTATCCATCACGGTTTCCAGCAAGGCGCTGTCTTTCAGCTGCTTGGGCGAGACATTAATCGCGACCGGCACCAAAGGCAGACCGGCAGCACGCCATTCGGCTATCTGCCGACAAGCGGCGTCGATTACCCAACGGCCCAGCAACACGATCAGGTCATTGTCTTCCGCCAGTGCAATGAAGTCGTTAGGGAAAATCAAACCATGTTCCGGATGCTGCCAGCGCACCAGTGCCTCCAGACCAACCAGGTCGAACTCCTGCAACTCCACACGCGGCTGGTAGTGCAGGCAAAACTCATCATCACGTATCGCACGCTTGAAGCGCGTCAGCAATTCCACGTCACGTGCCGACGATGCATTCAGCGAACTATCAAAGAAGCGATAAGTCCCGGCCCCGGCCGCTTTCGCGTTATACATCGCCGCGTCAGCATGGGTTAGCAGGGTCTCCACGTTTTGTCCGTCACGCGGATACAGCGCGATACCTATGCTCGGGCTGATTTCAATATCGTGGCCATCGAGGTCAGGGAAAGGCGCACGTACTACCTCCACCAGCTTCGCTGCAACCTTGGCGATATCGTTTTCAGATGTCATTTCTGAAATCAGCATGACGAACTCATCACCACCAAGGCGGGCCAGCAAATCGTATTCCCGCAGTGATTCGCGCAAACGGCGCGCCACGCCCTGCAGCAGCAGATCGCCCACGGCGTGACCCAGCGTATCGTTGATCAACTTGAATTTATCGAGATCGAGAAAGAACATCCCGTACAACTTGCGACTACGCCTCGCGCGTGCCAGTTCGGCGGCAGCCAGTTCATAAAACAGCATGCGGTTGGGAATGCCGGTCAGGTAATCATGCGAAGCCTGCAGCAGCGCACGTCCTTTTTCTTGCTCCAGTTGCCCGATCAGACTGCGTTTTTCCTGTTCTGACGCGGCCAATACGTTGTACAGGCGACGCTGGCGGTATGCGATCACCAACAAACCAAACATCAACAAGACTACCGCGATCGAAACCACGATTGCCCGCTGCAGGTAATCGCGATGCCGCGCGGTCAGGCGTGCCATTACATAGCTTTGGTCGCGGGTGACGACAACCGTAAACGGATAACTGGCCAACATGCGGAACACGGCAATTTCCTGCTCTGCTGCACCAGGCCGGTTGGCGCTGATTACGCCCTCCTCATCCTGACCCAGCAGGAATTTGCCGTAATCCGACCCGGCATAGTCGACACCGGCAGCCAGGCCCGCGCCGTTTAGTTCAGCCAATTGGTATGCGTCACGCGTCAGGATCTCTATGCGACCGCCATGACCCAGATGAATGTCCTTATACAAACGCAAAAAATAGCCGAGATCGATTACCGCTGCCAAAAATCCTTGCTGCCGGTCTGCTGTTGCAAATGGAATCACAATCGGTACACGCCATGCCGAGCTATCGCTAACCGATGGCCGCCCTACTATCAGCTGGATATCATTCCCGCTCGCTAATGACTTTTCTTGGACCGTCTGTACCAGTTGCATCAGCTCTGGTTCCGACTGGCGGTTGGCGGATGATTGCAGCAGCCTGGCTTGCCCGTCAAAGATTGCTATCCGCAGATAAGCCGGGTCGCCACTGAGTAAAGGTTTGAGTTGCAGCTCGGAGAAGCGCTCCTCTTCCATCATGGAACGCCCTATCCTGGCGTAATGGCTGGCGCGCTCCAATACCTCATTGAGATTGGTGGCGACAATGGATGCGATATTCTGACCGTCTGAAATCGAGCTTTCCAGCACCAGCTCTTTCTCATGCGCCATGCGTGACAAAGTGCCCCACCAGATGATCGCCAGCATCGCGAACGCCAGCAAAAAGGTAACGGGAACCAGACCTTTTTCCCCGAGGATCAGATTATTGCCGTGCTTTTTCAGGAAGTGGAGGACGGATTGCAAGGTGACGGATGCGAATATGAATGACGCGTGGATGCTGGATGAATGGCGCTGTGAGCGCAAAGTTGCTGTTGGCCAATGTTAGTCAGCAAACATTTCAACTTAATGACAATTGCCCCAAGTCTTGTGCCGGATGAGGCTAGAGCACCACAACTGGCAAAGGCAGCGAGCGGGATTCTATGTCGGATAGGGAGCAGCGTCCATCTGGGTGACAGTCTGGGCATGATGCGATCAGACAGGCAAAATTTTTACCTGACCACTGCCGCTGTCATCGTACTGTCATTTTCGGTCTGTACAGTACACCCTGTTTGCCACACTCCACTATAGGTTTGGGTGAACGCAACACCAGCCTGCCTCCTCACCGATGCGGGCTTTTTTTATTTCTGCGTGACTTCGCTTGCGGCTGCCGCCGTTTACAGTCGGCCGCAGAATTCGTAACAATTGTAAGCAGATGAATACTTTGCTTAAATATCTCTGGCAGAGGCTATATAGTTTAGCTATCAACACTCTCAACACTCAACACCATGAAACGTCTACTTTTAGCCTTGGCCGCAGTTGCCGTCACCAGCAGCGCAGTCGTACCTATGCAAGCGATGGCGCAAGTCAGCGTCAACCTGAATATCGGTACCGCTCCGCCACCACTACGTTATGAACAAGTGCCGCCACCACGCAGTGGTTACGTATGGGCACCGGGTTACTGGAACTGGAATGGTCACCAGCACGTATGGGCGCAGGGTCACTGGGTAACGGCTCGTCCTGGCTACGTCTATCACCGCCCGGAATGGCGTCAGGATAATGGGCGCTGGTATCTGCAGAATGAGAGATGGCAGCAAAGCCGCTACGACCGTCCGCATCATAAAGACAAACACTATGATAAGCACTACAAGGACAAACATTACAGGGATGATCACGGCTATCACTGCCCACCGGGACAAGCAAAAAAAGGTAACTGCTAATCCAGGAGCCTGAACCCGAGCACAACACAGCACGCCTGCGAGCCACTCTCAGGCGTGCTGTTTTCATTTGATGGTGCATTTTCACGCGCCTCAAACACGACTCTTAAATCCCCGCAGTAACACGCATTGATATCCGCGCCGCCTTGCATTGTTTCCCAAAGCGCATGCACGAGATAGTCGATTGCACTACACTCGCAATCACCAGTTCATTTATTAATCCGGACAACGGTCCTTATTTGCACCTTGCAGAAAATAAATTTCAATCAGCGTGCAAGACTGCAACAGCATCCTTAAAGAGATCAAATGAATACGACCATCAAACTCACTTCCTTTTCCCACGGCGGCGGTTGCGGCTGCAAGATCGCGCCCGGCGTGCTGGCTGATATCCTCAAGAACTCAAGCGGCTTTCCGGTTCCCAAGGAGTTGATGGTCGGGATAGAAACCTCCGATGATGCTGCCGTCTACAAGCTCAATGATGAGCAGGCACTGATTGCAACTACTGATTTCTTCATGCCCATCGTTGATGATCCTTATGACTTTGGCCGCATCGCAGCGACCAATGCGATCTCCGATGTCTACGCGATGGGTGGCACGCCGATCATGGCACTCGCGCTGGTCGGCATGCCTATCAATCAGCTACCACTGGACACCATAGGCCAGATCATCAAAGGTGGCGAATCCATCTGTGCCGAAGCCGGTATTCCGATCGCTGGTGGCCACACCATCGATTCGGTCGAACCTATTTATGGCTTAGTCGTACTCGGCCTGGTCCATCCATCCAAAGTCAAACGCAATGCCGATGCCAAAGCGGGCGACAAACTGATACTCGGCAAACCACTGGGTGTAGGCATACTGTCTGCGGCACTAAAGAAAAACGTCCTGGATGACGCTGGCTACGCCGCGATGATCGCCAACACTACCAAACTGAATAAACCCGGCATGGCTTTATCCAGACTGGATGGCGTGCATGCGTTGACGGACGTCACCGGTTTCGGCCTGCTCGGCCATTTGCTGGAACTGGCGCGCGGCGCAAATCTGACGGCGACGCTGAAAATGCCGTCCATCCCCTTGTTGCCTGGCGTGCTGCAACTGGCTGAGCAAGGTTGCGTCACCGGCGCTTCAGGCCGCAACTGGGATGCCTATGGTCATGATGTGACATTGGCAACGGGTGTCAGCGCCGTAGAAAAAGCCTTGCTGAGCGATCCGCAGACTTCGGGGGGGTTGCTGGTGGCCTGCGATCCGGCCGCAGTGGACGAGGTATTGGCATTATTCCAACGCGAAGGTTTTGCCCATGCGGCGGTCATAGGGGAAATGTCGCCAGGAGCTGCCAGCGTCGAAGTGCAGGCCTGAAAACGGCCTGCCTTTTGCACATAGACAAGAGCGAAACCAGGCCTGGCGCGGCCTGGTTGCATTATCAAATCTACAACGCAACACTGCGCTAAGCTATATCGGGCTTGACAGTGCGCCCCTGCATCACCTAAAGTTAGCCCTATGTTTTCTGCACACCACATTCCTTCCGCATCCAAGCACATCGCTGGCATCTCGCTATCGACGCTGCTATCGCTACTACTAGCTTAGTAGCGTGCCCCCTGTGTTGCCCGCAACACACCAGTAATACCGTCGCAGTAAATACAGCAGTACAACCGAGTTATCCGTAACCATCATGCCTATCAAGCCGATTTCAGCAGTGCGCATCAATGGCGATTTGTTCGCCGGGATGAGCTTCGCTCGTTCATTGGCTTTGCTATTGCTACCGATCGGTTACCTGACCTAGCGCACGTGGCAGTCAGGTAGCCCATCGCCACCCCTGACGCTTACCCCGATTGAACGAAGAATTTAAGGACTTATCATGATGTTGACTAACCCGGCTGCGAAATACCGCGCCTTCCCTCCCGTGCAACTCAAGGACCGCACCTGGCCAAACCGCGTGATCAGCACACCGCCGATCTGGATGAGCACCGATTTGCGTGATGGCAACCAGGCTTTGATCGAACCGATGAACCATGAAAAGAAGCTGCGCTTCTTCGACATGCTCCTGAAAATCGGCCTGAAAGAAATTGAAGTCGCCTTCCCTTCCGCTTCGCAAACCGATTTCGATTTCGTGCGCAAGCTGATCGACGAAAAGCGCATCCCGGACGATGTCACCATCGAAGTCCTGACCCAGGCACGCGAAGATTTGATCCGCCGTACCGTGGACTCCGTAGTTGGCTCACGTCGCGCCATCGTGCATATGTATAACGCGACGGCACCTGCATTCCGCCGCATCGTTTTCAATATGTCGAAAGAAGAAGTCAAGGCACTCGCGGTCGCCGGTACCAAGCTGATCCGTGAATTGACCGATGCACATCCTGAAACTGAATGGGTATTCCAGTATTCGCCGGAAACCTTCAGCATGACCGAACTCGATTTCGCCAAGGAAGTCTGCGACGCCGTATCCGAAGCATGGCAGCCTACACCTGAGCGCAAGATGATCATCAACTTGCCAGGCACGGTTGAAGCCAGCACCCCTAACGTCTACGCCGACCAGGTTGAATGGATGCATCGCAACCTGGCGCGCCGCGACTCCATCATCCTCAGCGTGCACCCACACAATGACCGTGGTTGTGCAGTCGCTGCTGCCGAGCTGGCAGTGATGGCTGGTGCCGATCGTATCGAAGGCTGTTTGTTCGGCAATGGCGAACGTACCGGCAACGTCGACCTCGTCACGCTTGCACTAAATCTCTATTCGCAAGGCATCAATCCTGGCCTCGACTTCTCCGACATCGATGAAATCCGTCAATGTGTGGAAGAGTGCAACCAGATCCCGGTCCATCCGCGTCACCCATATGTCGGCGACCTGGTCTATACCGCCTTCTCCGGCTCGCACCAGGATGCAATCAAAAAAGGTTTTGCCAAACAAAAGCCGGATGAAATCTGGGAAGTGCCATACATGCCGGTTGATCCGGCCGATCTCGGCCGTAGCTACGACGCCGTGATTCGCGTCAACAGCCAGTCCGGTAAAGGCGGCATGACTTATTTGCTCGAACAGGAATATGGCCTGGTCTTGCCACGCCGGCTGCAAATCGAATTCAGCCGCGCCGTGCAACGCATCACCGATGAAACCGGTGGCGAAGTCGCAGCCAACGACATCCACACCATCTTCAACAGCGAATACCTGAACGCGGTCACGCCTTACCACTACCGCAACCACCACATCGACGACTCGAAAGACGGCGAAGTGCAAATCAAGGTAGAACTGGAAAAAGATGGCCAGCCGGTCTCGATGGAAGGTAGCGGCAACGGTCCTATCGACGCCTTCATCAATGCACTCGGCCTGAACATCAAATTGATGGATTTCCATGAGCACGCAATTGGTGCAGGTGCCAGCGCGAATGCCGCCAGCTATGTAGAACTGCGCGTCAACAACGGCGTCACCCGCTTCGGTGTCGGTATTGATGGCAACATCGTCACCGCCTCCTTCCGCGCCGTACTGAGCGCGGTTAACCGTGACATCGCCCTGGCCAGCTAATCAGCTACGTCAGCAAACAAAAAGCCGCTGCCTGTCAGCGGCTTTTTTACGCCTGTAAATTGACACCTGGCACGAAATACGGCAAGGTCACCTCACCTCCAGTTTCCACGGTAAGTCGTATGCGCCGGATTTTCCTCTTACCTTTAATCCTCCTGATCGCTGCCTGCGGCACCTTGCTCAGCACGCAGCTGGACAGCCTGTACGGCCCGCCCGATCCGACCCGCTTTGACGTGCCCTTGAAGCCAGTCGCCGACGCGTCCTATCTGCAAACCATACAACCGATACTCAACCAGCGCTGCGTCGTCTGTCATGCCTGCTATGACGCTCCGTGCCAGCTTAAAACCACCAGCTGGGATGGCCTGGCGCGCGGCGCCAATAAGACCACTGTGTACGATGCGTCGCGCCTGCTGGCGGCAGATCCTTCGCGCCTCTACATCGATGCGCAAAAACCTTCGGAATGGCGCCAGCGTGCCTTCTTCCCGGTCATGAATGAACACATGTCTACGCCGGAAGCGAATCGCGCGGTGGGTCTGATTCATCGCATGCTGATGCTGAAACAGCAGCATCCGTGGCCGGCAGAAGCCGACCAGCACAGCAAGCTGGATATCTCGGCAGACCGCGCCAATATGTGCCCGACCGATTTTGAAATGGCAGCCTACGAACGCAAGGAGCCACTGGCAGGCATGCCTTTCGGCCTGCCCGGCCTGTCGCCGGAAGAACATCGCAAAGTGACGACATGGCTGGAACAAGGCGCGCCGTATGAAGGACAGCCTGCGGTACCGGCAGCAGTAACAACCAAGGTTCGCCTGTGGGAAAAATTCCTCAACGGCGACACGCTGAAGGAGCAGCTGTTCGCACGCTATGCCTACGAGCATCTATTCCTCGCGCACCTGTACTTTGGTGACGGTATCAGCAACGACAAGCAGCGTAACTACTTCAAGCTGGTGCGCTCAACTACACCGCCGGGACAGCCTGTCAACATCATCGCGACCGCAAGGCCGGTCGACGATCCCAAAACCAGCCGCGTCTACTATCGCCTGGCGGAAGAACGCGAAACCATAGTCGCGAAAACGCATATGCCATATCGCCTCGATGCAAAGCGCATGGCACGCTGGCGTCAGCTCTTCTTTGCAGCACCGTATGACGTGAACAAGCTGCCGGGCTACAGTGAAGAAACCGCGGCCAATCCATTCGCCACCTTCGCCCAGCTACCGGTCGGTGCGCGTTATCGCTTCATGCTGGATGAAGCGGAATTCACCATCATGGGTTTCATCAAAGGCCCGGTATGTCGCGGCCAGGTCGCGCTGAATGTGATCCAGGATCAGTTCTGGGTCACCTTCCTCGCACCTTCCGACAACTATGACAAGGATGTCGACGCCTTGCTGCAGCAAAGCTCAGAACTGGCACGCCTGCCGACAGGCAACCGCACGACCGGCATCCTCGCGCCGTGGCTGGCTTACGGCAAACTGGAAAACGAATATCTGAAAGCACGCTCCGAGTTGTTGGCCAAAGTTATCAAGAAGCCTGCCGATGTGAACCTCAATCTGATCTGGGATGGCGACGGCAACAACGACAATGCCGCACTCACCGTATTCCGTCATTTCGACAATGCGAGCGTGGTCAAAGGCTTTGTCGGTGACACACCGAAAACTGCCTGGGTCATAGGCTATCCGCTACTGGAACGCATCCACTATCTGCTGGTTGCCAACTACGATGTGTATGGCAACGTCGGCCATCAACTGGCGTCCAGGCTGTATATGGATTACCTGCGTTCGGAAGGCGAATCGACTTTCCTGATGCTGCTGCCGAAGGCACAACGTAACGCAGTCCGTGACAGCTGGTATCGCGGTGACAGCCAGTCGGTGCGCGAACAAGTCTATGGCGGACCGGCGACCACCCTGAATGTCGATAGTGGCATACGCTATGCCAGCAATGATCCGAAAAAGGAATTGCTGGAACTGATGCGCAAACGACTCGCTCCCGTCATCGCTACCAATCTGGACTGGCGCAAACAAACACCGACATCCTTGCAGGCACCGCTACAAAAACTCGCTGCCAGCAAAGGCCTTGCTTTGCAATGGCTGCCTGAAACTGCGGTACTGGTGGTCGAAGCACCGGATGGCAAGGCACGCAGCTACAGCATCATGCGCAACACTGCACACGCCAGCGTCTCGCATCTGCTGGGTGAAAGCAAAGCATTGGTACCCGAGGAAGACACACTGACCCTGACTCCCGGCATAGGCTTCAGCTATCCGAATGCCTTCTATCGCGTCAGCGCGACCGATTTACCGGCCATGGTCACAGCACTGCAAGGCTTGCGCTCGGAACGTGACTACGCCGCCTTTACGCTACGTTGGGCAGTACGACGGGATAACAAGGATTTCTGGGCGTTCAGCGATACGCTGCACCAGCGCTATTTCACTGAGCAGGCACTGGAAGCAGGCATACTGGATTACAACCGGCTGGAACTGCGCTAGTCTGCGGCAGGAAGCTAGCGTCTAGCGCGCCAGCCGGATACCGCTGAATTGCCAGCGTGCAGAGGAAGGAAAGAAGTTGCGGTAACTGATGCGCGCATGACCGTCCGGCGTCGCACACGATGAACCGCGCAATACATACTGGTTGGACATGAACTTGCCGTTGTACTCGCCCAGCGCACCAGCGGCAGTCTGATAACCGGGATATGCAGCGTAACTGCTGCTGGTCCATTGCCAGCAGGTGCCTAACAGCTGCGTCAATTCCACCGAACTCTGCGCCGCATGCTCCCACTCCGCCTCGGTCGGCAAGCGCGCGCCACTCCAGCGCGCATAAGCATCCGCTTCAAAATAGGAAACATGCGTCAACGCCGCGTTCAGGTCGAGCGGCCGCAAACCGTGCCAGGTAAACGCATGCCAGCCACGGTCGTGCTGCCAGTACAGCGGATGTGCGGCTTGCTGGGTCTGCACCCAGTCCCAGCCTTCCGATAACCATAAGGCCGGGTCTTCATAAGCACCCGCTTCGACGAAAGCCAGGTATTCGCGATTCGTCACCAACCGTGTCGCCAGCGCATACGCTTCTACAAACTGGCGGTGCCGCGGCAATTCATTGTCAAAACAAAAGCCGCCGCCTTCATGCCCGACCTGCACTACCCCGCTATCGAATGACAACCACTCCAATGCCGGTGGCAGGTCCGCCATCGCATAGGGAGTTGCAGCATAGGCTGGCTTTAAGGGATTACGCGAAAACAAATGCAAGACATCGGTCAGTATCAATTCCTGATGCTGCTGCTCGTGTTGCAAACCCAGTTCCAGCAAAGAGTTGATTTCTGCCTGCTGTGATGCCGACCACGTTTGCGACAGCAAAGCCTGTATACGTGCATCCACATCGCGGCGATAAGCCAGTACTTCATCAAATGGCGGACGCGTCAACAAGCCGCGCTGCGCACGTGCATGCTTGTCACCGACACCGTTGTAGTAGGAATTGAAAAGCACACGAAACGCCGGATGATGCGGCTGGAAATTGGCTTCGTAGCGCTCGAGGATGAAGGTTTCAAAAAACCAGGTGGTATGCGCCAGGTGCCATTTGACCGGGCTCGCATCCGGCATCGACTGCGCGGCGCAATCCTCTTCCGACAGTGGCGCGGCCAGCGTCAGTGTATGTGCGCGCACTGCCAGATAACGCGTAAGGCTCTGATGCGGTAGCAGCAGATGGATGGTTTCTGTCTGTACGTTCATTGCAATCCGTCATGTTATTGATAGAACAGTTACGGGATGCCTCTTGCTACAGTCTACTGCTGTCCGACGCAGTTCGCACAATCGCATGTTCAGTTCACATGTGCATGGCACACCATGAACCACTGCTGCGGGTCAGTCCAAAAAGACAGGCGGCCGAATCCTGCCTGCTCCAGCAAATCTGTAAAGCTGCGCTGTGTGTACTTATAACTATTTTCTGTATGGATGCGTGCACCGCGTTCAAAGTGCCGCTCACCTTGGGGCCAGCGCACCGTGAGTGCGGATGCAGCTTCCAGATGCATTTCTATCCGGCTTTCCTGCGCATTGAAAAAGCCACGATGCCGCCATGCCTGTACGTCGAAATCCGTACCTAGCAAATGATTCAGATGACGCAACAGGTTCAGGTTAAACGCCGCCGTCACACCCAGCGCGTCATCGTAAGCTGCATCGAGTATCGCCTTGTCCTTGACCAGGTCCACGCCTATCAGCAAGCCACCGTCGTCGTCGCAGGCAGCGCGTATGCGTTGCAGGAACAGCAGCGCTTCATCCGGCGTGTAATTGCCTATCGACGAACCGGGATAAAAGAACAAACGTTTGGCCTCGCGCACGCTATCCGGCAGTAGCAGCTCATGGGAAAAATCCATGCCTATACCGGTCATGACGATGGATGGGAATTGCTGCTGCAAACGCTGCAAGGCATCGCGCAGGAAATTGACTGAAATATCGACCGGCACATATTGCACCGGCTGCAGCACCGGGAACAGGCGCGCGGCCTTGGCGCAATTACCGGCACCGAGATCAATCAGGGTGCTGCCACTGCCTACTGCTTGCGCAATCGCGCTGGCATGCGAGCGAAAGATAAGCGCTTCAGTACGGGTCGGGTAATACTCGGGCAGCTCGCAGATTGCTTCAAACAATTTGGAGCCAAGCGCGTCGTACAGATACTTGGGTGAGGTAAAAGGCTGTGCTGCGCTCAGGCCCGCGAGCAGTTCGTCACGGACATTCTGGTCATTCTGTTCGGTACACTGGATGAATTGCAGCAATCTGCGCTCCCGTGATGCGTGAATCTGAATGACCCCGTTTAGCGATGACAGTTCCGGGATGACAGTTTATTTATCCGGCCAAGATAACGGTTGCAGCTGGATAAGCTGCCCCCATATTGCCTGAGAAGCAGCGCTTTTCGGTATTTTTTACACGGTTTGCAGGAAAAATAGCGCGCCTCGACTGGTGTTAAGCTACGCCTGCACGCCCGCCGCAGCGCAGTATATTAAATAAGCGTTAAATCCCTGTGACAGGACGCCAGTTATAGGTCTTCATTCATCAGTACATCAAAACACGGTATCCATGGCCATCCAGACGTCCAGAGAATTGCAAAAAGGTAGTATCGCCACCCTGCGCGGTTTGCTTAAATTTTTGTTGCCTTACAAGAAGCAGTTTGTACTGGCCGGCATCGCGCTGATCGTTGCGGCCGCTGCCACGCTGGCGATACCTTATGCCTTCCGCCAGATGATAGACCTCGGCTTCGGCGCGAACGGCATGCACGATACTTCCAGCATCAATACTTACTTCATCGCATTGTTCGGCGTGGCCTGCGTACTCGCCATCGCGACTGCGGCACGTTTCTATATGGTGTCCTGGCTGGGCGAACGCGTGACTGCCGATGTGCGTAATGCTGTGTATTCACATGTGGTCACACAAAGCCCGCAATTTTTTGAGACCACGCAAAGCGGTGAAGTGCTATCGCGCATCACCACTGATACCACGCTGATCCAGACCCTGATCGGCACCAGCATCTCGATGGCATTGCGTAATGCACTGCTGTTTGCCGGTGGTCTGGTGATGCTCTTCATCACCAGCATCAAGCTCTCCTCCATCATTCTCGTCACGCTGGCTTTCGTGGTGCTCCCTATTGTCTGGTTTGGTCGACGCGTGCGCAGCCTGTCGCGCGATTCACAGGATCGTGTCGCCGATGCCTCGGCACTGGCCGGGGAGATCCTGAATGCGATGCCGACCGTGCAAGCCTATACCCATGAAAAAATCGAAGCGCAGCGCTTCGGCAAAACCGTAGAGAACGCATTCAAAACGGCGATGCGCCGCATACGCGCCCGTTCGCTGCTGACCATGATCGCTATCCTGCTGGTATTCGGCGCGATTGTTTTCGTACTGTGGCTGGGCGCACATGCAGTGATAGACGGCACCATGAGCGGCGGCCAGCTCGGCCAGTTCATCTTGTACTCGGCTATCGTGGCTGGCGCGATAGGTGCCTTGTCGGAAGTACTGGGCGATGCGCAACGCGCCGCTGGCGCCACCGAGCGCCTGCTGGAATTACTGTCGGTACAGTCACCGATTTCATCGCCAGCGCAGCCACGCGCATTGCCGCCGCGTCGGGCCAATGGTGCGGCACTGACGCTGGACCTGGTGACCTTCCACTACCCTTCACGTCCGTTGACACCGGCCTTGTCGAATCTGTCGGTCGCGATACAGGCCGGTGAAACCGTCGCCATCGTCGGTCCGTCCGGTGCCGGTAAAACTTCATTGTTCCAATTGCTGCTGCGTTTCTACGATCCGCAGGAAGGCGTAATCGAACTCGACGGCATCGATATTCGTGAACTCGATTTGCATGCGCTGCGCAACACCATAGGCATCGTGCCGCAAGACACGGTGATTTTTTCCGCCAACGCGATGGAAAACATACGCTATGGTCGGCCGCAAGCGACGGATGATGAAGTGATCGCGGCTGCCCGTCTGGCCGCCGCGCACGAATTCATAGAACGCCTGCCTGAAGGTTATCAATCTTTCCTCGGCGAACGCGGCGTACGTTTATCCGGCGGTCAAAGACAGCGCATCGCCATCGCCCGCGCCTTGCTGAAAAATCCACCGCTACTCCTGCTGGACGAAGCCACCAGCGCACTCGATGCCGAATCCGAACGTCTGGTACAAGGCGCGCTGGAAGCCGCGATGGTGGGACGTACTACCCTGGTAATCGCCCACAGGCTGGCCACGGTACAACGTGCCGACCGCATTATCGTCATGGAACATGGTCGCATCGTGGAAACCGGCACCCATGCCTCACTGGTCGCCGCTGGTGGCCTGTACGCCAGCCTCGCCGCACTCCAGTTTGGCCAGCATTGAAGCGGTTCTGCTAGACCCGGGCCGGAACCCGTTAAAATAGCGAATTCCCGGGAAATATAGAAATACCTATATTTCTGACAACTCAACCAAGAAAACGGACTACGCATGAAACAGTATCTTGACCTGGTGCAAACAGTACTCGATACAGGCACCTGGCAGGAAAATCGTACCGGCATCCGCACCATCAGCATCCCAGGCGCAATGTTGCGCTTCGATCTGCAAAAAGACGGCTTCCCCGCGATCACCACCAAACGCCTCGCTTTCAAATCAGTGATAGGCGAATTGATAGGATTCCTGCGCGCGACACGCAGCGCCGCTGACTTCCGCGCGCTCGGTTGCAAGGTGTGGGACCAGAATGCCAATGAAAATACCGACTGGCTGAACAATCCTTACCGTACCGGCCCGGACGACCTGGGACCGGTGTATGGCGTGCAATGGCGTCAGTGGCCAGCCTATAAATTGCTGGACGCCGATCAGCAGGCGCAAATCGCCGATGCGCAAAAGCGCGGCTTCCGCGTAGTGTCGGCTGTCAGCGATGAAGGCAAGGACAAGGTCTTGCTGTACAAGGCGATCGACCAGTTGCGTGATTGCCTGGACACCATCATCAAGAATCCGGGCAGCCGCCGCATCCTGTTCCACGGCTGGAACTGCGCCGACCTGGATGCGATTGCACTGCCAGCCTGCCACTTGCTGTACCAGTTCATCCCGAATGCGACGACCAGGGAAATCTCGCTCTGCCTCTACATCCGCAGCAACGATATCGGCCTCGGTACGCCATTCAACCTGGCGGAAGCCGCTGCCCTGCTACACGTAGTCGGCCGCCTGACCGGTTATACGCCGAAGTGGTTCACCTACTTCATAGGCGATGCGCATATTTACGAGAATCACCTGGACATGCTCAAAGAGCAACTGACCCGTGAACCACATCCGGCTCCGAAGCTGGTGCTGTCGGACCGGATTCCCGATTACGCTGTCACCGGCAAATACGAACCAGAGTGGCTGGAAAAACTCGAACCGAGCGATTTCAGCCTGGAAAACTATCAACACCACGCGCCGCTGACCGCGCCTATGGCTGTTTAATCAGAAGAGACTATGCCTGCACACCTAACCATCGTCGTCGCTACCGATAGCAATAACGGCATCGGTATCAACAACACCCTGCCCTGGCATCTGCCGGAAGACCTGGCGCATTTCAAGCGCACGACCTCGGGCCACCCTATCATCATGGGTCGCAAGACCTTCGATTCGATCGGCCGTCCGCTGCCGAATCGCCGCAATATTGTTATCACCCGTAATGCAGAGTGGCAACATGCAGGCGTGGAAGCCGTCACCTCACTGGACGCTGCCAAGGCGCTGGTCGGCGACAACCAGGCTTTCATCATCGGTGGCGCACAAATCTACACCGACACGGTGGGACAGGTAGACCGCCTGATCGTGACCAAAATCGACAAGTCCTTTGATTGCGACGCCTTCTTCCCTGCCATAGACCCAAAACTGTGGAAGGAAACCGCCCGTGAACAGCACCATTCAGAGGCCAATGGCTACGATTATGCCTACGTCACTTACGAACGTATCCGCTAATCTGAACGGTTTTGTAACACTGGCGTCACAGTAGGGACGCACTATGCCGCCTATCCTTTGATTGGCGGCTTTTTTCTCCCCAAATCGCACACATATCTGCGAAAATTCGCATTCTTTATCTGACGTACCAGATTAGCTGGTGCGCCGCACTTTTCGTCTTGTTGGAGACCTCATGAAATTTCGCTTCCCCATCGTCATCATCGATGAAGATTTCCGTTCCGAGAACACGTCCGGGCTCGGTATCCGCGCGCTGGCCGAAGCGATCGAGAAAGAAGGCATGGAAGTGCTGGGCGCGACCAGTTATGGCGACCTGTCGCAGTTCGCGCAGCAGCAATCACGCGCGTCCGCTTTCATCCTGTCGATCGATGATGAAGAGTTCGGCGCCGGTTCGTTTGAAGAAACCGATTACGCATTGAAATCGCTGCGTGCCTTCGTCGAAGAAATCCGCCACAAGAACGCCGACATCCCGATTTACCTGTATGGCGAAACCCGCACCTCGCGCGATATCCCTAACGACATCCTGCGCGAACTGCACGGCTTCATCCATATGTTTGAAGACACGCCGGAATTCGTCGCGCGCCACATCATCCGCGAAGCCAAGTCCTACATGGATGGCCTGTCGCCACCATTCTTCCGCGCACTGGTGCACTACGCGCAGGACGGTTCCTACTCGTGGCACTGCCCGGGTCACTCCGGCGGCGTCGCTTTCCTGAAATCGCCTATCGGCCAGATGTTCCACCAATTCTTTGGTGAAAACATGCTGCGTGCCGACGTCTGTAACGCGGTGGAAGAACTCGGCCAGCTGCTCGACCATACCGGTCCGGTTGCCGCTTCCGAACGCAATGCTGCGCGCATCTTCAATGCTGACCACTGCTACTTCGTCACCAACGGTACCTCGACCTCGAACAAGATGGTCTGGCACTCGACCGTCGCACCTGGCGATATCGTCGTGGTTGACCGCAACTGCCACAAATCCATCCTGCACTCCATCATCATGTGCGGCGCGATCCCGGTCTTCCTGATGCCGACCCGTAACCACCTCGGCATCATCGGCCCGATTCCACTGTCGGAATTCTCGATGGAAAACATCCGCAAGAAAATCGAAGCGAATCCATTTGCGCGCGAAGCGGCGAATAAAAAGCCACGCATCCTGACCATCACGCAATCGACCTATGACGGCGTGATCTACAACGTTGAAACCCTGAAAGACTTGCTGGACGGCGAAATCGATACCCTGCACTTCGACGAAGCATGGTTGCCGCACGCGACCTTCCACGATTTCTACAAAGACATGCACGCGATCGGCAAGGACCGGCCACGCGCCGAGAAATCGATGATCTTCTCGACCCAATCGACCCACAAATTGCTGGCTGGCCTGTCACAGGCATCGCAAATCCTGGTGCGCGAATCGCAAACCGTGAAGCTGGATCAGGACGCGTTCAATGAAGCCTATCTGATGCACACCTCA
This sequence comes from Herminiimonas sp. Marseille-P9896, assembly GCF_903993245.1. Taxonomy (NCBI): domain Bacteria; kingdom Pseudomonadati; phylum Pseudomonadota; class Betaproteobacteria; order Burkholderiales; family Oxalobacteraceae; genus Herminiimonas; species Herminiimonas sp. Marseille-P9896. The sequence continues at coordinate 344,037 of NZ_CAJEVT010000002.1, read as the reverse complement.
ACTTCGCCGCAATACTCGATCATCGCGTCCTGCGACGTCGCGGCGGCGATGATGGAAGCACCAGGCGGTACCGCACTGGTGGAAGAAAGCATTCTTGAAGCGCTGGACTTCCGCCGCGCGATGAAAAAAATCGATCAGGAATGGGGCCAGGATTGGTGGTTCCAGGTCTGGGGACCGGACAGCTTCTCGGAAGATGGCATAGGCTCGCGCGACGACTGGATGATACGCGCCGAAGACGCATGGCACGGCTTTGGCGACCTGGCTCCGGGCTTCAACATGCTGGACCCGATCAAGGCGACCATCGTCAATCCGGGCTTGTCACTCGATGGCAAATTCAGCGAATCCGGTATTCCTGCATCCATCGTCACCAAATACCTGGCGGAGCACGGCGTCATCATTGAAAAATGCGGCCTGTACTCATTCTTCATCATGTTCACCATCGGCATTACCAAAGGCCGCTGGAATACCTTGTTGACTGCGCTGCAACAGTTCAAGGACGACTACGACAAGAACCAGCCTATGTGGCGCATTCTGCCGGAATTCGCAGCTGCGAATCCACGCTACGAGCGCATCGGTCTGCGCGACCTGTGCCAGCAGATTCATGACTTCTACAAAGCCTATGACGTGGCACGCCTGACGACAGAGATGTATCTGTCCGACATGCAGCCAGCGATGAAACCGTCGGATGCATTTGCAAAAATGGCGCACCGTGAAATCGATCGCGTACCTATCGACGAACTGGAAGGTCGCGTTACTTCCATCCTGTTGACACCGTATCCACCGGGCATTCCTTTGCTGATCCCGGGCGAACGCTTCAACAAGACCATCGTCGACTACCTGCGCTTTGCACGTGACTTCAATGAAAAATTCCCGGGCTTCGAAACCGATGTCCACGGTCTGGTCACACGCGAAGTCGACGGCAAACGCGGTTACTTCGTCGATTGCGTCCGTCAATAACAGGGATATGCAATGAAGCCTCGTATCAGCGTCATCACATTAGCTGTCGATGACCTGGAACGAGCGCTGCGTTTCTATCGCGACGGTCTGGGATTGGCCACACAAGGCATCATAGGCAAGGAATTCGAACACGGCGCCGTCGCCTTCTTCGATTTGCAGGCCGGTCTCAAACTGGCATTGTGGCCACGCGCCAGCCTGGTACACGATGCCGGCATCCCGCTCTCTCCCGCCAGCTCCAGCGAACTCAGCCTCGGCCACAATGTCTCATCAAAATCCGAAGTGGATGCGGTGATGTTGCAAGCCAGGAATGCCGGTGCCGAAATCGTCAAGGCGGCACACGATACTTTCTGGGGTGGCTACGCAGGCTACTTCAAGGACCCCGACCAGCATCTGTGGGAAGTCGTCTGGAACCCGGCATGGGATGCACCGGACTGAACACAGCAGCATCAGTCAATCAGAAATGTTTTATGAAAAAAATCGCACTCTTACTCGCTGTGCTGATCGCTACAGCCAGCAGCTTTGCAGCCGACAACGGCGGTCGTGTCATCAAGAGCGGACTCTTCCCTGCGACCAAAGGCATGGTAGTCGTCGCCGAAGGGGACTATGAACCGCGTGGTATAGGCAGCTACACGCTGCGTGTCTATGCAAAGAATGATCCGGCCTATCCATACGATGAATTTCTCACCGGCACCATACGCCCGCGTAACGGCACGGTGGAAAGCCTGACGTTCGCCGACATCGACCGCGACGGCACACCGGAAATCATTGTCACCACACGCTATGTCGGCAGCGGCAACTACGTCACGGTCGACGCCTTCCGTCTGCGCAAAAAGAACCTGCAACTCGTCACCTCGATTGCAGGCATGGATGCCGGCAAGGATGCGATACAGGCCTTGAAGAAAAAGCTCGGCAAATAAGAAATGAAACAGACGGGTGAGACGCTACTTTCACCCGTTCACACCCAGCTATTCCCCAGCAAAGCCACCAGGCTACCCACCAGCAGCAACCACAGCGGATGGATGCGCGTCTTCCACGCCAGCAAAGCGCTGACGACTGTAATCACGGTCAGTAGCCAGTTGCTATCCGATGCATGTGCAATCACTGCCGCACTGGCCGCCACGATCCCAGCCGTCACCGGCACCATGCCTGACTGTATGTAAACACGCCACGGTTTATCCTTGAAACGCTCCCATGCGTGTAGCGACATGATGGTCAGCAACGACGATGGACCGAATTTGGCAATCGCAGTCACCAGCATCCCGGCCCAACCCGCCACCTGCCAGCCAACCAGATTCACTATCATCATGTTCGGCCCCGGCGCAGCCTGGCTCAAGGCAAACAAGGCGCTGAATTCCTTGGCCGTCATCCATTGATGCACCTCGACGACCTGGCGCTGCATCTCCGGCAGGATGGCATTGCCGCCACCAAAAGCCAGCAGCGACAGTTGCGAAAAAATGAGGAATAAGGCGATCAGGGTCTGCGTCATTTCTTGCTCCTCGCGGTGACCCAGATACTCAGCGGCGTCATCACCAGCATCACCCACAGCAAAGGCCAGCGTAGCAATGCGATCGCGATGAAACAAAGTATCGCCACCAGCGCCATCAAATATTTTCCACGCAGCTGCACGATTATCTTCAGCGCCATCGCCACCAGCAAGCCGGCTGCGGCTGCCGCCAAGCCGGCAAATACATGCGCTACCTGCGCATCATTCTGGAAACGTTCATACAACATGCCGAGCAACACCAAGACTACAGACGGCATTACGACCAGGCCCATGATGGAAACAAAAGCTCCCTTCACACCGTGAAAGCGCATACCGACCGCGACCGACAGATTAATCATATTGCCGCCGGGCAGAAACTGACACAGACCGAGTAATTCAGTGAACTCGGTTTCACTCAGCCAGCGCTTGTCTTCGACCAGCATCCGATGCGCCAGCGGCAAAGCACCGCCGAAGGCCATCATGCCCAGCCCGAGAAAGCCAAGGAATAGTTGCCGCAACGTTGGTGCTGCGCCCTGCTCCATCGCGACTTCTGCTGTGTGTGTACTGCTTTCCATAATCGTGCTTCCGTCTCACATCTCAATAGACGGAAGTTTACGCTTGCCGAGTCATTCAGTCTAATATATGGAATCGTCATTAAACATACATAAAATATATGTCATCCATAGACCTGCGCCTGCTGCGCTACTTTGTCGTGGTAGCGGAAGAAGGCCATCTGACCAAAGCCGCGCAGCGTATAGGCATACAGCAGCCGCCGCTGAGCCAGCAAATCCGTGCACTGGAAAATGAGCTGGGCGTCACCCTGTTCCGCCGTATGCCACGCGGGATGGAACTAACCGAAAGCGGTCAGGCGCTACTGATCGATGCGCGCCTGATACTGGAGCAGGTCAACACGACGATAGAAGGCGTACGCCGCATCTCGCTCGGTGAAAGCGGCCGCCTCGCAGTCGGCTTCACCGAGTCGGCGGCACTGCATCCTTTCATTCCGGCCGTGATACGCGCGTTCCGGCAAAAATCGCCGGGCGTCATCATGGCGGTCGAAGAAAGCAACACCAATGAGCTGGTCGAGGACTTGCGCCACAATCGCCTCGACGTCGCCTTCATACGCTCGCCTATAGGCAGCGCTGCTGGCCTGAAAATGGAAACCATGCTGGTGGAAGAAATGATCGTCGCGCTGCCGATCACCCACAAGCTGGCACAACGACGCAAGAGCCTGCCGCTGACGGCATTAGCTGAAGATGACTTCATCCTCAACCGTCGCCCGAGCGGTCCCGGCCTGTACGACAGTGTGATCGCTGCGTGCCGTGCGGCCGGATTCAGCCCGCGTGTCGTACAGGAAGCAAAAAAGAATTTATCGACGCTGAGCCTGGTCGCAGCAGGACTGGGAGTCTCTATCGTGCCCGCCTCGATGCGGCACGTACAATTGAAGGAAGTGGTTTACCTGAAACTAGAACAGGCACCCGACTTACGTGCGCCGCTGCATCTGGCATATCGCGATGAAGCGCAATCGGGTGCTGCGGAGAAGATGATTATCGAAGCGAGGAAGCTGGCGCAGCGTTGAAGATATTAAATCTATTCCTGGAAACTGCGATCATACAAAGCAGTCAGCTCTTGCTCTGAAAGTTTATGGTCTGCACAAATACAATAGCCGCTACGCGACACAATCTTGTACGGGATCAAACCCAAAAAAGCTGGGACGAAATCATAATCATAGGAGTCGATCATGGTTTCGCTATACTCCACGCCCTTACACGCTAAAGCAGCTTGTTCATTCCACATGGTTTGCGCGGAGCCATAATTGGGAATAGGTCCCGCATTGGTTTGTACTTTGACATAGTACAAACCAGGCTTGACCAAACGAGTGGCCACACCACCTCCCAAAGGAGCGCGTTCTCCCGTACTAAGGTTATAACTGGAGGCACACCCTGCCAGCGCAGCAGACAAGGTTAAGAGAAGCAAAAATCTGGGGGACATCATGGTGACAGCTATACCTTCTCTGAAGTATTTAAAACCTGCTCATGGAATTTAGTGCGACGCTGATACTTTTAGCCGCGCACTTCTTCTTCGGCTTCTGCCGGTTGCACAGCAGGCTGTGCTTCTGGTTTCACTTCTGGTTGCGCTTGCGGCTGCACTTCAGGCTGCACCTGATTCGGTGCTTCGGTCTGTACTACCGGAGGTTTGGCCGTATGTTTGGCAACCTGCACGCCTTCGATAAAGCTTGCTGCATCTTTGGCCAGATCCTCAACCACCGCGTCGCCGCGGTGCGACATGCCGACCATGAAGCCTACACCTGGCACCGTAGGATGCTGGCAGTACAGCGAATTAAACTGCAGCATCAACTTCACGGTTTCAGTCGCTGAAGTAGCGGTCTTTGCCTTCATGTCTTCGGTTACACCGACATACTTTACGCATGGGTAACCACGCTGTTCGGTATATTCAAAATCAGCCGAGACTGGCTTGAAGCGCTCGACTGGCGAATCGGCTTGCACGCCTTGTTTCACCAGCTCCTCAAACTCACGCTTGCCCTGGAAATCGGGCAAGGCAAACAAACTGACTTGTGCGATAAAGCTTTCATTGACGGCCTCACCGGGACGGGCAAAAGCCAGCTCTGCCTGCGATGACTTGGCGATCATCCAGTCACCGGTCAGCGGTGCACGCACGTCCAGGAAAGCATTGGAAAACATCTTCCCGGCCGGTACCAACGCTTGTGCATGCGACAGCGCAGGCAGCGCGCACAGCAACGCGACCATGCGCGCATATTTCTTCATGGGGAAACCGCTCAGAGGCATCAGGTTTTAGGCAGGGTCACACCGTGTTGGCCTTGATACTTGCCGCCACGATCTTTGTACGATGTTTCGCAGACTTCATCGCTTTCAAAAAACAGCACCTGGGCGCAACCTTCACCGGCATAAATCTTCGCTGGCAATGGTGTGGTGTTGGAGAACTCCAGAGTCACATAGCCTTCCCATTCAGGTTCGAATGGCGTCACGTTGACGATGATGCCGCAGCGTGCGTAAGTTGATTTGCCGAGGCAGATGGTCAACACATTGCGCGGGATGCGGAAGTACTCGATGGTACGCGCCAGTGCGAAAGAGTTAGGCGGGATGATGCAGACATCGCTCTTGATATCGACGAAGGAGTTTTCATCAAAGTTCTTCGGATCGACGATGGTGCTATTGATGTTCGTGAAAATCTTGAATTCATCGGCACAGCGTATATCGTAGCCGTAGGATGAAGTGCCGTAAGAGACGATCTTCTGGCCGTTGGACTGACGCACCTGACCCGGCTCGAACGGTTCGATCATGCCGGTTTGCTCTGCCATACGGCGTATCCATTTATCGGATTTGATGGTCATATTCTTCGATTTAAGTGAGTGTTGTAAGGAATTTCCGCAATTTTACGCGTTTTTTACTGCTTCACGGCATAACTCAGCTTGCAGGCAGCTTGTCCGGCACCACCGCACAAGGTGTATTTTTTCATCGCATTCAGATACTGTGCGGCTTTTTCCGGCGCAAGTCTCCACGGCAGGTTCATGGCTCGCTGCTCCATCGTCGCCGGCCTCCAGCCATATTGAATCTGGAAAAAATAATCCCTGCCCTCGGCATAGGCAATGAATGCCCCTTCCCCGTGTGGCGCGGCAGGACCATAAGCATCGCAAAAACCACCACTCACGGCAAATGGAATGCCATTGAAGGTATTTATTCTTTGCACCATTTGGGCATTTTTACCGGGACAAGCTTTTTGCGCATCTTCCATGAATTTTTGCAAAAGAATCGCCGCGAAATTCATTTTCTGGTCCCTGATCTGCTGCAGGATTTCAGGAGCTGGATACTTGAATCGCCTGACCAATAAATAACCGCCACGCCAAGATTCGATTGTTTCATCTTGAGGGATGTATTCAACGTAGTAATTACCGTCAGCCTCGCCTTCCATCCATGCCAGCCGCCATCCAGCAGGAGGCTCGAAATCAAGTCGTTCGCCTTGCACAGCGAAACTATCACCATCCGCTGCAGCAACACTACCCGCCAGCATGCATGAAATGATTGCCGCCAGGGCCACCTTACTCACTGTTTTCATTTGTCCCGCTTATTAAAATCAATATCGAATACCTGAAACCCGAAACTTAGCGCTGCATAGATTCCCACACCTTTTGCAAACGCTTGACCGATACCGGCATAGGCGTACGCAATTCCTGCGCAAACAGGGACACCCGCAACTCTTCCAGCAACCAGCGGAACTCCGTCATTTTCGGATCGCCGTGCCGCTCTTTCAGCGCACGCTGCCACGATGCCGCCGCCTGCTGCCACTCGGCCATCGAGCGTGCATCACGTGCCGGATCGGCGCGCAATTTATCGATACGCACATTGATGGCTTTCAGGTAGCGCGGGAAATGCGTGAGATTGCTGTAATCGTTGTCGGCGATGAAGCGCTTGCCAACCAGACCTTGCAGTTGCGACTGAAGATCGGCCACGGCCTGTGCATGTGCTTTTACCGTTTGCAGCTTCTTCGGCAACGCATGGTATTCGGTCAGGATCAGGCCTACCAGGCGTGCGATCTCATTCACCAGCAAACCGAGGCGTGATTTTCCTTCATCCTTGCGTGCATTGAATTGCTCGGCATTCTTAGGCAACGGTTCCTGCAGGCAGGCGCGTTCCAGTCCGGCGTGGATGATCTGGTCGCGCAACTCTTCCTGCGTACCCAGCGCCATGAATTGCATGCCCATTTGCTGCAAGCCAGGCACATTCTTTTCCAGATACTTCAGCTGTTCCTTCAGTTGCAAAGCCAGCAAGCGACGCAAGCCTATGCGGTGCACGCGTGCTGCTTCATCCGGATCATCAAACACTTCCAGATCGCAATGCGCACCTTTTTCCACCAGCGCCGGGAAACCGATCAGTGTCTGTTTGCCGCGCTGGATCTCCAGCAACTCGGGCAATTCACCAAAGGTCCAGCTGGTCAGGTTTTGATGGATGCCAGCCGCCGCAGGCGCAGCCTTGTTATTCGCAACAGGCGCTATTGCCTTACCGCCGGCTGCCGCCTGCGGCTGCACATTCGACGTCACCGGCGTTGCGGTTTTCTCAGCGATACGCTGGAAACTTTCACGTGCCTGGCCGCCAAATTCTGCGCGCAAAGCTCCGAGGTTGCGTCCCATCTCCAGCTGGCGTCCATGCTCATCGATCACCTTGAAATTCATGAATTGATGGGCGGACAAGGTTTCCAGTTTGTAGTCTGTGGTTTTGCTGGCGATGCCGGTTTGTTCACGTACGTCAGCAATCACTGCATCCAGCAGACTGCCTTTGCCGAAGGCATGGGCTTCCTGTACGCGATCACAGAAACCAGCCGCGTAATCCGGCAATGGTACGCAATGACGACGCAGCTTTTGCGGCAAGGACTTCAGCAGCAGATGCACTTTTTCCTTCAGCATGCCCGGCACCAGCCATTCGCAACGATCAGCCGACACCTGGTTCAGCGCATACAACGGAACCGCCAGCGTTACGCCATCACGCGGCGTACCCGGCTCGAAGTGATAGGACAAGGCCATATCGACGCCAGCGACATTCATCACTTTCGGGAATAGCTCGGTGGTGACACCGGCTGCTTCATGCCGCATCAGGTCATCGCGATTCAGGTAGAGCAACTTCGGCTCTTTGGCCGTCGCATCCTTGTGCCACTTCTCGAAGCTGATGCCATTGTGGACATCAGCCGGGATCAGCTTGTCGTAGAACGCGGCGATCAGCTCATCATCGACCAGCACGTCGAGGCGACGTGATTTGTGTTCGAGGTTTTCTATCTCGCGCACCAGCTTGTGGTTATGCGCAAAGAAAGGCGCGCGCGTTTCAAAGTCACCGCCGACCAGTGCATCACGAATAAAGATTTCACGCGCATCGGAAGGATTGATCAGGCCGTACTGGATGCGACGCTGGCTATACACCACGAGGCCGTAAAGAGTCGCACGCTCATAGGCGGATACCTGAGCCGTACGTTTTTCCCAGCGCGGTTCGCCATAGGATTTCTTCAGCAAATGACCGGCCACACGCTCCAGCCATTCCGGCTGTATCTGCGCGATGCAGCGTGCATACAGGCGCGTGGTGTCGACCAGCTCGGCCGCCATCACCCATTTGCCTGCTTTTTTGATCAGGCTGGAACCCGGCCAGATATGGAATTTGATACCGCGGGCACCTAGGTAATGCGGCTCATCCTCAGCCTTGAAGCCGATATTGCCGAGCAAACCGGTCAACAGTGCGGTGTGCAACTGTTCATAGGTAGCCGGTGCTTCGTTCAGGCGCCAGCCCTGCTCGCGCACAATAGTCAGCAACTGCGAATGCACATCGCGCCATTCACGCAGGCGTAATTGCGACAGGAAGTTGGCACGGCACTCTTCCTGCAACAAGCGATTCGATTTCTTGTGCGCGATCGCATCTTCAAACCATTTCCAGATTTTCAGATAGCTGCTGAATTCCGATTTTTCATCGGCGAATTTTTTGTGCGCATTGTCCGCCGCAGCCTGTGCTTCCATCGGCCGGTCACGCGGGTCTTGCACCGACAAGGCGGCAGCAATGATCAGCACTTCACTCAGGCAGACATTGTCTTTCGCCGCCAGGATCATGCGCCCTACGCGCGGGTCCAGTGGCAGTTTGGCGAGTTCACGACCCAGGCGTGTCAGCTTGTTTTCATCATCCACTGCGCCCAACTCTTGCAGCAACTGATAACCGTCTGCGATCGCACGGCCCAGCGGCGGTTCGATGAAGGGAAAAGTTTCCACATCGGTCAGATGCAGCGACTTCATGCGCAGGATGACGGAAGCCAGCGACGAGCGCAGGATTTCCGGCTCGGTGAATTTAGGTCGCAGCAAATAATCCTGTTCGTCATACAGACGGATACAGACACCAGCCGAGACACGACCACAACGACCGGCGCGCTGGTTCGCTGCCGATTGTGCAATCGGTTCTATCTGCAGCTGCTCAACCTTATTCCGATAGCTGTAGCGCTTGACGCGTGCCAGCCCGGCATCGACCACAAAGCGGATACCAGGCACAGTCAGCGACGTTTCGGCGACGTTGGTAGCCAGCACGATACGACGTGCATTCGATATCTTGAATACACGCTCCTGCTCCTGCACCGACAGACGGGCAAACAGCGGCAGGATTTCGACATGCGGCGGATGATGCTTGCGCAATGCCTCAGCAGCATCGCGTATCTCGCGCTCGCCGGGCAGGAACACCAGCACATCACCGGAACCTATACGCGCCAGTTCATCAACTGCATCTACCACAGCATCCATCAGGTCGCGCTGACCGCGTTCCTTGGCAGCGAGTGCGGAGCGTCGTGCTGCCGCTGCATCCGAGGTTGCATTCGGGTTGCTATCGGCATTCTTGTCAAACGGCTCGACCGGGCGATAACGCACCTCAACCGGATATAAACGACCTGACACTTCTATCACTGGTGCCAGCTTGCCGTTGCTGCCAAAGTGGCGCGCAAAGCGATCGGCATCGATAGTCGCCGAGGTGATGATCACTTTCAGGTCGGGACGCTTGGGCAACAACTGCTTCAGGTAGCCGAGCAGAAAGTCGATGTTCAGGCTGCGTTCATGCGCCTCATCGATGATGATGGTGTCGTACTGACGCAGCAGCGGATCAGTTTGCGTTTCCGCCAGCAAAATACCATCGGTCATCAGCTTGATCCACGCACCCTTGGTCAGGGTGTCGTTGAAGCGCACCTTGAAGCCGACGTGCTCGCCCAGCGGCGTACCGATTTCCTGCGCAATGCGCTTGGCAGTCGATGACGCCGCGATACGACGTGGTTGGGTGTGACCGATCAGGCCGTTCAGGCCGCGCCCGAGCTCCAGGCAAATCTTCGGCAATTGCGTGGTTTTGCCGGAGCCGGTTTCACCGCTGACGATGATGACCTGGTTGTTTTGGATCGCGCGCGCGATATCGTCGCGCTTGCCGGAAACCGGCAGCTCTTCGGGAAAGCTGATCGCCGGCAAAGGGTTGCGTACCGGCGGAGCGGATGGAGCCTGTGCCCGGGGCGCAGGACGCCGGGATGGAGCACCCGGCTTGGACTTGGATTCTGGAGCGGACATGTAGGGCAGAATTATACAGAGCAGTGTCGCATTTCGTCGTCAGTTCGCACAATCGATACGGGTTGCCGTGGTTATAATGCGTCTCATGGAAAACCAAGATCAATTCGTCCAGTGGCTGCGTTCGGTCGCGCCGTACATCCACGCCTTTCGCGGCAAGACCTTTGTGGTCGCCTTTCCGGGTGAACTGGTCAAGGATGGCGCGCTGCCGGTGCTGGCACAGGATCTGTCCCTGCTGCACGCGCTCGGCATCAAGGTCGTCATCGTGCATGGCTCACGCCCGCAAGTCGAAGAACAACTGGCGCTGCGCCACGTCGAAGCGCGTTTCCACGACGGCGTACGGATTACCGACGCCGCTGCGCTGGAGTGCGCGAAAGAAGCGGCCGGTGAATTGCGCCTCGATATCGAAGCTGCTTTCAGCCAGGGCTTGCCGAATACACCGATGGCGCATGCCGCGATCCGCATTATTTCCGGCAACTTCGTCACCGCTCGTCCGGTCGGCATCATAGACGGCGTAGACCTGGAATTAACAGGCGTTACGCGCAAGATCGCGTATGAAGCCATCCACCCCATCCTGAATGCCGGTGGCCTGGTCTTGTTGTCGCCACTCGGTTTCTCGCCTACCGGCGAAATTTTCAACCTGACGATGGAAGACGTTGCGGTGAATGCCGCCGTCGCGCTGCGCGCCGACAAACTGATTTTCATCACCGAAACACCAATGATCAAGGATATGGCCGGGGCCGATATCCATGAGCTGTCATCGCACCAGGTCGACGCAGTACTACAGCACGACTGCGTGCCAGCCGACGCCGCCTTCTATTTGCAACATGCGATGCAAGCCTGTAACGCTGGCGTGCCGCGTGCGCACATCGTGCCGTACTCTACCGATGGCTCAGCCTTGCTGGAATTGTTTACGCATGATGGCGTCGGCACCATGGTTTCTTTCGAGAACCTGGAAAGCCTGCGTGATGCGACGATTGAAGACGTCGGCGGTATCCTGAAACTGATCGAGCCGTATGAAGCCGACGGTACGCTGGTCAAGCGTGGTCGCGAACTGATAGAACGCGAAATTGATTACTTCTCCGTCATCGAGCATGACGGCGTGATCTTCGCCTGCGCTGCGCTCTACCCTTTCCCGGCAGAAAAAATGGCCGAGATGGCTTGCCTGATCGTCAATCCGGAAGTGCAGACGCAAGGCGATGGCGAGCGTTTGCTCAAGCATATGGAAAACCGCGCCCGTGCCGCTGGCCTGAAGAAACTGTTCGTGCTGACGACCCGTACCGCACACTGGTTCCTGAAACGCGGCTTCGTCCCGGCGACCGTGGACAGCCTGCCGAAAAATCGTCAGCAAATGTATAACTGGCAGCGAAAATCACTGGTTTTCACGAAAAACCTATAATGTCGCCTTCTTACCCGATATATGTCGGCGCGCCGGGTGCTTAAGCCCCTGACGCGACGAGATGGATAATCAACACTTATCAACACCCGCCGTACCCGCGTGACCTGAACGGCAACGCGATGCGGCTATAGAAAAGGACAGCACCATGACACGCATGATTCATTGCATCAAACTCGACAAGGAAGCGGAAGGCCTGGACTTCCCACCGTACCCGGGCGAGTTGGGCAAACGTATTTACGAAACCGTATCGAAAGAAGCGTGGGCTGCCTGGCTCAAACACCAGACCATGCTGGTCAATGAAAACCGCCTGAACCTGGCCGACGTACGCGCCCGTAAATACCTGGCAACGCAAATGGAAAAACACTTCTTCGGCGACGGTGCCGATGCAGCACAAGGTTACGTGCCACCAACCTACTGATTTGTTTCAGACACAAAAAAGCCCGCAAATCGCGGGCTTTTTTATTTGCATGCGAGCGTAAAAATCACGGACGCGCTATCGGTTCTATCCTGCGTTCATACAGGGAACCCGTCGCAGCCAAAATCTCACGCAAGAGCATGACGAAGCTGGATACCAGGCACAACATGGCCATGATGAAGAAGACCGCGATGAACTTGGATAACTCTATGCTGAGTGCATCGCCGAGGAATAGCGAGATGATGACCAGGCTGACCATCAGTGCGCACGCAGTACTCAGCACAATCGCGCGATTGATCAGGTGCGCCCGCGGATACAGGGTCACCAGTTCTGCGTTCAGATCCGCATGATGGATAGGATCCACCGTACGCAATTTGTCTTCCAATACACGTGAGCGATCAGTAATCCGGCCCAGACGATTGGTCAGGACCATCAGGTTGGTACCGACGCCGGTGAGCAAGAACACCGGCGCGACCGATAACTGGATAATGTGGCCTATATCCCCGACTTGAATTTCCATGGCAGTACTCTAAAAAATTAAACGGGATAAATGTAGTGGCACAGGCCGTATAACGCCCTGTTAACACCACGATATCATGCCTGAAGCAGGCCGCGACAGGCAAGAGACGGGCAAAAGCCGATCCCCGCCCCTATATATTATTTTTTCTCGACTTCGCCACCCAGTGCCACCACCAGGTCGCCCAGCATCTGGCTCAGTTCACCGGTCATCAGCATGATGTCGGAATCGAAGCGTTCATCATCATTTTGCGAGCTGGTTTCTGCATTTTCCTTGAGCACGTCCAACGGCGTCACGCGCTTGATGGTCAGCGATTCAGTCAACACAAACGAAATCTTGTCGGCCCAGGTCATGGCCAGACGCGTACATTGCTTGCCGGAAGCGATATGGCGACGCACATCTTCCGGCTCCAGCGTGTGGCGGACATAACGCACAGTCGCCTTGCCTTCGCTGGTGGCGCGTAATTCGGTGTCCTGATCCACGGTGAAACCATGCGGCGCGATATCTGCCGCCAGCCATTCCGTCATGGCGGTAACCGGCGATAGAGCAACGTGCAGCGTTTCCAGCGGCAATTTGTCGACCGATTTGACCAGCAGCTTGATCACTTCGTCGGCCTTGGCCGGGCTGCCGGCATCCACCACCATCCAGCCATTGACCGGATCAATCCAGACCCAGGTCTGACGCCAAACGCTGAAGGCACGCGGCAACAGGTCGTCGATGACCTCTTCCTTGAGTTCCTTCATTTGCTTGCGGCCCGGCTTGAAGCCTTGCTGCTCTTCGATTTCTGCTGCCTTGATCTTGGTGACCTGGTTAATCACGGTAGTCGGCAACAGCTTCTTCTCGGTACCGAGCAAGAGCAGCATTTGTTTGTTCAGTGCGTATACCAGCTCGCCGTTTTCGCGTGGTGAAACCCAGCCCTGGCTTTGCATTTCCAGGCTGGAGCAAGGCTGGAATGCGTGCGGCGCGAGATCAGCCGCCAATTGTTCTGCTGTAATGGCCCACGGCGCAGGAAGACGATATATCTGAAGATTCTTGAACCACATGGCTAGCCCCGGCAAAAAAAGGGGCTATTCTACACGCGACACCCTGCTCTGCCGCACACAAAATTTCATAAAACGGCGGGCATACCAGGCGGCAAAACCGGATAAGGCGCGGCCAGAACAAGATCCGTGATTACCTGCGGGAAAGCTCGTAAAAATGCCATCTTCTGCTGGCAAACACCGCGGAAACACTCACGGTAACGGGTATAATAGCGCTCACTTATCATCTGGCCGCCAGCCCTGCACGATGCAGCACGCACGGGCAAGCTTGATAGCCAGAAATTGATTACGGATTTTTTAAGTACACAGCATCAATAATTATCATCCCAATGTCCAAAAGCCCATCTCGCAAGCCGATCGAAATCAAGATTTCCACCGTCGTCGCCGTCTCGGCCATCCTGCGTGATGCCAACCTCGCCGTGCTCGATGCAGCCATGCAGGAAATGACCGGCGGCAACGCCGACTTCTTTGATGATGAATTCGCTGTGATCGACGTCGGCTCACTCGAACCTGCGGGCCAGGTCATCGACTGGCCAGCCATTACCGCCCTGCTCAAATCGTATCGCCTGAACGCCGTAGCAGTACGCAATGCGACGCCGGAAATGGCGAGCGAAGTACTGGCACACGGCCTGAGCCTGGATGGTTCGGTCAAGGAACGTGCTGCGGCAGCACCGAGCACACCGCAGCAAGCTGAAATCGAACTGGCACCGCCAGTCGCTGTCGCCGAACCGGAACCAGTCGTGGTGCAAACCGCGGCCCCTGCTCCGGCTGCGACCCAGTTCGCGGCCAACACCATGATCGTCGATACCCCGGTACGTGCCGGTCAGCGCATTTATGCGCGTGGTGCCGACCTGATCATCACTGCCGCAGTCAACAATGGCGCCGAAGTCATTGCTGACGGCAGCATCCATATTTACGCGCCGCTGCGTGGGCGCGCGCTGGCTGGTGCCAGCGGCAATACCGAAGCACGTATTTTCACCCTCAGCATGGAAGCCGAACTGGTGTCCATCGCTGGCATGTATCGCACTTTTGAAAATGGCTTTCCACAGGATCGCGCACAACAGGCGACGCAAGTCCGCCTGGTTGGCGATCGTATCGACATGCTGCCTATCAAGGCAGCGGCATAATAACTTAGCAGTTCTAATAAATAACGAAAGGGGTTTCCTTTGGCAAAAATCATCGTTGTAACGTCAGGTAAAGGCGGCGTCGGCAAAACGACCTCGAGCGCAAGCTTTGCATCTGGTTTGGCCATGCGCGGACATAAAACAGTCGTCATCGACTTTGACGTCGGCCTGCGTAACCTCGATTTGATCATGGGCTGCGAACGCCGCGTGGTGTATGACCTGATCAATGTCGTCAACAAAGAAGCAACGCTGAACCAGGCACTGATCAAGGACAAGCACTGCGACAACCTGTTCGTGCTGCCTGCTTCGCAAACCCGCGACAAGGATGCATTGAGCGAAGACGGCGTAGAACGCGTGCTGCAAGACCTCGCTGCAATGGACTTCGAATTCATCATCTGCGATTCGCCTGCAGGTATCGAACACGGTGCCGTGATGGCGCTGACCTTTGCTGACGAAGCCATCATCGTCACCAATCCTGAAGTGTCGTCGGTACGCGATTCGGATCGCATCCTCGGCATCATCCAGGCCAAATCGCGTCGCGCACTGAATGGCGGCGAACCAGTCAAGGAACACCTGCTGATTACCCGCTATGTACCTAAGCGCGTAGAAGCGGGTGAAATGCTGTCCTACACCGACGTGCAGGAAATCCTGCGCATACCGCTGGTCGGCATCATCCCTGAATCGGAATCCGTCCTGCACGCATCGAACGCAGGCAATCCGGCTATCCATATTGAAGGCAGTGAAGTTTCGGAAGCATATAAAGATGTCGTCTCGCGTTTCCTCGGAGAAGACGTTCCGCTGCGATTTACCGACTACGAAAAACCTGGCTTTCTGCAGAGAATTTTTGGAGGTAAGTAATCATGGCGCTTTTGTCTTTTCTCTTCAATAGCAAGCCGAAGACTGCGAGTGCAGCCAAGGAACGCTTGCAGATCATCATCGCGCGTGAGCGCAATGGTCGTGCCGGTCCCGACTTCCTGCCTGCGCTGCATCAGGAACTGATCGCGGTGATCTCGAAGTACGTCAAGGTCAATCCTGACGACATCAAGATCTCGCTCAACAGCCAGGGCAACCTGGAAGTCCTGGACGTCAACGTCGTGCTGCCTGACGACGCAATTGAAGCAGTCAAGTAATCCGGGCCGTACTCATCACTGATTACGTCTATTACGTTTGATAGCGGATTCCGGCCAGCCCGGAATCCGGTAATTTCTCCCGCAGTGTCAAAAAAATAGCAGCGCCGTCAGCCTGCCCGCAGATGACGTATCATTTCACCTCCTTTATTAAGTGAGACCCCACCATGAAAACCAAAGCCGCCGTCGCCTGGAAAGCAGGACAACCGCTGACTATCGAAGAAGTGGAACTGGGTGGTCCACGTGAAGGCGAAGTGCTGGTCGAGATCAAAGCCACCGGCATTTGCCATACCGATTACTACACCCTTTCAGGTGCCGATCCTGAAGGCATCTTCCCTGCCATCCTCGGCCATGAAGGCGCGGGCGTGGTGGTCGAAGTCGGTCCGGGCGTAAAGAGCCTGAAGAAAGACGACCACGTCATTCCGCTCTACACACCGGAATGCCGCGAATGCAAATTCTGCCTGTCGCGCAAAACCAATCTGTGCCAAAAAATCCGCTCAACCCAGGGTCGCGGCCTGATGCCGGATGCAACCAGCCGCTTCTCCATCGATGGCAAGCCGCTGTTCCACTACATGGGCACCTCGACCTTCTCGAACTACATCGTGGTACCGGAAATCGCTCTGGCGAAAATCCGCGAAGACGCGCCGTTCGATAAAGTCTGCTACATCGGTTGCGGCGTCACCACTGGTGTAGGCGCCGTACTGTTCACCGCGAAAGTGGAAGCTGGCGCGAATGTAGTCGTATTCGGCCTCGGCGGTATCGGCCTCAACGTGATCCAGGCTGCCAAGATGGTAGGCGCCGACAAGATTATCGGTGTTGATTTGAATCCGGCGCGTGAAGCAATGGCACGCAAATTCGGCATGACGCATTTCATCAATCCGAGCAAAGTCGAAAACGTAGTTGACGCGATCGTGCAATTGACCGACGGCGGCGCAGACTACAGCTTCGAATGCATAGGCAATGTACACACCATGCGCCAGGCGCTGGAATGCTGCCACAAGGGCTGGGGCCAATCGATCGTGATCGGCGTGGCTGAAGCCGGTGCAGAAATCAGCACCCGTCCATTCCAACTGGTAACCGGTCGGGAATGGAAAGGCTCCGCTTTCGGCGGCGCACGTGGCCGCACCGACGTACCGAAGATTGTCGACTGGTACATGGAAGGTAAACTGAATATCGATGATCTGATCACGCACACGCTGCCGCTGGACCGGATCAATGAAGGTTTTGACTTGATGAAGAGCGGTGAATCGATACGCTCGGTTGTTATTTACTAATACGGGGAAGATGGTGGAACTGATCAGCCAACACGTATGCTTTGATGGCGTACAAGGATTTTATAAACAACAATCGAAAGAGACCGGCTTGCCGATGACTTTTTCGGTGTACCAGCCGCCACAGGCGAAGCACAAGAAAGTACCGGTGCTGTTCTATCTGGCCGGACTGACCTGTACCGAAGAAACCTTCATGATCAAGGGTGGCGCACAGCGCTACGCGGCTGAGCACGGCATCATGCTGGTCTCGCCGGATACCAGTCCACGCCGCACCGGCATCAAGGGTGCCAGCGACGCCTGGGATTTCGGCCATGGCGCAGGTTTCTATATCGACGCCACACAAGCACCGTGGTCGGATCATTTCCGCATGTACTCGTATGTCGTGCATGAATTGCGCAATACCATCATCAGTAACTTCCCTGCCCTCGCCGACCGCATCGGTGTGTTCGGTCATTCGATGGGTGGTCATGGCGCACTGACGCTGGCCTTGAAAAATCCGGACATCTACAAATCGGTTTCCGCATTTGCGCCTATCACTGCGCCTAGCCAGTGCCCTTGGGGTGAGAAGGCATTCTCCAACTACCTGGGCGCAGACCGCAGCACCTGGCTGGATCATGACGCCAGCGCGCTGATGCGGGCTCGCAAGACGCCATTCCCACAAGGCATCCTGATCGACCAGGGCCTGGACGATCAATTCCTGGATACGGAATTGCTGCCACATCAATTCGAGGCCGCGTGCTGGGCCGCCGATCAACCGCTGACCCTGCGTCGTCATCGCGGTTACGACCACAACTACTATTTCATTTCGACCTTCATGCAGGATCACATCGCCTATCACAGCGCGATCCTGAATAAGTAGGCTGAAATAGCAGGACGCACGCAAGGTTCTGCGAGATAAATAAAAAAGGGAGGGACAGAATTTCTGTCCCTCCCTTTTTGCATTACCGGCTTACGAACGACTGCTTAAAACTCTTCCCAGTCGTCGTTATTGCCCGGCACTGCTGCCTTGCTCGGCGCAGCTTTTCTTGTTTCAGCAACGGGTGCCGGTGCGCGCGTCACTGCAGCTACAGGTGCCGGAGCACGTACTGCGGTCGACTGTACCGTACGCGGTGCAGCCACATGTCCCGCTGCATAGCCACTACCGATCTGGAATACGCTGACCGCCTGCGCCAGGTTGCGCGCCTGATCCTGCAGCGATTCAGCAGCAGCCGCCGCTTCTTCCACCAATGCGGCATTTTGCTGGGTGACCTGATCCATCTGGCCGATAGCCTGGTTCACCTGCTCGATACCGTCGCTTTGTTCCTGGCTGGCTGCAGTAATTTCTGCCATGATGTCGGCCACGCGTTTCACGCCGTCGACGATCTCGTCCATGGTGGTACCCGCTTCCGCCACCAGCTTGCTACCGGCATCAACTTTCTCTACCGAGTCACCGATCAGCGCCTTGATTTCCTTCGCTGCGGCAGCCGAACGTTGTGCCAGATTCCGCACCTCGGTCGCCACTACCGCAAAGCCACGACCTTGTTCACCGGCACGTGCTGCTTCGACGGCGGCATTCAGCGCCAGGATGTTGGTTTGGAAGGCGATGCCATCGATCACGCCGATGATGTCGACAATCTTCTTCGCCGAATCATTGATGGAACCCATGGTGTTGACCACTTCCGATACCACCGTACCGCCCTTGACCGCAACTGCCGAAGCCGCCACTGCCAACTGATTGGCCTGACGCGAGTTGTCCGCATTTTGTTTTACGGTCGAAGTCAGTTCTTCCATCGAGGAAGCGGTTTCTTCGAGTGAGCTGGCTTGTTGCTCGGTACGCGACGACAAATCCAGGTTACCGCTGGCGATTTCACTGGAGGCGGTCGCTATCGTGTCGGTACCCATACGGATTTGCGTGACGGTTTTGGCCAGGCTGTCCTGCATGCGGCGCAAGGCTTTCAGCAACAGACCCGCTTCATCATCGCCCACCACCATGGTGCTGCGTGCAGTCAGGTCGCCTTCGGCAACTGATTCCGCCATCGACAGCGCTTCCTGCAATGGTTGGGTAATGCCTACCGTCAGACGCCATGCGATCAATGCGCCGAGTATCAATGCGATCACGGCGCCGATGATTAGCGTCATGCGACCTGAACCGTAATCGGCTGTAATCGATTGATCCGCCAGTTTCACTTCGTTCTGGTAATACGCCAGCACGTCACGCACGCTGTCTACATAAGCATCCAGCGCCGGGATCATTTTGCTATCGATCAGCTGTCTGGCTTCTGCCTCGTTGCCCTTGTCCTTAACGGCAAAGATCGCTTTACGCAGGTCTACATAGACTGCGCGCTTCTTGCCGACTTCGGCAAAGAGCTGCTTTTCTTCAGGGGTAACGAGCGAGGCTTCGACACCGTTCTGGAGTTCGGTAATTTGCTTGCTCTGGGCGGTAATTGCTTTCTGGAAGAATTGCTGTGTTTCCGGATCAGCACTCTTGACCAGGGCGAGGGTACGTATGCCGTTGACACTGGTTGCCAGCAGCCAGTCTTCCGCCGCCTTTTGTTTTTTCAGGGAATGATCAACCAGATTGCGGCTGGCATCATTAATATTTTCCAGTCGCATGATGCCGGTTGCGCCCATAGCAGCCACCAGCAACAAAATCAGGCCGAAACCCAGGCCCAGCCGTACACCTATTTTCATATTCGCGAAGCGCATCGTTTCTCCTTCAATATTTTATTTTTGTAATGCAAAAAACATTGTGTCTATTTCATCTTCCAGACCAAAATCGATGCACACCATACATCTGCAAAACCAGGAAAAGTCCATTATTTCCATTACCACTAAAAAATAGGAGTAATCTTCCACCATGCTTGTAAGTGCAATACCGACAACATGACATTCTGAAAATAAGTATGAAAACAAAGATAAATCTCATGTCATACGTAAGTCATTAACGGCAGCGAACCAGCAATATTGATGGTCAGGCACAAAAATAGTGCATGCTTATAAGAAAAACAAATATGAATAAATGCACAAAAAAATCCCTGCCACGCGACGGGCAGCGAAAAACATCATTGGGAATGTGAATTTGGTGACTCTATGAGGCCTGGATATACACTCAAGACTCCGCGTGTTTTATAGCGTAGTTAAGCCTGTGCAAGGCTGAGCAAATCTGACAAGACTGCCAGACTCAGAACCGCTCATAGCCTTTCAGGTAACGCCATTGGCCGACCGGCAAAGCTGCCATCGGCATGCGCGCCATGCGTATGCGCTTGAGGCCGACCAGTGTCAGCCCGACTTGTTCACACATGTATGCGATCTGGCCGCGCTGTATGCCCTTGCCAGCGAAACGCAGGCGCGTCTCGTTTTGCCAGCTCACCTTGACCGGGGCCAGAGCTTTGCGGTTCATGCTCAGACCATGGTTGAGCAACACCAGTCCACCGACCACCAGCTCACCGCTTACTTCTGCGATGTACTCCTGCTCTATGCTGGCAACGTCGTCGACCAGCTTGCGCGCGACGTGCCAGTCCTGTGTCAACACCAGCAAACCACTGGCCATGGTTTCCAGCTGGTCGGTAGCCTTCAGGTCTGTCGTGTGTTTTTTCAGGAAACGGATGCCGGAACGATCATCGGCATAGAGGTTTTCCGGCGTAATGCATTGCAGCACCGCATCGGCCTCCATACCGGCCGGTTTGTGCAACAAGATGGTGACAGGTGCTATCGCGACCAGGGTCGCATCCGGTGCCAGCACGACCTGCTGCTGCGGATCTACCCGATGTCCTGCTTCCTCAATCACCTTCCCGTCCACGCTGATCCAGCCGCCTTCTATATATTGCTCGGCGACGCTGCGCGAGCAGGCCAGTACTTCGGCAACACGTTTGGAGAGGCGGATAGAGTCAACCATGATCATGCAATCTGAAAAAGAGGTGTATTGTCAGCTTGCCGCACAGTCGCTGCAAGCCTTTTAGCGCACAACGTGCAGATAAAGGATTGAATATAAAAAGAAAACGGCTCCACGAGGGAGCCGCTTTTATGTCGATGCGCTAAAGCGTATTCAGGCTGCTTTTGCTTGCGAGCTATCTGCCTGGGCAGAAATATCGACCGTCTCAGGTATGCCATCACTTTGCCAGCGATCGAATTCAGCCATGATCGCCTTGTGTGTTTTCTGGCTGATTTCCGGCAAAACACCGCCCAGCATTTCAGTCGCTTCCTTGAAACCCTTCTCAACTGCAGCACGTATCGCTTCCAGTTTGGATGGATCACCACCGATCACGCTCTTGGCAAAATTCAGTATGCGCTCAGCGACTGCCTTGATACCGAATTCACCATCCTCCGCAATCGCAGCTTGCGCTTCCTCTATGGTCGCCGCATCCGTCGTCAGCTTTTGCTCACCGCTGACGACCTTGGCCAGGTTCAGGCCTTGCTGTTCGACCAAAGGCAGGATCAGGTTGATGATTTCCTTTACCTTGCGGTTCGATTCTTCCAGCATGGCCGCAACATCCGCCGGACGTGCCTGCGTGGTATTAGCTGCACTGGCGGCATTGCGCAAATCACCGTAAGTGCCGTCTTCTGCGGGCTGCGCGCCCAGCGTGACTTTGTCGGTAGCAGCGGCGTCACTTTTATCGGCCGGACGCTGGGCAGCCTCGCGCGCTGGAGTGGCAGGGGCAGTCGATGGTCTTTGCGTACTATTTAAAATACTAATGCTCATGTGAACTCCTTCATTCATAAGTTCATTCGTAAAAAATGATCGCATTGACAACACCGCATTCAAATTCGCCGCAATCGTATAAGGATTAACGGCTGAAAACAAGAAAAGCTGAGTAACACGCAAAACAGGTCGTGCGCTTTATTGCTGCAAAAGCAACATCAGATAAAAATATCCATGTAAATCAAGGTGCTACCCGACGTTAAGCCTCGTCGCCAAGCAGCAAAGCTGTCATACTGTCGCCTTCCTCGCCTGACGTGAAATGGCGTAGTCCCGGCGTTTGTAAGCTGGCCCGCTGTTTCCACCTTTGCATCTCATGAGCGCACAGCCAAAAAACCTGTTTTCCTATACCAGCCAGCGCCGCCGCGACCTCAAGCCCGCGCCCTTCCTGCCTATGTCACGTGCAGAAATGGACAAGCTCGGCTGGGATAGCTGCGATGTGATCCTGGTGACAGGCGATGCATATATTGATCACCCCAGCTTCGGCATGGCGCTGGTCGGTCGTTTGCTGGAATCGCAGGGCTTCCGCGTCGGCATCATCAGCCAGCCGGACTGGCTGTCGGCAGAACCCTTCCGTGCGCTCGGCAAACCGAACCTGTATTTCGGCATCACCGCTGGCAATATGGATTCGATGGTGAATCGCTACACTTCCGACCGCAAGATACGCTCGGACGACGCCTACACACCGCACGGCGAACCCAACAAGCGCCCGGATCGCGCCGTCACGGTGTACGCACAACGCGCACGTGAAGCCTATCCCGGCGTCAATATCGTCATCGGCAGCATAGAAGCCAGCCTGCGCCGCATTGCCCATTACGATTACTGGTCGGACAAGGTACGTCGCTCGGTACTGCCTGACTCCAAGGCCGACATCCTGATCTTCGGCAATGCTGAACGTGCACTGGTCGACCTCACCCACCGCGTCGCCGCGGGTGAACCGATTTCATCGATACGTGATCTGCGCGGTACTGCCTTCATGGTGCCGCCCGGCTGGAAGCCAACACCGGAATGGACCGAAGCCAACTCGACCCGCGTCGATACGCCGGGCAAGGTAGAGCCGCATCCTGATCCGTATGAAATGAAGATGAAGGATCCGGAAGGCTGTAAAACTGAAAATGCAGCACCACCGGAACCCGCGGTCAAAGTCATCAAAATCATGAGCCGCGAAGAGCGCCGTCAAGCCGAACGCGAAGTGCGCAACAAAACAGTCGTACGACTGCCTGCATATGAAGTGGTCAAGGATGATCCGGTGCTGTACGCGCATGCATCGCGCGTCTTCCATCTCGAATCCAATCCGGGTAATGCCCGTGCGATGGTGCAGGCACACGGTGAACGTGACGTCTGGCTCAATCCGCCTCCGCTGCCGCTGGCGATGGATGAAATGGATGGCGTGTACGACATGAACTATGCCCGTGCGCCCCACCCCAGCTATGGCAAGGCACGCATACCGGCATGGGAAATGATCCGCTTCTCGGTCAACATCATGCGCGGCTGCTTTGGCGGCTGCACCTTCTGTTCGATCACCGAACATGAAGGCCGCATCATCCAGAGCCGTTCCGAACCGTCCATCCTGCGCGAAATCGAATTGATACGCGACAAGGTCAAAGGCTTTACCGGCACCATCTCCGACCTCGGCGGCCCGACTGCGAATATGTATCGCCTTGCCTGCAAGGATAAACGCATCGAGGAATCCTGCCGTCGCCTGTCCTGCGTTTACCCGAGCATCTGCTCCAACCTCGGCACCGACCACAGCAAGCTGATCCAGTTGTATCGCAAGGCGCGCGCAATTCCGGGCATCAAAAAAATCCTGGTCAGCTCCGGCCTGCGTTACGACCTCGCAGTGCGTTCACCTGAATACGTCAAGGAACTGGTGTCGCATCACGTTGGCGGCTTGCTGAAGATCGCACCTGAGCATTCGGAAGAAGGCCCGTTGTCCAAGATGATGAAGCCGGGCATGGGTGCGTACGACAAGTTCAAGGAACTGTTTGAAAAATATTCGAAGGAAGCAGGCAAGGAACAATACCTGATCCCTTACTTCATCGCGGCGCATCCGGGCACCACCGATGAAGACATGCTGAACCTGGCGCTGTGGCTGAAGAAAAACAATTTCCGCCTCGACCAGGTGCAGACCTTCATGCCGACGCCTATGGCATTGGCAACCACCATGTACCACACGCGCAAGAATCCTTTGCGCAAGGTGACGGAAGAATCGGAAGCGGTAGAAACCGTACGTACCGGCAAAATCCGCAAACTGCACAAAGCCTTCCTGCGTTATCACGATCCGGAAAACTGGGAAATCCTGCGCGAAGGCTTGCAACGCATGGGGCGCAGCGACCTGATAGGCAGCGGTGAACATCATCTGGTGCCGCGCCATGCGGCACCGTCACGTGCCATCATCGCCGCCGAGCACCGCCGCGAAACACCCGGCCCTAACCAGCTGGCGAAGAAATTCGGCCAAAACAAGCCGCGTCCAGGTGCCGCCGTGGTCCGTACCCCGGTCGCACGCAATAAGGGCACTACCGTCACCGCCAGGCCGGGACGCAAGGCAACGACAGTCAGCAACCGTGGCGGCCGCAAGTAAGCTTTTCCAGTTACCCGTGCCGCCCTGTTGTTAACTGGTTTTTTAGCTATGACGGGCGCGATAAAACAGCTGATTTGCGCTTGCACAAAAATTCCGGCGTCCTACCTCCTTTCTGATTTTCGGTTATTCTTCCGCCAAAGTTACCGCGCTTGAAATGACGGAAGTATCGATAGGGGATCACCAATTGAGCAATTTATACACGCGCCGACTCGCACTACTCGCAGACGACGCGCATCGCGGCCTGCTAAACCAGGGACGCCGCGGCATAGAGCGGGAGACGCTACGCGTAGACGCGCAAGGCCAGCTCGCACTGGGGCCGCATCCACGTGCGCTAGGCTCGGCGCTGACCAATCCGCAAATTACGACCGACTATTCCGAATCCCTGCTGGAATTCATTACCCCGGCCGAGCACGATGTGGCTACCGCGCTGGAAGAACTGGATCGCATACACCGCTTTGCCAATGCCAAGCTGGACCATGAACTACTGTGGAGCCAGTCCATGCCGTGTACGCTGCCAGAGGAAGCCGACATTCCTATCGCCTGGTACGGCACTTCGCACATCGGCATGATCAAGCATGTGTATCGCCGCGGCCTGGCGGTACGTTATGGCAAAGCGATGCAATGCATCGCCGGTCTGCACTACAACTACTCGCTGTCGGAAGATTTGTGGCGCGTCATTAAGAAAAATGAAGCCAGCCAGCTGGATGACAAGTCTTATCAGTCCGAAAGCTATATCGCACTGATCCGCAACTTCCAGCGCTATAGCTGGTTGCTGATGTATCTGTTCGGAGCCTCACCTGCACTGTCCACGCACTTCCTGCGTGGTCGTCAGCACGAACTGGCAACCTTGTCCGACGACACGCTATACCTGCCATACGCCACCAGCCTGCGTATGAGCGACCTCGGCTACCAGAACAATGCGCAAGCGGGGCTGATGCCGCCGTATAACGATCTGGAAAGCTATATGCGCAACCTGTCACGCGCAGTACGCCAGCCCTACCCTGCGTATGAAGCGATAGGCACACGCCGCGATGGTGAGTGGATACAGCTCAACACCAATCTGCTGCAAATCGAAAACGAGTATTACGCCACCATCCGTCCTAAGCGCGTCATCAACAGCGGCGAGCGTCCGGTCGAAGCATTGTGCGCACGCGGTGTGCAGTACATAGAAGTACGCTGCATGGATATCGATCCGTTTGAACCACTCGGCATCAGCCTGCCGACTTCGCGTTTCCTTGATGCCTTCCTGTTGTTCTGCGCACTGGACGATAGTCCGTTTACGGATGAAGCTAACAATCGTGAACGCACCGAAAACTTTGCCCGCACCGTCAAGGAGGGACGTCGTCCTGGCCTGCAACTGCAACGCGATGGCGTAGCAATCAAGCTGCAGGACTGGGGACTGGAATTACTGGAACGCATACAGTCAGCCGCCGATCTGCTGGACGCACAGCGCAATGACCAGCAACACGCGCAAGCACTGGCAGCACAAAAAGAAAAACTGCTGGATGCCAGCCTGACACCATCGGCGCGTGTACTGGCGGAACTGCAAGCGACCGATAAATCATTCGAGCAATTCGGTTTGCGCCAAAGCGTGGCACATGCGGAATACTTCCGTGCGCGTCCCTTGAATGCTGAAGAAAATGCCTATTTCGATACGCTGGCAAAGACTTCTATTGCCGAGCAGGAAGAAATGGAACGTGCGCAATGCGGTGACTTTGACGCCTTTGTCGCCGCATACAATCAAAGGACACCACAGCAATTGTGTGACTGATGTCCTGAACGACTACTGAGCTGATCAGACAGCCCCTGCACTACACGGTGCAGGGGCTTTTTTAATGGCTGCAAACAAAACACCATTCCGTGCAGCAAGAAAATTAACACGCAGCTTTAATGCACAGCTGCAAGCAATTGCCATTTTGATCTTGTGTACGCTAACGTACAGACCCCCTCATTGCAGGTCAGTAATCTCTCTCCATCGACGACGACATGATTGCGTCGTAGCTGATACCCAACCATATGCATCGGACACCTGTCCCCTGCTGATAAATCAACCGGAGAGTAAATTATGATCCTGAATAAATCCAAATCGAAATGGATGACCGCATTGTTTACCGCCGTTATGCTGACCGCTGTCGTCGGCTGCGCTTCGACCTCAAAAACAGAAGGCACAGGCGAATACGTCGATGACTCGTGGATCACCACCAAAGTAAAAGCGGCTATCGTCAATGAGCCGACTTTAAAAGCCACAGAGATCAATGTCGAAACCTTTAAAGGCACAGTCCAACTGAGCGGCTTCGTCAAACAGGCACAAGACATTCCGAAAGCAACCAGTGTTGCGCGTAGTGTCAAAGGCGTACAGGCTGTTAAAAACAATCTGATCGTCAAGTAAGCGCAATAAAAAAGAGGCCACGCTCGTGGCCTCTTTTTCGTCTGAAAATATACACCAACGACATTCCAGATCTGGAATAGTTCCCACTTGAATTATCAAGTCGCGTGTCAACGTATCGTAGTGAAAAACCGTTATTTGCGCTGTACCAGCATCGAACAAATAAACGATGCTGCACATGGATACAGCATGCAGAACTGCACTGTCATTTGCCGGAAACTGCATTATGATGAATGTTCGGCGCTGCAGCGTGTACCTGGCCAACGAATACTCATTACGCGTTGTTAAACCATATCTTTTATAAGGGAATTCATCATGCGCACATTAATGATCGGCAGCCTTGCCGCAGTACTAGCCCTCTCCGGCTGTGCCAATATGTCTGAAACAGAACGCGGTACCGCACAAGGTGCAGGTATAGGCGCAGGCGTGGGTGCGCTGCTCGGCGGCATCACCGGCGGCTCGCGCAACATCGCAGGCGGCGCAGCAATCGGTGGCGTGATTGGTGCAGTCGCAGGTAACGTCTGGTCCAGCCGCATGGAAAATCAAAAGCGTCAGATGGAACAGGCAACCCAGGGCACTGGCGTACAAGTCAGCCAGACCGCGGACAATCGCCTGAAGCTGGAAATCCCTAGCGACATTTCGTTTGCTACCGGTCGTTCCGATATCAATCCTAGCCTGCAACCTATCCTTGATCGCTTTGCTTCCGGCCTGGTAGAAAACCCAACCGCTACTGTCACCATCATCGGTCATACCGATAGCACCGGTACCGATGCGATCAACAATCCATTGTCCTTTGATCGTGCTGCACGTACCCGCGATTACCTCGCAGGTCGTGGCGTCTCACCACAACGCATCCAGGTAGATGGCCGTGGCAGCCGCGAACCGATCGCCAGCAACGGTGATGCAGCCGGTCGTGCACGTAATCGTCGTGTTGAAATCTTCGTCGCTGAACCACAACAGCAACAACCGCAACAACATCAGCCACAGCCTTTGCGCTAATCCGCATTAGTTGATGCCCACAAAAAAGCCCCGCATGCGGGGCTTTTTTCATAGCGGCAGCAAGCTAGTTCTTCAGCAAGCCTTCATACACTTTCTTGATGCCTGCATAGCACTCACAGATATGCGCTTCCAGGCCATCGCGATCCAGCACGGTAATCTGGCCACGGCTGTATTGAATCAAACCTTCATCCTGCAATTTGCGCGCTGCTTCGGTCACGCTCTCGCGGCGCACACCCAGCATATTGGCAATCAGGTCCTGCGTCATGCTGATCTTGTCACCCGGCAGTCTATCCAGGCTGAGTACCAGCCAGCGACACAGTTGTTGCACGATGGTGTGATGACGATTGCAGGCAACGGTATGCGCCATTTGCGTAAACAAAGCCTGTGTGAAGCGCAGCAGCAATTGTTGCATAGCGCCGCCGCGGGCAAATTCTTCGTTCAGGATGGAAGCCTTGATACGGAAACCGTAACCGGCGCTTTTGACAAAAGCACGGTGCAAGGATGCACCACCACCCATGAAGACATCTGCACCTACGATACCTTCGTAACCGATCACTGCGGTTTCCGAGGATGCACCGTCGGCAGTTTCATACAGCAGCGACACGATGCTGCTGGTGAGGAAGTAGACATACTGCATCTGTTCACCAGCTTCACATATCGTCGTACCAAAAGGCATGTCGACGAATTCCAGATGCTGCGACAGGCGAGCATAATCGGCTTCCGGCAAGGTTGCCAGCAAACCATTGTGTTGCGGGTGATGACCATGCAAACCGGCCAAAGCCCTGGGTGCTACTGGTCTGTGCTGTAGCGCATCGTAAGCAGCGTCACCCTTCATCCTCAACGCGGCAATCGCGTTGGAGTTCACAATCTGATGGCTTGCAACGGTGTTTCGATGGTTAGCGATCTGTGCCATGTGTTCCTCCCTGGATAGTCAAAATTTCCACGGTTTCATCATTGCACTGGCTAGCGCATATCAAAATCAGCGCATATCCCATTCTCGTGTGAGATCACACTGACAAAAAGATAACAAAAACATGTTTTTCGTTTGCATCTGGAAACTTTAATTCTCGCTTGGCAACATTTCCCTGCGAACAGGCAAAAAAAATAGCCCGCGTCCTTGTGGGAGCGGGCTGAATCCAATTCTTGAGGAGTTGGAGGAGACAGAGCCACTATACTGCACCGCAACATATAACCCAAGGATCAATTAATTATTTGCATAGTTGCGAATTCATATAACGCTGTCTTACTCCGTGGCAAAGCTGCTCTCTCCCCGGTACTCACTAATTAAACTGGGACAACATCGGAAATGCTTCTATCAGGAAACTTATCAGCGGTTTCGCGACAAACGCGCCGACGATACCCACCACCGAAATCGACAGCATGGCGATAGTCAGTCGCAAGGTCAGTCCACGATT
Source organism: Herminiimonas sp. Marseille-P9896 (assembly GCF_903993245.1). Lineage (NCBI taxonomy): Bacteria > Pseudomonadati > Pseudomonadota > Betaproteobacteria > Burkholderiales > Oxalobacteraceae > Herminiimonas > Herminiimonas sp. Marseille-P9896. Next base: position 314,553 of record NZ_CAJEVT010000002.1, on the reverse strand, counting down.
GTGCGCGCGCAATACCAGCGGCAAGTTAATCAGGACACTCGCCAGCGAAGCGATCACCGCGCCGGTCGAGGCAACGTGCTCAGGTATCGAACCACCGGTCACCAGGCTGGCGGCTGCCGCCACCGCACTGGCACTGGACACCACACCACCAATCAGGCTGACCGCATAGAACCCGGCTTCACCAAAACCTTGTTGCGCAATCACACCCGCGATATGCAGGATCAGGAACAGCAAACCGTATTTCAATGCAGCGCTTAAAGAGAACGGCAAAGGCAGTGCAACGGTTTGCGTCTGTGCCTCTGCTGTCTTCTTCACGGTATCGGTATCGATGAAGAACCAGACTGCATTGATGACCAGCATCAGGACGAACGGAATCAATGCCGAAAATGCCGCCGCTGGTGCCAGTATCAATAGCAAGCCGCCGTTACGGATCAGCATCGCGGCGGTAGCCAGCAAAATACCGCGATAAGCTGCGCTGACAGTATCACGCTGATTATCACGCGCCCGCGAAGCCAACTCGCTGACGGTAATGCTGCTATTCACCAGACCACCGAGGAAGCCCGTCATCACAATGCCGCGCGTGCCGTACAACTTCCACAACACATAGTTGACGAAGCCGATACCGGCAATCAGGATCACTGTCACCCATGCCGCGCGCGGTTCTATCAGCTTCCACGGCCCTATCGCACCAACGGGCAGTGCCGGATAAATCACGATCGCCAGAATCGCCAGCAACAGCGCCGAGCGCATTTCATTTTCTGTCAGGCCGAGACTGAAACCGGTCAGCCTATCTTTCCACGCCAGCAGTGCGGTGACGATAACGATGATGGAAGCCGGTGTTGCGGTATGTCCCTTGCCGCACAAAATCCCCGCCACGCAGGTAATCAGCATCGCTGCCGAAGTCGTCAACTCGCTGCTGTCATCGGTGCGCAAACGCTGCACATTCAGGAAGACCGTCAGGATGCCGACCAGGAACAGAATCAGGTATGCATAGTTATCACCGAGTGTGCCACCCATTGCACCCAATAGCGCAATCAGCGAAAACGTGCGCAGCCCTGCTTCCTTGCCGCGACGCTCGCGCTCGAGGCCGATCAGCAAACCCAGTGCCAAAGCCAGACTTAAACGGGTGAGGCTGACCAGGTAAGGCCATTTAATTTCAGGCAGCGACATGCCGACCTGGATCAATGGTTCGACGACGGCGTTGGCAGTGTGTGGATCAGTCATGGGACATAAACAGAAAAAAACGTGTAACAAGCGACTATAAACCACCGGGTGGTAATTGTCCGCTCGGAGTCCGCATATGCATACGCACTTATGGCATACGCATCATTGTTCGCGAACGATTATTCAAGTAGCGGATGCAGACTACTAGTAAGGCTTGCGCCAGGGACTGCGCAATTCAAATCGGTTGCGCCAGCAAGTCGTCTATCTTTTGTTTGGTATCTGCGATCACCAGAGCCTTCGCTTCATCGCTGCTATGCGCTTCAAACGGACCGGCAAAACCTTGCGATATTTCTTCGCCCTGCGCACCATGCACTTCTATCTCGCTGGTGGCAGACCACAGGTTCTCGCTGACAGGCACAACGATGGTGAAAATCTCATATCCCTTATAAACAGCATCAGGCACTCGACTCATGATTCACTCCTCAAATAAGTGTGCATCACTACTTGCACATGCATTTACACAGTGAGAACGGAAAGTACAGTGGTGCTACGTCTATTCAATCAGTGTTCGCTTGGACCATTGCTATTCGGCGTCAGCATGGTCAGTGCCACCCGATGTGCTTCCGCTTCTGCTTCTTCTTTGGTGGGGAACACTGCATCCAGCGACACACGCTGATCGGGAAATACATTATTTCTGTGCATGGGATTATGTGAATGCCCGTAAATCGCCAGGTGTGCGACCCAGCCTGGTGCGCCTATCAACTCGACGGCGGAACATTCGACTTCATATTCACCAATTTTTTCAGACGGCATCTCTGTCTCCTTGTCAGCCTGACCATCCTAACATGGACCGCATTTACAGATTCGATGCCATCGCTGAAGCGGCTATCCACGCATGAGCATGTGCCTGACAGATTTAGTCTGTCTATAGAAAACCACGATATCCCATACACATGGGATCGCTATTGCCAGCGAGACACCCGATAATCACAAACAAATTACAACTCCATTGATGTCTCTTCGGGCCGCCCTGGCAACAAGGCGGCCCATGTTTTTTTCGGCTGCTTTCAAACATGGCTTTGAATTTACAAGTGTTGATATCTTGAAGTGGCTCATCCAGTTGAGGACAGCGTACAACTCACCCACCCATACAGACTTATCCCCGCATTCTGTGGACAGTCCTGTGGATAAGCATGCGGCTAGTGAGCTAAGCGTTTGATCTCAAAGAAATTATTTATCCTGCTTAAAATGAAGATATCCACCGACGCGCCAACAAATAAATGAAAAATAAATGAAAAAATCCCATGTACATGGGATCGTCAAGCAAAAAAGATTCAGTGATACTCGACCTGCATCTTTTCCTTCGATACTCTTTGGGGCGACTTCCTTACCGGAGCCGCCCTATTTTTTTATCCGCAGCCTGGCGAATCTCCCGCTTACATTCCTGCTTAGCCTTACCCAGCCAGTGTTTCGCTGTGCAAACGAAATAGTCGACAGCTGTACACCTCACGCAACACCAGCCCCGATACAAATTGACGTGGCATGCGCATCTTGCAATAATGAGAATCATTCTCAACAAAGCCCAGCCAGCGTCTCTCGGATTGCAAGCCAGCTTAACGATGTCCGCCAGACATCGCACCACTGGAGCAAACCGTGCATCCCGCCAGTCATTCCGATTCAGTCGCCCATATATACAGCCATCATCATGGCTGGCTGGTCGGCTTGCTACGCCGGAAGCTGGGGAATGCAGACAATGCCAACGACCTGGCGCAAGACACCTTCACACGCTTACTAACCATACGTAGTGAAGAACTGATACGCGAACCGCGCGCCTATCTCACCACCGTGGCATCCCGCCTCACTGCTCAATATTTCCGTCGGCTTGCACTGGAACGCGCCTACCTGGATGCACTGGCCGGGATGCCGGAAGACACCGTCCCCTCACCTGAAGCAAGGATGCTGGTAGTCGAAGCGCTGACTGCAATCAGCCGTGTACTCGATGGCTTGTCGCCACGCGTGCGCGAGATCTTCCTGCTGGCACAACTGGATGGGCTGACCTATGCAGAGATCGCCGCACAGTACGACATGTCCGTCAATGCGGTACAGAAATCCATGATCCGCGCCTTTCAACACTGTTATGCGGCCGTCTATGCCGCTTAAGCAAAATACTTCCGACCATCGTCATCCGATGCACATCCGCACACTATTCTCGCCACACGTCGAACGCGATGACGACACCGACAGCGCGATCGACTCGACTATCGTCAAACAGGCGATCGTCTGGCTCGTCACGTTGCAATCCGGTAGCGCCAGTCCGTCTGAGCGTCAGGCATGTGCCGCCTGGCGTGCGTCCGACAGCAGGCATGAACAAGCATGGCAACGCCTGCATGCACTCGGACAGGATTTGCGCAGCAGCGGTGACTACCTGGCACCACCTGTGTTGCGTTCGGTATTGCGCAACAGCGAACACGGCAATCGCCGCATCGTCCTGAAATCGCTGTTCGGCCTGGTTCTGCTGGGAGCAAGCGCTGCGGTAGTACGCAAGCAGCCAGTCTGGCAAACGGCAATGGCCGAGCACCAGACTGCAACCGGTGAGCAACGCAACATCGTCCTCGCCGATGGCACGCACATCATGCTCAACACGGCGACAGCGATCGACGTCTATTTCAATGATGAATTACGCCAGCTCGTGTTGCGTCGTGGCGAGATCATGGTCGAAACTGCAAAAGATCAAACGGGTCGTCCATTCGAACTGGTCACCAGCAATGGCCACATCCGCCCTATCGGTACTCGTTTCACAGTGCGCTATAACGAAAGCCCGTCGTCCACCGCAGTGGCAGTACTGGAAGGTGCAGTCAATGTCACACCCGCTGACGGCATCAGCCAACGCGTTAACGCGGGGGAACAAACCCACTTCACCGACCTCGCAGCATTTACTCCATTTGCACTTGATAACAGCAGCGCCGCGTGGACAGATGGCGTGCTGGTAGTCGAGCGCATGCGCCTGGCCGATTTCGCCGCAGAGCTGGATCGCTATCGCCCCGGCGTACTACGCTGCGATCCGGCGGTAGCCGATCTGCTGGTCAGCGGTTCCTATCCGCTGCGCGATCCGGACGCCGTGCTCACATTGCTGGAAGAAACCCTGCCTTTGCAAGTGCGCAGCATGACCCGTTACTGGACCACGATAGTGGCCAGCCCACAAACTTAAGACCATTTCTGACCGTCATCCACTCCGGATAAAAATATTTTCAATTGTGTAGGCAGGTTTACCGATTTCGCGCATCAACCAGGATAGAGGTGCTGCAAATACAAGCGGCACCGCATCTTCAGCTTGATACGAAAAGGAAACACCATGCCCCTGTACCACCAGTCCGATGCCGGTCTGCATCGCCCCGCGCCGCTAACCCTGACGCCGATTGCCCATGCTGCGCGTATCGCACTATGCGGCGTACTGCTGCTGGGCGGCGCAACGCTGATACCAGCGATGGCGCAAAGTACAGCAGACGCAACAGCACAATCGGACCAAGTGCGGTCATACAATATTCCGGCAGGTTCGCTGGATCAGGTATTGGGCAGCTTCGGTCGTGCAGCAGGCGTGATGATCGCCATCGATCCTGCGCTGACCAGTGGTTTGCGCAGTGATGGTTTGCAAGGCAAACAAAGCGTCGCGAGTGGCTTGAGCATCTTGCTCACACCGCACAAGCTGGAGGCCATACCGGGTGCCAACGGTGGCTATAAGGTACGTCGCCAGACTGTCAGCGACACCACCCTGCCGACTGTGTCCGTCATCGCACCAACGCTGGATGCGAATTCAGAAGGCAGCCGCTCCTATGCTGCGCGCGCCACCACCGTAGGTAAATCAACCAGAACCCTGCGCGAAACACCGCAGCCTGTCACGGTGCTGACTCGTCAGCTGATTGAAGATCGCGGCTTGTTGGATCTCACCGATGTATTGCAAAACACACCCGGCGTTACCGTCGACTACACCGATAGTGAACGCGTCACCTACTTCTCGCGCGGCTTCCAGATCGACGCCCTGCAAATCGATGGCCTCACCATGAACCAGAGCGGCTCCATCTTCGTGCAGCCAGATACGGCTGTACTGGATAGAGTTGAAGTCTTGCGCGGTGCATCGGGCATGATCCGTGGTTCAGGCAATCCATCCGCCACCGTCAACATGGTGCGCAAACGCCCTACTCATGAATTCCAGGTTTCCGCCGCATTGACACTGGGCTCCTGGGATCGTCGCCGCCTCGAAGCAGACATCTCCGGGCCATTGAATGAAGCAGGCACATTGCGCGGCCGTATAGTCGCAGTCGATGATTCCAAAGACTTCTTCCAGAAAGCACGGCATGAAGACCGCAAGGTGTTCTACGGTGTACTCGAAGCCGACCTCGGTCCGCGCACCACTCTCACCGCCAGCCTGCAACACACCGACCTGGACGCCACCGGCGCATGGGGTAATCTGCCAGGCAACTTCGACGGCACACCATTGAATCTGCCGCGCGACATGTATCTGGGCGCAGCATGGAATACCTGGAACCGTTATAACCAGCAGGCGATGACCGAGCTGGTACATCGCTTCGATAACGACTGGACCTTCAAGGCAAGTGCAGCATACACCCGACTACGCATGAAGGATAACGGCTTCAAGCAAAGCTACTTCACGCGTGCAAGTACTACCAACCCTTATCTCTTTGATGTCACGACATCCATGTACACCGGCGATGCCAGCGACCAGCTCGTATTGGCTACCAGCGCCAACGGACCGTTCACACTGTTCGGCCGTAAACATGAATTAGTCGTCGGCGCTGAATCACTGCGCAACAAAGCGGTCGCGACCAATGGCGTAGGTAATCAGAACAAACTTGCAGGCGTCGACATCCGTAACTGGGACCCATACACCAGCTATCCTGAGACCTTCCCGACCATCACAGGCACGGGCGCACCGTCCACGACCAGTCAGCAAGGTATTTATGGAACAGCCCGTCTCTCACTTACCGATCCGCTCACGCTCATCATCGGTGCACGCGTAAGCTGGTGGGATTACAAGGCACCGCGTACGCCAGCCAGCAACTATGAAGTCAACAAGGAAATCACACCTTACGCTGCCCTGACCTACGAATTGTCGAAACAGCTCAGCGCCTATGCCAGCTACACTGAGATATTCACGCCGCAAGACGCCAAGGATGCCAATGGCAACATCCTGCCACCAGTCACCGGCCAGGATTATGAAGCTGGTGTCAAAGGCGAATTCTTTAATGGCCGCCTCAACGCATCGCTGGGTATCTTCCGCATCAACAACAATGGCAAGGCAGTAGAAGACACCAGCTCATACAGCCCGTGCCTGCCCTACTACACCACTGGTTACTGCCGTGTCGCTGGCGGCAAACAGCGTAGCGATGGCTGGGAAATGGAACTGTCGGGTGAGTTGGCTCCAGGCTGGCAAATGATGGCGGGCTATACGAACACACGTACCAAGTATCTGAAGGATACGGTTGCCAACACCGGACAACCGCTGCGCAGCATAGATCCGCGGCACCAGTTGCGCGTCTTCACCAGCTACCGCATCGGCGGTGAAACCCAAGGCTGGACCATCGGCGGCGGCGCGCAGATGCAAAGTGACTCCTTTGTCCGTTCGGGTGCCATCACCTCGCGCCAGGGTGGTTATGCTGTCTACAACGCCATGGTTGGCTATCGCTTCGACAAGACTTATTCGATACAAATGAACGTGAACAACGTATTTGATAAAGTCTACTACAAGAAATATGGACCTACCGGTATCAGCTATTACTACGGCGACCCGCGTAATGTGATGGTGACTTTGCGGGCTAACTTCTGATTGTTAGTTAGCAGATTCAATATTCAAAAAGCCCGCTTATGCGGGCTTTTTTTTAACTACAACTAGCAAATGGAAATATTCATCTACATGCTACGATACCTTTAAAGAATTCATAAAATCTAAGGGAGGGGGCTTCCATGCTGAACCAGAAAGACCAAGAAACCATTAATGAGATTAAGCGAGTATTTTTTCCAAATGCATATGAGGCAACAAAAAAAATAAAGGAAAACGGCGGACGCTTTGCCTATTACACTAACGCAGAAACGGCCGTCAATATTTTAAAAAAAAATGAAATTTGGATGCGCAATGTAACTATGATGAATGACTACATGGAAGTCGAACATGGATTAGATTGCTTGCTTGATGCCTACCGCGATGAACCATTGCAAGGGAGATTCAAAAAGGTAGTCGACCAGCAATTTCCAGGCCTGACAAAAGAAGTAGAAGATTTGTTTAACGGCTGGCTTCCTCAATTTAAGGAAAATACCTACATAACCTGTATCTCCGAACATAACCCGAGTGAAGATACACATGGAAGGCTATCAATGTGGCGTGCCTATGGTGGTCGATCAGGCGTTGCCTTAATTCTCAATGGCCATGTCATTACGGATGGCGCTTCAGATGTTTTGTCCGCTTATACAAGCCCTGTCGGATACATGACAGCGCATGAAATTAAACAGCAATTTGAAACAGTAATAAACAATATAGAAAATTCGCCCGCATTTCTCATTTCTCTAGGGCGTGAGCGAGTACGAAACGCAATCTTTACGATGTTGCATTTTGCTGTTCTTTCAACCAAACACACTGGATTTTTGGAGGAAAAAGAATGGCGAGTTATTGCTGTGCCCAAAATGTATGGAAATGGATTACTTAACTCTTCAATTGAAGTTATCAATGGTATTCCACAACGAGTTCAAAAAATTCAACTTCAAGATCAACCTGAAGATGGCTTGGTTGGACTTGCACTTCCTGGACTCCTGAATCGAATAATTATAGGACCCACTGAATTTCCTAAGACAATAAAAGAGGCCTTCATTTCCCTACTGTCCGACATAGGTATCGAAAATCCATCTGAAAAAGTAATTGTTTCAGGAATACCACTGCGAAATATCGCATAGAACGATCTGGATAGTGGCACGCGCCCCTACATACCTTAGCCCTGCATACCTAACATTCACGCTAAGCTATTAGCTCGCCCCTCCCGGCACTTATAGAAAAGCCCGCATAAGCGGGCTTTTAAATTGAAAGTGGGATTCGCCTACGTTCCGCAGGCCGCGGTTGCGCTTGCAAGCGCAACCCTTCGAATCCCACGCGCAAGCCTTGGGCTTGCTCCTCTCCGCGGAAAATAAAAAAGCCCGCTTGCGCGGGCTTTTTTACTGAATATTGGCGGAGAGGGTGGGATTCGAACCCACGGTACGGGAAAACCGTACGCCTGATTTCGAGTCAGGTACATTCGACCACTCTGCCACCTCTCCTGGATACTGCCTTCGCGATGGTCGAATACCGCGAAGCAAAAAATTATATCAGAGTCTTGCGCGACGGGAAACCTTCTCTTCACTTTGTTGAAGATGTACGCAAAAAATTTCTGAATTCGCGCCACAACTTCATCCGCTCCCCTCTCAATAAATTATCAAAAATATAATGTTTCCTATCATCATCTTGTCATAATTGGCCAGTAACATTCGGCAGAGATCAATCCGCTCAGCATATGCAGCGACTAAGCCAAGAGTCATTTAGATGTTCTTTTCCCCTGTACAGACCAGCAAGACACGAAGGTATCCGCTAGCCGATAAAGCATGGGCGCTGTCAGCCATTTCTATGCCCCAGCCCTTACGGTTCAAGACCAAGGAGGCTCATTTGTCATCCGTCGCCCAAAATAATGCGCAGTATGAAGACACGGATCAAGCTGCGGATCATCTCGTACAGCGCTTGAAGGAAGTCATCGAACATCGCCAGCTGACTCCGCTGTTCCAACCCATCATCCGCATGCAAAGCGGTGAGATCATCGGCTACGAAGGCTTGATACGCGGCCCATCCGATAGTCCGCTGCACTCCCCTTTGAACTTGTTCAAAGTCGCACGTGCCTGCAATCTCAGCGTCGAAGTCGAGCACCTGTGCCGTCGCATTACGCTGGAAAAATTTGCGGAGCTGCGCCTGCCGGGAAAGTTGTTTCTCAACGTCAGCCCTGAATGTCTGATTCAGCCTGACGTCAAACATGGTGAAACCCTCGGTTATATCCATGAAGTCGGCATCAATCCGGAACGCGTGATTATCGAGCTGACCGAGAGTCAGCCGACTTACGATTACGATTTGCTGCGCGAAGCCGTGACACATTACCGTGCGATGGGCTTCCGCATCGCGATCGACGATCTGGGTGAAGGCTTTTCCAGCTTGCGTCTGTGGTCGGAGCTGCGGCCGGAGTATGTGAAGATCGATATGCACTTCGTGCAAGGCATTAACCTTGATCCGATCAAGCTGCAATTTGTACGCTCTATCCAGGAGATCGCCGAGAAGTCCGGCACCATCGTGATTGCCGAAGGTATAGAAACCGATGCCGAGTTGCTGATGATCCGCGATCTCGGCGTGGTGTATGGCCAGGGCTATAAGATCGCGCGGCCACACGCGAATCCGGCAACCACCCTCTCCATCGATTTACGCAATCTGCTGCGCCACAATGGCGTCGCCGTGTATCCGCATGAAAACGGTCGTGGTCACAAGATGCTGACGGCGATGAAGCTACTACGCAGCGTGAAAGCCGTCGCACCGGAAGTACACAACAATCGTATCTATGAAATGTTCAACAATGATCCAACGCTGGAAGTGATTCCTGTCGTGTCAAACGGCATCCCTGTCGGACTGATTACACGTGCAAACCTGATTGACCGCTTCGCCCGCCCTTACCTGCGCGAGCTGCATGGCAAGAAGTCGTGCACCCTGTTCATGGATGCCAATCCACTGATCACAGACAAGAACACCGCCTTGCATGCTTTGAGTCAGATCATTGTCGATGCTGATCGCCACCATTTGTTTAACGGCTTCATCATCACTGACAACGGTCAGTACATGGGCATGGGTAATGCACATGATTTGATGCGCGAGATTACGCAGATGCAGATCAATGCTGCGCGCTATGCAAATCCGTTGACGCTGTTGCCAGGCAACGTCCCTATCGATGAACACATAGACCGCTTACTGGAAAACGGCACGCGCTTCTGCGCCTGCTACATCGATCTGGATCACTTCAAACCGTATAACGATGTCTACGGTTATCGCAAAGGCGATGACATGTTGCGTCTGACCGGCAAGATACTGAGCGGCCATTGTGATCCGCAAAAGGATTTCGTTGGTCACATCGGTGGCGATGATTTCATCATCCTGTTCCAGAGTGAAGACTGGGAACAACGCTGCCGCGCCATCATCGACGCCTTCGTCGCAGCCGTCCCTGATTTCTATTGCACCGAAGATCGCAAGCGTGGTGGCTACATCAGCGAAGACCGCCGCGGCAAACAAGTCTTCCATACCCTGGCCACCATCTCACTCGGGCTGGTGAAAGTCGAACCCGGTCACTATGGTTCGCATCACCAGATCGCAGCGGCGACTGCTGATGCGAAAAAACAGGCGAAAAAAATCCCTGGTAACAGCCTGTTTATAGACCGTCGCCAGGGACCTTATGCGATGGAGAAGCAGAACGACGACGACGCAGCGCAGGAGCTCGTCGCCTGACCTAGCTTCAGGCTTGTGGCGTCAGACGCTGCAAGCCGCCCATATATGGATGCAACACTTCCGGGATCGTGACGCTACCATCTGCCTGCTGATAGTTTTCCAGCAAGGCGACCAGGGTACGACCAACTGCCAGGCCTGATCCATTCAACGTATGTACGGATTCCGTTTTGCCTTGCGCATTACGGAAACGCGCTTGCATACGACGTGCCTGGAAGGCTTCGCAATTCGATACCGAAGAAATCTCGCGATAGGTATTTTGCGCTGGCAACCACACTTCCAGATCGTAAGTCTTGGTTGCGCCAAAGCCCATGTCGCCGGTACACAGTGTGATCACACGGTAAGGCAAGCCCAGTTTCTTCAGAATGTTTTCGGCATGGCCGCACATCTCATCCAGCGCTTCGTAGGATTTCTCAGGATGGACGACCTGCACCATTTCCACTTTGTCGAATTGGTGCTGACGTATCATGCCGCGCGTGTCGCGGCCATAGCTGCCGGCTTCGGAACGGAAGCAAGGCGAATGTGCGGTCATACGGATAGGCAAAGCGTCACCGGCGACGATTTCATCGCGCACGATGTTGGTCAGCGGTACTTCAGCGGTAGGGATCAGGTAGAGCGCTTCGCCCTCACCTTCCTGGCCGCCTTTTTTCACGGCAAACAGATCAGCTTCAAACTTAGGCAACTGACCGGTACCCTGCAGCGAGTCAGCATTGACGATGTAAGGGGTGTAACACTCGGTGTAACCGTGCTCACCGGTATGCGTATCCAGCATGAATTGCGCCAGTGCGCGATGCAGGCGCGCGATGCCGCCTTTCATGACCGAGAAACGCGAACCAGTAATCTTGGCTGCGACATCAAAGTCCAGGCCGAGCGCAGCGCCGACATCGACGTGGTCGCGGATTTCAAAATCAAAGCTGCGCGGGGTGCCGACTTTGCGCAATTCCACATTGCCTGCTTCATCCGTACCGACCGGTACCGACTCATGCGGCAAGTTAGGAATGGACAACATGAATTCGCTGATTTTCGTTTGCAAGACATCCAGGCGCGCTGCCGAGGCTTTCAACTCGTCACCGATACCGGCCACTTCTGCCATCACAGCGGAGGTGTCTTCGCCCTTGCCTTTCAAGGCACCGATTTGCTTGGACAGCGTATTACGCTTGTTTTGCAGGTCTTCGGTACTGGACTGGATCTGCTTGCGCTCCGCTTCCAGTGCATTAAAGGCGGCGACGTCGAGCTTGAACTTGCGGCCTGCCAGGCGGGCGGCAACGCTATCGATGTCTTTACGAAGAAGTTGAATGTCTATCATGGAAAAACGCTAAAAGATGAGATAAGTAGAGATTGTACCAAGCCGCAAGCCAATTCCAACGTGGCCGGAAAAATTCATCGCTAGCCGGCTCCCAGCAGCCGGCCTGCGTTACCATTGCCGTACTTTACGAACTCAGCAAGCAGAATCATGGAAGATCCAAACACACCGCGCCCGGTTTCCCTCACTGTCCTGATCGTCGGACTGGTCATAGCCCTCGCCCTGGCGATCTGGGGCGGCTTGCAGTTCCTGAATTCCGGTCACAGCCTCGGCTATGGCGTGCTTGCAGGTGTCAGCATCGGTGCCGCGTATGCCTTCCTGAAGCAAATCCGGATACGTCGTAACGAAGGCTGACAGCTGCGATCCAGCTTTAACCGGGGGGGGGTATTACTCCCCGGCCTCTTCATCCCACTTTTTCAGCAGGGCTAGTTTTTCAGCTATCTTGATCTCCAGCCCGCGAGGTACGGGCTGATACCAGCCTGGCTCTTCCAGGTCATCAGGCAGATAAGTTTCGCCAGCAGCATAAGCATTCGGCTCGTCATGCGCATATCTGTACTCGTGCCCGTAACCCAGTTCCTTCATGAGCTTGGTCGGGGCATTGCGCAGATGCACCGGAACCTCACGGCTTTTATCCTGCTTCACGAACGCACGAGCCTGGTTGTATGCGTTGTAACCCGCATTGCTTTTGGCCGCGACAGCGAGATAGATGACCGCCTGCCCCAGGGCCAACTCCCCTTCCGGACTACCTAGTCGCTCATAGGTCAGTGCCGCATCGTTGGCGATCTGCATGGCTCGTGGATCGGCTAAACCTATATCCTCCCACGCCATGCGCACTATACGGCGTGACAGGTAACGAGGATCAGCACCGCCATCCAGCATGCGCGTCAACCAGTACAACGCAGCGTCCGGATGGGAGCCACGCACGGATTTATGCAAAGCCGAAATCTGGTCATAGAAGTTGTCGCCGCCTTTATCAAAGCGCCTGGAATTCAGGGTCAAGGCATTTTGCAAAAACTCGGCTGTGACTATTTTGGTGCCGGTCGTATTGGCAGCAGTATTCGTTTGCTCCAGCAGGTTCAGGAAGCGGCGCGCATCACCATCGGCATAACCAATAATGGTGTCGGTCGCCTGCTCGTCAAACTGCAGATCACCCAGTGCTTTTTCCTGCGCGCGTTGCAGCAACTGTTTCAACTCTTCGTCGGTCAGCGACTTCAGCACATAGACTTGCGCCCGGGACAGCAGCGCCGAATTCACTTCAAACGAAGGATTTTCAGTGGTGGCACCGATGAAGGTGACCAGGCCACTTTCTGCATACGGCAGCAGCGCATCTTGTTGCGATTTATTGAATCGGTGGATTTCATCCACGAACAGGATGGTGTGCTTGCCCATCGCCAGATTCTGCTCAGCCTGCTCCATCGCCGCGCGTATGTCTTTTACGCCGGAGAACACTGCGGACAGTGCGATGAATTCGCACTCGAAGGCACTCGCGGTGAGTCGTGCCAGCGTGGTCTTGCCGACACCCGGTGGCCCCCAGAAGATCATGGAATGTGGCTTGCCCGACTGGAAAGCCAGTCTTAAAGGCTTGCCCTCACCCAGCAGATGCGACTGCCCTACTACCTCATCCAGGGTCTTGGGGCGCAGTGCTTCCGCCAGCGGCGCAGCAGGCTCGCGTGCAAACAAATCAGACATGTTGTACATCTCCACAAATCAACGCATGTGGTTCGGCAAGAGGGATGGAACGCATAAAGCCTGATTCTGAAAAGCGGTCGTAAGAATGAAATCGACGCCAGTCGAATATTTCAACTGGCGTCGCGATTATTTTACAGGGCTGCCGTCATTGGCAGCATTGAGCAATTACTGAAAAACGTCAGCGCCTTTAGGCACGACGAATTTGAACTGATTCGCTGGCATAGGCGGATTCTTTTCAAACTTGGTAAAGGTCAGCAACGATACCTGGCCAAAGGAATCACGCAGCTCCATTGCTTCCGGCACGCCGTTACGCAAACCGATGCCGATGTGATCGAAGGTAGTGTCCTTGGCCTTAGGTGTGGCCTCCAGCCACTCCAGGCCATTCTTGGTACCTGCTTCCTTCAGCGTGAAATTCTTTTCCAGGTCGTTGCTGCCAAACAGGATGGCGGCAGGTGAAGAACCGAGCGCATCGCCCAGTTTCTTGATCGTGACCTGGTTCAAGTCTTTATCGTAGATGTAGAGCTTGTCGCCGTCAGCCTGCAGCAATTGCTCGTACGGCTTTTGATAGATCCAGATGAATTTGCCCGGACGTGCAAAGGTGAAGGTACCGGTCGATTTATTCGAGACCTTGCTGGTGCCGCTTTCTATTTTCACCAGTTGCTGTGTGAATTCACCGCGTGCCGATTGCGTCGATGCGACAAAGGATTTGAATTGTTCCAGCGCCGCTGCGTGCGCAAAGCGCGGCACAGCCAGAGCAGCGCCGACCAGCAAGGCACTGACGAGCAAAGTACGCGGGGCAAATAATTTTGTAACAAGAGATTGCGATTGCTTCATACCATCCTTTATTCAGCAGTATTTCCAGCCGGCACCAGGATTTCCCGGTTACCGTTGGATTGCATGGTGGAGACCAGACCGCTTTGCTCCATCTGCTCCAGCAGACGCGCAGCACGGTTATAGCCTATGCGCAAATGGCGCTGCACCAGCGAGATGGATGCACGACGGTTCTTCAATACGATAGCCACCGCCTGGTCATACAAGGCATCCGCTTCGCCACCGGCTCCACCTTCGGCACCGAGTGACAAGTCGCCGTCTTCAGCAACGCCCCCTTCTAAGATGCCTTCGATATAGTTTGGTTCACCCTGAGCTTTCAGGTGATCAACCACACGGTGTACTTCATCGTCGGAAACAAAAGCGCCATGTACACGTACCGGCAAGCCGGTGCCTGGCGGCATGTACAACATATCACCCATACCCAGCAGTGCTTCCGCACCCATTTGGTCGAGGATGGTGCGCGAGTCGATTTTGCTGCTGACCTGGAACGCGATACGGGTCGGGATATTCGCCTTGATCAGACCGGTGATGACGTCCACCGACGGACGCTGCGTTGCCAGGATCAGATGGATACCAGCGGCACGCGCTTTTTGCGCAATACGTGCGATCAGTTCTTCGACCTTTTTACCGACTACCATCATCAGATCCGCCAACTCGTCGATGATGATGACGATGGTAGGCAGTTTTTCCAGTGGCTCCGGTGCGTCCGGTGTCAGGCTGAAAGGATTCGGAATCTTTTGTTCATTCTTTTCCGCTTCGGCGATTTTGGTGTTGTAACCAGCGAGGTTACGCACACCGAGCTTGCTCATCAGCTTATAGCGGCGTTCCATCTCGTTGACGCCCCAGTTCAGCGCATGGCCGGCCTGGCGCATGTCGGTGACAACAGGTGCCAACAGATGCGGGATGCCTTCGTATATCGACAGTTCCAGCATCTTCGGATCGATCAGGATCAGGCGTACCTGGTTAGGATCGGATTTGTACAGCAGCGAGAGGATGGTCGCGTTAATACCGACTGACTTACCGGAACCAGTCGTACCCGCTACCAGCAAGTGCGGCATCTTGGCCAGATCGGCGACCACTGGATTACCGGCGATATCCTTGCCCAGCGCGACGGTCAGGCTGGACGAACTATCGTTGTAGACCTTGGAGCTGACGATCTCGGTCAGGCGCACGATCTGACGCTTAGGATTCGGCAGCTCAAGTGCCATGTAATTTTTACCCGGGATAGTTTCCACCACGCGGATAGAAGTCAGTGACAAGGAGCGCGCCAGGTCACGTGCGAGACCGACGATCTGGCTGCCTTTGACGCCGGTGGCCGGTTCGATTTCATAGCGCGTGACGACTGGCCCCGGATAAGCAGCAACGACTTTCACCGAGATGCCGAAGTCTGAGAGTTTTTTCTCGATCAGGCGGCTGGTGAATTCCAGGGTTTCTATGCTGACAGTTTCCTGCGATTGCGGCGCTTCATCCAGCAAAGACAGCGGCGGCAGATTGGTATCCGGCAAATCGTTGAACAGCGAGACCTGACGTTCTTTTTCCACGCGTTCGGATTTCGGCACGGCGATGATTTGGGGCTCAATGCGGATAGGTGGCGCGTCGACGATCTTCGCACGTTCATTGACGACGACTTCTTCACGCTTGACGGCTGCAACCACACCGACCTTGCGGTCTTCACGTGCACCGTACAGGTTACGGATAGCCTGGAAAGACAACTCTATGGTTTCGCCTATGCGCTCTGCGACGCCGAGCCATGAAACATGGAAGAACAGGCTGAAACCGAGGCCGAACACCAGCAAGAGCAACAAGGTCGCACCCATGAAACCAAAGGTATTTTGCGCCGCGCTACCGATCAATTCACCCAGCACACCGCCCGGCGAGCGCGGCAATGCAGCCTTGAGCGAGTGCATGCGCAGGTATTCCAGCGCCACGCTGCCTGTCATCAGCAGGAAAAAACCGATGCCACGGATCAGGCCTTCCTGATGGTGTTCAGGTTCGGGTTCTTTTTTCAGCAAGAAGCGCTGCGACAGGCGGCGATAACCGACCCACACATGGCGCAGCAGGAAGATGCAAATCCACCACGCGGACAAACCGAAGATGAAGAGCAGCAAATCGGCCATCCACGCACCGACGCGGCCGCCGACGTTATTCAATTTTGCGACAACATTCGCGTGCGACCACCCCGGGTCAACCGGCGAATACGTCAGGAAAATCAGGATCAGGTACAGGGTCAGGGCGGCAAGTATCAACCAGCGTGCTTCGGACAGAAGCCGCACTAGTCTGCCCGGTAATGGAGGGGCTTTTGTGGCGTCGGTCTTGCGAGTGTAGGCTTGGCTTGTTTTAGTCATAAATCCAGACGCGGTAGCGTCAATAATCAACATGCACGACTGCCGCGGGTAACGCGGCAAACGGCGTAAATACTGCAAAAAGCACAGAATAAAAGCTCAGGTAAGCGCCGTTTCTGGCTGCCGCCCCTGCTGGAACGGCTGGTTCGTCTATAATCTTAACCAGTTTTTCCCGGTTACACCGAATAATTCAGGAACAGCTTGAAATTTCATGCCAGAGCGACATATATAAGCTCCTGGCAGCAGGTTTTACTGTTCAAAACAGCATTCCGACTCACTTTTTACGATTAATTATCCACATGTCCAGCGCAAAACACGCCCACGTTTTAATTCTCGGCTCCGGCCCCGCCGGTTACAGTGCTGCAGTCTATGCCGCACGTGCCAACCTCAAACCGGTATTAATCACCGGCGTCGAGCAAGGCGGTCAATTGATGACCACTACCGATGTTGAAAACTGGCCGGGCGATCCGCTGGGCGTGCAAGGTCCTGAATTGATGCAGCGTTTGCTGCAGCATGCAGAGCGCTTCAACACGGAAATCATTTTCGATCACATCCACACTACCAAGCTGGATGAAAAACCGATCCGCCTGATAGGCGACGCCGGCGAATATACCTGCGACTCCCTCATCATTGCAACAGGTGCTTCAGCGCAATATCTGGGCCTGCCATCGGAACAGGCCTTCATGGGCAAAGGCGTATCTGCCTGCGCAACCTGCGACGGCTTCTTCTATCGTAACCAGGAAGTCGCTGTTATCGGCGGCGGTAATACCGCAGTCGAGGAAGCGCTCTACCTGTCGAATATCGCGAACAAGGTCACCGTGGTTCATCGCCGCGACAAATTCCGCGCCGAAGCCATCCTGATCGACCGCCTGATGGCCAAAGTCGCAGAAGGCAAAATCGACGTCAAATGGAATTCGACACTGGAACAAGTGTGCGGTGACGACAGCGGCGTGACTGGCATGACCATCAAATCGACCATAGATGGCAGCACCACGGATATCAAACTACACGGCGTCTTCGTCGCGATCGGTCACAAACCGAACACCAGCATTTTTGAAGGCCAGCTGGAAATGAACAACGGTTACATTAAAACCAAGACCGGTCTGGAAGGCATGGCGACCTCGACCAGCGTCCCTGGCGTCTTCGCTGCTGGCGACGTACAGGATCACGTCTATCGCCAGGCGATCACCAGCGCCGGTACCGGTTGCATGGCCGCACTGGATGCACAGCGCTACCTGGAAAGCCAGGAGTAAGCAGTAGTTCAGCGCATGCCGGTCTGAGTGCCGGCATGCGACGCCTTATTCAGTATTTAGTTTGCTTCCGCCTCTAGCCATTTGGACGTACCACCATGCCTGCTTCTATCAAGGATTTTGCCGCACTCAAATCTTTGCACAAGGATTTGAAGAAGCAGGAAGAAGCGCGCAAGATTGCCGAGGCAGAACGCTTGCAAGCGGAAAAAACCGCCGCGCTGGAAGCCGACCTGTTTCGCCGCAGCATAGGCGATGTCGCTCCCCTCAACCCCTCCAATAAACTCCACACCAGCAGCCCACGCCCGCTGCCTATCGCCCGCCAGCGCCTGGCCGACGAAGAAGCAGCCCTGCGCGAATCCATGTCGGATGACTTCACCGTCGAAACCCTGCTCGATACCGATGAAGCACTCAGCTATGCCCGCAACGGCATAGGACCGGACGTGATACGCAAGCTACGTCGCGGCCACTGGGTCATCCAGAGTCAGCTCGACCTGCATGGCTTGCGTACCGATGAGGCGCGTGAGGCATTGGGTGAGTATCTGCGTGGCGCGGTGAAACGCGGCTTGCGCTGTGTACGCGTGATCCACGGCAAAGGACTGGGCTCGATCAATAAAGAGCCGGTTTTGAAAAACAAGGTAAGGAATTGGCTGACGCAGAAAGACGAAGTCATCGCCTTTTGCCAGGCCAAGGCGGCCGACGGTGGCGCCGGCGCCTTGATCGTACTGCTCAGGGCAAGCTAAAACCAGCCGCGGCCGTATTCAGGATACGGCCACGCGATGCTGGTCAGCAACCTTGCATGCAGTTGAAGTAAGTCTTAAACCGCTTCCGCGCCGGTTTCACCGGTACGAATACGGATTACCTGTTCTACCGCCTGTACGAAAATCTTGCCGTCGCCGATCTTGCCGGTACGTGCGGCCTTGATGATCGCGTCCACGGCTTGCTCTACACCGGAGTCGTCCACCACCGCTTCCACTTTGACCTTAGGCAGGAAGTCGACTACGTATTCCGCGCCGCGATACAGCTCGGTATGACCTTTTTGACGGCCAAAACCCTTTACTTCAGTCACGGTCAAGCCGGTAACGCCCACTTCGGCCAGTGCTTCACGCACTTCGTCCAGTTTGAATGGCTTGATAATTGCGGTTACTTGTTTCATCAGTACTCCCTCAGTTAATTAGTGCACTTGCATAAGTCTACGCCGGGCAGATGCATCCGGCGGAAAACTTTCGTTTATTTTGCCATCATTCGCGGAATTTGGATGTAATCGGATACCGCCAGTCACGTCCGAAAGCACGATGTGTGACGCGAATACCGACTGGCGACTGACGCCGTTTGTACTCATTGATTTTGATCAAATGGGTGATACGCGCCACGTCTTCCTGGCGATAACCGGCAGCGATGATCTCGGCACCGCTCTGGTTCTCTTCCATATACATTTGCATGATGCCGTCCAATATGTCGTACGGCGGCAGCGAATCCTGGTCAGTCTGGTCCGGACGCAATTCAGCCGACGGCGCACGCGTCAGGATACGCTCCGGGATCACGTCCGATACCGAGTTGCGGTAGGTGCACAGGCGATACACCAGCGTTTTCGCAATATCCTTGAGCACCGCAAAGCCGCCCGCCATATCACCGTACAGCGTGCAATAGCCGACCGCCATTTCACTCTTGTTACCGGTCGTCAGGACGATAGAGCCATACTTGTTCGACAGCGCCATCAGGATGGTGCCGCGTATGCGCGCCTGGATGTTTTCTTCGGTGGTATCCAGCTTCAGGCCTTTGAATTCCTCGGCCAGCGTGCGATTGAATGCTTCGAAACAGTCGTTAATACCGATTTCGTCGTAGCGCACACCGACGCGCTTGACCATGTCGCGCGAATCTACCCAGGAAATCTCGGCCGTATAAGGTGACGGCATCATGATCGTGCGCACCTTGTCTGCGCCCAGCGCATCTACCGCTATCGCCAGTGTCAGCGCCGAATCCACGCCACCCGACATACCGATCAGCGCGCCCGGGAAGCCGTTCTTGCCTATGTAATCGCGTACGCCCAGCACCAGCGCCTTATACACCTGCGCTTCGACCGACAACTCTTCGACGATGGTGCCGTCGACCGGTTGTCCACCCTGGAATTCGATAATCTGCAAATCTTCGACGCAGTGCTGCAATTGCGCACGTATCTCGCCTGCCTGATCCAGCACAAAGGAATTGCCGTCGAAAATCAATTCATCCTGGCCACCGACCAGATTCGCGTACACCAGGCTCATGCCATGCTGAGTCACATTTGCATGCATCACGTCGACACGCAGATGCTGCTTATTCATGTGAAACGGCGAACCGTTCGGTACCAGCAATACTTGTGCACCCGCTTCGGCTGCGCGTGCAGGTGCATGCGGGAACCAGGTGTCTTCGCAGATATTGATACCGAAACGCACACCCTTCACTTCAAACACCAGCGGTTCATCGACCGAAGTGAAATAACGTTTTTCATCGAACACGGTTGCATTCGGCAAATCATGTTTGCAGTAAGTAGCAGCGATCTGACCATTCAGCAGCACCGACGCAGCGTTGTAGCGCAGGCCGTCCTGTTCGAACGGATGACCGACGATTACATGCAAGCCGTGCAACGGAGCGAGATCGCTTGCAAGGGCAAGCAACGCTTCCGAGCTTTTTGCGTAGAATGACTGGCGCAGCAATAAGTCTTCCGGCGGATAACCGACCAGCGACAACTCTGGTGTCAATACGATGTCGGCACCCTGCTCAGCGGCGCGGCGGGAGAATTCGGCAATCTTGGCACGGTTACCGGCGAGATCGCCGACGGTACTATTGATTTGCGCGATGGCTACTTTGACTGTCATGGCGTGAATTTATAAAAACTGAGTAAAACTCAAAAACTGGCTGATCAAGAAAACTGAAGCAACTAAACGCTAGGATAAAGTTGAATCAAAGTGAGTGAACCTGTTAATCAATCTGTTAATTATCGCACGCGTATCGTTTCTTCTCTGTCAGAAATCGGTCAAAACGCCTGGGATGCACTGGTACAACTACAGCCCGAGGCCAATCCCTTCCTTTCCTATGCTTTTCTTGATGCCCTGCATGAAAGCGGCTCCGCCTCGGTCAAATCCGGCTGGCAACCGCAATTCCTGACGCTCTGGCACGAGCAGGAACTGGCCGCCGCCCTGCCGCTGTATGCCAAGGGACACTCGTATGGCGAGTATGTATTTGACTGGGCCTGGGCTGATGCCTATGAGCGCAACGGCCTGCAATACTATCCCAAACTGCTGTCCGCCATTCCGTTCACGCCTGTTACCGGCAGCCGCCTGCTGGCACGCGACGGCGAAGCCCGGGCGGCCCTGATTGCTGCCATCAGCAATGTGCAGGAAAACAATTCATTCTCGTCGACCCACATCCTCTATCCGCCAGCGGAGCAGGCGGAGCAATTGCACGAAGCGGGCTTCATGCTGCGTAGTGGCGTGCAATTCCACTGGCTCAATGCCGGCTATCGCAATTTTGAAGAATTCCTGGAGACCCTGGAGCGCAAGAAGCGCAAAAATATACGCGCCGAACGACGCAAGGTACAGGAAGCAGGCGTCAGCTTTCGCCATATTTCCGGACACGAAGCGAGCACCGACGACTGGGGTTTTTTCAAGCGCTGCTACGACCGCACCTATGCGATGCATCATTCGACGCCTTACCTGAACCTGGACTTCTTCCAGCGTATAGGTGCCGACATGCCGCACAACATCCTGCTCATCGTGGCAGAAAAGGATGGCGTCCCTATCGCCTCATCGCTGCTGATACACGACGAACAAACCGTTTACGGCCGTTACTGGGGCGCGCTGCAGCATATCGATTGCCTGCACTTTGAAACGGCTTATTACCAGCCGCTGGAGTTCTGCATCGCCACCGGCAAGGCTTGCTTTGAAGGTGGTGCGCAAGGTGAACACAAAATGGCGCGTGGCTTCCTGCCGCAAAAAACCTGGTCCGCGCACTGGCTCGCGCATCCGGTGTTTTCAGATGCAATCGAAGACTTCCTGAAACGCGAAAGCGGCGGCATAGACTCGTATATCGACGAATTGAACGAGCGAAACCCATTTAAACGTTAAATATTGTCAAATATACGTTGATTCACGGAAACTTTTTCACTGCCTGCCCTTGCCAGCGCTGACGGCACAGGGCATGCTAGCTGCACGATGAATTCCCTTCCCAACGGCAGCACCCAAACCCGCTTAATACGTGTCGGTCGCTTCGCGATCAAACATGAACTCGGACGCGGTTCCATCGGTGTGGTCTATCTGGCGCACGATCCCATCATAGATCGCGACGTCGCCATCAAAACCTTCCGCAGCAAACTATCGCTGGTAGAGAAAAAGCAGCACGAACAGCACTTCATCAATGAAGCGCGTGCCGCCGGACGCCTGGCCCATGCCAACATCGTCACGATTTACGAAGCGTCCAGCGAAGGCGACGCGACCTACATCGCGATGGAATACCTGCAGGGTCGCGAACTGAATAAAATGCTGGACGGTGGTCACCTGTTCAGCGCCAGCGAAGTCGCATCCATTAGCTGGAAAATCGCCGATGCGCTGGATCACGCACACAAGAACGGCGTCGTACATCGCGACATCAAACCGGCCAACATCTTCCTCAGCCGCGACCTGCAACCCAAGGTCGTCGACTTCGGCATCGCACGCGCGCCGAACCGCGTCGCTGATCAGTTGAACAAGAGCGAAGAACCCTACACGCTATTCCACGACAACATCCTCGGCACCCCCAACTACATGTCGCCGGAACAGGCGATGGGCCTGACTGTCGATGCCCGCACCGACATCTATTCGCTGGGCGCTGTCATGTATGAAATGCTGACCGGCCGCAAACCGTTCCAGGCCAGCGATACCGAAAAACTGCTGCACCAGATCGCGTTCAAAGCTCCTGCAGAACCGCACAAGGTCGAAATCAGTGCGCCTTTGGCACTATCGAAAATCGTCATGAAGGCGATGAGTAAAAAAGCCGACAAGCGTTATCAAAATGCGCAGGACATGGCGCTAGACATCAAGCGTTTCGTCGCCCGCACCCGCCGTGAAAACGGTCGCAAAGCCAAGCTCGAAGATATAGAAACCAACGTCGAATCCTTGCCGTTGCAACAATCACGGCTGTTCTGGCCTATATGTGGTGGCCTGGTCGCGCTGGTAGTTATCGCCTATACCTTCTGGCAGGGCTAACGACTGACAACACGCTACCCGACGCTTCCGGGCAGCGTCCTGCCGACAAAGCGGAATCGTATTAAAATCTCATGTTTAGAAAGCTGTATTTCTCATGAGTCCCACCGATATCCTGCTAGCACTTGGAATAGTCAGCATCTGGGGCCTCAACTTCGTTGTCATCAAAATCGGTTTGCAAGACCTGTCACCGATTGCACTCACCGTACTACGCTTCGCCTTCGCTGCTTTGCCGATGGCCTTCTTCATCAAGCGACCGGCGATTCCATGGCACCTGTTGTGCGCCTTCGGCCTGTTTCAGTTCGCACTGCAATTCACCTTCCTGTTCACTGGCATGCAGCTCGGGCTGACATCCGGCCTGGCTTCGCTCGTCATGCAGCTGCAAGTATTCTTCACCATCGCACTGGCCATCCTGTTCGTCGGTGAACGTCCACGCATCACGCAACTGGTTGGCGCCCTCATCTCCTTCTGCGGCATGGCGCTGGTGGCCTATAAACTGGAAAGCAAGGCGACCCTGATAGGCTTCATGCTGGTCATCATCGCCAGCATGTGCTGGGCCAGCGGCAACATCGTCACCAAGAAAATCGGCAAGGTAAATCCCTTGGCCTTAATGATCTGGGGCTCGCTCATTTCACTGCCGCCATTGCTGATTGCGTCGTTGCTGATGGAAGGTACCCAAGGCTGGGTGACAGCTGCGCACAACATGAACTGGCGCGCCTTTGCCACGGTTCTCTATCAGGCCTATCCGAATACCATGTTTGCCTTTGGCGCATGGGCAGTGTTGATGCGTAAATACCCTGCCGCTACGGTTGCACCGTTTACTCTGCTGGTCCCTATCATCGGGATGGCGTGTGCCGCGCTGATACTGGACGAGGCTTTGCAGTGGTGGAAATTTGCTGCTTGCGGACTGGTATTGGGAGGATTGGCGTTTAATCAGTTTGGACAGAAATGGCTGGAGCGACGCGGGATTATTTGAGGTAAAACTGCCAGTTCAGTTTACTCAGCATGGCTCCAGCGACTAATAAAGGCTGTGCTCGTAATTCCACTGTGACGATGCCGTTTGTGCGGGGCAGAAAATGGAAAAAGAAGTGGGTGTGTCTGAGCGTAGCGAGTTTCGCCCACTTCCCATTTTTTGTTCCGCACAAACGGGGACCCCGCAGGGGCAGCGGCGCCGTGGTCGCCTTTCTTTGCTTACTTTCTTTGGCGAAGCAAAGAAAGTGAGTGGCCGCCGGGCCACCCCCGGCAACCCCGCTCTCCACGAAGAGCAAACACCATCAGCATCAAAAATACGAAACCAGGCAAGCAATAAAAAAGCACGCATATAGCGTGCTTTTTTTGAATCACCTGCAATTACTTGCCAGCGCTCTTCTTGTAGCTCTCAACACCCGACATGATTTCGGCTTTGGCTTCGTCTGGACCAACCCAGCCATCAACCTTCACCCATTTGCCTTTTTCCAGATCTTTGTAGTGTTCAAAGAAGTGCTGGATTTGTTGCAAACGCAGGTCGTTGATGTCTTCTGGTTTTTGCCAGTGGCTGTAGATAGGCAGGATTTTGTCGATAGGTACTGCCAGCAATTTTGCATCGCCGCCAGCTTCGTCAGTCATTTTCAACATGCCGATTGCGCGGCAGCGTACGACTACGCCTGGGTACAGCGGGAATGGTGTGATCACCAATACGTCAACCGGGTCACCGTCGTCCGACAAGGTTTGTGGAATGTAACCGTAGTTGCACGGATAGTGCATCGCGGTACTCATGAAACGGTCGACGAACATCGCGCCCGACTCCTTGTCAACTTCATACTTGACCGGATCGGCGTTCATTGGGATTTCGATAATGACGTTGAAGTCGTTCGGCAGATCTTTGCCGGCTGGGACGTGATTCAGACTCATATTTGTTTTCTCAAAAGTGGGGAACAGTGCTGCAAACCCTGAATTATAGCGGCTTTCAGTATTTTTCTTGCGGTGGTATTACGGATGAAATCAGCGGAAATGTTGCCTGGCGGAGATACCGGCAGGTGCCACCTGGTGCACCTGCCACTGCAGCAAATTTACAGTATGGTCGCCACCGCGCATTGGCGGTAGTGCGACGCAGCTTCTTCTTCATGACCCAGCGCTTCATGCAATTGCGCCAGTTTCAAATGTACTTCCTGCAACATGCGCGCGCCGTTTGCATCTGATAACGCTTGTTCCAGATGACGTTGCGCTTTGCCCCACAGGTTTTGGCGCAGGCACAGGGTACCCAGCGTCAATGCCAGTTCAGGGTCGGTCGGATGTATTTTGGTCCATTCTTCGCAACGTTCGATTTGCGCCAGCAAGGCCGGTGAACCCTCGCCTGCCGCCGAAGCACGATACGGACGCAGCAAACGCTCATCCCATTCCAGCGCCATCGATTTTTCAATAATCGCACGTGCATCGTCATGCAAACCGCGCTGATTGAATGCATTCGCGCCATGCATCGCGACGTAAGCCTTGGTACGGTCATCAGCAGGAATCGCCCACCAGATGTTGCGCAAGGATTCAGCGTCGTTGGATGGGTTCTTCAGCAAATCCTGATACGCCAGCTCGCGCAAGCGGCTCGACAAGGCCGGATGCAAGGCGTTGTTTTTGTCCAGTGTACGCACCAGGCGCAAGACTTCAGGCCAATTGTTCGCGCGTTGGTTGGCCTTCAATGCCATACGCAAGGCGTGAATGTGGCGGGTGCCGTTGGCGTTGAGTTCCTTGACTACATCGAGCGCCAGTTCCGGCTGACGTTCATCGACCAGCAATTCGATGGCGGTCATCAAACGCGCTGTCTTCAGGCTTTGATCTTCTTCTACTGTCGCCAGCCAGGTGTCGCGACGCTCGGTTTGCTGCATACGGTGTGCAGCACGCGCTGCGATCAGCGCAGCCAGGCCTGCATTGTCCGGGGAGTCGGTGGCGCGCATCGCTGCTTTTTCAGCATGACCGAAACGACCTTCAAAGTATGCTTTCAGCGATTCACGCAAAGCCAGATTGCCCTTGCGTTCCAGTTTGTCACGACGATAAGCCGCGACCTTGCCTGGCATTTTTTGCGCGACACGTACCGTCTTCAGCACCGCATAGATCAGGAAGAACAGCAGGACGGACAGCAAGATAAAGAAATTCAGCGACAGGTCGACACGGTACGGCGGGTAGAAGAACACCACGTTACCGGCGTTGAAGCGTGCCAGCACCGCCAGTCCGATGGCAGTGGCAAACAGAACGAGAAGCCAGAGGAATATGCGCATATTAAAAACGGTAGGCCATCATTGTTGTTTTAAAGCTGACGATGAAACCAG
Source organism: Herminiimonas sp. Marseille-P9896 (assembly GCF_903993245.1). Lineage (NCBI taxonomy): Bacteria > Pseudomonadati > Pseudomonadota > Betaproteobacteria > Burkholderiales > Oxalobacteraceae > Herminiimonas > Herminiimonas sp. Marseille-P9896. Next base: position 287,903 of record NZ_CAJEVT010000002.1, on the reverse strand, counting down.
GCTTGCGCCCGGCATCAAGGCTTGGCTTTGTAATTACGAACTGCATTCAGGCTTTCGGCCAGGGTCGGCATCTCGATCGCCAGATTGCTCGACTGCACTTGCTTGAGCATCGCTTGTACAGTTTGTGTTTGTTTAGCGCGTGTATCGAAGTATTTGCTGATGGCATCCTGCGACGCGATCATGTCGCTACGGAAAGCGACTTCATTGCGCGATAACAGTGCCAGACGCGCATTGAGCAAACGCAGCTTGAGGTTTTCACGCGCGTAGTAGGCCTGGGTCGGTGACAACAGCAAAGCGTCTGAAGTATCGACACTGCGTACGCGTATCAGTTGCTGGATATCGCCCCACACTTCGCTGCTCAGGCTGTCCCATTTGGCTTTGGCGGTTGGCCACCAGTCATCAGCAGCCGGTTCAGGCGCAGGTGCAGCAGCACCTGCCTTGGCATTTTTAACTGGCGCTTTGGCTGCTACCGGACGATTCTTCGGTTCGCTGGCTGGCTGTGCCGGTTTTTCATCGGCCAGCAAAGGCATGCTATCGATCTGGCTGATGACGCTATCCAGGCGCAATGCGATACCGGTCAAGTCCAGGCTAGGCAGGGCTTTCAGGCGTGCGATGTCGTGTCCGATCGCGCGCCGTACATTGACGAATTGCGGTGTGTCCGCACGCGACAAACGCGCATCTGCATTTTGCAAGGCGATTAATGCACCTTGTACATTACCTGCCAGTTGCAACTGCTGACTGGCGGTCGACAGTACTTGTTCGATTTCTGCCAGGGCCCAGTCTTCACGCTTCTTGAACAGATCCTGATACAGCTGTTCCAGTGCCAGTTGCTGGCTTTGGGCTTCAACCTGCTTACCTTCGAGTACATTCACCTTGGCTTGCAATTCGGTGATGGTTTCCTGTGCCGATTTCACAATGACCTTGGTTTCGGTATTGATGGCATCGCCACTCTGGATACGGCGCGCTACTTCGGTACGCACCGTGGAAAGTTCTTTATGCGACATCCACCATTGCACACCCACCAGGGCGGCCAAAGCCACCAGGGCTGCATATATCAGGCCCTGCTTGCCGGAGGCATTACTTTTGGTTGATGACGCAGGCGGCGGGCTCGGCGGCACACCGTTGGATGGCGCCGCAGCAGGAGTTGCTGGCGGCGTAGATTCGGGAGATGTTGGCATATCGGTCATGAGCAAGATTGTAACGCGGCTAACAGCCCGTCGTCGCCTGATCTGGTTAGCGTGATATTGGAGAAACCCAGCAACTGCGCGGTTTCTGCGATGCGAACGTGAGATACGAATATTCTTTGTTGTTGCATTTTTGCGACGCTCCCTGCTTCATCAAGTTGGGCAACCATCTCCGTCAGGAAACGCAAACCTTCCGAACTGGTTACGATCCAGTCATTCTGACAACTTAATAGATGCTTGAGTTCGCCACATCTTGCACTATTCAATTCCGGCGCGACCCGTCTATAGGCTGCAAGCGGCGTCACGCCTATGCCTGCGGCGCGCAAGGTATCGCCCAATAATTCGCGTCCGGTCTCACCTCGTATGATCAAAACCTGTTTGCCGCGTAGCGCTGGCAGGTCAAGTTCAGCCAGTAAAGTCTGCGAGTCGGTACGATCCAGATCGGTCGGGCTGATGATGGTGGCCTTGGCCTCAGTCGCGCCATGGCGTAGCAAAGCCATGCGACTGCCCTCGCCCACTACCGCTAGCGGAATGTGCCAGGGCCAGTCGGGTCGGGCCGCAAAAGCCGCATCGATAGCGTTCGGGCTGACGAAGGCAATCAGTGCGTAACGATCAAGCTCGCGCAAGGCTGCACGCAAAGGCTGCTGATCATCCAGCGGCAGGATTTCCAGCAACGGAAAAATCACTGCCTTGCGCCCCAATGCGGTCACACGTTGCGCCAGCACGTCGGCTTGCGCCAGGGGGCGTGTAATTACTACAAACTCAGACATCCCCGTCCGCGTCCGTTTTACACAAATCCAGGATCGCAGCCGCATCCTGCTGCTTCAGGGCGTCCGCGATCTGACGTCCCAGCGCTTCTGGTTCGTTCGCCGCAGCGCTGAGATCAGCGCTGGCGATTTTCGAGCCGTCCGGCGTCGCGATGATGGCGCGTAAACGCATGTCAGCACCATCTATGGTGGCAAAAGCCGCCAGCGGAATCTGGCAGCTCCCGCCAAAATTACGCGATACGGTGCGTTCGGCGGTCACCGCCAATGCAGTTGCCGTGTGGTTCAACGGTGCCAGCCATTCCTTCAGGTCAGCACGTTCGGAGAGGATTTCTATCGCCATCGCACCTTGCCCAGGCGCAGGCAGGCTTTGCTCCGGCGGCAGGTAGGAACGGATACGCTGCGCCAGGCCGAGGCGCTTGAGACCGGCTGCAGCCAGGATGATGGCGGCATATTCGCCAGCGTCGAGCTTGCCGAGGCGGCGATCCAGGTTGCCGCGCAACGGGCGTATCACCAATTGCGGATAGCGCGCGGCGATCAGCGCCTGGCGACGCAGGCTGCTGGTGCCGACGATGGCACCGGCAGGCAAGGCTTCCAGCGATTCAAACTCGTTGGAGACGAAGGCGTCACGCGGGTCTTCGCGTTCGAGGACAGCCGCCAGCTCAAATCCGTCCGGCAGGGTCATCGCCACGTCCTTCAGCGAATGCACGGCGATATCCGCTCGTTGTTCAGCGATCGCTACTTCCAATTCCTTGACGAACAAGCCTTTGCCGCCGACTTTGGAAAGGGTACGATCGAGAATTTGATCACCTCGAGTTGTCATCCCGAGAATCTCTATCGAACACTGCGGATATAATATGGCTAGTTTTTCGCGGACATGCTCGGCTTGCCACATGGCCAGACGACTTTCGCGCGAGGCAATGACTAGTTTTTTCGGGGGCGGAAATTTCAACACGGCTTCTTTCGATTTTCTGTCAGGGGCGGCCAAATTTGCTGAATTCTTCTTTGTTTTCAACAAGTTCGATATGCTTTCGAAGTCATCACAGTATCGATGACCTCGCAGATTGTTGCATCATGAGTTCCTTGAAATTTTAGCATGTACCCTCGTAGAAGACGCCGCATTACTCCATCCTTCTCACTCTGAACAAGCTGACTGCATTTTTTCAATATGGCAAAACAACCGACAACCCCGCCTCGCGTGAGCTCTCCATCTGCCGATAAGGCAACCAACAAGGACGCACCACTCAAAGAAGATATTCGCTTACTTGGCCGAATATTGGGCGACGTCTTGCGTGACCAGGAAGGTGATGCAGTATTTGAAGTAGTCGAAACCATCCGCCAGACCGCTGTGCGCTTCCGTCGTGAAGCCGACGTGCAGGCTGGTACGGACCTGAATAAATTGCTGAAGAAGCTGACCCGCGAACAAACCATTTCCGTGGTGCGCGCATTCTCTTACTTCTCGCATCTGGCGAATATCGCCGAAGACCAGCATCACAACCGCCGTCGCCGTGCACACCTGTTGGCAGGTTCGGCAGCGCAGGAAGGCAGCGTTTCCTACGCACTGGAAAAACTGGCGAATGCAGGTGTCAACGGCACCACCGTGCGCAAGTTCTTCAAGGACGCGCTGATCTCGCCGGTCCTGACCGCGCACCCGACCGAAGTACAACGCAAGAGTATCCTCGACGCAGAACACGACATCGCCCGCCTGCTGGCAGCACGCGACCTGCCGATGACCGCGAAGGAACGCGCCGCCAATACTGAACTGCTGCGCGCACTGGTCACCACCTTGTGGCAAACCCGCTTGCTGCGTTATTCGAAATTGTCGGTGGAAGACGAAATCAATAACGCCCTGTCCTACTACCGCATTACCTTCCTGCGCGAATTGCCAGCGCTGTACGAAGACATCGAAGAAGAAATCGCCGAACAATTCCCGCAACGCGCCAGCAGCGCGAATACCAAGCGCGACCTGCACTCCTATGTGCAGATGGGTAGCTGGATCGGCGGCGACCGCGACGGCAATCCGAATGTCAACGCTGGCACCATGCAACTCGCTTTGGCACGTCAATCGACTACCATTCTGGAGTTCTATCTGGAAGAAGTGCACGCATTGGGCGCAGAACTGCCAGTCTCGACCTTCCTTGCTGGCGTCAGCCCGGAAGTACAGGCGCTGGCCGACAAATCGCCGGACACGTCCGAACACCGTGCCGATGAACAATATCGTCGTGCCCTGATCGGTATCTATGCACGCCTGGCAGCCACCGCACGCGCACATGGCGCAACCAACATCCTGCGCAAGGAAGTCGGCCCAGGCGCACCTTATGAAAGCGCCGTCGAATTCTCGGCCGACCTGCAATTGCTGGTCGATTCGCTCAAGGAGCGTCATGGCACCGTGCTGATCAAGCCACGCCTGGCGCCGTTGCTGCGCGCTGCAGAAATCTTCGGCTTCCACCTGGCGACACTGGATATGCGTCAAAGCTCGGATGTACACGAGCGTGTACTGGGCGAGTTGTTCAAACGTGCCGAAGTCGAAACTTCGTATGCCGACTTGCCGGAACAAAAGAAAGTCGAATTGCTGCTGACCGAGCTCGACAAGCCACGCCTGCTCTACTCGCCGTACATCGACTACTCGGACGAAACCAATTCCGAACTCAACATCCTGCGTGCCGCGCATCACATCCGTCAACGTTACGGCTCGCGCGCGATCCGCAACTACATCATCTCGCATACGGAAACCGTATCCGACTTGCTGGAAGTCCTGTTGCTGCAACGTGAAACCGGCTTGCTGCGCCCAGACACCGATGCTGCATCGGTAGGCGAAGTTGAGTTGATGGTGATACCGTTGTTTGAAACCATTCCTGATTTGCGCCTCGCCGCAACCATCATGGAACAAGTCATGGCGATTCCTAAAGTGCGTCGCCTGATCGCCAAGCAGGGGCACCTGCAGGAAGTCATGCTCGGCTACTCCGACTCGAATAAAGATGGTGGTTTCCTCACCTCGAACTGGGAACTGTACAAGGCAGAAACTGAGCTGGTAAATGTTTTCAATCGTGCCGGCGTCAAACTGCGCCTGTTCCATGGTCGCGGCGGCACCGTAGGTCGCGGCGGCGGTCCAAGCTACGAAGCGATCCTGGCGCAGCCACCAGGCACCGTGAACGGCCAGATCCGTCTGACCGAACAGGGCGAAATCATTGCATCCAAATTCTCCAACCCGGAAATTGGTCGTCGCAACCTCGCCTTGCTGGTCGCCGCTACGCTGGAAGCCAGCCTGACGCCACCACCGGCAGATCGCAAATCGGCGAAGAAACTCGCCGAGTTTGAAAGCGTGATGGCCGAGTTGTCTGAGCTGGCCTACAAAGGCTATCGCAACCTGGTGTACGAAACACCGGGCTTCACCGATTACTTCTTCTCGGCCACACCGATTGCAGAAATCGCCGAACTCAATATCGGTTCGCGCCCTGCTTCGCGTAAAGCGACTCGTCGTATCGAAGATTTGCGCGCGATTCCATGGGGCTTCTCATGGGGTCAATGCCGCTTGCTGTTGCCAGGCTGGTACGGCTTTGGCAGCGCAGTAGAACAATGGCTGGAGCAAGGCGACAACAAAGCCAAACGCGTGGCAACCTTGCGCGCCATGTTCAAGGAATGGCCTTTCTTCGTGACCCTGCTGTCGAATATGGACATGGTACTGTCGAAGACCGATCTGGCCGTCGCATCGCGTTACTCGGAAATGGTGGTGGACCGCAAACTGCGCAACAGCATTTTCAAACGCATCGTGGCGGAACATGAACGTACCTCGACTTGCCTGACCCTGATCACCGGCAAGAAAGAGCGTCTGGCGAACAACCCATTGCTGGCACGTTCGATCAAGAACCGCTTTGCCTACCTCGATCCGCTGAATCACTTGCAGGTCGAACTGATCAAACGTCACCGTGCCGCGATGCGCGATGGCAAGGTAGATGACCGTGTCCGTCGCGGCATCCATCTGTCGATCAACGGTATTGCAGCAGGTCTGCGCAACACCGGCTAAGACTCAGCCAGCCAACAAAAAAGGGAAGCAGATTTGCTTCCCTTTTTTACGTCTGTTATTTAGAACTCAGCGCACCAGCGCCTTGACCCCGGCCCATTGTCGCCGTGAAATCGGCAGGCGGTCATCGATATGATGGAGGATGACTTGCCACGACTCCTGCGCCTTATCGGTTTCATTATCAGCATCCACCAGTTGCGCACCGCGCTCGACGCCTATGATGGCCTCGCGTGCCACCAAAGCATTGCGATGCACACGTATAAACTGCGCCGCAAATTCCTGCTCCAGCGCCGACAGCGAACCTTCCAGCAAATACTCACGCTCACGTGTGCGCAGGGTCACGTACTTGGCTTCTGCCTTCAGGTACAGCACATGGGCCACCGGCACCAATAACAAACGCCCCCGCTCCTGCACCGAGAAATTCTTGCGCGGGCTTTGCAAAGTGCTCGCCACTTCACTCAATTTTTGTTTCTGCTGCAAACCGCTGACGCGCCTGATTGCATCGGCCAGACGCGATGCACGCACCGGCTTGAGCAAATAATCGAGCGCATGCACTTCGAATGCCTTCAACGCATATTCATCAAATGCAGTGACGAAGATCACCGCTGGGCCCGGCTGCCCTGCCTGTGCTAGATGTGCTGCTAATTCTATGCCCGTCATGCCGGGCATCTGTACATCCAGCAGCACGATGTCTGGCGCCAGCGTGGCGATGCTATCCAGCGCCTGCTGCACCTGCGCCGCCTCGCCCACCAGCTCATGCGGGCATTCAGCCGCAATATCAGCCAGCAAAGTCGCCAGGCGCGCCCGCGCTGGTGCTTCGTCATCAACGATCAGGATGCGCGGCGTCATGCACCGGCCTTTTGGTAAGGCAGGTAGAGGCGCACTTCAAATTGCCCATCCACTACTTGCGTCGTCAATTGCGCCTCCATATCGTATAAGAGCGTCAAGCGTTCACGGATGTTATCCAGTGCCATGTGATTGCCGGTCGACTCCACATCAGCATGATACGGATTCGTCATCACGATTTCTATACGGTCGCGCACGCGGCTGATCGCAATCCTGATCAGCGCGGTTTCGGGTGAAGGTTCGACGCCGTAATGCACGGCATTTTCCAACAAGGGTTGCAGCAGCAAGGCAGGCGTCTTCGCCCTTTGCAGCGTGTCACCGGAAATACCATCGGTATCCCATTGCACCTGCAAGCGTTCGCCCAGGCGTATCTTTTCTATCGACAGGTATTGCATGCCGATACGAACTTCATTGCCCAGCGTCGTGATATCGCGCGCATCGCGCATGAGGACGCGAAACAGATCGGCCATATCTTCCAGCGTGCTTTCGGCACGACGCGGCTCGGTGCGTATCAGCGACAGCACGGCATTCAGGCTATTGAACAGGAAATGCGGCCGTATCCGTGCCTGCAAAGCCTGCAGGCGTGCTTCCGCCAGTGCCGGGGAAAAAGCCCGTGTACGCAATTCAAAATAATGCTGCAGGCCGATGCCGAACAAAGCCGCACAGACAAAACCTTCCGGTGCTGACAAACGACTCAGGTTGGTCAGCATCAAATCGTCATTCAACAGGTAATGGATGATCAGGCCGGTAATCGCGCCCGGCACCAGTGCGCAGGCCAGGCGCTGGCCCCACGGCGGGATGGAACGTACCAGGCGGCGCAGGCCGCACAAGGCGAACAAGGAAGTCAGGCTGGCCAGCTCCAGCAACATCGATGCTTCACCAAAAGCCAGCAAACCCGCCTGTATCGATGAGGCATTGATCAGCATTACCACCAGCACCACGCCGTTGACGACCAGCAAGGATCTGACCATGATGCCGATATTGCAACAGTCTGGGATCACGATTTCCAGCGGGGAGACGGGCGCGGAATCTGGCGATGGCGGCATGGTTGAAGGATTTATCAGGGCTAGAGTGGGACTGCGGGGTGCGCTTGTTCTATAATCGCGTATTCATTAGGACCCAATTATGACAGCACAACTCTCCAAAAAGAGCGAGGCCTGGTCGGCACGCTTCAACGAACCGGTTTCCGATCTGGTCAAACGTTACACTGCTTCTGTATTTTTCGACAAGCGTCTGGCTCAGGTAGATATCCAGGGTTCGCTGGCCCATGCAGAGATGCTGGCACACCAAAACATCATCAGCCAGCAAGACCACGCTGAAATCCAGCGCGGCATGGCACAGATCCAGGAAGAAATCGCTGCCGGCAAGTTTGAATGGCTGCTGGATCTGGAAGACGTCCACCTGAATATCGAAAAACGCCTGACCGAGCTGGTTGGTGACGCTGGTAAACGTTTGCACACCGGCCGTTCACGCAATGACCAGGTCGCGACCGACATCCGTCTGTATGTACGTAGCGAAATCGACAATATCGTCGGTTTGCTGCGCGACCTGCGCCTGGCACTGCTGGACCTGGCTGAAAAACACGCCGATACCATCCTGCCTGGCTTCACCCACATGCAAGTGGCACAACCGATCACCTTCGGTCACCACATGCTGGCTTATGTTGAAATGTTCAGCCGTGATGCCGAACGCATGCTGGATTGCCGCAAGCGCGTTAATCGCCTGCCGCTGGGCGCCGCTGCACTGGCTGGCACCACCTTCCCTATCGACCGTGAACGCGTTGCGCGCACACTGGATTTTGAAGACGTTTGCCACAACTCGCTGGATGCAGTTTCGGATCGCGACTTCGCGATTGAATTCTGCGCCGCCGCAGCACTGATCATGACGCACGTCTCGCGCATGTCGGAAGAACTGGTGATCTGGATGAGCCCGCGCGTCGGCTTCATCGATATCGCTGATCGCTTCTGCACCGGCTCGTCCATCATGCCGCAAAAGAAAAACCCGGACGTCCCTGAACTGGCACGCGGCAAGACCGGTCGCGTCAACGGTCACCTGATCGCCCTGCTGACCTTGATGAAAGGCCAGCCGCTGGCCTACAACAAGGACAACCAGGAAGACAAGGAACCGCTATTCGACACCGTCGATACCGTGGTCGATACGCTGCGCATCTTTGCTGACATGGCAACCGGCATCACTGTCAAACCTGAAGCGATGCGCGATGCCGCGTTGCAAGGTTATGCCACCGCAACCGACCTGGCCGATTACCTGGTGAAAAAAGGCCTGCCGTTCCGTGATGCGCATGAAGCTGTGGCACATGCAGTACGTGCCTGTGTAGACCGAGGCTGCGACCTGAGCGACCTGACACTGGAAGAAATGCGTGTCTTCTCGTCGCTGATCGAAGCCGACATCTTTGAAGTACTGACACTGGAAGGTTCGGTCGCAGCACGTAATCACGTCGGCGGCACCGCTCCCCAGCAAGTGCGCCTGGCAATCGCACGGCACCGTGCACGCCTGAGCTAAAACGCTATTCCGGGCATGCAACTCTGCATGCCCGTTTCATTTCTGCATCCACTATTGCAGCAAGCTGTAAATCCCCACTTCAAACAAGGGTTTTAATTCTCCAGTTCCCTCTGAAAAACTGCCTTTTTCCTGACCTTAGTAATGTTCGTGTCAGCTAGGCTCTGTATCGTGCTGCCTTGTGAAAATGGGATATGTGTGTACGCATCAAAAAACGCTTTTCTAACAAGGGCGTCAATTGATATGGCTTATACTCACATGGCAATAAAAAGCATCTTCGCAGGCGTTAATAAACAGGGGCATGCGCACGTGCTTCATTCAAAATCAATCTGGAGACAAAAATAATGTCTTTTTTGCTATCGCTATCGCGATTCATTGATGCCCTCAATGAAAAAATAGGCCAAGGTATCAGCTGGGCTCTATTGCTCGCTGTCCTCATCTGTACCGGCAATGCCGTCATGCGCTACATATTCAATATCAGCTCTAACGGCTGGCTTGAAATTCAGTGGTATTTATTTGGTGCGATCTTTTTGTTGGCCACTTCGTACACGCTGCGTCGCAATGAACATGTGCGCATCGACGTTGTCGTTGGCCGTTTCTCCAAACGTACCCAAGTCTGGATCGATTTGCTCGGCTTCCTGCTGTTCCTGATGCCAGCAACCTTGCTGATCCTGTACTACTCGGTACCGTATGCATGGATTTCGATCGAAAGCCAGGAAGTCTCGAGCAATGCCGGCGGTCTGATCGTCTGGCCTGCGAAATTGCTGATCCCTGTCGGCTTCGTATTACTGGCACTCCAAGGCACATCAGAAATCATCAAACGGATCGGCTACCTGAAAGGTCTGGTCCCTGCCAGCGCCTTTGAAAAACAGGTTGCCACACCCGAAGAAGAAATTGCGGCGATCAAAGCTGCAAATAAACTTAACTGATCGCCAGGAATAAACATGACTGAATTTCTCATTGCGAATATGGCGCCGATCATGTTCGGCGCACTCGTGGTATTCCTGCTATCAGGTTTCCCGGTTGCTTTTGCGCTCGCCGCCAACGGCCTGTTCTTTGGCTTGCTCGGTATCGAACTGGGCCTGCTCAAACCAGAACTGCTGCAAGCCTTGCCTAACCGTATCTTCGGCATCATGGCGAACGATACCTTGCTGGCGATTCCATTCTTTACCTTCATGGGTCTGATCCTCGAACGATCAGGGATGGCAGAAGACTTGCTCGATACCATCGGCCAGTTGTTTGGTCCTTTGCGTGGTGGTGTGGCGTACGCGGTTATTTTCGTTGGCGCCCTGCTGGCAGCAACTACCGGTGTGGTTGCAGCGTCCGTGATTTCGATGGGCCTGATCTCGCTGCCGGTGATGTTGCGCTATGGCTATGACAAGAAAATTGCTACTGGTGTAATTGCTGCGTCAGGCACCTTGGCGCAAATCATTCCGCCGTCGCTGGTGCTGATCGTGATGGCCGACCAATTGGGTCGTTCCGTAGGCGATATGTACCAGGCAGCTTTTTTCCCTGGCCTGATGCTGACAGCCATGTATGCCGGTTACATCCTGATCATCTCTATCCTGCGACCGAAATGGGTACCTGCCTTGCCAGCGGAAGCACGCAACCTGCGCCAACCTGATGGCTCCAGTGGTGTCATCTCCCTGCTGATCCTGATCGTCGGAACTGTGGCAGCCTGCTTCGTACTCGAAAAAATCCTGTTAGCCTCCAACCCAAAGTTGCATGCCGATGAGGGCCTCATTTACGCCGCGACATTGAGCATTGCCACTGCCTTCCTGATTGCCTACATCAATCGCAAGATGAAACTGGGCATGCTGTCGAAAATCGCTGAACAGGTGGTCTTCGTACTGGTTCCGCCACTCGCCTTGATCTTCCTGGTGCTGGGTACCATTTTCGTCGGTATCGCCACACCTACTGAAGGCGGCGGTATGGGCGCCTTTGGTGCGATGGTGCTGGCTATCATGAATCGCCGCCTGTCGTGGGACTTGCTCAAGCAAGCGATGAATTCAACCTCACGCCTGTCCTGCTTTGTCATGTTCATCCTGATCGGCTCCAGCGTGTTCGGCCTGATCTTCCGCGGCGTCAATGGCGATCTGTGGGTAGAACACCTGCTGACCTCGTTGCCAGGTGGTACTGCCGGCTTCCTGATCGTGGTCAACATCCTGTTCTTCGGTCTGGCCTTCTTCCTGGACTTCTTCGAACTGGCCTTCATCCTGGTACCACTGGTCGGCCCGGTCGCAGAAAAAATGGGCATCGACCTGATCTGGTTCGGCGTACTGCTGAGCGTGAACATGCAGACTTCGTTCATGCATCCACCTTTCGGCTTCGCCCTGTTCTATTTAAGGTCGGTCGCGCCCAAAGAGGTCAAGACCTCGGATATTTACTGGGGCTCGGTACCATTCGTGCTGATCCAGGTCATCATGGTGACGCTGATCATCGCCTTCCCGAAACTGATCTCGGTCGATTCCAAAACCGATATGCATGAAAAAATCGAGTTGAAGATCGATATGGGTGATAACAGCGTGGACTACGGCAATGACGATGCTACGGAGAACAGCAGCGACAAACCTGCCAGCACCGACGATGAAGCACCGCAACTGAACTTCTCAACGGAAGAGCCAGCCAAGAAGTAAGACTGGCCTCCCGACAAAAATCCCGCACCTACAGTGCGGGATTTTTTTTGCCCGCAACATCTGCAAACAAGCCGCTTCCGTCGCTTGTGCAGCAAGATCTGATTGCAGCAACGCCAGTGGCACAGTCCCACCCCGCCCCTTTAAGCATGGATAACCTGCTACGCCACGAAGTTCTCGGACATAAAAAAACCCGCAGCACAGGCTGCGGGTTTTGATGAAGCTGTAAGGATTACTTACGGCCGATCATGAAGTTCTGGATAGGCACTTCAGCGACCGAGAACCATTGGTTCTGATCTTGGCGGAAGCGTTTCCATGGTTCGTAGATCTTCTTGAACTTGGCATTTTTCGCTGCTTCTTCATCCATCGTTTCAACGGCAGCCTTGTAGCAAGCTTCCATGATCGGTTTGGAGAATTGACGCAGCTTGACGCCGTTCTTGAGCAAACGTGCCAGTGCAGCTGGATTACGTGCATCGTATTCCGCTTGCATGACGACGTGCGCTTCGTAGGAAGCAGCTTCTACTGCAGCCTGGTATGCCTTAGGCAGTTTTTCCCATTCCTTGATACCGATGTAGAACGAGAGTTGCAGGCTAGGTTCCCACCAGCCTGGTGTGTAGTAGAACGGCGCGACTTTGTTGAAGCCGAGTTTTTCATCGTCGTATGGACCGATCCATTCTGCTGCATCGATGGTGCCTTTTTCCAGCGCTGGGTAGATATCACCACCAGCAATCTGTTGTGGCACCAGGCCGAGGCGTTGCATCACGCGACCAGCGAAACCGCCGATACGCATTTTCAGGCCTTGCAGGTCTTTAACTTCCTTGATTTCCTTACGGAACCAGCCACCCATCTGGGTACCGGTGTTACCGCCCAGGAAGTTGACGATGCCGTAGTCTTTGAAGAATTCACGGGTCAGTTGACGACCGCCGCCCTGGTCGAACCAAGCGGTTTGCTGACGCGAGGTCAGGCCGAATGGAACAACAGCGTCGAATGCGAATGTAGGATCTTTACCGAAGTAGTAGTACGAAGCCGAATGACCGATTTCAACGGTACCAGCCTGAACTGCATCCATCACTTGCAAAGCCGGAACAATCTCGCCGCCTGCGAATGGACGAATGTTGAATTTACCATCGGTCAGTTGCGCAACACGTTTGGTAAATACATCCGCTGCGCCATAAATCGTGTCTAGCGATTTAGGGAAGCTGGAAGCCAGACGCCAGTTAATCGTCGGGTTGGTTTGTGCGAAAGAAGGCACGGCAACCGCACCTGCGGTAGCGCCGACTGCTGCTTTCTTAAGGAATGAACGACGTTCCATTTTGTCTCCTGGAGTGGTTAACGACAACAGCTATTTGAAATTTTCTTGCCGATAAAATCAGCCGTTAAATCTCATACAAATTATCAGTTGTAAGGGTGACGTAAGTTGCCCGAAGTAGTAATAATCTTCATGCTTTACGCGATAAACAACTGGTATAACCATACACTGAAAACGCAGTATTAACCACCTGCAACCACCATATTTTCTATCAACACCGAACCCGTTTGTTTGGTTCCGCGCACCAAAGTATCAGCACCAATCGCAACCACCTGCATGAAGATATCCTTCATATTTCCAGCAATCGTGATCTCTTCTACCGGATACTGGATGACACCTTTCTCGACCCAGAAACCGGACGCGCCACGCGAGTAATCACCGGTCACATAATTGACACCCTGGCCCATCAGTTCAGTGACCAGCAAACCGGTATCGAGCTTCTTCAGCATCGCCTTGAAATCATCGGTCGCTTTGGTCAAGGTAGAAGTCATGGACAGGTTATGCGAGCCACCGGCATTACCTGTGGTTTGCATGCCGAGTTTGCGCGCCGAATAAGTCGAGAGGAAATAACCCTGCACGATACCGTCCTTGACGACATCACGACGGTGAGTCTTCACACCCTCTTCATCAAATGGCGACGAGCCAACGCCACCTATCACATGCGGATCTTCGACAATCTGTACATGCGGTGCAAATGCAGCTTTGCCGAGGGAATCCAGCAGGAAGGTTGACTTGCGGTACAAGGCACCGCCGGAGACGGCCTGCACAAAGGCACCCAGCAAGCCTGCTGCCAGCGGCGCTTCAAACAGGACCGGGCATTTACGTGTATCCAGCTTGCGTGCGTTCAGGCGTGCCAGTGCACGTTGCGCCGCGTACTGACCCACCGCTTCCGGCTTGGCCAGCTTGTTCGGATCGCGCATCGACGAATACCAGTCGTCGCGCTGCATATTGCTGCCCTTGCCGGCGATAGGTGCGACAGAAATCGTATGACGCGAATACGGATAGCCACCAATGAAGCCGCGCGAGTTGGCCGAGACAAAATGCGATTGCTGCGCATAGACGCTGGCACCTTCGCTATTCGTAATGCGTTTGTCGACTGCAAACGCGGCTGCTTCGCCACGCTTGGCCAGCTCGACCGCTTCCTCACTGGAAATCAGCCATGGATAGCACAGCTGCAAATCGCGCGGATTACGCTCCAGCATGTCGGCGTCCGGCAAACCGGCGCAATCATCTTCTGCGGTAAAGCGGGCGATGTTGTATGCTGCCTCGACCGTATCCTTCAGCGCCTGCTGGGAAAAGTCGGAAGTGCTGGCATTGCCGCGTCGTATATGGCCATCTTCACCGAGGTAAATGGTGACGCCCATGCCTTTGTCTTTATTCTGTTCTATCGTCTCGACGCCGCCCTTGCGCACCGAAACCGACAGACCGCTGCCCTCATTGATCTCTACGGCCGCATCAGAAGCGCCTTTTTCCTTCGCATAACGCAGTACATCCTGCGCCAATTGCTTTAACTGATCTTGACTATGTATAAACACTGATTCGCTCATGAGGGGGTCGTTTTCTTCGGAAATACCTATAAAACAGTTATCATAGCAGTCGTTTACAGAATGGCTGCTAGCCTTATCAAATCAGATCATGCCAAATCCCAACCGAGGCTCCTGCGGGTTCCAGTCGAGCGAATTCGAACAGGAATACGAACGCCCATCAAAATCCGAGTTAAAGCGCCAGATGACGGCCTTGCAAAAGCTCGGTGAAGAGCTCATCGCCGAACCGCGCGACCGCGTCAAACGCGTGCCTATGCCGGAAGACGTACGTGACGCCATCCTCGAATGCCAGCTCATCAAAGACCACGAAGGTCGCCGTCGCCAGACACAGTATGTCGGTAAAAAAATGCGCTCGCTGGAGCCGGACGAAATCGCCGCCATCCAGAAAATGCTGGATAGCTGGAAAGGCGCATCCAAATCGGAAACCGCCGCCCTGCACGCGATCGAACGCAAACGCGACAAATTGTTGACAGATGACAAGGTACTGACACAGTTGCTGGCGGACAATCCAGAACTGGATGGCCAGCATCTGCGCACCCTGATACGCAATGCGCGCAAAGAACAGGCCGAGAACAAACCGCCTAAGGCTTATCGCGAAATTTTCCAGATCCTCAAGCAACTGCAGGCAGCCGCCGCTGCCACATCTACTACGGACGAAGAAGACGATGTCGAAGAAGACTAACCCGGATGAATTGAAAATCGGTCTGGTATCAGTATCTGACCGCGCCTCCAGCGGCGTATATCAGGATGAAGGCATCCCTGCACTGCAAGCCTGGTTCACCTCGGCGCTGACCAGTGAATGGAAAGTAGAAACCCGTTTGATCCCGGACGAACAATCGGCGATTGAAAAAGCGCTGATCGAACTGGTCGACATCGAACGCTGCGACCTCGTCATCACCACTGGTGGCACCGGTCCGGCCCGTCGCGACGTCACACCGGAAGCGACCATCGCTGTCGGCACCAAGGAAATGCCAGGTTTCGGCGAACAAATGCGCCAGATCAGCCTGCACTTCGTACCGACCGCCATCCTCTCGCGCCAGGTCACCGTCATCCGGGAAACCGCAGAGCACGCAGCACTCATCATGAACCTGCCGGGCCAGCCGAAATCGATCAAGGAAACGCTGGAAGGTTTGAAGGATGCCGACGGCAAGCAAATCGTAGGCGGTATCTTCGCAGCCGTACCGTACTGCATAGACCTGATGGGCGGCCCGTACATCGAAACCAACGAAGCCGTCTGCAAAGCCTGGCGTCCGAAACACGCGATCCGACCAGCCAAATAATTTTTTAACTTACTGTAATTTTTACTCACCATCATCATGACCTTAGAAACCGTCGAACTTGAAACCGCACCCAACCCAACCGTTTCCATCATCTGGATGCATGGCCTAGGCGCCGACGGCAACGACTTTGTTCCTATCGTCAGAGAACTCGACCTGAGCGGCCTGCCTGGCATCCGTTTCGTCTTCCCGCACGCACCGGAAATCCCGGTCACCGTCAACGGCTTCCGCGAAATGCCAGCTTGGTATGACGTGGTCGTTACTGAATTTGGTCGCGAAGAAGATGAGGCCGGTCTGCGTGCATCGCAGGTTTCGATCAACGAACTGATCGAACGCGAAAAAGCACGCGGCATCGCCGCCAACAAAATCCTCATCGCTGGCTTCTCGCAAGGTTGCGCAATGACCTTCCAGGTCGGCCTGCGCTATCCGGAACGCCTGGGCGGCCTGCTGTGCCTGTCCGGTTACGTACCTATCGACTCGACAGTAGAAGCTGAACGTAGCGAAGCCAACAAAGACATCCCTATCTACTACGGTCATGGTCGTGGTGATCAGGTCATCCCTATCACCCGTGCACAGCGTTCGCTGAGCTTGTTGCAAGCGCTGGGATATGACGTGGACTGGCATGAGTACAACATGCCACACTCGGTTTGCGGACCGCAGTTGGATGACATCTCTAACTTCCTGAAACGTGTATTGAAATAAACGCCAGGGAACAAATAAAAAAGCACGCTATATGCGTGCTTTTTTATTGCCAATTTAAGACCGCCTCGGCTAAAACTAAGAGGCTGTGGTTGTGAGTCCACTGTGACGATGCCGTTTGTGCGGGACAGAAAATGGAAAAAGAAGTGGGTGTGTCTGAGGTGTAGCAGGGAATTCGCGGAACACTGTTCCGCGCTTGCATAACGGTATCCGCTTGCAAGCGGATACCGTTACGCAAGGGCAGCGAGTTTCGCCCACTTCCCATTTTTTGTCCCGCACAAACGGGGACCCCGCAGGGGCAGCGGCGCTGTGGTCGCCTTTCTTTGCTTACTTTCTTTGGCGAAGCAAAGAAAGTGAGTGGCTGCCGGGCCACTCCCGGCAAACCCAACCTCCACGGAGAAAGAAAAACATCAGCGACAAAGCAACGAAACCAAACCTACTTAAACACCACCGTCTTATGCCCATTAAGCAAAATCCGATGCTCAACAAAATACTTAACCGCCCGCGCCAACACCACACACTCCACATCCCGCCCTATCGCAGTTAAAGTCGCCGGATTCATGGCATGATCCACGCGCTCCACATCCTGCTCAATAATCGGCCCCTCATCCAGATCACCCGTAACGAAGTGCGCAGTCGCACCGATCAGTTTCACACCACGCTCATGCGCCTGATAGTACGGCTTGGCGCCCTTGAAACTAGGCAGGAAGGAATGATGAATATTGATCGCCCGTCCCTGCAAAGCCTGGCACATTTGCGGTGACAGTATCTGCATGTAACGCGCCAATACCACCAGATCAATTTCCGCACTCCGCGCGATTTCCAGCACGCGCTCTTCCTGTGCACGCTTGGCTTCTTCAGAAGCACCGGGTGCGAGTGGCAGATGGTGGAACGGAATGTTGTAGCTGGCCGCGAGTTGATAAAAGTCTGTGTGATTCGACACGATGGCCGGAATGTCTACCGGCAACAAACCACTTTTATAGCGGAACAGCAAATCGTTGAGGCAATGACCAATCTTGGAAACCATTAGCATCACGCGCGGCTTCTTCTGCGCATCGTGCAATTGCCAGGTCATTTGCATGGTCTCTGCCATCGCCGAGAAATCAGCGCGCAAGACTTCATCATTGATGGAAGCATCTTCCGCCGCGAAATAGACGCGCATGAAGAAGAGTTGTGATTGCGCATCACCAAACTGCGCCGACTCTATGATGTTGCACCCATGCTCTGCGAGGAAACCTGATACGCGTTGCACAATACCACGCTGATCGATGCAGGAAAGATTGAGTATGTATTCCGGATGCATGATGGCTACCTGAATGAAGTCGCTTGCGGCTCAAGCGTTGCGCTTTATTGTCGCATGGCTTTGTTAATCAGGAGAAATTCCATTCGAATATGGTATTAACAGATGTAACAAGTCCCTCGCAGTGGCATGGGGACCACTGCGAGGGACTATCTTTGCGCTACGGAAAGTTAGACGCTTTTCGCGACTGACAGACCTTTTGCCTGTGTGGCTGTGCCACCTACCTGTACATCACCTGCCAGTTGGCCACCTTCTTCGATCACGACATTGCCGTAACGAATTTTTCCTGAGACCTTGCCGGATGCGTAGATCACCAGCTTCTGACGCACAGTCAGTTCGCCGTCAAATGTACCGTGGATTTCAGCGATATCAATACCAGCCGAACCTTTGAAAGAGCCATCTTTGGAAATCTGGATCACGCGTGAATCCATAGTCGCTTCAACGAAGCCTTCCACCACCAGCGTATCGCAATCGGTGATCTCCACACCCTTGAGTTTGATGTTAGGACCGACGATGAGTTTGCTGCCGACTTCATTGCTGTGCTGATTCGATGCTTGCCCCGAGGAATTCAAACCACCTGTCGGAACTGATGCCTTGGGAAAACTGGAGCTGCCTGTGCTTGAACTGGACAATGACGATGAGTTGGTTGTGCTCATAGGAGGGTTTGGCGTATTGGTGTCGCGCTTGCCAAAAAGCGTGTCGGATCGAAGCATGAAATCTCCTGAAAATAATTGTCGCGATGACGTAATAAAAATAAATGAATACGCTTGCAGCATCGGCAGTACATCGCGCGTAACGGCATCCCGGCTTATCTGTTTTGCGTGGTGGCAATGCGATGAATAGAGAGAGCATGCTCTCTACTCTGCACAACCAACGCTTGGTGTCTCGCATGTTTTTAAAGTTCACATTTGTTACATTTTTTATAAAAAATATTTTGCTTAAATTTTAGGCAGTGAATTTTTACAGGCAAGAATTACAAAGAGCATCGCGCACAAGAAATATTTACATGACGAATGAAGCAAAAAAAGGAATTGATACATAGCTGATGAAATTGCGCGTGTGCCAAAACACACATCGCGGGACTACTCTCGAACTCTGGTGTATATCGCCGCGCATCACGAAACACATTGCATGGTTCTTTCGTCCACCAAGACCTATTGCCGGAGTTCAACGCAGCGCTTGTCACAAAACAGATATATTTGCCGCGCATACTCGGCGTGAGCCTGCGCTTGACAATTACTTACCAACAAGTAACCTTGTGGCAGCTTTATTCGTACTTAAAAACAATAACCCTACAGGGAGCAATGAATGACTGACTCAGCCGTCTTCCACGAAATTCCTGCCAGCAATCCTCGGGCATCCGATACACCGATACGCTTTTCCTTCAGCGGTACCGGCAGCGAATATTTCCGCATCTGGATAGTCAATCTGCTGTTTTCCATCCTCACCCTCGGCATCTATTCCGCGTGGGCCAAGGTACGCCGCACGCGCTATTTCTACGGCAGCAGCAGCGTTGCCGGAACCAGCTTTGAATATCACGGTAATCCGGTCGCGATCCTGAAGGGACGCATCGTTGCTTTCGTTTTGATCGTTATTTACAACATCGCGGTCGAAATGTCGCTCGGGGTCGCCTTGATGATGATATTGGTCGTCATGGCAGTGATGCCATGGCTGATCTGGAAAAGCCTGCAGTTCAAGTTGTATAACAGCAGCTATCGCGGCATACGTTTTGGTTTCCGTGGTGCGTTAAAGCAAATTTACTGGGTGTACCTGGCTCTGCCTATCCTTACAATATTGTCGCTGTACATACTGACTCCATTCACTCATCAGCGCATCAAGAAATTCCAGCATCAGGAAAGCCGCTTCGGTACCAGTCATTTTTCGTTCAATGGCACAGTAGGCAGTTTTTACAAAGCCTATCTGCTAGTCGCAGCCATCTGGATAGCCGGTTTCATCGCCGTGCTGGTAGCACTCGGTGGCCCTTTGTTTGCCATCATTACCGCTGATAATATGGATCGCGAGACCGTTGCTGCGGCAAGCGCCACCGGTGTCCTGATGCTCTTCGGTGCACTGTTCGTCTTGATGTTCCTGATCTTCCCTATCTTTGCAACCCTGATCCAGAACCTGATCTGGAACAATACGCAACTCGAGAAACATCGTTTTCTCAGCGATATGAAATGGACGCGCGTTTGCTTCATTACCGTCACCAACATCATCGGCATTATCTGCACCTTGGGACTGTTCCTGCCTTTCGCCCAGATACGGCTAATAAAGTACCGTGTCGAGTCCATGTCCCTGCTTCCTGACGGCAGCCTGGAAAATTTCATTGCAGCAAGCCAGTCACAGGTTTCCGCGACTGGCGAAGGTGTGTCCGATTTGCTCGACTTTGACTTGTCGCTGTAAGTGCAGCAGCCAGGCATGAGCATCCCCGCCCTTTATTTCGATGGCAAGACTTCGCGTGCGCATCAGGTCACGCTATCGGTAGAGGACGGGCACGCGACCATTACAGGCGATGCGGAACGTAGCTGTCCTATCAGTGAGTTGCGCGTCTCCGAGCGTGCGCGCAACACCAAACGCAAGGTCACCTACCCCGATGAGGCTTATCTCGAGATAGCCGATACCGCCGCTTTCGATGCGCTACTGGCGGATACCGGCCATCAGGATTCCTTTATCGTACGCATGCAGCAAAGCTGGCGTGGTGCGCTGACGGCAGTGGTGGCGACGCTGGTGGTGCTGACGCTGAGCTATCTGTATGTATTGCCGCTGGCCTCCGAAGGCATTGCCAAGATGCTGCCGGAAAAGGTAGAACGTTCCATCGGCAAAGGGATGCTGGATTTCCTCGACAAGCAAATCTTCGCACCCAGCCAGCTGCCGCAGGCACGACAACAGGCCTTGATCGAACAGTTCCAGCAGCTACAGCCGCCACGCGGAGACGTGCCGGCTTACCGCATCCTGTTCCGCAAGAGCAAGATAGGCCCGAACGCATTTGCCCTGCCATCGGGCGAAATCATCATTACCGATGAATTGGTAAAGCTGATGAAAAACGACGAGCAAGTCATGGGAGTGCTGGCACATGAACTCGGCCATTTGCATGAGCGTCACCTGATGCGCCGGGTGGTACAGAGTTCGGCGATAGCAGCTTTGACCACTGTCGTGTTTGGCGATGCATCAGCCATCGTGGCGAATATTCCGACCTTGTTGCTGGACATGAAGTATTCGCGTGATGCAGAGCGTGAGGCGGATGACTATGCGATTGCGATGATGAAAACGAACGGTATAGACCTGGCGCATATGGCAGGTGGCTTTGAACAGCTACAGGCGGCGACCAAGGAAAGCACGCCTCCTCCCTATCTGTCCAGCCATCCGTCGACTGATGAGCGTATAGACCACATCCTCAAGTCACGTTAAGCCTTTGCATTTGGCATGGACGAAAAAAAAGCTGCCCGAGGGCAGCTTTTTTATTACAGACGGTGATTAGTTACGAACCACGCGTTTGTATTCATTGGTACGGGTGTCGATCTCGATCACGTCGTCCTGGCTCACAAACAGTGGAACCTGAACAGTGTGACGGTGTGCTTCAACCGCGTTTTCGATTTTCGCTTCTTTCAAAACGTTACCCGAAGTATTGCCTTTGACTGCAGGCTCCGAGTACACGACTTGACGTGCGATGGTGATAGGCAGCTCAACCGAGATTGCTTTACCGTCGTAGAACACCGCTTCGCATTCCATACCGTCTTTCAGGTAGTGCAATGCATCGCCCAGGTTTTCTTCTTCGATTTCGTACTGGTTGTATTCTTCATCCATGAATACATACAGTGGATCAGCAAAGTACGAGTAAGTAACTGGTTTTTTGTCGAGAACAACAACGTCGAACTTGTCGTCACCGCGGAATACGTTTTCCATCGGGGTGTTCGTCAGAAGATTTTTCATCTTCCATTTGTATGTGAAGCCCGTGCGGCTAGAACCATTGACATCAGAACGCAACACGATCATAGGTTTGCTATCAACCATAATGATGTTGCCAACGCGAATTTCTTTTGCAGGTTTCATAAAAAGTGTACGTAAAAAGTGGGTTGCATAAAAATCATCGGTCGCCTCCCGCCCAACAGCGCCGTAAGCTCACGTTTGATCGAATTCTAAATTAGCCGAGAATTATACCTTTTCTGGGCGCTCGACTTAAGGCAGCGTAGTGGCAAATTTCAACAAATTTGACGCTAAATCGCCATTTTTCAGCATTTGGCGCTGCCAATCCGCTGATTTTTCCGTAATTTCAGCCATATCGGCCTCGACGGCAGCCCATACCGCGCCCCAGTCTGCCTGCTGCGCCGCACCCGGCACCTCTGCATGATTCCAGTACAACGAGAATGCCGCCAGGCTGGGCAAAGCCGCAATATAACGTTGCAAAAAGGCACGCAGCTTCTTGTGATGCAGATTTTCATCCTGCGGATAGATATGCCAGACGAAGGGACGACCCGCCCATTGCGCGCGGACGAAAGAGTCTTCGCCACGTACGAAATTGAAATCGCAAGCCCAAAGCAACTTGTCGTAATCCGGCTGCGGCACAAACGGCAGCACTCGCACCGTCAATGCACCGTGACTGGCACTCGCACCAGCTTTCGCTTCCTGCCCAAGGAAATCCTGCACCGCTGCACTCGCAACGCCTTCCGGCACCAGGCAACAAACCGGCTTCTGACCGTTTTGCCAGACTTCAAATAATTCAGCGACCGGCGCATACGGATAGCAAAACAGGGAAACCTTGGTCGCCGCCATCTCATCCGCCGTCACACCAAAGCGCGCGAGGAAGTCTGCCATCGCAGCCGGATCGGCCTGGAACTGCAGGCGCTCCTGCTCCAGCCCTGCTTCGCGCAGCAAACCGCCGGTCTTGTCTGTGAAGCCGGGAAAGAAGAAATGCTTGATCAGCGGCAGGCGCGGATGCGGTGAAGTCAGTGTATGGCAACCTTCAACCCACTCTTCCGCGGTCAGGCCTTCCAGGTTGAACCAACGCGGACGCGGTTCGCACTGCGCCATCGCAGCTATATAGTTGGGCGGGATGTCGCAGGCAAAGAATTCGATGACGATATCGGCGACGTCTGCCGCTGTGTACTCGCCATCCTGGCTACGCCAGTGACGTATGGTGACGCCCGCCACTTGCTGCAGCTCGGCATCCAGCGCCACTTCCGGGCAGATGCGTTGGAAGCTGGGCAGATCATCTACCCACAGGGTGACGGCAATATGGTGTTCTTGTTGCAGCTGGCGCGCGAGACGCCAGCAAATGCCAATGTCGCCGTAGTTATCGACGACACGGCAGAACAAATGCAAAGTTAATGGAGTAGTCATGCTGCTGGCCAAAATTCAATCCCAGCATGATAGACGATGAGTCATGTGCTGCGCCCGAATATTCAAACATAGGGAGCACAGCACATGCATTACATCAGTGCGCACCAGCCGCATCGGCACCGCCGCTGGCCTTGCTGCGCTTGGTAATCCAGATGAAGCCGATCAGGCACAGGAACATAATGGCCGACATCCAGAACAGATCGGTCGCCGCTAGCGTGCTGGCCTGCACCGTCATCTGCCGGTCTATCACGGCCCAGGCCGCCTGCTCCGACATCCCGCGCGCCATCAGCGTATTCACTGCCTGCGTGAAGGCCGGATTATGTGCACCGGTATATTCCGCCAGTTGCGCATGATGCAGGATGGTACGGTTATCCCACATGGTCGACATCACCGAGGTACCGATACCGCCGAACATGATACGGACGAAGTTGGACAAACCCGCCGCGGCCGGGATCTTGTCCGGCGATTGTCCGGACAGGATGATGGAAGTCAGCGGGATGAAAAACATCGCCATCGCCGCACCCTGGATCACGGTCGGGATCATCAGCGTCATCATGTCGACGTCCTGCGTGAACTGCGAACGCATGAAGAACACCAGCGAGAAGATCAGAAAGGCCGTGGTTGCGACCCAGCGCGCATCGATTTTCGGCAGCATCTTGCCGACAATAGGCGACAGGATGATCGCGAAGATACCCACCGGCGCCATCACCTTACCGGCCTCGGTTGCGGTGTAGCCGATTTGCGTCTGTAACCACAATGGCAGGATCACCAGGCTGCCGAAGAACAAACCATAGGCCACGGAAATCGCAATCACACCGCCGCTGAAGTTCCGCCCCTTGAATAGCGACAGGTCGACCACCGGATGCTCTTCGCCTATTTCCCAGATCACGAAGTAGATGAAGGTCACGACCGCGACCGAGGCCAGGATGATGATTTCACCCGAGTGGAACCAGTCCAGTTCCTTACCCTTATCCAGCATCAATTGCAGCGAACCTACCCACAGCACCAGCAAGACCAGACCGACCTTATCGATAGGCAGTTTGTAGGTTTTCGATTCGCGCTCTTTATAAATAGACCAGGTCGCCCATGCGGCAAACAAACCGATAGGAATATTGATAAAGAAGATCCACGGCCAGGTGTAGTTATCCGAGATCCAGCCACCGAGCAGCGGCCCCATGATAGGCGCGACCAGCGTTGTCATACCCCAGAAGGCGAGCGCCATCCCGCTCTTGGCGGGCGGATAACTGGACAGCAGCAAAGCCTGCGACAAGGGAATCATCGGGCCCGCCACTGCGCCCTGCAACACGCGCGCGGCAATCAGAATTTCTATGCTGGGAGCAAAACCGCACAGACAGGAAGCCAGCACGAATAACAGGATGGAGCCGATAAACAGACGTACCTGGCCTATGCGTTGCGTCAGCCAGCCGGTCAATGGAACCGAGATCGCATTCGCCACCGAGAACGAAGTAATCACCCAGGTACCCTGCTGCGGCGACACACCAAGGTCGCCGGAGATCGCCGGTATCGATACATTGGCAATCGATGAATCGAGCACGTTCATAAACACCGCCAGCGACAAGGCCAGCGTGCCGATAATGAGCGGCGTGCCGCTCAGTGGCGGCAAGGCGGTACGGGGAGTGGCGCTCATGGTTTAGTGTTTGGTTGTAGGCGCAGTGCTATTCAGATTGCTTGCAATGATTTGCGCCACACGTGCCGTCGCCTGGCTACCAGCATCTTCAAACACTGCCGTCTGATACGCCGGTTGTTCACGCGGCGCCACAGTCGAAGTCAGCGAAGTACCTTCCGATTTCGCGACATCCACCTCTACCTGCATGGACAAACCTACACGCAAAGGATGTTCTTCCAGATCCTTGGGATCCAGAGTGATACGCACCGGAATCCGTTGCACCACCTTGATCCAGTTACCGCTGGCATTCTGCGTCGGCAACAAGGCGAACGCTGCACCGGTACCGGCCGACAAACCTGCTACCTTGCCGTGATACTTGATGCTGCTGCCGTATACATCTGAATACAGTTCAACCGGCTGGCCTATGCGCATCTTGGCAACCTGTACTTCCTTGAAGTTGGCATCTACCCACAGCGCATTCAAAGGCACGACCGACAACAAAGGCGCACCCGGTGCAACGCGCTGGCCAACCTGCACCGAACGTTTGGCGATGTAACCTGTGATTGGTGCGAGCAAGGTATTGCGCGACAAGGCCAGATAAGCAGCTTGTACCTGCGCTGCTGCACGTTGCACGTTAGGATGCTGTGCCACGGTAGTACCGTCAGTCAACGCCTGGTTCGAAGTCAGCTGATCACGCGCAGCCTGCAAGGCTGACTCGGCAGCGATCAGTGCAGTACGCGCATGATCGAGATCTTCTTTCGCTACCGCACCGGTGCCGCTCAATTCCTGGCGCCGCGCCAGGTCGTCACGCGCACGTGCTACATCGGCGACACGCTGGGTGACCGCGGCAGTCAAAGCACCGTTGTTGACGAACAGGGTACGCACTTCACGTACGGTCTGTGCCAGCTGTGCTTCTGCCTGGTCCAGCGCGACCTTGGCATCGCTGTGATCCAGATCGACCAATGGCTTGCCTGCCTGTACCAGTTCGGTATCGTCGGCATGAATGGCAACCACCGTGCCGCTTACCTGCGGTGTTACTTGCACCACGTTACCGGCAACATACGCATCATCAGTGTCTTCAAAGTGACGCGCGTAAATTGCCCACCACACTCCGTAGGCAATCAATAGCAAGGCCAGCAGAACCGACACCGCGATCAGGCGTTGGCGGCGCTTACCGTTGGTTTTAGGTGTTTCTGCTACTTCTGGGCTGGTGGTATTCATGATGCACTTCTCACGGAGGTGGAAACGGTAGTTGAATTGGAATTGTCTTTATCGAGACCTTGCGCCTGTGCGTCAAAACCACCGCCCAGTGCCTTGATCAGGGTGATGCGTAAATCACTGCGACGTGCGCGCGAGTCGAGGTCTATCCGGCGTTGCGACAGCATCGTCATCTGCGCCGACAGTACCGGCAGCATATTGGTGGTGCCGACCCGTTCGCGTTGCTGTGCCAGCTGGTAGCTGTTGGCCGATGCTTGCGTCGCCAACTGTTGCTGCTCGCTTTGCAGCGTAGCCGCACGCAGCGACTGCACCTGGTCCGCAACGTCATGCAGCGCTTCAGTCAGCGTCTGGTTATAGGTTGCAACCGAACCGTCATATGAAGCAACGCGTCCTTTCAGGTTGGCGCGCAGGCTGCGGTCAAAGATAGGCAGATAGATGGCAGGACCGACACCGACGATGCCGCTGCTGCTTTTCAGCAGGTTGTTCAGGCCGAGGCTGGAGAAACCGGCAAAGGCCATGATGTTGACGTTCGGATAGAACAGGGTCTTGGCCGCATCGATATCACCTTGCGCCGCTTCCACATGCCAGCGTGCAGCGACGATGTCCGGACGACGTCCGATCAAACCCAGCGGCAATGCATCCGGCAAGGCGATCGCGGTTTCAGATGGCAGATATGGCCGCTCGATTTGCAAGCCGCGATCCGGGCCCTTGCCCAGCAAGGCAGCCAATTGATTGCGTGTCAGTGCGATAGCTTCATTCAGTTGCGCGTTCTCTGCGCGCAGGCTGGCCAGGCTTTGTGTGGTTTGCTGGTTTTCACTTTGGGTACCGAGGCCGACTTTAAAGCGCAGTTGCGTCAGGCGCTGGATTTCAGCAGCCGCTTTCAATTGCTCCTGGTTCAAATCCAGTTGCCCGTATTGGCGCGCCAGTTGTACCCAGGCGCGTGCCACGGCAGTGGAAATCATCAGCCGCGCATTGTATTGCTCGGCTTGCGCCGCTTTTCCGGCCGACAAGGCACTGCGCAATTCAGCTGCATGCTTGCCCCAGAAATCGAAGTCATAGGAAAAATTCAGTGTCAGCTGATTATCGGACTTGTACTCACCGCCCAACGGAGGCGGGATGATGCCGTTTTCGGTATAGCGCTGATAAGTGCTGCTGGCATTCGCCGACCACGATGGCCGTGCACTCGCAGCGGCGACATCAGCTGCGGCCTGCGCACCTGCAACACGCGCGGCGGCAACTTGCAAATTGGGATTACCGGCGATGGCTTCATCCACCAATGCCTGTAACTGCGCACCACCTATATTCTGTGCCCACGAAGCGTCGGGCCACTGTCCACCCTGCTGCGGCAATGAAGTCGCGCTGGCGTAATCAGTACTTTGCTGCAGCGTGGCGCTGGTCTCTATACCCTTGAAGCTGGCACAGGCACTCAGCAAAACGGCGGCGCAGCAAGCCGTCAGCAAACCGCGGAGCGGTAAGCGTAAACCCTGGGAGGAAGAAATTTTCATGATAGATCCTGCTTGATATTTTTTGAGCAGACTTACTTGTCGTTTTTTTCTG
The DNA here is from genome assembly GCF_903993245.1 of Herminiimonas sp. Marseille-P9896. Lineage (NCBI taxonomy): Bacteria > Pseudomonadati > Pseudomonadota > Betaproteobacteria > Burkholderiales > Oxalobacteraceae > Herminiimonas > Herminiimonas sp. Marseille-P9896. Next base: position 260,070 of record NZ_CAJEVT010000002.1, on the reverse strand, counting down.
CAACAGGGGTGTCACCGGCATTGCTATCGAGCAGTTTGCGTAACAGGCTTTTCAGGGTCGTCACTTCTTCCGCGCTGAAATCAGCAAAGCTTTGATTCAGGACAACGGAGTACAAAGTAGGCAATTGCTCAGCCAGCGCCGCACCAGTTTCAGTCAGATGCAAATCAATGACACGCCTGTCATCACCACGTGGCTTGCGCACCAGCATGCCGCGCTTTTGCAAGCGGTCGACCATACGGGTCATGGAAGCAGAATCTAGGTAGAGCTCGCGCGACAACTCGGCAGCAGTCGAAAAATTACCGCTGGCCAGCATCATCACTACCGCACCCTGTGCTGACGTAATGTCATGTGCAGCCAGCTTGGAATCGACGCGTTTCGCCAGCTTGGTACGCGAACGTGCCAACAGGTAACCCACGCTGTCTTCAATACAGTAGCTGCCGGGAGGAAACTTTTCTTTCACTTTTGTCATAATAGGGGTCATGTCAATAACTGCATAGGCAGCTATTATGCCGAAAAGTTCAAAAACTTGCAGGGGACCGCAAAATCCATAGAAAACGCCCTGGGTAATACCTGAATCTGATTGTTAGCTGCCGTCAACGACGGCAGGAATCAGACGACTTCCTGATGCAGCAAGTCCTGGTAAAGCGCGTGCAGCATGCCGCCTTTGGTGAATTCATGCTTGATCCACTGCGTCACCTGACCGGAAGTGCTTTGCTGGGTGGCGAGTAGCATATTGGAGTGCTGGCGCGGGTTCTGTACCTGCCGTTTGACGAGCGCGCCGCTTTTCACATGCTCAGCCACCAGGTAATCAGGCAGGAAACCAATGCCATTACCCAAGATCTGGCACTGACATTTGGCGTTGAAGTCCGGCACTTGTATCGCCTCCTGTCCGTACAACAGCCAGCCCACTTTCTTGTCGATGGTATCGGCGCTGTCTTTCACCGTGATGGCGGGATACAGGCGCAACTGGCTTTCCGCCAGCGGCTCGGTTTGTTGCGCCAGCGGATGGGTGGGCGCAATAACGAAGTCCCATTTGATGTACCCGATCTCGGCATAGTCTATGCCGCCGCCATCCATCAGGGTACCAGGCGCACCGATTGCGATATCGACATTGTTATTGATGATGGCATCCCACACACCGTTGTAGACCTCGGTGGTGACGGCTATCTGGCAAGTCGGGAAATTCTTTTTCAGCGCCTGCAGCAAGAGTGCAGTATGGCGTGGCGTATGCAGCAGGCTATTGATACATATCCTGATCTTGGCCTCTATACCCTGCTCCATGGTGTAGATACCACGTTTGATGGCGTGGAACTCATGCAGCAACTCTTCGGCCTTACGGTAAAAATAAAAGCCTGCTTCGCTCAACTCAATATTGCGGGTGTTACGAATGAAGAGCGTGACCTCCAGGTAAGTCTCCATCCTCTTGATCGTATAGCTGACGGCAGAGGTCGTAATACCCAGTTCTTCAGCAGCCTTCCTGAAGCTGGCGTGTTTAACCACCGTCGTGAAGGTATGGAGGTTTTCTTCTGAAAAAATCGAGTTCATACGGTCTCTGCAGGAAACTGCTATCGGGCTATCGGCGAAACAGGAAATCTATACTAAGGCATAGCTTACCTATCCCGCCGTTAAATCGCTATACCGTCACGATATGCGTACCCGTTTCGCGTTTAATTGCTTGCGGCAATTTTTCCGGGGTCGTGATGATCACCCGGTTACCACCAGCGGCGAGGAAGTTAAGGCTGGCTTCGATCTTGGGCAACATGCTACCGGCAGGAAAGTGTCCTTCCGACATATAGCGCCGTGTCTCGTCGGTGGTGATTTGTCCCAGCGCCTGCTGGTTCGGCTTACCGAAATTGATACAAACCTTTTCAACGCCGGTCGTGATCGCCAGGATATCGGCATTCAATTCCTTCGCCAGCAAAGTCGTCGCCAGATCTTTATCGATCACCGCATCCACGCCGCGATACAGATGATCGCCGTCCTGCACCACCGGTATGCCGCCACCACCCAGCGCGATCACCACAAAGCCACGATCCAGCAAGGAAGTGATTGCATCTGTTTCCAGTACTTTCACCGGCACCGGCGAAGCCACCACGCGACGATAACCGCGTCCTGAATCCTCAACGAATTTCCAGTCTGGATGCTCCTGCATCAGCACATCACGCTGCTGCTCGCTGAAGAAAGCACCGATAGGCTTGGTCGGGTTGCTGAAGTTGATATCGTCTGCCGCCACTTCAACACGGGTAATCAGTGTAATCACCTGTTTATTGATGCCGCGTTGTGTCAGTTCGTTGACCAGTCCCTGCTGCAATTGGTAGCCGATACCGCCCTGCGTATTGGCGACGCAGTTGGCAAGCGGCACGATAGGTATGTCTTCGTACTGGCTTGCCACTTCGGCACGACGCAAGTCCAGACCTACCTGCGGGCCATTGCCGTGCGTAAGAACGATGTTATATCCCCCTTCCAGCATATCGGCGATATTGCTGACGATCGCCTGGATCGCCTTTTCCTGGTGCTGGATGCTTTGCTGTTCATTGCTGGTAATAATGCTATTACCACCGATGGCGATGACTACGAGTTCGTTCATGAGTATGACCCCGAAAATTTATCTGCACGGAGGGCAAGTGCCGCCCCGTGCAGCGCTACAAAAAAGTGTTGAATAAAACCTGATACTTACGACGCCAGCTTGCCGCCGTCTGCTTCTACCGCCAGCGGCACTGCCGCTTTTGCATCCATATAGTGTTTGACCAGGAACACGCCCGACATCATCAGGTAGGCATACACAAACGGCATCGAAGCAGGCGCCGCGATCCCAACTACCGGCGCATGGATAATCCCGAGCAAGGCCAGCAAGGCGCCGGTACCCGCTGCCACCGCACCACGCAATGGATGATTCAGGATCGCGAAGATGGCGATACAACCCCACAACATGCTGGCCAGCGGCGCACCACTACCCAGGTGCAGCAGCCCGTTGTAATACACACCCTTATGCGCCAGTGCCTGCGTGCCCAATACCTTGGCTGAAGTACCGGCCGTGGCCATCACGTTGTTGACGATCGTCAAAGCCCAGTTAGCAATCCACGGGAACATACAAATGAAGATGACAGGCACCTCGACCTTGGGTGTCTCTCGCACCACCTGATTCGCCGTGACCACACCGATGAAGACCAGGATGGGGACAATCGCCGTCATCGGTATCACCGCCAGCAGGAAGGCACCGAGGCCAAACAGCGAGACCAGCAACATGGAGACACCAGTCGCGACCGTATACCCTATGCCCGCACCCATCGCCTTCCAACCGGCATGGCCGACATACACGGTGACCGGGAATGGATTACCGCAAAAGCAACCCAGCGTAGATGACAAGCCGTTGGCCAGCATCACGTTACGGGTGTCATACGGATCACCGGCAGCATGGGCGCTCTCGATGTTTTCCAGATCGAAGATGTAGTTAGCCAGGCCGAGCGGTACGGCAGAAGCGAGGTAGGGCAAAGCGTGCGGCAGACCTTGCATAAAGCTATCGATATGCACGGATGGCGGATTGAAACCAAACGAAGCCAGCGATGCCTTGATCGCTTCCGGGCTCTGCAAGCCGAAAGCCCAGGCCAGCACCGTGCCGACCACCAGTAACAGCAAACCGGTAGGAATACGTGCAAACAAAGGCGACTTGCCGAACCAGTTAATAAAGATCAGCAGCAGGACGATGAAAGAAACCGTCGGTGTTTCAAATGCCTGCAGCATCGGATTCATCGCCAGCAACAGCAAGCCGAGACCGGACAGGCAAGACAGCAGCACGGTACGTGGAATCATCTTGCGCACCGTTTCACCGATGAAGGAACCACCTACCAGGATCATCGCTTCTACGAAGCACCAGACCAGCGCGATCTGCAAGGCAAACTCGGCATCCTTGGTTTGCTGGTAAACCGGCATCAGCACCAGGAAGGTCACCGTGAAAATCGACGGTGCGCTCGGCCCCGAAGGCAAGGCGGTGATGTCCTTGCGATTGCCGGACTTCGCCATCTTGATACCGAAGTAACCATAAAACATGCTGGCGCAAAACACGGCCAGACCAAACGCCGGAGTGATCCGGCCATAGACCATTTCTTTCGGCAAACCGACCACGAAGAGCAAGAGGCCCATCATGGTTAATAGATTCGTAAGGTTATTGGTCAGCAAACCGAAGTAGGCTGCCCAGTCACCCTTTTTCCACCATATCTGCTTTTCCATACAATCAGTCTCCTCGATATAAACGAGTTATTTTTTATGTAGATACACATTCGCCAGGCATGAGTTGACCCACACCCGAAAAATGGGCGAACAATTTTTTACTGTGTGTTTTTCAGCGCCTGAGTTACGGAGCTTTTACGGCTGATGACTTACGAAGAGTTCATGGCATTTCTCCCAGACGGGCCTGCCATCTGCTGATGGCAGGTGTGCTCATAGTTTGAATTTATCCGTGGCGATAGCGCTGCGCGTAAGCGACGATGGCTTGTTCAAAGCATTCAAATGGCGGATACACAATGCCCGCGCCTATCATCCCTACGCCTGCGTCCTTGTGTGCGATCGCCGTATTGATAACCGGCAGGATGCCGCTCTGTGCAACCTTGAGCAGATCGATACCAGTCGGCACGCCCTGGAACTCCAGCAAAGGGATGGTCACGTTGGGGTTTTGCGCAGTCGTGATTTCTGCCATCTGGCGCGAGAAATCAATCGCCTCATCTACCGTGCCGCCGACCAATGCCACGATGGCAGGAGCAGTCGCCATCGCAAAGCCGCCTATGCCATAGGTTTCGGTGATCGCGCTGTCGCCGATATCGAGACCGGAATCTTTCGGTTTGTAACCGGCAAACATAGGACCTATCACTTGCTGCGATGGGCCGGTGAACCAGACATTGCCCGGGATGCCGCTGATACGGATACCAAAGTCCACGCCGTTACGCGCCATGGTGGTCACGATGGTGCTGTACTCGATGCCGTGCGCGGAATCCATCGCGGCCTTGCACATCGCCATCCAGGTCGGGCCGGAGAAGTAATCGCTGCTGGCCACGAATTCAAACACTTCTTTCTTTTGCTGCGTCGTGAAATCAGTCTGGATGATGAACGGCGTCAGTGCCTGGATCAGCAAGACGGTGCCGGCGTTGTTGCGGTTGTGGCATTCGTCACCCATGTGCAATGCTTGTGCCAGCATCAGGCGCAGATCAATTTCCTTCGCCAGCTTCATCGCATCACGCAGGATAGGACCCAGCGTGTCGCGCATCCAGTTCAGGCGGGTGATCACGCTTTCATCGTTGGCACCCATGCGCAGGATTTTTGCCATCTGCTCACTGAGGTTGGTGTAAGCGCGATTGCCGTAGGTTTTGTTTTCCACGATGTGCATATACATCGAAGCCGAGGTCACACCTGCCATCGAGCCGACGCAATCATGCTCATGACATGGCGAGAAGGTAATTGCACCGGAAGCGGCAACGCGTTCTGCGTCAACCAGATCCTTGGCCAGCCCTTCGAATACCAGCGCACCGGTAACCGCACCCTTCATCGCACCGCACATGCGTTCCCAGGTAATCGGCGGACCGGAATGCAGGATGGTGGTCTTGGTCATGCCGGGCACCACATTGATGGCCTGGTCAAAACCAATCAGTACAGGTTGCGACTGGATGATACGTTCAACTGCTTGTGCATTAGCCTTGGCAATTTTTTCACCCAGCGACGACTTTTCCACCTGATCCAGCGCACGGATAATGTCCACGTTGCCGCGTCCTGGTGGCATCCAGTTCAAGTGCGTGACTGCTACTTGCTGTTCTTGCAGGTCGTCACGAAACATCTCAATGCCAACATTGATAACGCTCAGTTTTTCTTTAAACAATTGTGGGCTGGCCATCATTTCGCCTCTCCTTTGCAAACAAATTCCCGTGACAACAAGCCGGTATTGGCACTGCTGCTGGCGATGGTGACGCCGGCTGCACTCAGTCGTTCGATCTGGTCTTGCATGTTGGGACGATCAAGGTCGGTGCCCAGTACATAGCCGAGGATTTCCAGATGGCGTTCTTCCTTGGCGGCGATAGCTTTCGCTTCGCGAATCGCATCCAGCATGACGCCGACCGGATCGGCATGTGAGCCATAGCCGAGGATGAAGTCCATGGTGATTACACCTACTTCCGGATCACGTGCTTCCTGCAACAGGCGTTCGATACGATTCGACGGATCTATCATCGGGTGCGGTTTGCCATTGGTGAAATCATCGTCACCGAAATCAAGGAAGGTGTGTTCCTTGCTCTTGCTCACGTCCTTCAGGCGATACTCGGGATTGAGCTGGATATTGCTATAGACCTTGGGATATTTTTCCATCGCGGCATACATGGCTTCATCGCACAAGGTGCCGCCACAGAACAAACCACGTATGTATTTTTGTTCCGGCTTGAGTTTGGCGCGGACTTCTTCGATCAACGGCCAGTTCAGCGGATGCAGGTCGAGGTCTTCTTCCTTCACACCTGTCAGCAGCACCGCTTTCAGTGCTGCTTCCTTGGTCGACTTGGCGAACACACCGCCTGCCTTGACGACATCGGCTTCCTTGCCGCCAATAAAGCAGACCACGACTGGTTTGCTGCAGCGACTGATTTCGGCCAATACTTTTTTCTCGACCGACGCTGCCGGTGGTTTGGAGATCAGTACGATGACTTTGGTCTGGTCATCGGCATTCAGCATGCGCATCGCGTCCAGCATCATGATGCCGCCGATTTTTTCATGCAGGTCGCGACCACCGGTACCTATCAGTTGCGATACGCCGCCGCCAAAATCATGGATACGCACACTCAGTTCCTGGCTACCGGTACCTGACGCACCGATGATGCCGATATTGCCCTGGCGTACATGGTTGCCGAAGCACAGTGCCTTGTTATTGATAATCGCAGTGCCGCAATCCGGGCCCATCATCAACAAGCCTTTGCTGTGTGCCAATTGCTTCAGTGCGAGCTCGTCTTCGACGCTGACGTTATCGCTGAACAGCATCACGTTCAGGCCCTGCTCCAGCGCCGCACGTGCTTCGCGTACTGCGTATGCACCGTTCACGGAAACTACCGCTAGGTTGCTGCCCGGGACATTTTCCTTGGCTGAAGCGACCGTCGCGTACTTGGCCTGATGCTCGCCTTTGGCGCCCGGCTTCTTCTTGAATAACTCTTCTATGGCCAGCAGCGATTCTTCATTCTTTTCATCGCTGCTACCGACGATCAAAATCATGAGATCGCCGTTCTTGGCTTCTTCCAGTTCCGGCGTCAGCAAATTCAGATTGCGCAGTACGCCTTTATTCATCTCTGTCGCCATCGCGACGAAAGCCTGCTCCACGTCCGGCAATTGATTTGCCTTGGTGGATATCGACATCAATGAAACCGAGTCGAAGTAAGTGTTTTTCTTGATTAAAATCTTAAGCGACATGTTGACTCCCCAAGTGATTACCCAGTAACAAGCCGGCCGTGATCCCGCTGAGAATGTCCGCTCCCGAGCTGGAACCTATGTTGACTACCGGTTTGATACGCTCCTTTATCGAGGCCAATTCCCCGTTAAAAATCGTTGCCAGCAAAGCGCCTATACATGCACGCGTCTTGCCTTGTACGGCTTTAATCAAAGCCATATAGCTAATCTTGTTGGTGCGGTACTCCTCTGCCCTGATCACCTGCGCAATCAACGGCAGATACACATGCGCCGGATGCTGTGGCACTGCCAACACCGAGCACAAGCCAACCAGGAAATCATCACCGCTAGGTGTCAGCCCGATTCCCAGGCCCAGCAATCCCTTCAGCGCATCGCGTATCACGGCCGGATTCGCGGTGCGCATGCCATCGATCAGACGTTCGCTGCCACGTAACAGTTGTTGACTCATGACCTGGTAGAAGACGTTATTGCCGTCATACCTGAAAAGCGATATGCTATTGATCGAAGTTATCTCGTCATCAATTTCCGACTTAATGATTTGCAGGTAATCAGACGTAAGAGCACGAAACAGCAATGGCGGCGGCAGCCACACACGACACGACGCCAGGTCTATCTCCAGTCCATCACCAAGCTGCAGCACTTCTCCGTCGTAGTGCAATTTCGTATTGCCATCGACCACCAGCTCATCAAATTCAGTGGCACTGATACGTAATGTATTCGGCGCATCATCGAGGCTGGAACACACCACCGAATACAAATGCCCACTCTCGCGACAACGCAGATTGATCACGCGACTGAAACGGCTGTGTACATCCAGATGGAAATCACCCCGCCCCAGCCGTGCCATAAAATCCGCATCCGCCGATAAGGCTCGCGCCTTAAGCTGCTGCATAGTTCACCCTGCGCTTGTATTCAGTCAGTCTTATGCGCCAGCGGCAATCAACAGCTCGGCAATTTCGGTATAACCTTTTTCGCGCGCCAGGAAGAGCGGCGTTTTACCCCACATATCGGTCATATGCGGATTCGCACCGTGATCCAGCAACAGCTTTACGATCTCTTGCTGTTTGGCACCACCGTCATTGAGCACGATGGCTTCCAGCAATGGCGTCCAGCCGACGAAGTTGGTGTGATTGACATTCATGTCTGTGTGCAAGACCAGCTCACGCACAATTTCAACGTGGCCTTTTTCGCTGGCAGGTGTAATGCCTACACCACCAAAACGGGTCAGGCGAGTCAGGTCAGGTTTGCCCTTCAGCGTGATGCGCAGCAAAGTCAGGTCATTGGTCAGGCAGCTGAGCAGGAAAGGATTGAAGCAAGTTTCATCTTGCTTGTTGATGTCAGCACCCGCATCGATCAGGAATTCGACGCAGGCATAGTGCTTCTTCAGGCTGGCCAGTACCATGGCGGTACGACCCTGGCGATTCGTGACATTGATATCCACACCACTCGCCAGCAAGGCTTGTAAGCGTGCAACATCACCTGCATCGGCGGCCTGCAAGAATTGAACGGCAGATTCGCTATTCGACATAAAATTCCTCTTGAGTCAGTCTCGTTGTAATAATTTTTCCTGTATCCCTCTGTTGAGAAATACGGTGTGTTTTGTTCTCGGTACTACTGGAACTTCATTGAGGCTCACAGTAGCAAGAAGTTTGGGTTTGCAGAAGGCACCTAAAATTTATTCATCACTTCTCCTTTTATTTTTGAATTTTTCTTAACAATCGACTTTTCAGGCCTGCAAGCAGGCCTGGCGCACAAACATAATGTGCGCCAAAAACAGGAATCGGGAAATTAACAGCAGCGGCGAGTGCGCATGCGTATAGGACGAATCGGACGGACGAAAAAAAACGCCACGCATATGCGTGGCGTTTTAACCTGGCGTCCCCAAGGGGATTCGAACCCCTGTACTCACCGTGAAAGGGTGATGTCCTAGGCCTCTAGACGATGGGGACAGAAAACTGCCCTTATTACTGGCCTTACTACTTCCTGCACTTCCCGACCAAACAAGCACAATCAATTTGCGCGCACATCATGTGCATTCCGCGACATGCCTGAATCGAAAAAAAAACACCACGCATCAGCGTGGTGTTTTTAACCTGGCGTCCCCAAGGGGATTCGAACCCCTGTACTCACCGTGAAAGGGTGATGTCCTAGGCCTCTAGACGATGGGGACAGAAAACTGCCCTTATTACTGGCCTTACTACTTCCTACACTTCTCTACCACTAGTTGGTGGTGGAGATAAGCGGGATCGAACCGCTGACCTCTTGCATGCCATGCAAGCGCTCTCCCAGCTGAGCTATACCCCCTCGAGTGCAGAAGCGAGATTATAGCAAAGCATTTCTCTCTGTGTAAATGCCATTTTGAAAAAATTTTAAATATTTTTCCCCAGGCGGGCCAATACGACCTCGCGGCCGAACAATTCGACTACTGCATCAATAGATGGAGTCTGCAATTGACCAGTGATCAGCAGGCGCAGCGGCATCGCCAATTGCGGCATCTTCAGCTTGTGCGCAGCCAGTACCTCTTTCAATGTCGCGGACAAGGCTTCCTTGCTCCATGCCACTGTCTTCAGTTGCTCTACGTATTGCGCCAGTGCCGGTTTGATTGCATCGGTCAGGTGCTGCGCCAGCAAAGCAGCATCCGGCGCCGGCTGGCGATAGAACAGCATCGCCGCAACGGCCAGCTCATTCAGGGTATTGACGCGTTCTTTCATCAGCGCGATGACAGCCGTCAGATCCGGTGCGTTATCGAACTGTGCACCCAAGCCTTCCATCATAGGTTTTACCAGGCCAGCCAGACGAGCATTGTCAGCTTGCTTGATGTAGTGATTATTCAGCCAGTCGAGTTTTTCCGGATTGAATTGCGCAGGCGATTTGGTCAAGTGATCCAGATCGAACCATTGGGTGAACTGTTCCATCGAGAATACTTCGTCATCGCCGTGGCTCCAGCCCAGACGCGCCAGGTAGTTCAGCATGGCTTCCGGCAAATAACCTTGCGCCGGGTAATCCATCACGCTGACCGCACCGTGGCGCTTGGACAATTTCTCGCCATCGGTACCCAGGATCATAGGCAGGTGACCGTAATGCGGCAAGGTTGCGCCCAGTGCCTGCAGGATATTGATTTGACGCGGCGTATTATTGACGTGGTCATCGCCGCGGATCACGTGCGTGATCTTCATGTCAGAATCATCGACTGCCACGCAGAAGTTATAGGTAGGTGTGCCATCCGGACGTGCAATCACCAGGTCGTCCAGCTCGCGATTCGAAATCGTGATCGAACCCTTGACCACATCGACCCAGGTCACGTCGCCTTCGGTCGGATTACGGAAACGCACCACTGGTTTGCGACCTTCAGGGATAGCAGGCAGGGTTTTGCCTGGTTCCGGACGCCAGGTACCGTCGTAGCGCGGCTTTTCACCGGCAGCGCGTTGACGCTCGCGCATCGCTTCGACTTCTTCCGGCGACGAGTAGCAATAGTAAGCAGTGCCCGCTTCCAGCATCTGGCCGATTACTTCACGATAGCGATCCATGCGCTGCATCTGGTAGAACGGACCTTCGTCATGATGCAAGCCCAGCCATTCCATACCTTCGATAATTGCCTGTACTGCTTCCGGCGTCGAACGTTCGAGGTCGGTATCTTCAATACGCAAAACAAAGGTGCCGCCGAAGTGGCGTGCATAGGCCCAGGAAAAAAGTGCGGTGCGCGCACCACCAACGTGGAGATAGCCGGTCGGGCTGGGAGCAAAGCGGGTACGTACTGTCATGGCAAATAAAAACGGCCTTGGAGTGCCAAAGCCGTCCTGTATCAAAAAGGCTATTTTACCTCGGCAGCCCCTGTCTGAGCCAGCCTTGCGCACGATATCAGCGACCCGACAAAGCAATATCTAAATGCATATATATAGAGGCAACTATGACTGCGGGCTGCGCCTAAGGCGCTGTGACTGCTAAAATTAGGTCTTTATTACCTAAACGATCGCAAAGTACCGCCTTATGAGTAAACCATTGCCACGCAAATTATTCGTTACAACCGCTCTCCCCTACGCCAACGGCGCATTCCATGTCGGCCACATCATGGAATACATCCAGGCTGACATCTGGGTCCGGTTCCAGCGTATGCAGGGTAATGAGGTGCACTTTGTCGGCGCGGACGACGCGCACGGCGCACCTATCATGATTGCGGCGGAGAAAGCCGGGCTGACGCCTCAGCAATTCGTTGCCAATATTGCTGCTGGGCGTAAACAGTACCTGGACGGTTTCCATATCGAATTTGATAACTGGAGCTCCACCGACAGCCCGGAAAACCACGAATTGTCGCGTGAGATCTATCGTCGCCTGCGTGACGATGCCAAGCTGATCACGACCAAGTCGGTCGAACAGTTCTACGACCCGGTCAAGGAAATGTTCCTGCCGGACCGCTATATCAAGGGTGAATGCCCTAAATGCGGCACCAAGGATCAGTACGGCGACTCCTGCGAAAACTGCAGCGCAGTCTACGCGCCTACCGACCTCAAGCATCCGTACTCGACACTGACCGGCGCGACACCAGTACGCAAATCGTCAGACCACTTCTTCTTCCGCCTGTCCGATCCGAAGTGCGTCGCCTTCCTGCGCGAATGGGCGCTGGACGGTCAACGCCTGCAATCGGAAGTGGCGAACAAGGCCAAGGAATGGCTGGAAGGCGAAGGCGGCCTCGGCGATTGGGATATCAGCCGCGACGCACCTTACTTCGGTATCGAAATCCCGGATGCACCGGGCAAGTACTTCTATGTCTGGCTGGATGCGCCGGTCGGTTACCTCGCGACCCTGAAGAATTATTTCGACAAGACCGGTCGTGACTTCGACGCCTTCATGGCTGACCCAAGCACAGAGCAGTATCACTTCATCGGCAAGGACATCACCTACTTCCATACGCTGTTCTGGCCAGCGATGCTGAAGTTCGCTGATATGAAGGTGCCGAACAATGTGTTCGTACACGGCTTCATCACCGTCAGCGGCGAAAAAATGTCCAAGTCGCGCGGCACCGGTATCTCACCACTGCGCTACCTGGAAGTCGGCATGAATCCTGAATGGCTGCGCTACTACATTGCAGCCAAACTGAGCTCGAAAGTCGAAGACATAGACTTCACTTCCGAAGACTTCATCGCACGCGTCAACAGCGACCTGATCGGCAAATACATCAACATCGCCAGCCGCGCTGCCGGTTTCATCACGAAGAAATTCGATGGCCGCGTGGCGACTGACTGGGCGACCAGCGATGATGCATTCCTCAGCCGCCTGCGTAATGTCGCGCCGGAAATCCAGGCCTTGTACGATCAGCGTGAATACGGCAAAGCCTTGCGCGCCATCATGGAACAGGCAGATGCGATCAACGCCTACGTCGATGCGAACAAACCATGGGAACTGGCCAAGGATCCGGCCAAGGAAGGCGCGCTGCAGGAAGTTTGCAGCCGTTTGCTGGAAGCCTTCCGCATCCTGACCATTTATCTGAAACCAGTATTGCCAGCATTGGCCAAGCAGGTTGAAGCGCAGCTCAACATCCCGGCGCTGGAGTGGTCGCACATCGTGACGCCACTGCCGCACGGTCATCAGATCAATCCGTACACCCATCTGATGACACGCGTCGAACCAAAAATGCTGGATGCGCTGTTTGATATGCCCGCCCTGGTAGATGCGACCGTCGGCGTACCGACCGCGCCATCGAACAAGGACAGCAATGGCAATGGCAACGGTAATGGTCATGCCATCGAAAGTATTGCACCGGAAATCAAGATCGATGACTTTGCTAAAGTCGATTTGCGTATCGCCAAGATCGTCAACTGCGAACATGTCGAAGGCTCGGACAAATTGCTGCGCCTGACACTTGATGTTGGTGAAGGCCGCACCCGCAATGTATTCTCCGGCATCAAGTCGGCTTACCAGCCGGAAGAGCTGATAGGCAAGCTGACTGTGATGGTCGCCAACCTGGCACCCCGCAAGATGAAGTTTGGTATGTCGGAAGGGATGGTACTGGCTGCTTCTGCTGCAGATGAAAAAGCCAACCCTGGCATTTACATCCTCAACCCATGGCCGGGCGCAGAGCCAGGCATGCGCGTCGGCTAAGACAGTCTGTATTCGCAACAAGGGCCATGATCGTCATTGATGATCATGGCCCTTGCTTTATGCAGGTTTGCCCTGCGTCTTGTCCAACCAGGCGAGTGTATCGGCCAGTACCTGCTCCGATAAGGCCGGGTCATCCACCAGCCGCGCCAACATCACTGCTCCCACCATCGTGGCCCATGCGCCGGTAGCGGCTTGTCGTCGCTCCAGTTCAGTTTTGCCCTGCGCGGTCTGGGCGAAGTTTTCGATCCGGTACTTCACATTCTCAGTCAGCGCATGACGCGTCGCGTCTGAAGAGCGCACCGCCTCGGTGCCGAGACTGGGGAAGATACAGCCCTCGCCCGGGTTGTCCCGGTGCTGGCCGCTCAGATAGTTCGCCGCAAAATCCATGATGCCGATCACCGGCACATCCTCGGCGCGAAATGGCGTCAACACATGCGTACAAGTCTGCGCAATCAAATCATCCTTGGAAGCGAAGTGCCCGTAAAAGCCGCCATGCGTCAGTCCGGCCGCTTTCATTACTTCGGCCACCGTCACGCCCTCGAAGCCGCGTTCGCGGAATAGCGTCGCGGCAGCGTCCAGTATGGCCTGTCGGTTTTCTGCAACCTGTTCACGGGTGATTTTCATGGTGACTCCTGCTTCCTTGAAATTATTTGCAAATTATTTTTCAACTTAGGCTTGACATTATACATGACCATCATCATGATTACATTCATTATGATCATCATGATTAAATAAATGACGATTTTAAGCGCCGGTTTCAGGCGGTAACACCAAATTCTTGTCTTAACAGCAGCCCTACACACCAAGGAAATGATATGAACCAGCAAGATCGCGATACCCAAGTAACTACCGCCCTGATCACAGGCGCATCCACCGGCATAGGTGCGGTCTACGCCGACCGCCTGGCGCGTCGTGGCCACAATCTGGTACTAGTCGCACGCAACGCTGCCCGCATGGAAGAACTGGCAGCCAGGCTGCGTCAGGAAACCGGCGTCCAGATTGAAATCATCGCCGCCGACCTGACCAAAAGCGCAGATCTGGCGCGAGTTGAAGCCCGCCTGCGCGATCAGCGCGACGTCGGCATCCTCATCAACAATGCCGGTGCGGCAGCACCTGGCGGCTTTGAAACCTCAGACGTGGAAGCACAGGACAATCTGATCAAACTGAATGTCACCGCCCTGACCCGTCTCGGTGCCGCTGTCGTCCCGCGCTTCCTGGCGCAAGGACAAGGCGCGATCGTGAACATTGCATCGGTCGTCGCCCTGGCACCGGAATTCCCGCTCGGTGTGTATGGCGCAACCAAGGCTTATGTACTGGCCTACTCGCAGGCACTGCAGCTTGAGCTCGGTGCACGCGGCTTGTATGTACAAGCTGTGCTGCCAGCCGCTACGCGCACCGAAATCTGGGAACGCTCGGGCCGTGACGTGGAAGAGATACAAGGCGTGATGGAAGTCGATGAACTGGTCGATGCAGCACTGGTCGGCTTTGATCGCGGCGAGCTGATCACCATCCCGCCACTGCCGGATGCAGCACAATGGGAAAGCTTCAATGCGGCACGTCAGGCCATGTTGCCTAACTTCGCGCAAACCCATGCCGCAGCACGTTATCAGTCTTAAAAACTGCAGCGACTTACGCGACAGTGCCGGCGACCGGCCCTGCTGCGTATTGTCGCTGAGGGGTCGTGCTGCTAACATGAGCCTTGCTGTGCCACGTGCGTGGCACTCATAGTTCATGAAGGCGCATGACCATGAAGCGGTTCAAGTTCTCCTTCCATCCGCGTTTAGTTGATGCTTTACGCGACTACGATGGCAGCAAGTTCTTCCAGGATTTGACTGCAGGCCTGACGGTGGGCATCGTTGCGCTGCCACTGGCGATGGCGTTTGCGATTGCCAGCGGCGTCAAACCTGAAGCCGGTATCTTCACGGCTGTCATAGGTGGTTTCCTGGTTTCTGCACTCGGCGGTTCACGCGTACAAATCGGTGGCCCGGCCGGTGCCTTCATCGTCATCATCTACGGCATCGTAGAAAAGTACGGCGTTGCCAACCTGCTGATTGCCACCGTATTTGCCGGCATGATGCTGTGTGCGATGGGCGTATTCCGCCTCGGTTCACTCATACGTTACATCCCCGTCCCCATCGTCATCGGTTTCACCAGCGGCATAGCCGTACTGATCGCGCTGTCGCAGATGAAGGATTTCTTTGGCCTGCATATCGATAAGATGCCAGGCGACTTCTTCGCACAAGTGCAAACCCTCGCGCAAAACTTCACCAGCTTCAACCTGACCAGCATCATCATCGGCGTACTTTCACTGGCGCTGATTTTTGCGTGGCCGCTATTACTCAAACCCAAGACCGCCGAACTCGAGTCACCGCTCAGCAACCGCGACCACCGTGTACGCCGCCTCTTGCGTGCACTGCCTGGCACCATCATCGTGCTGATACTGGCGACACTGGCGGTCAGCCTGTTTGATTTGAAGGTGGACACCATAGGCAGCAAGTTCGGCGGTATCCCGCAAGGTGTGCCCGACTTCCAGTTGCCGGAATTCTCATGGGCGCTGGTGCAGCATTTGTTTGCTCCGGCCCTGACCATCGCTTTGCTGGGCGCGATAGAGTCACTGCTGTGCGCCCGCGTCGCGGATAACATCACCGGCGATCGCCACGATCCGAACCAGGAATTAATGGCGCAAGGTATCGCCAATGTAGTCACGCCTTTCTTCGGCGGTATCCCGGCAACCGGCACGATCGCCCGTACCGTCACCAACATCCGCGCCGGTGCAGTGTCGCCGGTATCCGGCATTCTGCATGCACTGACCTTGCTCGTGATCGTGCTGGTCGCAGCACCACTGGCCAACAATATCCCGCTCGCGGCGCTGGCGGCGATCCTGCTCTATGTCGCTTACAACATGGGGGATTGGCACGAGTTTGCGCGGCTGCGGCATTTCTCGATGAACTACCGCATCCTGATGCTCTCGACTTTTTTCCTCACCGTCATCATCGACCTGACGGTGGCGGTACAAGTCGGACTGGTACTGGCCTGCGTGTTCTTTATTTACCGCATCTCCAGCCTGACGCGGATAGAACAGATCCCGAACGAAGAAACCAGCGTCGAACTGCCGCCGGGCGTGCATGCCTATTCGATTTTCGGATCATTATTTTTTGGTGCGGTAGGCAAGCTGGAAGGTTTGATCGAGCCCAAGGCTATGCCGGAGAAGGCGCTGATCCTGGAGCTGCATCAATTGATCAATCTGGATGCGACTGGACTGGATGCGCTGGAAACCATACGCAAGTCGCTGCAGAAGCACGGCAGCAAGCTCATCCTGTGTGGCTTGAACCGTCAGCCGCGTGACCTGATGCGGCGTAGCGGCTTCCTCGACAGACTGGGCGTGGAGAACTGCCTGCCCAACCTGCAATCGGCGATTACGGTCAGTGCCGCAATCAATGAATAATATTTAGCCGTAAGTCGGATCCGACACTGAAGTACGTGTGACCTTGCCGGTCTCCAGGTCAAAGTGCACATTGAAGAAGCGCTCTATCGATGGCCCTTCGAGGTAGCGCCAGTCCCAGACTTCTTCATTCTTCAGGTTGAACTTCCCGACAGTGCGCGGCTTGCCCAGCTTGCGACGTACCTCTTCCCGCGTCATGCCGACCATGATGGTGGCAAAGTTATCGTTGGTCAGCACTTGCGTGTAGTCGCGCAGCTTGCCCTGCGCATCGATATCGACCATATAGGTGCGATGCCCGGCCGGGCCTTTCGGGTATTCCAGCGTACGGGAGCCGTTATGCTCTTCCCATACGATTTCCGGTTCGCCCATCGCGCTGCGCACATCGGCCTCGGTAGAGACGCCTTTCGTCAATTTTTCCAAACCAAACTCCGCTTGCTGGCAGCCCAGCATCAGCAGGCTGCAAAAGAAACCCAATAAGGTACGCATGATTTTCCCCATTTTTACGCCCAACCAATGGCACTGAACTGCGGCAAGCCTGCGACCGCCCGGCGACTTTCGTCCTTATTGCAGAAAACACATGATAACAAGATTGCTGGCAACAAAATAATGCCGCTTTGACATATCTGAGACACTTACGGTTTCGATAGCAGCTTAGCCGACAAGACAAGGTAAAATAGCGTCTGATTCTAACTTGTTGCCAATTTATTCATGAAACTTAGCAAACAGCATTCCAACTACCAGTCTGAAATCACTCAATTCATCAGCTCGCTGAAAGAAAAGAACCCGAACCTGGAAGAATCGCAACGCGCAGGCCGTGCCTTGCTGTGGGATAAAAGCCCGATCGACCTCGATCAGCAAGCGCGCATCAAGGCGTCCAACGTCAGCCAGCAAGCCTACGTGTATCAAAACAAACTGAAATAAATGAGCAACAGCCCGAACACGATGCTCGCGCACTTGCCCTCAAGTGCGCCTGATCTTGTAGTCGAAGGCAGACCGGATACCACGCCGGATGTCATCGACGGCGTCGCTTATGCACGCTTATACGGCGAACCCTTGTTCCGCATGCCGACGGATTTGTACATTCCGCCGGATGCACTGGAAATCTTTCTCGAAGCCTTTGAAGGTCCGCTCGATCTCTTGCTGTACCTGATCCGCAAGCAGAACTTCAATATCCTCGACATCCCGATGGCGCAGGTGACCAAGCAGTACCTGCAATACGTCGACCAGATCCGCCTGCACAATCTGGAGCTGGCTGCAGAATACCTGCTGATGGCGGCCATGCTGATCGAAATCAAATCGCGCATGCTGCTGCCGGTACGCAAGGCTGATACCGGCGAAGAAGCAGCCGATCCGCGCGCCGAGCTGGTACGTCGCCTGCTCGAATACGAGCAAATGAAACTCGCTTCGCAACAAATCGACGCCCTGCCACAATTGGGCCGCGATTATGTACGCACACAGATTTACATCGAGCAAAGCATAGTTACACGCTGGCCTGAAGTGGAAGTCGTCGATCTGCAGCAAGCCTGGGCAGATTTGCTCAAACGCGCCAAGCTGACCGCGCATCACATGATCAGCCGCGAAGAATTATCGGTGCGTGAACACATGACCGCTATCCTGCGTCGTCTGCAATCCACCAAATTTGTAGAATTTGCCGACCTGTTCGATCCGTCACGCGGCGTGCCGGTAGTCGTCGTCAACTTCGTCGCCCTGCTCGAGCTGGCCAAGGAAACCCTGATCGAAATCACGCAGGCAGAACCGTTTGCACCTATTTACGTACGACTGGCTTACGCACCGAGCTAGGCCCTCGTTCTCATCACCCGGATTACTCATCGTTCCGTCATCGCTGAAGCACTATAGCGGCGACCATTTCACTAAGACAGATTTATGAAGATCATCTCTTGTATCGAAGAATTGCGCGACCATTTGCGCGGACAATTACGCACTGCTTTCGTCCCGACCATGGGCAATTTGCATGACGGTCATTTGTCCCTGATGCGCCTGGCGCGCAAGCATGGCGATCCGGTCGTTGCTTCGATCTTCGTCAATCGCCTGCAATTCGGCCCGAATGAAGACTTCGACAAATATCCACGCACCTTCCAGGCTGACGTAGAGAAACTGGAAAAAGAAGGCGTCTACATCCTGTTTGCACCGACGGAAAAAGACCTGTATCCGGAACCACAGGAATTCCGCGTGCGTCCACCGGATGACCTGGGCAATACGCTGGAAGGTGAATTCCGTCCGGGCTTCTTCTCAGGCGTCACCACCGTCGTTTTGAAACTGTTCTCCTGCGTGCAGCCTAGCGTCGCGGTATTCGGCAAGAAGGATTACCAGCAGCTGATGATCGTGCGCAATATGTCGAAACAGTTTGCGCTGCCTACCGAAATCATCGCCGCCGATACCTATCGTGCCGAAGATGGCCTAGCCCTGTCCTCACGTAATGTGTATCTGTCGGCGGAAGAACGTGCGGAAGCGCCTGCGCTGTTCCAAAGCCTGAATGCGGTCGCCAATGAAGTGCGCAGCGGCCATCTGGATATCTTTGAACTGGAACGCCAGGCGATGGCTGATCTCAGCAAGCGTGGCTGGAAACCGGATTACATCTCCATCCGCAAGCAAAGCAATCTGCAACCGCCATCCGCTGGCGACATGGCGCAAGGTGAAAAGCTGGTAGTGCTGGCAGCCGCCAAGCTCGGCGTCACCCGCCTGATCGACAATCTGGAAATTTGATGATGTGCGCCTGGCCTGTAAGGAATCAGCTCAGGTCACGCGTCGTTGTCGAGCAAGTCGCAATAATCTTTTGCAACTGCTGTTGATGCGCTTCCACGCTGCCATCGATATATAAACTGGTACGGAAACCCTGTATCCCTGCAAGGGTGCAATCCATCGCCTTGCAGGTGAACTTCAATTGCATCATGCGCCCGCCTACCAGTGCATCCAGCATGATCGCGCAAATCTCGCCCTTGCTCACCGGCTCCGGCCCCATCACTCCCATACCTTGCGTGGAAACATCCACCGTATGTATCTGCGTCGTCGTCGCACCACGCGTCATCAGACCGCGTCGGCGAAAGACGAAGCGTTGTTCCTTGCGGCGAGGTTCGGGATTGGGTAAAACACTATGCGCATTCATGAAGACACTCTCTCCAGGATGAGTAAGTGTCTGCATGCTACCCATGCTGCATGACTGCCTGATGACAGCCTGCAACAGGGATTACGCCTCTTTCGGCATCATCATTAAATCTGTCGCGCCCACATCAATGCGCTGCTGCGACAGCAAGGTCGTCACCTGTCCGCGATGATGGGTCTGGTGATTGAACATGTGCGCGACAGATTGCCAGGCCGGGCCACTACGCATGCTCTTGGTCATGCCGCTATACCAGCTGAAATCGCCTGCCAGCCAGTTCGCATCGAGACTGGCAGCCCACACCAGCAACTCTTCGTCCAATACCGCACGTGCGGCTTTCAACTCTGCCCAGTCCGCATGCACATCGACACCGCCGGGTGTCGTCGGCATCGCACGTTCCAGCGCTGTACCTTTGGTGAAACGTCCCAGCCACATGGCATCGCCCCACACCAGGTGGTTCAGGGTCGAATGGATGGATTTGAAGAAAGCGCCGCGGTCAGCCTTGCGCTCGGTATCACTTAACTGCTCGCTGGCGGTGTAAATCTTGCCGTTCATCCAGCGGTTATAACGTGCCAATAAATGTGCGTATTCAGGTGTAATCATTTCTTCTCTAGCCACTGCACGAGATCCTGCCACTGCTCCAGATCCCGCTCTACTCTTGATGGTGCGATATCCCATATGGTGCTGCCATGCGCGGCGAGCTGCACATAGTTTTGCGTGTCACGCAGGAAGCCCAGCACTGGTATGCCCAGCCCATGCACGTATTGCGTCAATTGATCGGCGGCACGGGTGCGGCCATTCACGCGCATGCCAAGCACGCCCAGATCAAACTTCTCTTTGCGCTCCGCCAGCTTTTGCAAAAACTCTTGCGTCGCCAGGATATCGAACATAGACGGTTGCAAAGGCACGATCACTTTATCGGCGATCTGCATCACTTTTTCAAAGCGCTTGCCGCTGAAACCGGCGGGCGTATCAAGCACGATATGCGTCGTGCCTTTCGGAGGCTTCGCAACGTGGCCGTCATCGATTTCCCACGCCTGTATGGGCGGCAAGGAAGCGGGGCGCAGCGTAAGCCAGGAACGGGAAGATTGCTGTACGTCGACATCGCCCAACATCACACTATGTCCCTGCGCGGCAAAATATCCGGCTACGTTGGTGGCTAGCGTGCTCTTACCTACGCCGCCTTTAGGATTGGCGATGACGATCACTGGCATGAATTTCCCCTTTTAATGTGGTATTCCGCACTTGCTGCTGGCACTCGGATGAGGCCGCGCTGGAAGCCAGGCTGAGGGGCAACTACCCCGGCAGCCCGCAAATTGATTTTCAAACAAGAATATCATGCTGCGTTGCAAGGTCAATACGCCATTTTCCTGACAGCCGTCGCGTAGCAGGAATGCCACAGTCAGCGGGGAAGCGCTGTCGGATCAGGCCCGATAGTCAGGCAAGGCGCGCAAGGCAGCCAATAAAGGTCGTGTCGCGTCGGCCAGTCGTTGCAGGCTGGCTTCGCGCAACTGCGCGGTATCTACCGTCACATCGCTATCCAGCCCTGCCCAGCGTAACAATGCCGAGCAGGCTGACGGCGTATCAAACAAGCCGTGCAGATAAGTGCCCAGTATGTGATCGTCACCGGAACGCGCACCTTCCGCACGCCCGTCTATCATGAAGGCCGGACTGGAGCGTGCCGCACCTTCGGAGGTGCCCATATGGATTTCATAGCCGCTGACACCAGCATCGGCAAACGCGCACGTGCCGCTGACTTGCTCCAGCCGCTTTTCACGCGTCAACTCGGTAGCGATATCCAGCAAACCCAAACCTCGCGATACGCCAGGCGTGCCTTCGACACCATGCGGGTCAGCCACCGTCATGCCCAGCATTTGATAACCGCCGCAGATACCTATGATCTTGCCGCCGTAGCGCGCATGGCGCAGCAATGCTTCGCGCCAGCCGTTGGTGATCAGCCAGTCGAGGTCACCGCGGGTGTTTTTACTGCCTGGCAGGATGATCAGATCGGCAGGCGGGATAGGCTGTCCTGGCCCCACCAGTTGCAGGTCAACTTCAGGATGCGCACGCAAGGCGTCGAAGTCGGTGTGATTGCTGATGCGCGGCGGTACTGGCACCACCACGCGGAAAGCCCCGCGCGCAGCCTGCGTGGTTTCCACCGCATCTTCTGCATCAAGGAACAAGCCGTGCAGATAAGGCAGAACCGCCAGCACTGGTTTGCCGGTTTGCTCTTCCAGCCATTTCAGGCCGGGTTCCAGCAAGCTGATGTCGCCACGAAAACGGTTGATGACGAAACCGACAGTGCGCTTGCGCTCGCTCTCGGACAGACAAGCCAGCGTACCGATGATGTGGGCGAACACGCCACCCCTATCAATATCTGCCACCAGGATCACCGGGCAATCCACTGCTTCGGCAAAGCCCATGTTCGCGATATCACGCGCACGCAGATTCACTTCGGCCGGACTACCTGCCCCTTCGACCAATACGGACTCGTATTGCGTTTTCAGGCGTTGATAAGACTCCAGCACCGCCTGCATCGCCACCGGTTTATACGCATGGTAGTCGCGCGCATTCATATCACTGCGCGCCTTGCCATGGATAATCACTTGCGCACCGGTATCGCTGGAAGGCTTGAGTAAAATCGGATTCATATCGGTATGCGGCTGCAAACCGGCAGCTACCGCCTGCAAAGCCTGCGCCCGTCCGATCTCGCCGCCATCTGCTGTTACCGCACTGTTAAGCGCCATATTCTGCGGCTTGAACGGCACCACCTTGACGCCTTCTTGGGCCAGCAGGCGGCACAAGGCCGCGACCAACGTCGTTTTACCAGCATCCGAGGTGGTGCCTTGCACCATCAGTGTGTCTAGCTTCATATCGCTTATGGTTTAGCGCTACGGCGGCTGCGCGCCAGTTCCAGTTTTTCGCACACCATAGCCGCACCTGCTATCAGGCGTGGACCGGCGCGATTCACCAGATCGGCATCAACTGAAAACAGATTGTCGTTTTTCACTGCGAGCAGGTTTTTATATTGCTTCCAGATTTCCAGCCCGCCGGACTTCTCGGCCTGGCGATCGCCGGTCATCATCACTTCCGGATTTTCCAGCAGCACGGCTTCAGTAGTAACCACGGGTGCAGGGATAACCAGATTAGCGAAGACGTTTTCACCGCCGCACAGACGGATCACATCACTCATGATGTTGCCGCCATTGAGCGTATAGATAGGCTTGCCCCACACTTGATAAAACATGCGCACCGTCGGACGATTGCGATATTGCTCGGTCAGGCGTGCCAGTTCGGTACGCTCTGCAGCAGCCACCTTGCTGGCTTGCGCTTCCGTACCCATCAGCATGCCGAGCCGCTCTATGCTGGTAGGGATATCTGTCAGCTTCTTCGGTTCGCTGAAATAAAAAGGGATGCCCAATTTACGTACGTGCTCCAGCTGGCGCTCGGAATTGCCATGCAACCACACCACCAGCAAATCAGGCTTGAGCGCGATGATGCGCTCCACGTCTATCTGCTGGTGACTGCCGACACGCGGTATCTTGAGCGCCGCCGCCGGATAGTCGCTATAACCCACCGTGCCTACGATGCGATCACCTCCACCCGCTGCGAAAATCAATTCAGTCGCATGCGGCGCCAGCGAGATAATGCGCTGCGCCGGTTTGCTCAGGGTAACCGTGTTGCCACCATCATCCTTGACGCTGATGGCGGCATGTACCGCGCTGGCAAACATCGTTGCGCTCAAAGCTAGCGCTGATACGAAAAATT
This sequence comes from Herminiimonas sp. Marseille-P9896, assembly GCF_903993245.1. Taxonomy (NCBI): domain Bacteria; kingdom Pseudomonadati; phylum Pseudomonadota; class Betaproteobacteria; order Burkholderiales; family Oxalobacteraceae; genus Herminiimonas; species Herminiimonas sp. Marseille-P9896. Next base: position 236,221 of record NZ_CAJEVT010000002.1, on the reverse strand, counting down.
TATTCATTTCATTTCCTGATTATGCTGAGACACCGGCTGCAGCGCGTGCTGCAAACGCTGCCAGCCTGCTTCATCCGCGGGCAAGCCGAGGCGCACGCCATGTGAAAAAATCCTGATCCAAATCCCGTGCTGCGCCATCTGTTCGGCAAACTGCGCCGGATGCGCATCCTGCCAATACTGAAACAATGCTGTACCACTAGCTTGCTTGCCATGTGCCGCCAGCAATTGCTGCAAGCGTGTACCGCTCTCCTGCAACTGCTTGTGCATCGCCTGCTGCCAGACCGTATCCGACAGAGCAGCCGTTCCTATCTGCTGCGCCGGACCACTGACTGTCCACGGCCCCAGCACATCCGCCAATTGCTGCAACAAATCTGCATGCGCCGCGACAAAACCCAGACGCAGACCCGCCAGGCCAAAGAACTTGCCTACCGAGCGAAACACGATCAAACCTGGTTGTCCGGTATAAGCCGCTACGCTTTCCTGCGGCGTCATATCACCAAACGCTTCATCCACGATCAGCCAGCCACCGCGTGCCGCCAGGCGTGCCGACCATTCCAGCAACACTGGCGGAGCGATACGCGCACCGGTTGGATTATTTGGATTGCAGACCGACATCACATCGCAATGATCGAGCTCGGCTGCCAACTGATCGTAGGCCACTTCCCGCACTTCATGCCCGGCCTGACGCCATTGATAGCTATGCTCGGCATAGGAAGGCGCAGCAATCACCACCCTGCTGCGCGCGCGCAAACGAGGCAGAGCCTGTATTGCCGCCTGGGTACCAGCCACTGGCAACAACTGCGGCGCACCGTAATATGCCTGTGCTGCTTCCAGCAAGGCGGTACTCGGCTCAGGCAAGCGATGCCATGCATCAGCGCTTAGTTGCGGTACCGGATAAGCCTGCGGATTAATACCAGTAGACAGATCCAGCCACTCCGCACGCGGTCGCCCATAGCGCCTGATCGCATCATGCAGATTGCCGCCATGCTCAAGCATAGATCACTCCCGCGATACAGATCAGCAGCAACCACAGTGCCGTCGTCGAGCGCACCAAACGCCACGCACGGGCAATATCTTTACCCGCCGCCAGGGGGCCGGTACCCAGCGGTGGCCGGTTTTCCACTTCACCGTCGTAAATGGCAGCGCCACCCAGTGAAATACCCAAGGCTCCGGCACCGGCAGACATGACCGGCCCGGCATTCGGGCTGGACCAGGCTGGTGCCTGCGCACGCCAGCATAGCCAGGCTTGTTTCGTATTGCCGAGCACGGCATAAGACAGTGCCGTCAGGCGCGCCGGTATGAAATTCAACACGTCATCGATGCGTGCCGCGACCCGACCAAATTCGTTATAGCGTGGTGTGCGGTAACCCCACATCGCATCCAGTGTGTTTGCAAGGCGAAACAAAACCACGCCAGGGCCACCCGCCACGGCAAACCAGAACAAGGTGCCGAACACCGCGTCATTACCGTTTTCCAGCAGGGACTCGACCCCGGCTTTTGCGAGGTCGGCTTCTTCCGCTTGCCGCGTATCGCGACTGACGATGCGGGCGGTCAACAAACGCGCTTGCGGCAAGTCACCATCCATCAGGGCATGTGCTATCGGCAGGGTATGGTCGCGCAAGCTGCGCAAACCGAGGCTGAAGTACAGCAGCAAAGCGTGCACGCCGAGGGCAAGCAAGGCATCGAATTGCGCCAGCCAGAAAGTCAGTACCCAGGCCAGTAAAACGAAAGGCAGGACCACCAGCATCCACGCCAGTGCACCACGTGCAATACGTACGATAGGTGCACCCGCGCCACTATTGAGTTTCTTCTCCGTGCGTATAGCCAAATTGCCGAAGCCAACCAGCGGATGCCAGCGCGTCGCTTCACCCAGGCGCATGTCCAGCAATACGCCCAGCAACATCAGGATGGCAATCACGCCGAAAGACAAACCGAACAAAATCTCAGCCCTTCAGACTCAGCGGCAAACCAGCCACTACCAGTACTGCACGGTCACAGGTCGCCGCTGCGGCCTGGTTCAGCCGACCTGCTTCATCAACGAACCAGCGCGATATCGCCCCTTGCGGCACGATGCCCTGCCCGACTTCATTGGTAACCAGGATCACATCACCCGGTGCCTGTGCCAGCGCTTGCAGAAAAGCCGCACGCTGCTCAGTGAATGCAGCCGGGGCATCTATCGCACCTATCTCGGGGAATTCTTTATGCTCGGAAAACAGCAGATTCGACAGCCAGACCGTCAGGCAATCAACCAGCAAGAGATTGTCGGCACGACTGTATTTTTCTATTACAGCGCCCAGTGCCAGCGTTTCTTCCACGGTCTGCCAGTGTCCGTCGCGGCGCGACCTGTGATGTGCGATACGCTGCTGCATCTCGGCGTCCCCAGCTTGTGCGGTGGCGATATACACCACCGGTTTACCAGATGTCGTCGCCAGCGCTTCCGCATGTGCGCTCTTGCCGGAACGCGCACCACCTATGACCAGGGTGCGTGTCATGTCTTCTTCTCCGGTGCAAATATGCGTGCCGTTGCAGCAGGACAGGATGAGAAATAAGCGTGGAAATAAGTCGCGGTCAGTGCGCCGCGTTTATATACCGCTTCACCTTGTGCGCCGTTGGAACGCTTGACAGTTTGTGACTTTGGCTCAACCGGTGTACTCAGCGTCGAGTAATGGAAGGCGTGGCCACGCAGCTCACCGTCTTCGGTCGCCAGCGACTGCATGCCGAGACCCGCCAGCTTGCCCTGCATCACGACCTCGCCCGGCATCAAGCCGACCATCGGCCATTGCTTGCCATCGGCATCGGTCAGGCTATCGGCTATCACCATCATGCCGCCGCATTCCGCGAGTATCGGCATATCCTGCGCATAGGCTGCACGCATAGAATCCTGCCAGTTCTGTGCCGCCGACAAGGTCGCGCAATGCAGCTCAGGATATCCACCCGGGATATACACAGCATCCGCATCAGCCGGTATTGCTTCATCATTCAATGGTGAAAAGAATGTCAGCGTCGCACCTGCTGCGCGCAGGCATTCCAGATTGGCGTGATAAACAAAAGCAAAAGCCGCATCACGCGCTATGGCGATTGTTTTACCCGCCAATAACTGTGGTGTACTCGTTGCCGCCAGACTGGCATCCAGCACCACTGGCGGGATGGCATCCCAGGCCGCCATATCGATCTCGATCTGATCCGCCATTTGATCCAGCACCTGATCGACCTGCACAATTTCATCCGGCTGTACCAGACCCAGATGGCGCTCGGGCAAAGCTTGCGTCTGTTTCGGCAGTGTCGCGAGGATGGGTACATTGCGTATGCCTTGCGTCACCATCTTGGCGTGCGAAGCACTGGCGATACGATTAACGATGACGCCTGCCAGCTCGACCGGGCCGTATTGCTGCAAGCCGAGCACGACTGCGCCTACGGTCTGCGCCATCTTGGCCGCATCCAGCACCACCACTACCGGCACGCCAAAGGCGCGCGCCAGGTCAGCCGACGATGGATCGCCATCGTACAAACCCATCACGCCTTCGATCAGGACGACGTCAACCTCACTCGCCGCCTTGGCCAGCAAGCGACGGCAATCGTCGAGTCCGACCATCCATAAATCGAGCGCATACACTTCGGCTCCGCTAGCGCGCTGCAAGATCATGGGATCGAGATAATCAGGGCCAGTCTTGAAGACGCGCACCGTTAAACCCTGGCGTATCAGCTTGCGTGCCAGGGCGGCAGTGACCGTAGTCTTGCCCTGCCCGGACGCGATGCCCGAAATCAGGACGATGCGGGCGGTATGCGCTGTACTACTCATCTACCACTCCACGCCCTGTTGCGCGGCGATGCCGTTTGCAAACGCATGCTTGATCGGCTGCATCTCGGTAACGGTATCAGCCACCGCGATCAATTCCGGCGGCGCGCCACGACCTGTGATTACAACGTGCTGCATCTCGGGCCGTGCCTGCAGATCGGCGATCACTTGCTGTACATCCAGGTATTTATATTTCAAGGCGATATTCAATTCGTCCAACACTACCAGTCCGACAGCCGGATCAGCCAGCAAGACTTGTGCGCGCTGCCATGCCTTCTCGGCATTGGCGACATCACGTTCGCGGTTCTGCGTTTCCCAGGTATAGCCTTCACCCATGACATGGAAACTGATTTCATCGGGGAAGCGACGGAAGAAATTCTCTTCACCGGTGGCGATTGCACCTTTGATGAATTGCACCACGCCTACCTTCATGCCATGACCCAGCGCACGCGCTGCCATGCCGAAGGCGCTGGAGCTTTTGCCTTTGCCATTGCCACAGGTAATCACGATTACACCTGCATTGCGCTTGGCCGCTTCTATTTTTTTATCGACGACTTCTTTCTTGCGCGCCATGCGCGCATTGTGTCGTTCGTTCAAGCCATCAGCGTCGTTAATCTTTTCCTCACTCATTTTCTTCCTCAACTGCCAGGTAAATCGTGCGCTTGCCATGCTTGACGATCTCGATCGGATGGCCGAGGCATACACTCAACAGCGATGCCTGCATTACTTCATCGACCGGGCCAGCATGCCAACGGCCATCACCCATCAAGAGCAAGGCATGGGTGGCGACGCTATGTGCCAGATTCAAATCATGGCTGACCATCACTACTGCCTTTTGCTGTTCCCGGCACAGCTTCGACAACAAAGCCATCACGCTGACCTGGTGCGCCAGATCGAGCGCACTGGTCGGTTCATCCAGCAACATCAAAGGCGCATCTTGCGCCAGCACCGCAGCGATCGCCACGCGCTGCCTCTCACCGCCGGACAAGGAGCGCACATCGCGCTCTGCCAGCATATCGGCATCCATGGTCTGCAGCGCTGCATGAGCGGCGACATAATCTGCCTCCGACTCCCAGTACGCCGACTCATGGTAAGGATGACGCGCCGTCAATACGGTTTCGATCACCCGATAACCAAAAGCATCACTACGCCCTTGTGGCAAATAGGAACGCTCACGCGCCAGATCCTGCAAAGACCATTTGGCCAAGGCACGGCCATGCAACTCCAGCTCGCCACCATCCGCGTCGCGCAAACCAACCAAGGTGCGCAACAAGGTGCTTTTACCCGCGCCGTTACGACCGATAACGCACCAGCACTCGCCCGGCCCTACCTGCCACTGCAGGCCGTCCACCAGGACGCGATCGGCTATACTTAATTTGAGATTGATGGTTTTCATCAGCGCTTCCTCAACTGATGCAATTGCAGCAGGAATACAGGCACACCGATAATGGCGGTAATCACACCGACCGGCAGCTGCTGCGGCGCGACGATGGTGCGGGCCAGCGTATCCGCCAGCACCAGGAAGGTCCCACCCACCAATGTGGCGGCAGGCAACAACAAACGGTGATCCGGCCCAAGCACGAAGCGACAGGCATGCGGCACGATCAACCCAACAAAACCTATGCTACCGGCGTTGCTCACAGCGCTGGCTGTCAACAAGGCGGAACATACAAACAAACCGGCGCGAAAGCGCGCCACATTAATACCAAGGGTGGAAGCGGCTTCCGCGTGCAAGGCAATCACATTAATCGCACGCGCGGCGCGTACCGCAAACAGGATGGCCATAGCCAAAACGATCCAGGGCACCCAACGGAACTGGGTACCGGACAAATCCCCGATCAGCCAAAACACCATGCCACGCAAACGATTGTCCGGCGCAATCGACAACATCAGCGTCACCAGCGCGCCACAACCCGAAGCCAGGATCACGCCTGTCAACAGCAACAAAGGCGCACTGCCATCCGAGCCAGCCGCACCGCGCAGATCGCGTCGTGCCAGCAAAAATAAAATCAGCGATACAGCAATCGCGCCGCCAAAGGCCGCCACATCAATCACCCATGCTACGGTGCAGATCAGCATCGCAGCCAAAGCGCCCACTGCCGCACCACCCGACACGCCCAGCACATAAGGCTCGGCCAAAGGATTACGCAACAAGGCTTGCATCATCACACCAGCCAGGGTCAGGCTCGCGCCCGTCACAAACGCGGACAGTGCGCGACTCAGGCGCAGCTCAACCAGCGTCGCCGCCATGGTGTCAGCGCTACCGCGCAACAATTCGCGCATCGCACTAGCGATATCGCCCAATGACAAAGTGACAGAACCCATTACGCCTGCCACCACAAAACTCAGCAAAGCCAACACAAACAAAACAGACAACACCGTCCACGCGCGCGTCCGCCCCTGCAACGCAGCTACATGCATGCTTTTATTCACTACCGTACTCATGGGCGCAACGACATTCGGACTTCCTCATAGAACTTGCGCATGCATGTCCGGATAAACCACTCCGGGCATGCATGCGCAATCTTGCAACAGACGCTATTTTACTGATGCTTATTTAAAACCGTAGCGAATACCTACTAAACCGTTTGAACCCGGGGTATTGTAATTACGTATCAATACATAGTTCTTATCGAAGACATTATTCCAACGGGCAAACAACTGCCAGTCATCGCTCAGATTATAAGTGGCATTCAGGTTAAGTAAGGCATAACCCCCAAGTGGCTGTTTGTTATTGGAGTCAGAAAAGCGTGAACCACTGAAACTGACATCAGCGCCTGCGGTGAATTTCTGAGCGACATAGTCCACACCTACGGTACCGTGATAACGTGCACGACGCTCCAACACGGTATTTTTTGTTTCGTCCTTTGGATTTTGCAAATCTAAGGAGCTATACAATCTGAAATCACCAACACGAGTACCAGCCCCCATCGAAACACCGGTCAACAAGGCATCATTAACGTTATAAGCACAGGAGGTTCCACTTATACCAGGTGGGCAAGGGCTACGACTCACAATCATATCGGTAAGCTTATTGCGGTAATACGCAATGCTGAAATCAGATTTACCGTCATCATAATAGAGACCCACCTCGGCATTTCGTCCTTTTTCCGGTTTGATGTCCGGATTGCCGTAACTGGTAAAGTACAGATCGTTGAACGTTGGAGCACGGAAACTCGTGCCGACACTACCACTGACTCGCAGCTCTTTAGTTAAGCGATAACCATATCCCAAACTACCGGTAACATTGGAGCCATATGTAGAGTTATCGTCATAACGTGTGCTGATATTGCCGATATGCGCACCACGCTGCAATTGGTAAGAAAGTGCCAATGACTTCGTTGTACGCTCCTTATTCATTGGCTGAGTTGTAATTGCTTCTTCTTTTTTATGCTCAGCAATAATCTGCAGCAAATCAGTGCCAATCTTGATATCGTTTTGCCAGCTGAACTGAGTACTTTCTGAATTGAATGTCTCAATTGTTACCAATGGCTTTGCTGAATAGCTTTGCAGCTTGTCAGAAGATTTGGAAACCTGAAACAAACTGCTCCAATTTGAAGTAATTTGGTTGCGCGAAAAAATGGAATAAACCCCGACGTCAGCATAGTTACGCGCGTCATAGTAACCGCGAGTACCGCCATCAAATTGCGCGTTGCTGCTGTTTTGCAGAAAGCTCGCGCCAATTTCATGCCCCTTTGCCAGCTCCCAGGAAACCTGACCACTATTGCTAGTCTTTTTATAGCCATCTCTATCTGGATTGTATGAGTTGCCAATGCTTGGCACCGAAGCATTGAATCCAGTGGCCTCTTCTCGGGAAGAATTAAACGAATAGCGAAGCTTATGATCGCCATCAGTAGAACCTGCAAGACCCAATGTGTACTCTTTCGTGCCGTAAGTGCCAGCACCAGCTGATGCAGTTATATGCGGCGCCCCTGCACCTTTTTTGGTGAATACCTGAATAACACCGCCAACCGCATCTGCACCGTACAGACTGCTTAATGGGCCATATACCACTTCAATACGATCAATTTGTGACAATGGAATGGATGACCATGTAGGTTCGCCATTTGTTGCAGATGCTGAGCGTACACCATCGATTAACAAAATGACCTGCTTGCCTGATGAGCCTCGCATGTAAACAGTCGAAGATGTGCCGGCCCCACCATTGCGCGTAATTTCAATGCCACGCTTGCGTTGCAGAAGATCTATCAGCGACGACTGTCCTGATTGTTGGATTTCTTCCGATGTGATGACGAGATTGTCACTCAGCACATCACTGGCTTTCTGCGCGGTGCGCGCAGCGGTTACCAAAACAGGTGCTAACGATTGATCAGCTGGAGTTTGCGCAAAACTCAAAGGAGAAAATGCAGCGGAAACGGACAAGGCAATAGCCAGCGGCGGGAACGCCACAGCGGCGCGCCGTAAAACAGATGAGCTCATGATTACTTTTCATAGAAACAGCATCCAGCCCACCTCCCCGCAGGCTGAATTGAAAAGAAATACCGGAACCGATTTAACGACCGAAACAGACAGTAAGCAGCACCAGGCCGCACATGAACGAATCGCGTCGCGAACATCCCCGTTCGCGGCATTTCCACCTGTCCTGGCCGGTATCCGGGCTAGCAAGCACGAGCGTCTCACCTTCCCATGCACATGGCACAGTGGTGTGAGAGACGATCTGTCATCGAAAGTGACGCTTGATTACCGTTGCGGGGGCAGCACACGTTAGCCTGAGGCCTCGTGTTTCCCGTTTAACTGCAGACATGAACATGTCCGCGAGCACCAAAACTGGCGTCATTGTAAGGCCCATGCGGGTGAGCCGCAACTTTGGGGGTGATTTAGCTGGTGTGGCGTTCTATTTGTGCAACATCAACGCAAGCAAAAAAATACCTGCCCCCTGAATTTCTCAAGGTAGCAGGTATAGGTACGTCACGAGGTAAAAATTACTTAGAAATCCATCCGTGCCGAGAATCTTACTGAACGACCGGTGTCCGGATAAATACCGCCTCCACATTTGCCGTATGCATTTGTGAAATAGTTTTTATCAGTGAGATTTGTTCCGCGAACCGCAAACTCCCATGCTCCGACACGCACAGCGTAACGGGCATCCAATGTGGCAAACGACGGAATCGTCAAATTGCACGTATTCGAAAAGTCACCGCCATAGCGCTGGGAGTCAACCCATTGCAAGCCCACATCCGCAGTATGCCCGTTACCCGGCAACCAATTCAGACGTAAGGTTGCCGTATTTTTAGGAACCAAAACCACCTCATTACCTGCATACGGGCCTTCAGTAAACTTCGCATTGACGTACTGCCAGATACCAATAACGCTGAATGCCTGCGTCAAGCGAGCACGACCTTCAATCTCAACACCTTCGCGTTTGGTTGGATCCAGATTGACGTTCGCCCCGAAACCAGAAAATGACCCGGCATTCGCTATGACCGGATCCAACATTATTTCGTTTTTCAATTTATGTTGGAATACTCGTGCGGTCACTTTCTTTGCATCGTCACCAAACGAAGCTCCTAACTCCAGATCATTGGATGTCTGAGGCTTAAGCAATTTATTATTTAACGTGAAGCTATTGTCATCGGCATTCGCCACGCGATAACTGCGCCCGGCTTTTGCGAATACGCTCACTAAAGGCTGTATTTGATATGCACCTTCAAGCGACCATGCATTTACCGAGGTTTTATTTTGATATTGGCTAAGCAGTGTCACAGTATCAAACGAATTTTTTTCAAATCGTTCATGACGAGCACCGAATGCTATACGTGCTTTACCGCTCTTAATTTCATCGCGGAAGTAAATCGCAGTAGATTTCTGTGTCGAATCAGTAGTTGGATAACCCTCGGAAACGCGATTCCAATGCGTGAAATCCAGACCGGCAACTAATTCATTGGAAACCGACCCTGCATTGCTTAAGTAGCGTAATCTTGGCGAAAATTGCGACGTTTCTGTACGCGCCTTGTTTAGGCTCCCTTGAAAGAACTCAACATTTTTTGTCTGGCGCGAAAGATCCGCTGCGAGCTTGAGATTTCCAAAACTCTTCTCGCCGAAGAAGGTATAGCGATCGACGTCAAAACTACCGTAATCATTAGGGGAAAACGTCTGTCTTGGATTGCTTTGATACTGGGCCGCGGTTAGTGGCCCCGGAAAACGACTATCCTGGCGACTGGAATCTACGCGAAAACCTAAACGCGCATCCTTGCCCACCCATTGCAAGCCGCCACTGAACGTATCCTGCCGCAAGCCGCCATTAGCGCGATAGTTGTCGGCATGAATACTGCCCAGAGTGGCATCCAACACAAAGTTATCCCATCCCTTCGATAACGCAGCTCTTGCTTCTTGATAACCATAGCTGCCGGCTTCCGCGAAAACCGAGCCGCGCGTAGCATTGGTTTTGCCTCGTTTGGTGATGATCTGAATAGTGCCGCCCGTTGCACCTTCGCCGTACAACACACTGCTACCGTTGCGCACAATCTCGATACGCTCGACAGAATCGATAGGAACAGAAGACATCAAGGTAGGCGATTGTTCATTCTCGGATATGCGGATACCGTCGACCATGACCACCATATTGTTGTCGCTGGTGGTACCGAAACCGCTCAAATCCAACGAGAAATCCGATGTCCCGCTAAAGTTCTGGCGACCATATACACCGCCTATTTTGCGTATCGCTTCATTGACATTGTTGATACCAGCTTCACGTATCTGCTCAGCCGTAATAACCGTCGCACCAATAGGTGCCTCTGTCGTTTCAAAGCGCGAAGCCGAAACAGTAACAGGCGTCAGCTTCTGTCCGGTCTCAACCTGCGCAAGGGCAGGAAAACTCAAGGTGGCGAGTGCAGAAACCAGCGCGAGTGGTTTCCATGCAGCGGTGCTGCGATGTGATGGCAGGGATTTCATGTTTACTTTATTCAATGGATAGCACCCGACCTGCCTCCCCGCGGGTCGAGTTCAACGCAAGCATGGACGCGATCATCCGCATGCTTACACCTGTCCTGGCCGGTATCCGGGCTGACAAGCCTGAAGGTCCTGCCTTCCCATGCATCAAAGCACAGTGGTTTGAGGGACGCTCTGTCAGCCGAACAAGTACTTCGACTGACGCTTGTTTTACCGTTGCGGGGGCAGCACACGTTTGCCGTCGAACTCAGGCATCGTGTTTCCCGTTTAACTGCAGACATGGACATGTCCGCGGGCACCAAAACTGCGCCATTGTACGGCTGGGGCCATTTATCAGCAAATTCGCAGTAATTTAACGACAAATTAACGACTTTTGGCCAGCTCACGCGGAACGCCACCCGGCAAAGGCTCTGGTCTATAATCCACGCTTCGCTGCAATCTCACACCTACGCATGTTTACTCCCGAACAAGTGCAAATCATCACCACACAACTGGCGCGCAAGCAGGACCGCACGCAATTGGTGGATCTGGATGGCACTCCGGTTATCGTCAAGCGACTGGAAGCACCGCTCAAGCACTGGGGTTATCCGGTACTGAATACGCTGGCGCGCCTGCTCGGCCAGCCCATGTTGCGCGCAGTACCGGCACCGGGTGGCAGTGAAGCACAGGCAATCGAGGTGGCCCGTTTGCGTGCATTGGCTGCGGCAGGCGTGTCTGTGCCTGAAGTGCTGCATGTGACACCGGAATGGTTTGCCCTGTCTTTCCTCGGCGCACATTCAGTCGATCAGCTGCTGCGCCAGCAGCCACAAAAAGCAGAGGAATACTGGAAGAACGGCTTGCAGGCTATCCTTGAGTTGCATCGCCTCGGCCAGACTGCCAGCCAATGTTTTGCACGCAATATGATTGCGCATGAAGGCAAGATCAGCTTTATCGATTTTGAAGATGATCCGAGCAAGGTGATGCCGCTGGCGGCAGCACAAGCGCGCGACTGGTTACTCTACCTGCATTCAACCGCCTACATCCTGCATATGGACAGGCAAATGATCGCGCAGACTTACCTCGATTATTTATTGCAGGATGATGTCGCTGTACAGCGTGAAGTGAGACGTGCAGCAAGTGCTTTCAGCTGGTTGCGTATCCTGCCTAAAGAGCGCAAGCCATGGGGACGTGATGTAGTTTCGGTGCAGGCGGCAGCACAGGTGCTGCATATCGTCGTGAAGCTGATGCGCCAGCAATCACGCTAATAATCAGACTAACAATCGACAACCAGTAATTCTCCGTAGCGTATCTTGTGTGGCTTCTGCGCCGCATATAAAGCCATTTCCGGCACCGACAAACCATGTTCACAGGCCGCCAGCAAGCGGATGATGCCTGCGTGGCAAATCACAATTGCATGCTCGATTTGCAGTTCAGTCAGCTCGTCACGGAATGCGCGTACCCGGTGCGCGACTTGCATCACACTTTCACCGCCACCAGGCTGATACTCAACCATATCCTGGCTCCACGCATCGATAGCGGTACGCGGAATGTCGTCCCAGGTACGCATTTCCCAATCACCGAAATGCATTTCGGCCAGCCGCTCATCGTAGGTCGGTTTGGCACAGCCCAGCGTTTGCGCCAGGCTTTCTGATAAATCCATGCAACGGCGCAAAGGGCTGGAAAACACTTGTGCATTCTTCGGCAAAACCGGCAACAAGGAGGCATGTGCCGAGGCCAGCTCTTCCGCGGCAACAGCCAGATCAGTACGGCCATAGCAAGTATTGGCAGCAACAATGGGGCGTGGATGGCGGACGAGATAGAGATGCATGGCACTCCTCAATGGGTAATGACGGTCAATACTCCAAGATAAAATGCGACTTCACTTACTTGCTGAACGGCACCAAGAGTGTCTCCGGTATAACCTGCAATACGGCGCTGGAACATGCGCGCCAGCCAGAATGCGGCGAGCGCGGCAAACAATATCCCGCATGCAACGCCAGATACAGGGAGTAAACCGGTGAGGCAGAGCAATGCAATCGGCAACAAGGTGGTACCGGCAGCGATGCCGAACTCCTGGTTAGACATCTCTTGCGCAATTGGTTTCGCTTTCCCGTTTTCTTTTGCGTATTCCATGCGCCACACCAGGCTGATCGCCGCCAGACGCGACAGCGGATGCGCAATCAGCAAGGCGGACACCACCGCCGGTGATGGCAAACTGGAAAGTGCCATCCACTTCAGTGCCAGCATTAAACCGATACCGATCGCGCCGTAAGCGCCTATGCGTGAATCCTTCATGATCTCCAGCGCACGCTCCGGCGTACTGCCACCACCCAGGCCGTCGCAAGTGTCAGCAAAACCATCTTCATGAAATGCACCGGTCAGATAAATCCCGGCGATGGTCGACAAGAGCACAGCGATAGACTGCGTCCACAGTAAAGACGCAATGATATAGACGACGATAGTCACCAATGCCACCACGATGCCGACCGCAGGAAAGTAGCGCGACGCGTGTTGCAGCCATTGCGCATCAAACCCTACCCAGCGCGGCACCGGGATGCGCGTAAAGAATTGCAAGGCAACAAAGAACAGCCGCAACTGGTGCAGGCAACGTGCGGAGAAACTGCGGTGCGGGACGATCTCTGTTTCCATAATGTGCTGATATTTTTATAGCTTTAAGCGTTTTGTTGACTGACGTCCGCAGATTCAAAAGTTGCCATTTCGCGCAGGAAGTTGACGGCTGCATGCAACATCGGCAAAGCCAGCACGCTGCCAGTGCCCTCACCCAGGCGCAAACCCATATGCAATACCGGACGACCGCCGAGGTGATTGATCATCTGCCGATGTCCGTGCTCATCCGAGCAATGCGCAAATACGCAGTAATCGAGGATCGCAGGCTCCATCCGTGCAGCCACCATCAGCGCACTGGTGATGATAAAACCATCTATCAGCAAGACCATGCGACGCTCCGCCGCAGCCAGCATGGCGCCAACTATCATGGCAATTTCAAAGCCGCCAAAAGTAGCAAGTATGTCCAGTGGTGCATTTTGCGCAACGACGGCGGCATGATGCGCCACCGCATCCTGCACCACCTTTTGTTTATGCAATATGCCTTCGTGCGCCAGACCGGTACCCGCGCCTACGCATTCCGCGGCAGGCAATTTAGTCATCGCATGCATGATGGCAGCGGCCGACGTGGTGTTACCTATGCCCATTTCACCGAAGCCGAGTACATTGCCCTTGATTCCAGCCACCAGCTCGCGCCCGGCCTGTAGCGCTTGCGCACATTGCTCCGTGCTCATCGCTGCTTCCTGCGCAAAGTTGCGTGTACCGTAAGCCACTTTGCGATCGAGCAAACCATCACGCGCACCAAAATCATGGTTCACGCCTGCATCCACTATATGCAGCGCACAGTGATTCAGCCGTGCAAAAACGTTAATCGCTGCGCCGCCTGCCAGGAAGTTCTCCACCATCTGCCAGGTCACGCTCTGCGGGTAGGCCGAAACGTTCTCAGCCACGATGCCGTGGTCAGCGGCAAAAACGATCAGCGCCGGAGCTATGATCTGCGGCTGCGTGGTTTGCTGGATCAGGCCGATCTGGCGCGCCAGCTTCTCCAGCATGCCGAGGCTGCCCAGCGGTTTGGTTTTGTTATTGATGGCCGCCGCCAATGCTGCGGATAAAGCGGTGTTCTCGGTAGAAGCAAGTGTAGTCATGTCGGATGTACAAATCGGGTGTGCCAGCAGACTGCGTGCGTAGGGGCGAATAACGCGTCAAGCTCGCGAAACGCTAATAGCTTGACAACAATTTGCAGCATAATTGGCTCGCACCCAGGCCTGCTGGTCATACCGCAATTGCCGGGCGCGTAAAAAGTGCTTGCAGTGTAGGCGTGTGCTTACGCTGCGTCAAACCACATCCGCTGCAAGCGCCCCGCGACCATTTCCTATGACAGGCAGCCTGGCCGTTTAGCATGACAGACGACCATGACCAGCCGGTTACAGAAAAACAATGTAAATCCGGGTCGTGTAACAATATTTTGCAAGTGTTGCCAACAGCCGCCAACTTCGAGTGATTTACTATGCGCCCCTCTCAAATCTGGGTATTATTGCCTTGGATCAACGCGCAAATTGCGCGTACCAAAATCCATAGTCTGCCGGGTCTTTAGCACCCCGAACGGGTGCTGCGCCTTATTCGAGCGCATCGCGACCGGCATCGATATAAATGGATAACAGACAGGGAAAGGTATTACATGAGCGGCGATTTAGATGAGTTTGATGCATTGTTTGAAGAGATTTCTGCGCAGCGAGCGGAAACGATAGCTGCGCCTGCTGCAGCAGCACCTGCCGCTCCGGCCACACCTGCTCCAAGCTCTGCTCCTGCAGCCGCAGCGCCAGCCGCCGCCATCGCATCGACTTCTGATGCGACCAACGATGAAGACGGCAGCGAAAAGCCCATGTACGAACGCCTGGGTGGCATCGTCCGCCTGCTGCACGATTCATTGCGTGAACTCGGCTACGACCGTTCGCTGTCTGATGTTGCCTCACAGATCACCGACGCCCAAGGCCGCCTCGAATACGTCGCGACACTGACAGAGCAAGCAGCCAACAAAGTCCTGAACGCGATCGACGTCGGCATGCCAGAACAGGATGCCCTGTCCAAAAGCGCCAAGGATATGGATGCACGCTGGGCGCAGCTATTTGACGGCAAGCTCAGCGTCGATGAATTCAAGACACTGGCCCATGATTCACGCCAGTTTGCAGGCAAGGTCACTGAAGTGACTGAAGCAGAAAAAGCCCGCCTGCTGGAAATCATGATGGCGCAAGACTTCCAGGACATCACCGGCCAACTGATCAAGAAAATCGTCGCCATCACGCACAAGGCTGAGAGCGAACTGGCGCAACTGCTGCGCGACAACGCACCCGCTGAAGTCAAAGCCGCCCATCCGGAAAACAAACCGGCCGAACTCATGAATGGTCCATCTGCGCCGACGATCGCAATGGTGCAGGATGATGTCGATAGCCTACTTGCCGATCTGGGGTTCTGATGGATGACATGCTCAAGGATTTCGTCGTTGAGGCGCTGGAACTGGCGACGAATGTAGAAGAGCACCTGCTTACACTGGAGCGTAATCCAGGTGACCTCAATACACTGAACGCGGTTTTCCGCTCCTTCCACACCATCAAGGGTGGTGCCGGTTTCATGAACCTGCCCGCCATGGTCTCGGCCTGCCATCTGACGGAAAACCTGTTCGATGCGCTGCGTACCGGACAAGTCCCAGTGACGCCTATCGCGATCGAAGCAGCGCTGCAAGCCAGCGGCTTTGTCGCCGATCAGCTGGATGAACTGGCCAATGGCGCACAACCGGAAAGCCTGTCGGCAATGCCTGCCTCGCTGGAAGATATCCTGACCAGCGCGATTGAAGGCAAAACCGAAGCCCCCGCTGCCACTCCAGCAGTTGCAGCCGCAGCGGTCACATCCGTAACAGCCGTCAGCACCGTCGGTGACGACGGCCTGGACTGGAATGCCTTATACCTCGCGGTAGTCCCTGCCGGTACTGTGCCCGAACTGACAGTAGCCAGCGTTGCACCGACAGTAACAGCTGAAGCGGCCCCGGCAGCCGCTGCTGCCAAACCTGCGGAAGCCAATAAACCGTGGGATGGTGTAGACCGTCGTGGCGGTGGCGACAAACAAGGTGGCGCACTGAAGGAAGACAGCATCCGTGTTGACGCCGTCAAGCTGGATACCCTGCTCGAAGTGGCCGGTGAATCGGTACAGGCAGCAAATCAAGCCAGCGTCTTGCTGGAAAAACTGGCGCAGTTCCCGGTTGAAGGACATGCTGCCACCCTGATGGCAGCGCTGGCCGAAACCCTGAACCGCGCGTCGCGTTACTCCACCGAATTGCAACGCGCGACGCTGGCAACACGCATGCAGCCTGTCGGCAAGCTGTTCCAGAAATTCCCGCGCCTGGTACGTGAACTGGCGAAGGACCTGGGCAAGGATGTCGAGTTGCAAATCGAAGGCGCAGAGACAGAAGTCGACCGTGTCGTGGTCGACAGCCTGTACGATCCTTTGGTGCACATGCTGCGCAACTCGCTGGACCACGGCATCGAAGAAGCAGCAGTCCGTGCCAAATCCGGCAAGCCTGCGAAATCGACCATCCTGCTGAAAGCTTGGCAGGAAGCCAGCAGCGTCATGATTGAATTGTCTGACGATGGCAAAGGCATGGATGGCCAACAACTGCGCGCCAAGGCGATCTCCAAAGGCCTGATCTCGGATAACGCCGCGCAGACCCAGGAAGAGATGCTGCAACTGGTCTTCCTGCCGGGTTTCTCGACCAAGGAAGTGGCGAACAGCGTGTCCGGTCGTGGCGTCGGTATGGACGTGGTGAAAACCGCCGTTGAGAAGCATCGCGGTGCGATCACGATTGACTCGGTACTCGGCTCCGGCACCCGCTTCTCGATCCGCCTGCCGATTGAACTGTCCATCGTTCCTACCATGCTGGTCCGTAGTTCGGATGCGGCGCTGGCACTGCCGATGGCGGTGGTACAGCGTGTGGTCGAATTACCGGAAGAGTTCGAACAAGTCGGTGGCGCACCAGTGCTACGTGACCAGGGTCGTCCATTGCCGGTGCGTTCGCTGGCTGGTGCCCTCGCCTATGAAGTCGGTGTGGAAAAAGTCGGCATCGTGATCGCCGCACCGCAACCCTACATACTATCGGTAGGCATGGTCGAAGGTACGGCTGACCTGGTCATCAAACCGATGACCGCGATTACCGTCCCTGGTATTGCCGGTACTGCGCGTTCAGCGGAAGGCGAACTGGTGCTGGTGGTCGGCCTCTCCTTCCTGCTGGATGGTTGTCGCTCTACACCGCGACTGGCTGCGTAATAAAGTAGATACGCAAAAAAAGGGATGCACATGTGCATCCCTTTTTATTTAAGCCGCGCTGTTAAGACCTAACGCCCCTTCTTCGTTGCCTTCGCTTTGCTGCTAGTCTTGACTGCCTTCACCGCAGCTTTGGGCTTGCCCTTGCCTTTCTCGGCTTGGAATACTTCATGGAATTCGGTCGCCATATTGCGGATGGCACGACCGATATTCGCGTAGTCGTATTCATTCAGGTTGGCCAGCGAGACACGGCCTGACGGATGCGTCGTACCGAAGCCACGCCCCGGTAGCAGGATCACACCAGTTTCTTCGGCCAGGCGGAACAAGGCTTCATTCGGTTTCAGGCGCTTGAGCAACCATTGCGAGAATTCCTTACCGTGCATTTGCTCGGAAAGCGACTCCAGATCCAGCAGATGGTAGTAGCGCACCGAGTTAGGATCATGTTGCATAGGCAGGCCCAGCTCACGATACAGCGCCTGCTTGCGGCGCAAGACGATACGTTTCATCTCGGCCTTGTAGCTATCTGCCTCATCCATCAGGGCGAACAGCGAGAACAAACTCATCTGCGCCTGCACCGGCGTCGACAAACCAGCTGTATGGTTCAGCGCCACAGTACGGCTATCGGCCACCAGCCTGTCGATAAATTTCAGCTTGCGTGGTTCGGTCGTGATCGAGTGATAGCGCTCATCCAGTTCCTTGCGCAGCGATTCCGGCAATTTCGCAATCTTCGCATCCAGCACATTGTTTTCATGTGTTGCCACCACGCCCATACGCCAGCCGGTTGCACCAAAGTATTTGGAGAAGGAATACACCAGGATGGTGTTGTAAGGACACATGGCAAACAGCGACACGAAGTCATCTGCGAAGGTGCCGTACACATCATCGGTGAGGATGATCAGGTCCGGACGTTTTTTGACGATCTCGACGATGTAGGCCAGCGTCTTGTCATCAATCTTGACCGATGGCGGATTGCTCGGATTGACGAGGAAGAAGGCTTTGACTTTCGGATCCAGCAGCTTGTCCAGTTCCTTCTTGGTAAATTGCCAGTTATTCGATTGCGGCGCATCGATGGTCATTTCCACCAGCTTGTAATCGTTGAGCTGCGGAATCTCGATATACGGCGTGAAGATAGGCATACCCAGTGCAATCGTATCGCCTTCCTTGATCAGGTGATTCGCTTTCAGGCTGGCGAACAGATAGGTCATCGCCGCGGTACCGCCCTCCACTGCATACATGTCGAAGTTACCGACAAACGGATGGGTACCTATCATTTCCTTGTGGATGTACTGGCCGACGATTTTTTCGCTCAGGGTCAGCATGCGATCCGGCACCGGATAATTACAACCGAGTATGGCTTCACACATCTCATAGATGAAATCGCCAGCCGACAGGCCGAGCTGATCGCGCACATACGAGACGGCGGCTTCTATGAAGCGTATGCCTGGTACTTTTGCATGCTGCTTGGCAAAAATTTCAAAACGCGATTCTATGCCCTCACGTTGCGGAAAGCCGCCCACATCTTTCATGTAAATATACGAACGTTCTGCTTCCGTCATCGCAAACAAGCCAAACTGGAAGAAGCCGTGACGTGGTGTGGTTGCCAGGAAGTTAGGATTGCCACGTCCGGCATTCAACATGTGCTGATTGCTCTTTTTCGCGGTCTGTATCAGTGCATCCTTCAATTCGAAAGGGCTTAACAATGCGAGTTTGTCCGGGTTACTGAAGTCCATGTGCGCTACTCCTTATCAAAGATGAGAAGCCCTCTGTTAGCGGCCTCGAAACAGTCCGAATGTGAAAGAAACGATCAAACCAAAGCCACGATCAGCGGCCCAAGCAAAGTCAGGAATACATTCGCCAGCGCATAAGTGATAGCGAAAGGAACGGTAGGGATAGAGTTTTCGGCCTTGTCCAGCACTTCACCGAAAGCCGGGTTAGCGCTGCGCGAACCGCTCAGTGCGCCAGCGAAGATAGCGGTATTGTCATAACGCAGCACATACTTGCCGATCAGCATGGTCAGGATCAACGGCAGGATAGTCACCACGACACCGACACCAAAGATAGTAAAGCCATGTTCCTTGACGGTCTGCACCGCCTGCAGACCGGAAGACAAACCGACCACCACAACAAAACCGGCCAGACCCAGGTCTTTCAGGATCTGCACCGCACCGCTAGGCATCGCACCAAAGGTTTGACGCTTGGCGCGGTACCAGCCGAACAGCAGACCCGACAACAACGCACCGCCGCCGCTGCCCAGCGTCAATGGAATCGAACCTATCTTCGCCGTCAGCATGCCGACCAGCAAACCGACGACCAGACCGGCACCCATATACACGAAGTCAGTTTTCACACTAGGCACGATCACATAACCAACCAGCGCAGCGATGCGTTTCACATCCTGTTCGGAACCATAGATCGTGATCACGTCACCGAGCTGCACCACAGTTTCCGGCAGCATAGGCAAGACCTGACCCATGCGCGTGATTTGCAGCACATAGATACCGTGACTGACGCTGTGTGAAGTCTGGCTGCGGATTTCGCCGACGGTCTTGTTGTGATATTCCTTATTGGTGAGTACGAGTTCCTTGCGCTGCATGGTGAGTTCCATGCCTTCGACCGCATACAGTTCACGGCCTAGTTGTGCGGCGACGCCGACCATCGCTTCACGCCGTCCGACGACCAGCACGATGTCGCCGGTTTCCAGTGCCAGTTGCGGCGTGACCTCTATGATCTGGCCCTGACGCTTGATGCGTTCGATGGTGATGGAAACTTGCGGATTGGCGGTTTCTATTTCACGCACAGTTTGTTTGTTACCTTGCGCAATCTGATAAATCCGTCCGACCAGATCAGGTGCAGCCGCCTGTTGTCCCGGTCCCAGCACTTGCACACCGGCTTGCATCGCTGCTTCTGCCTTTACCGCATCTTCCTTGATGGTGCGTCCCATCAGCTTGGGCAGGATGTTCACGCAGACGATAATCGCGCCGAAGGAACCAAACACATAAGTCACCGCATAACCGACTGCGACATTACCCTGCAGTCGCGTGACCTCTTCTGCCGCCAGTCCCAGCTTGGCGATCGCATCACCGGCAGTGCCGATAATCGCCGACTGTGTCAGCCCGCCCGCAGCCACACCTGCAGCCAGTCCTTTGTCCAGACCGAAGAGCTTGGCCATGACAACAACTGTAATCAGGCCGGTAATTGCCAGCACTGCAGCCAGGATGATTTCACGTATCGATTGCTTGCCCAGTGAATTGAAGAACTGCGGTCCGCTTTCATAGCCAACCGCATAAATGAATAAGGCAAACAGTACGGCCTTGACGCCTGGATCGACCTGCACCCCCACCTGGCTCACGACGACCGCCACCAGCAACGAACCGGCAACGCCGCCCAGCTGAAACTTGCCAAACTTGATCTTGCCTATGTAATAGCCCAGCGCCAACGACAGGAACAGGGCTATCTCGGGAGATTTTTTAAATAACTCGTGTAACCATTCCATAGCAATCACCTTTGTGAAAATTTAAATTGCGTTTCCTAAATTGCGTTATGTATCGGATACTCGTCTCGGCCAAATCAAGTCGGCTTGTTTGCACTTATTGTTTACTCATACAGCTCTCACTCAGCGATGCACATAGCCGACCAGCCCGACGATCAACGGGCCCATCAGTGGCAACACCACATTCGAAATAGCATAGGTAATCGTGTAGCCCAGCAAAGGCGTGGAATTGCCTGCTGCGTTCTGGATCGCACTCAAGGCTGGCGTGCTGCACTGCTGGCCCGCGATGGCACCGAGCAAAATCGGCGCCTCCAGTTTCAGAATAAAGTGTCCGACCAATAGCGAGATCGTTGCTGGCAGCACCGCGATGGCGACACCTATCAAAGGCAGCGCAATGCCATATTGTTTAATCAGGGTCAGTGCCTGCGGACCGGAAGCGAGTCCGACACAGGCAATGAAACTGGCCAGGCCGATATCCTTGAGCAAGGACAATGCATCCGGGTGTATGCCCATCAGGCTAGGACGTTTGGATTGATACCAGCCGAAGACCAGGCCGGTCAGCAAGGCACCACCACCGGTGCCCAGCGAAAACGGAATGCCGCCCAGCTTCAGGCTGAAGGTGCCGATGAATACGCCCAGCACTATGCCGAGTCCGGCATACACAATATTGCTGCGATCAGTACGCTCTATGCGTGTCCCTATCATGGCAACTGCTTCCGCCATCGCTGACGCCTTGGCATCAGCCGAGCTTTATAACTGCAGCACATCACCTTGCAGCAATTGCACATGCGGCAACGGCGGCAAGGCATGCTCACCGCGTTTGATGCCGGAGACATGGACACCGAGCGGCAAACTGATTTCACCGAGCTGGCGTTCTGCCAGTGCCTTATTCTTCAACATGGCTTCGACGGTTTGCACCACCATATTCAGTTGATCCGTATCGGCAAACTCCGGCCCCAGTATGCTGCTCGCCGTCAGCAATGCGCGCCTGTGTCCTATCACCAGCACGCGGTCGCCACGACGTAGCTTGAGCCCGGGTGTGACATCCAGTTTGCTGCCAGCGCGTACCACGCGCTCGACACTGGCCTGGCCGGAGAACAATGCATGCAGCGACTCTATGCTGCGACCCGCGCCGACATCTATCTGATAGACCCGTCCAGCCATTTCCCGTATCGGATTGACTTCATCCGGCGCGGCTTCCTTGCCGCCCATCTGCGCCCACAATTTATCCGCTTCCTCGCGCAAATTGACACGCAATAACAAAGGGAAAATCTGGCTGGTCACGATCACGATGGTGATCAGCCCGAAGATGTAAGTGATCGAATACGCGGTGACCACATTCGCCTGCAATTGCTGTATTTCTGCCGCGGGCAAAGCAAGTTTGGATATCGCATCGGTCGCAGTACCAACCACCGCAGATTCAGTCGCCGCACCTGCCATCAGGCCAGCCGCAGTACCTGCATCAAGCTTCATGACTTTAGTTGCGACCATCACCAGCGCCAGTACCACGACGACTTCGATCAGGCATAGCAAACCCAGGCGCAAGCCTTTGAGGTTCAGATTGGAGAAAAATTGCGCGCCACCGGCATAACCAAGGGCGAAGATGAACAACATGAAGAACACATTTTTGACACTGGCATCCAGCGTAACGCCCAGTTGTCCGATGAAGAGTGCCGTAATCAATGTACCGCAGACACCGCCGAGCTGTATCGGGCCAAACTTGATTTGTCCTATCGCATAGCCTATCGCGAGCGAAAGGAATAAGGCGATTTCCGGCACCTGGCGCAAGAGATCAGTGATCGAGCCGAGCATAAGCCAATTCTTTCAAATTCGCAGGGCTTACACAAAGTAGCCAACCATCCGGCTACTTCTTTCGCGCCCTGTCTTTATCAATAGAAAGCTGCACTTAATACTGCACTGCTAACGGTGCGCAAACTCACCGACTGTTTGCGTATTCACATGTGAATGCACTCGTTATATACATCAAGATACTGCGGACATCAGGAATTAATTCTGGCAAGCCTACCATATTGCCCAGCTGAACGTAAATTGCACCTGTAAACTGATGTCGCACATCTTTCATACAAAAAAAACGGGCTACCTGTGCGGTAGCCCGTCTCTCCCTGATGCGCCAGCTTATATCGCCTGAATATTGCTCCCGGTTAGCAGACTTCAAATCCGGCCGCAATACGCATTTCGTCTTAGATGCCGAGTTGGTTAATCGTCCTTCGCGCCATCGATACCCAACTCATGGATTTTACGTGTGATCGTATTGCGTCCTATCCCCAGACGCACAGCGGCATCGTTCTTGCGACCATGCGTATGCTTGAGTGCAGTCTTGATCAATGTCGATTCAAACTGACGACCCAGGGCATCCATCACTTCCGGCTGGCCTGCAGCCAGCAATGCCGCCGCTTCCGCTTCCAGCAAGCTAATCCAGTTACCTGCTTCTGCCGGTGCACTGACCGCATATGACGTGACCGGTGCCACACCATTGGAACCACCGGCGTCCTCTGTCGTCGCATAGCTATGTGCTGCTGGTGGCGTGCCTGCAAAGGTGTTGGCAGCACCGCCCGCAAACGCCTGTCCTTCAGTCAGCTCATGCGGCAAGTCCTTGGCTTCCACCGTCTGGCCCGGCGCCATTACGGTGATCCAGTTACACAGGTTTTCCAGTTGACGTACGTTACCCGGCAACTCGAGGCTGCTGAGGAATTGCATCGCACTATCCGACATCCGCTTCACTTCAACGCCGAGCTGCTTCGCGCTCTGCTGCAAAAAGTGACGTGTCAGAATAGGGATGTCTTCACGACGTTCACGCAAGCTAGGCAAACGCAGGCGTATGACGTTCAGGCGATGGTACAAGTCTTCGCGGAACAAACCTTCGCGTACACGATGCTCCAAATTCTGATGGGTCGCCGCGATCACACGCACATTCGCTTTCAGTGGCTGATGGCCACCGACGCGATAGAAGTGTCCATCGGACAGCACGCGCAACAAACGTGTTTGCAGGTCGAATGGCATATCGCCGATTTCATCGAGGAAAAGCGTGCCGTTTTCCGCTTGTTCGAAACGACCACGACGCGTCGCTTGCGCACCGGTAAAGGCACCGCGCTCATGACCGAACAATTCTGATTCCAGCAAGTCTTTCGGGATCGCGGCTGTATTCAATGCGATGAAAGGTTGCGATGCGCGCGGGCTGTGTTTATGCAAGGCACGTGCGACCAACTCTTTACCAGAACCGGATTCACCGGTGATCAGCACCGTGACGTTCGATTGCGACAAACGTCCGATCGCGCGGAATACATCCTGCATCGCTGGCGCCTGGCCAAGGATTTCAGGGGTTTCGGCCGAGACTTGTTCGACGCTGGTTTCGCGCAGGCTTTCTTCCAACGCGCGACGGATCAGGCCGACTGCGTGATCAATATCAAAAGGTTTGGCCAGGTATTCAAACGCGCCGCCCTGGAACGCCGCCACAGCCGAATCCAGATCCGAGAAAGCGGTGATGATGATGACAGGCAAACCCGGATGCTTGGCTTTGACTGCCTGCAGTAATTCAAGGCCGGATTCACCCGGCATGCGGATATCGGAAACCAGAACTTGCGGTGCACCGGTTTTTAAAGCCTCCAGTGCATCCCGCGCATTGGAAAAACTCTTGGTGGCAAGATTTTCTCGCGCCAGTGCTTTTTCAAGGACCCAGCGGATAGACTCGTCGTCATCAACAATCCAGATTGGCTTCATATATTTATAGTGTCCCGCGTCATGTGGCTAGGTTTATAGATTCGTCGCCAGGCTCAAACTGCTCATGGCAATGGAATCAAAATTCTGAAATCCGTGCATCCCGGCCGACTCTCGCATTCGATCAAACCCATGTGTTGCTGTACGAATGTCTGAGCCAGCGTCAAGCCCAATCCACTACCGCCATCCCTACCTGAGACCAAAGGATAAAAAATACGATCGCGGATGTCAGGCGGGATGCCCGGTCCGTTATCGATGATATGCAAGTCTAATGCCAGCCGGTATCGCACCTTGGCCAGCGTCACCTGACGCGCGATACGGGTACGCAAAGTGAGCTCGGCATCGCCGGTTTTCATACGGGCGGACAGCACCTGGGCCGCATTGTGTGCAATATTCAATACTGCCTGTATCAGCTGTTCCTTGTCGCCACGGAACTCAGGTACGGACAAATCATAGTCGCGTTTGATCTTCAGGCCATTCGGAAACTCAGAGACTATCAGGCTGCGCACCCGTTCACATACTTCATGGATGTTCACATCACCGACGATATGCGGGCTGCGATGCGGTGCCAGCAGACGGTCAACAAGTGTTTGCAGGCGATCAGCCTCCTTGATGATGACCTGCGTGTACTCGCGGAATTCTTTCAGATGCCGCTCCGGCAACTCCAATTCCAGCAGTTGTGCCGCACCACGTATGCCGCCCAGCGGATTCTTGATTTCATGCGCCAGGTTGCGAATCAACTCCTTATTCGCCTGGCTTTGGTCGATCAGGCGCTCTTCCCGGTCCAGCTTCAGTTGCTGCACATTCTCGCGCAGCTCGATCAGGACCGGCGTATCTGCGCTATCCAGCGCCGATACCACCACATGGACCTGCAAAGGATCACGACCTAGGCGCTCCAGCACCAGGTCCAGCCGCTTGTCGGCGAATTGATGCTCGAGTGCTTCCTGGAATACCTGTTCCAGCTCCTCGCAATTGATGAAAAGCTCATTGAGCTTATGGTTGGTCAGTGCCTTGCTGGAACTCTCCAGCAAAATTTCAGCGGCAGGATTGGCATAGGCGATATCGCCGTCCGGACGCAGTACCAGCACTGCCGAAGCCAGCAAATCCAGACCATCTAAAGCAATTATGTTTTTTTTCACAGGAATCCAAAAAAGAAAGGCCGCTATACGCGGCCTGATTCAAGCAAACATCATACCGATGTTACTTCAAGTTATTGAGTTCGCGTTTTAATGCTTCGACATTCTTTTCGGAACGCGCCAGATCATCCTTCAGCGTCGCCGTACGTTCCTGGTATTTGGCATAGTTACGCTCGTCACCACGGCGTTCCGGTTCACCATTATTGTATTCGCGCCGGATGTCGGCGAGCTTTTGCTCTTCCGTTTTCATTTCATCCATCAGGATCTGGCGGCGATCACTGTCGCGCGCCTTCTGCACGGTATTGTCTACCTTGGGGAAATCGCTGGGTGAGGAAGCCTTGGCGCTCACCGTCGGCGTCGCCGGTTTCTTCACGGCTGGCACAGTGGTCACGCCCGGCAGGTCTACCTTTTTGCACTTATTGGTAGGACCGGTATTCTTGTATTCACGGTTGCCATTGGCGTCTATGCACAGATAGACATCATTTTGCGCATACGCGGAAATAGCGAGGGTAGACAGCAGCAGGATAGCGAGTTGACGTTTCATGGACTTGTTTCGGTGAAACTGTTAAATCGGATACTTAGTGTATGGCAACAATCATAGTCTGACAAACACTGATGTTCTATTTTCTGCCTGCCAGCAACAAAAAAAGCGGAGAAAGCTTACGCTCTCCCCGCTTTTCATCTTGCGGTAACAATCAGAGATTGATTACAGCGAGTAGTACATATCGTATTCGACTGGGTGAGCAGTCATGCGGAAGCGTTGAACTTCTTGCATTTTCAATTCAATGTAAGCATCGATCATCGAATCGCTGAATACGCCGCCACGGGTCAGGAACTCGCGGTCTTTGTTCAGGTGATCCAGCGCTTCTTCCAACGATACGCAAACGGTTGGGATCAGTGCGTCTTCTTCTGGTGGCAAGTGGTACAAGTCTTTCGAGGCTGCTTCGCCTGGGTGGATCTTGTTCTGTACGCCGTCCAGACCTGCCATCAGCAATGCCGAGAAGCACAGGTATGGGTTAGCCAGTGGATCCGGGAAACGTGCTTCAACACGGCGACCTTTAGGGTTCGCAACGTGTGGAATACGGATCGAAGCGGAACGGTTACGTGCCGAGTAAGCCAGTTTAACCGGTGCTTCAAAGCCTGGAACCAGACGTTTGTACGAGTTGGTACCTGGGTTGGTGATCGCGTTCAGTGCTTTAGCATGTTTGATGATGCCGCCGATGTAGTACAACGCGAAATCCGACAAGCCTGCATAGCCGTCGCCAGCGAACAGGTTTTTACCGTCTTTCCATACCGATTGGTGCACGTGCATACCAGAACCGTTGTCGCCAACGATAGGTTTAGGCATGAAGGTTGCGGTTTTGCCGTAGGTGTGTGCAACGTTCCAGACCACGTATTTCAGGTTTTGTGTCCAGTCAGCGCGCTCAACCAGAGTCGAGAATTTGGTGCCCAGTTCGTTTTGGCCAGGACCAGCAACTTCGTGGTGATGTACTTCGACAGGGATGCCCAGGGATTCGAGAATCAGGGACATTTCCGAACGCATGTCCTGGAAGCTGTCGACTGGTGGCACTGGGAAGTAGCCGCCTTTAACCGCTGGACGGTGACCGGTGTTGCCGCCTTCGAGCTTCTCGCCGGAGCTCCATGCTGCTTCTTCCGAATCAATCTTGACGAAGCAACCGTCCATGCCGATTTTCCAACGGATACCGTCGAAAATGAAGAATTCTGGTTCTGGACCGAAGTAAGCGGTGTCGCCCAGGCCCGAGGATTTCAAATAAGCTTCTGCGCGCTTGGCGATCGAACGTGGGTCACGATCGTAGCCTTTGCCATCCGACGGTTCGATCACGTCGCATTGCATGAACAAAGTGGTTTCTTCGAAGAATGGATCGATATTTGCGGTGTTCGGATCCGGCATCAACAACATGTCGGACGATTCGATACCTTTCCAGCCAGCGATGGAGGAACCGTCGAACGCATGACCGGATTCAAATTTATCCATGTCGAAATGCGAAACTGGCACCGTGACGTGCTGTTCCTTGCCTCTTGTGTCAGCAAAACGAAAATCAACGAATTTAACTTCGTTGTCTTTCGCCATCTTCAAGACCTCTGCGGCCGTCATTGCCATGCGAATCTCCTAAAATTTGAGCAAAGTAATACAGAATTAGTGAATGGGTTGTGAGGCCTGCGTCAACAAACAGCATGCGTCCATAACTCGCCCGAAATGATAGCAGATTCCATGCCACCGCCTTTCAAAAATTCGCGCAACCGCACTGCAACGGAGCGCCCTAGGGGATAGATGCCACATGGCGATTTTTCTGCATCAAAGGAGCTCGAATTTGATGCACCAAACATGTGCAAACAAGGCAATTTGCACCAAAATAAATCGTTTTTGGAGTTAACCCTCATTTCCGCGCCAAGTTGGTGCGAAATGATGTCAATCTGACTTTTCCCGATCCGGTTCAAATTGCCTGCCGTCATCGGCTAGTGTAAAATCTGCCTCAGGGTGTTTGCGCTGCATATCGCAGCGGACAGGTAACGCGTCGGTCGGGCCGCCACGCGGGGATACTTACGAACATGACTCCAACGACGTCAACTGGCTCGACCCTGCCGCGCGCGCAACTTCTTGCCGAACGCGCTTTCTCCACTTTAGAAAAATTCCTGCATATCGAAGCCTTCAGTGGCGTGGTCCTGTTGCTCGCAGCAGCGGCGGCACTGATCTGGGCCAATTCACCGTATGCCGATGGCTACCACCACTTCTGGCATACGACGGTTGCCTTCTCGGTTGGCAGCTGGAGCATCTCGGAATCGCTGCACTTCCTGATCAACGATGGCTTGATGACCATCTTCTTCCTCGTGGTCGGCATGGAAATCCGCCGCGAAATCCATGAAGGAGCACTTGCCAGCATACGCCTGGCAGCATTGCCGCTGGCGGCTGCGGTCGGTGGCGTAGTGGCACCTGCGCTGATTTACTTCGCGTTCAACCCCAGTGGTGAACAAGCACATGGCTGGGCGGTACCGACTGCAACTGATATCGCCTTTGCGGTAGGTGTACTGGCCTTGCTGGGACGCTCTATCCCATCCAACGTCCGTGTCTTCCTGCTGGCGCTGGCCATCATCGACGACATCGTCGCCGTCCTCATCATCGCGATCTTTTATTCCGGCGGCATGGATTACAGTGGCTTCATCATTGCCGCACTCGGCATCCTGATGGTGCTGGGCATGCAGCGCATCGGTGTCGTCTCCGCTTACCCTTATGTGCTGCCCGGCATCGTACTGTGGCTGGGCTTATTGCAAACCGGCGCGCATCCGACACTGGCCGGTGTGGTACTCGGCCTGATGACGCCTGTCTTTGCACCACGCACCCGCGCACATCCGCTGGAAGTGGCGGGCAAGGCGCTTAAGGATTTGCTGCACCACACTGCGGACGATAAACCTGACCCACATCACCTGGCTCAGCCCCTGAAGCAACTGAAGCACGCACAGCTCACCTTGTTGCCACCTGTCAGCCGCGTACAGATGGCGCTGCATCCTTATGTCGCCTTCGGCATCATGCCGTTGTTTGCACTGGCCAACGCGGGTGTTTCGCTGGATGGCATAGACCTCTCTGCCAACGGTTCGATGATCGTGATGCTGGGCGTGCTGATCGCGCTGGTCGTCGGCAAGCCGCTAGGCATCATCGCTGCCAGCGTGTTGATGGTACGCATGGGTTGGTGTGCATTGCCACCGGGCGTGACCTGGAGCGGCGTCTGTCTGGTCGGCTTGCTGGCAGGCATAGGCTTCACCATGTCTATCTTTATCGCGACACTGGCCTTCACTGATCCCAACCTGCTGGGTGCGGCAAAATTAGGTATCCTGCTTGCTTCATTGAGCGCTGCAGTAATCGGACTGGCGTGGGGCTTTATCCAGGCCCGACGCAAGCAGCCTGATGTGACTTGAACGCAAGAGAACTTTATACTGCGAAACAAGGCCGCATATAGCTAGCGCCTGTATCCATATACCAAACGGAAAGAACAGATCAACATGACGAAGTCCGCAGACATACTCGCCACCGCGCAGCAGCGTGGCAAAGACAACGCTCTTCCTTATGCTGGCGCACTGACGCCGCAGGAAGCGTATGCCTTATTGCAAAGTGATCCGAATGTGAAGTTGGTCGATGTGCGTACCAACGCAGAACGCGACTGGATAGGCCGTGTCGGCATCGCACCTGAGCAACACCTGGCGGTGCAATGGACGCTGTATCCGGGCGGCGCGCCTAATCCTGAATTCCTGTCGCAGCTGGCACAGGCCGCAGATAAAAATACCACCCTGCTGTTCCTGTGCCGTGGTGCGGTGCGTTCACGTCATGCCGCCAAACTGGCGACTGAAAATGGCTACGTACATTCCTTCGATATCCTCGAAGGTTTTGAAGGTGAGAAAGATGCCGACGGCCATCGCAAGAATGTAAATGGCTGGTGCAAGGCCGGCCTGCCCTGGGTCGGCGCTTAAGCCGAAGCGGGTTTCGTTGCGTCCTGCGTTCCAGCAGGCACTTCAGCTTTTGCTTCCGACAACCATAAGATACGCTTGCGCACCAGATTGATATTGCTGCGCAAGCGATACAACTCATCCGCAAATGAAAGCGGTATCGAAATCTGGTTCACCTTCTCTTCGATTTCCGCCAGGCGTTTCAACTGCGCCGGATAAACCGTATTGCGTTTCGCCGGTGGCACGTCTTCTATCACCTGCTCTACCGTACGTAGCTGCCCGTACCAGCGATACACGCGTGAACGCACTTTCCACACATACAACGGCGGCACGATACGCGACAACGGCAGGATCAAGGCACCGAGCGCGACGATCACGACCCACATGCGTTCAAAGAAATTCGCCAGCCAGAACGACATATAACGTTGCAGGAATGGCGGCCCGTCTTTGTAGAATTTCTCTGCTTCAGGTATGACTGGAATTTCGGTGTAACTCGCATTCGGGAACTCACCCTGTTTGCGGAACCAGCCCGCACCACCATGTATCGTCCCCGCAGCCTGCACGAATAAATCGATCAAGGCCGGATGCAAATCTTCACGTGCAACCAGGGTCGCAGTCGGTGCGATCAGATGGTAATTTTTCGGTGGCAAATCACGTCCGAGATCAACGATGCCGCGCGGCAGCACCACGTGCGTGAGTGATGGGAAACGACGTGAGTATGCTTCCGCCTGTGTGAAGTCAAACAGCTTGATACCGGGCGTCTGCAACAGCATCTGTATCAGCAAGGCATCTGGCGCCGAACTGAAGACCAATGCGTCGATGCGCCCTTCCAGCAGTTCAACCGTGGCTGGCGTATTTTCCAGTTGCTTGATTTTGACGTCACTCGGCTCCAGTCCGTTGACGGACAAAATATTTTTGAATAGCTTAGGCACACCTGTGCCTTCCGGCCCGACGTTTACGCGCATACCCTTCAGCTGTGTCAGTTGCGTCAGCTTCTTGCTCTCGCGATAAAACAACCACACCGGTTCGGTGAATAAACTACCCAGTGAAACCAGGCCTGCATCTTTCGCTGCCTGCTGATCGATGGACCCACTTTGTACGAAGGCGATGTCCACACCCGAATCCGGATCCAGCAAACGCTGCAGGTTTTCCTGCGAACCCTGCGAGCGTACCAACGTTACCTTGATGCCGAACTTGGCGAGTGCCGCCGCATACTTTTTGCCGAATTCTTCGTACGCACTGTTTTCCTGCCCGGTCGCCAGCGTTACCTGCCGCGGTGGTGACGGATCAACCAGCCTGTAAGCGACGTAGCAAAGTGCAATCACGAGCACCGTCATCGGTCCGGCCGTGACGATTAAATCGCGCAGGGAAAACTGGGTGAATTTGAAAATTTTAGGCATGGCGTCCTTGTTGCAGGCAATTGCCTACACGATGCCAAGAATGCAGGCATCAGGCAAGCATTGTTGTTGCTCTTGCGTGGCGGCAAATCAGGGAGGGAAATTTGATCCCGCTACTGCAACGGCGAAGGCAGCAACGGGATAAGGTGAACACTATCAGCTCAGTTTGACTGCGTGCTCACGCGTTTCGTGGAAGGTCACGCCAGGCCAGCGTTCCTGTGTAAGTCGCAGGTTCACACCCGAGCTGGCGAGGTAAGCGAGGTTGCCTGCGGCATCATGTGCGAGGTTATGACCGGCCGATGATTTTTCAAAATCAGCCAGCATTTTTTTGTCATCGCAAGTGATCCAGCGTGCGCTGCTGATGCTGGTGCCTTCGAATACGGCATCGACGCCATATTCGTTGAGCAAACGGCTGGCGACTACCTCGAACTGCAGTACACCAACACCACCCAGCACGAGGTCGCTGCTATTGATAGGTTTGAACACCTGGATCGCGCCCTCTTCACCCAACTGCTGCAAACCCTTGTGCAATTGCTTGATCTTCAGCGGATTGCGGATACGCACCGCGCGGAAGAAGTCCGGTGCAAAGTAAGGAATGCCGGTGAACTGCAGCAATTCGCCTTCAGAGAAGCTGTCACCGATCTGCATATTGCCGTGATTCGGCAAGCCTATGATGTCGCCGGCGTACGCCTCTTCCACTTGCTCACGGCTAGACGCCATGAAGGTCACCACGCTGGAGACCTTGATCTCACGGTTCAGGCGTAAATGCTTGATTTTCATGCCGCGCTCGAAGCGTCCCGAGCATACGCGCAGGAAGGCGATACGATCGCGGTGCGCCGGATCCATATTCGCCTGGATCTTGAAGACGAAGCCGGAGAATGGCAGCTCGGTTGGTTTGACCGAACGCACAGTCGCATCACGCTCACGCGGAGGCTGTGCCCAATCCAGCAAGGCGTTCAGGATTTCGCGCACACCGAAGTTATTGATCGCGGAACCGAAGAAGACCGGTGTGCGCGTACCGTTGAGGAAGGCTTCCAGTTCAAACGGATGCGAAGCACCGTGTACCAGCTCGACTTCCATTTTCAGTTGTTCGATTTCCAGCGGGAACATCTCCGCCAGGCGCGGATTGTCTATGCCTTTAACAATCTCAAAGCTCTGGTCGGCTTTCTCGTTACCGGCTGCAAACAGCATGATTTCATCGCGCAGCAAGTGATACACGCCGCGGAAATTTTTACCCATGCCGATCGGCCAGGTCACCGGCGCGCATTCTATCTTCAGCACCGATTCCAGCTCATCCAGCAATTCCAGCGGATCGCGTGTTTCACGATCCAGCTTGTTCATGAAGGTAATGATGGGCGTGTTGCGCATGCGGCAAACGTTCAACAGTTTGATCGTTTGTTCTTCCACACCCTTGGCGGCATCGATCACCATCAGTGCGGAGTCGACGGCTGTCAGCACGCGATAGGTATCTTCCGAAAAGTCCTGGTGGCCCGGGGTATCGAGCAGGTTGACGACGTGATCACGGTACTCGAACTGCATGACCGAGCTGGCGACCGAAATACCGCGCTGCTTCTCGATATCCATCCAGTCGGAAGTCGCATGGCGACCGCTCTTGCGTCCCTTGACGGTACCGGCGAGCTGGATCGCACCCGAGAACAGCAACAGCTTTTCAGTCAGAGTGGTTTTACCTGCATCCGGGTGAGAGATGATGCCAAAGGTGCGACGACGCGCAACTTCGCTATTGATCAGGTCGGAGGTAACGGTACGCGGTTCAAACGCTTCGGTTTCAGCGGAATCGGGTGTTGGTGTTTCGGGCGCGGCGGACATGGAATAGCCCTTGGAAAAAGGGCTAAAGTCTACCGTTTCTTGGCCTGTAAGTCTATGACAGACGGGGAATAGCCGGGCGGCGGGAAAACCCGCCCAAAGGGGAAACGCTTAACGTTTTACCAAGCCTGCAGCTTCCAGGCGCGCCCATACTGCGGCTTTTTCGTCATCGTCGTAAATGATCCAGTTGATCACTTCATCGAAGGTACGGCCGCAACCCTTGCAGACTTCATCGCCATGCGAGGTCGAGCAATAACCGGCACAAGGTGAATCGGGACGCAGGGTATTGCGTGGCTTATCAGCTGGCTGACTGGCAGGAACAGCATCGTTGACGACTTTTTCGGGATTATCAGGCTTACTCATGCGACAAATTACTCTTACGGCAAATATCTGATCTTATTCGATATTTCCGTTTTGCGGCTCCGCGTGGCGGAAACCTGGTTAAGGCTGGCAGTTTGAGCTGGCTTGGGCTGACTAGGTCAGTTCAGTTGCAACACATAATCGGTCAGCAAGACCTCTTGCACACTGCGCGTCTGCAGCGCTTTGTTGGCGGCATCGCGCAGCAGGCCCTGGATATAGGCCACGCCTTCCGGCGTCTTCACCCGCTCGATATCAGCACTGGCCAAAGCGGTCTGCAAAGCCACTGTCAGCGCGGCTTTATTGCCCTGCACCCAGGCGGCTTCCTCAGGCGCAGTTTGTAACACGATGGTGGTCTTGATCGCGAACTCGGATGAACGCACCACGATAGGATCAAAGCTGGCGTAGGCAATCGGCGGCACATGTTTCTTGCCGGATTCGAGGTAATACCAGGCAAAGGCAATACCGGCGGCGACCACGATCATGATGGCCAGCATACCGACAAGTATCGCAAGTAAGGAATTGCCGGATTGCCGGGCAGGTGACATGTTGAAGCTCGTAGAGAGGGAGAAGGGGTACTAGTTTAACTGATGTACCCCGTGCCGCAGAATTTTGTTGCCTGTTTGCAAGTTTTACAACACCCTTACTTGCCTGGCACAGTGCGTATACGGCTGATTACACAGGTCGATTCGGTGTAACCGTGGTGCCACCGCGCTCCAGCCGGTCTTCCAGCTCACCGATGTAGGCCGCCAGTGTATTGCCACTTTGCTCCACCGCCGACACGACACCGGTATCGAGTTTATCGAGGCGCTGCAACAAGGCGGTCTGGGCTTCCGCATCCTGCTTGGCCACCGACTGGATTTCTTCTTCGATGAAACGATGCAGCTCGCTGAAACGTGACGCTTCCAGCTCCCGGCTGTTTTGCAATTCCTTCGCATGGCGACGTGCTTCCAGCATCACCGAAGATTGCAGGTAGAGGATGCAGACCAGGAAATAAAACGTCAGCGCACCGGTCAGGCCCAGCATTACCAATCCCAAAGGCGCTTGCACGGTCGCCACGCCCAGCCACAGCGCGGTCGGGGTATTAAAGGCTTCCCAGTTCAAGGCCGCCAGTGCAACGATAGCTCCGAGGATGATAACGAAGAACAGAGTACGAATCTGCATAGTGGTCACGCTCCTTTTGTTGGCACATCGCTAAATACTAAGCAAACAACCGGGCTATAACTATGGGCTAACGCACATACTGCATACGATTTACGATCAACCCTTTTTTATTGCATCGTGTCCTGCGACACCCGGCCACTTACTGGGTATTGATATAAATTAAATAAACTGTTGTGCATTGATGCGCAGATGCAATAAAAACTCTTTTGCCGCGCATTGTTAATGTAACATTCACGGTGGAATTAGTTACTCAATAAAAACAATTTTTACGGAGCGCCGTATATGAAACTCGCATCTTTTCTGGCCATGACTTTATTGGCGGCCGGAATCAACTCCGCAGCGGCGCAAGACCTGGTGCTGGCCATCAATGAAGGTGTGACATATCAGGAAGGCGGACCAGCCAGCGAACGTTACAAACCACTGTTGGCGTTACTCTCCAAAGAGCTCAAGCAAAACGTAAAGTTGCAAAATGTGGACAAATACGCGGTATTTGAAAAAGGCCTGGCCGAAGGAAAATACGACCTCGCCTTCATCCATCCGGCTCACATCGGTTTGCAGGCGGTCAAAAAGAATGGCTATGAAGGCCTGGTCACCGCCAAAGGCTTTACCGACTACCGTGCACGCGTACTGGTAGCGCAAGCATCACCTCTGAAAACCCTGCAAGACCTGCGCGGCAAAAAAATAGGCGTACCGTCGGTCGAATCGATCACCACCGTGATGTTCACCGCCAACCTGCACGAATTGCGCTTCACCAATCCGGAAAAAACCTACACCCCGACCCGCTATCAGGACGCAGTGCCGTTCATGATCGATAACGGCTTTGTCGATGCCGGTGTTACTGGTTCGGCCGGTGTCGCCAAGGCCTGGACTGCCAAAGGCGGTCGCATCCTGGCGGAGACCAAACCCATCCCTATAAAGCAATTCCTGGCGTCGAAGAAACTGAGCGAATCTGACCGCGAAAAAGTCAAAACCCTGTTGCTGACTTTGCCGGACAGTGAGGCTGGTCGCACTGCCCTGTCCCGCATCGGCATGAGCGGCTTTGTGCCGTGGAATGCCGCAGTGATGGATGAAGCGACCGCACGTCTCGGCCTCTAACAACCAAACCGGGCTGCATACTCATGCAGCCCGTCAGCTTTTCAAACTGCGCGTAAAGCTACGCGCTTCTGCAGCAAATCCAGCCAGCGTTCACCGCAATTTTCGTTACTGATACACAGCGCATAATCAGTCACCGTGCGCGCCGCCCGTTCCAGCAACTGGATGTCGGCTTCATGCTGGCGCGCCACATGCGGATCTTCGAGGAATAACACGCGCCTACACTGATCCCGGTCAAGTATGAGTTCAGCGATCTGTGCATCGCCACCCATAGGTCCGCTCAGGTAAGGCTTGACCCAGTTGCGCCCTGCTTCCTCGCCTTTGATCTTTTGCGCCAGCTTGTTGAGCAGGCTGCCAGTGGTACCGGTCGCACAGCGGAAACCAAACTGATCGAGCAAATCAAAATGACGCTCGGCGATTTCCAGCATGCGGCCTTTCATCGCGTCGTGCGCAATCATCGCGATGCCTTCATGCTGCAGGTCGAAGGTCGCATCCAGCTCCGGATTCGGTGCTGCGCCTGTCGCGATGGATTCCAGCTCCAGCCATTCCTGCGCACCAGCCAGCGTCGACAGGAAAGGTTTGCCGTGAATCACGCATTGGCGTTTCAGCGCGACCGCTTCCGGAAAGATGGAGGACGGATCCACCGGGTCCATCAAATACATAACGGCATCCAGTCTACGCGTCGGATCGGTATCCACCACGCGTGACACCAGCTTCATCAAGCCGCCGTGACGACCATATGGAAAGCGTTCTATGTGCGGGTAATTCTTCAGCAGGCCCAGATGATCCATCGCATCCAATGTGCGTCCGACGACGATCAGTTGCGGCTGCAAATGCTGTTCGATCGCGACACGGCTGCCATTGAGCAAACGGGCCAAGACGGAATTCGGGGCATCCTGATGGGTACGACTAGTGGCTAAACCGATGCGGAATTGATGCGGGGAAACAGACATAGGGATAAAAATGAAGACGGGCAATATTGCACCGCACAAACTTTATCATGGAGACAAGTTTTATTCATCTTTCGTACAACAAGGCTGAAAATATTTAACAGACTTGATGTGCGCTTTTGATTTTTGCCGACGCCGATGTTATACTGTGTTTTTATACAGTATCAACCTTTTTCGTCGGGTCGCTCCCCCTCCAAAGTTTTATTGTGCGACCCGACATTTCTTTTTTAGGCCTGTGGTTTATAGCTGTGCATCAAGCGCAGCCAAGTACGCAAACACCGCACCTCCAAGCCAGGCATTTTCCAACAGCGTTTTAGTTTTTCTCCGGCATCGCAGATGAGTGATGGCTGGAGATCAGCCATGCACGGCCATCCCATTTGTACGTGTAGGTATAACGCGCCTTCACTTCCGAGCCATCATCAAACTTGAAGGTATACAAGCCGGAATCGCTGGCGCTATTGCAGTTCACCTCTATCGTGCGGCTGTTGATGGTGCCGACCGGCTTGTGCTCCATGAAGTGTTTGAAGTAATCAATTTTTTCTTCGGCCGTCAGGCGCGGCTTGTTCGACAAAGTCGGCAGCAGTATGGATTTGCTGGCGTAGTTGGCGACCACTTTTTGCGGATCACCGGTTTGCAGCGTGGCGTTCCAGCGATCGAACAAGGAAGCGATCTGTTTTTCGGAAGTGGCGTGACACACTTCAGACTTTTCAGACTTGGCATAAACGTGACCAGCAAAAGCGAAAGCAAGCATAGATACAACTACAGTACGCGGGAAAAACATAGAAATAGAACCTTTCATTAAAGAATAAAAAAATGAAACCTGTTCAAATGAAATCGTCACCTCCTGACTTCGGCAGTTCTGCCGTTTTGTGAAAAAATATTATGGAGTCCGGGTCGTTCAGTTTTTTGGAGTCTTTTCTGCTTTTTCGCCTGCTTGGTCACCGGAATCACTTATAAGTTGCACAAGTCGGACTTGTCCTGACCGTCACTAATCCGGTCAGCTACCCGCAGAGGCTTGCCTATAAACGGTTTTTGGCTCAAAGTAGCGACCTGTCTGAAAACTTGGCTCGGGGTCCTGCGCATAGCGTGGGTGAGAGATACCCGTTGAACCTGATTGAGGTAATCCTCGCGCAGGAAAGCACATAATCCATCGCCGCTGCCGCGGCATCGAATCCGCTGACCTGCCATCTATTTTTTGAAAGACCATGATGGCTTTACCTAACGCTCCTGCGGCCAGCAGCAATGCCGCTTTCACTCCCATTCCTGCCAGCGAACGCGTGTTTTCCTTCCGCGATCATGCCGCGCTCTGGTTCAGTCTCGGTGTCGGCCTGCTGGTCATGCAAATCGGCGCTTTCCTTGGCACTGCACTTGGCACACAGACCGCACTGTTCGCCATCATCGTCGGCTCTGTGCTCGGCGCTGCCTTGCTGGCGCTGGTCGCCTATATCGGTTTTGAACGCGGCCTGTCTAGCCCGGTGCTGATGTGTCAGACGCTGGGCACTTCATTCGCCAAATTGCCGGTGGTCCTGAACGTAGTGCAACTGATAGGCTGGAGCGCATTCGAGCTGGTCGTCATGCGCGACGGCACGACGGCATTGATCAAGGACATCACCGGCCTCGATACGATCTGGCTGCCGTATGTCACTGCCTTGTTCTGGGGCTTGCTGCTGGTGGGCCTCGCGACCGGTTCGATGATAGGCCTGGTGCGCTGGTTCGTTGGTCGCTTCGGCTTGCCGCTGGTGATCCTGTCGCTGATCTGGCTGACCTACCAATTCGCCTTGAAAGCACAGGCACAGGGCTTCGATGCAATCTGGCACCGCGCCGGTGACGGCTCGATGAGTACGCTGGCCGGCATAGACCTGGTGATGGCGATGCCGGTGTCATGGCTGCCGCTGGTGGCTGACTTCGCGCGCTACGGCAAGGCGGGTGCCACAACATTCCGTGGCACCTGGCTCGGCTTCGCGGTGGCAAATATCTGGTGCCACGCTTTGGGCGTACTGATCGTCAGCACTTCCAATCCAGGTGCCGACCTGATGACCACCCTGCTGCTGGCACAAGGCGGCCTGATTGCACTCGGCCTGATCCTGATCGATGAAATGGATAATGCTTACGGTGACGTGTATTCCGGCTCGGTCTCGCTGAACTTCCTGCACGGCAAATTCACGATACGTTTCTGGGGCATCACGCTCGCACTGGTTGCAACTGCCTGCGCGCTGTTCCTGCCCATGCATGGCCTCGAACCATTCCTGCTGACCCTGAGCTCGGTGTTTGTGCCTTTGTTCGGCGTGGTGATTTCGCAATTGGCATTGAAGGGCGAAGCCACGGATAAAGGTGTGAACGTAGTGCCGGTCGCGATCTGGCTGGTCGGCATTGCCGCATTCCATCTATGCCCTATGATGTGGCCGGTAGTCGGCTCGGCCTTGCCCGCACTGGCGATTACGCTGCTGCTGGGCAGTATTTATCGCATCGCGCGCCGCCCCGCATTGCAATCTGCATAAATTAAACAAAAAACGGCTGCCCGGTTTCCCTGGCAGCCGTTTTTATTTCGCATATCAGCTTACTGCGCTGGCGTCCTGCTCCAGCCACCACCCAGTGATTTAAAGACATCGGTAGTGCCAGTCAGGCGCAACAAACGCAGCTGCGCCAACTGGTCATCAGCCGAGAACAAGGTACGCTGCGCATCCAGCAGCGTATTCAAATCATCCGCACCTTCGCGATAGCGCAATTCAGATAATTGCAATGCACGCCGCGCTTCTTTCCTGATTTCGATTTGTGCCTGCTCCTGCGCCAGGTTGCGGCTGGCGTTGCTGAGTGCATCATCGACTTCTTTCAGCGATGCATAAACGGTGCGACGGTAACTCTCGACCAACTGGCGACGCACTGATTCGCTGGTCTGCACTTGCAAACGCAAGCGATTACCGTCAAACAAGGTCTGCACAAAGCTAGCCGTCAGCCCCACGCCGTATGCAGGATTGCCCAGCGCCAGCAAGGCAGCACTGGAATTCCCTGCACTACCGGTCAATGAAATCGTCGGCAACAAAGCCGCACGTGCTGCCGCCACATTCGCATCGGCCGCATACAGTTGCGCTTCCACACTTGCCAGGTCAGGCCTGCGCGTGATCAGTGTCGAAGGCAAACCCGGGCTGACTTCCGGCACCATCAATGCGTTCAAATCCTGTGCCGCTACCTGCAAGGCTTGCGGCTGACGTCCGAGCAGTATTGCCAGTGCACTGACTGTCTGCCGCTCCTGCACCTGCAAAGGCAGCAGGATATTGCGTTGCGCCAGCACCGTGCCGCGCTGACGACTCATATCGAGGGCCGAGGCCGAGCCATAGCGGTAACGCGCTTCGACGATCGCATAAACCTTCTCGGCAATCGCCAGATTCTCTTGCGCCACCTTCAGGCGCACGCGCAAGGCCAGTGTCTGGAAGTAGGCATTCGCCACACCCGTGGTCAGCGTCAGGCGCACGGTTTCCATATCATAGCGGCTGGCATTCAATGAGGCATTGGCACCGCTGGCGACTGCAGCTACCCTGCCCCACACATCGACTTCATAGGCGACGCTGAGTGCAACACCGGTGTTCTCCGTTTTGGTCCAGCCGGTAGGCGTTACGCCCGGCTTGTTGGAACCGACGCCGGTATTCGCACTGACGGTCAGCAACGGAAATAAGGAAGCACCGGCCAGGCGCGCCGTGATCTCGGCCTGCGTCACGCGCTCTGCTGCAATATTCAAATCAGGATTGTTGGCCAGCGCCTGATCGATCAGGCCAGACAATTCATCCGAGCCAAAGCCGCGCCACCAGTCACGTTGCAATTCGGCGGTAGCAGATGGGGACTCTGCCCAGGTGGCAGGCAACTCAACATTTGGTTTGGTCGCATCTATATGCCCGGCGCAGGCGCTCAGGGCCAGCACGGCAGCGACGGCCAGTGCCAGGCGAGTATGACGGAAAGTAATACGTGTGTTCATGGATTTCATTTCATTCTGCCGACAAGGCGACCACAGGGTCGAGTTGCGCTGCTTTCTTCGCAGGCAGGTAACCAAACACCAGACCCGTCATGAACGCACAGCCAAAGGCCAGCACCACCGGGGTCAGCGAGTATTTGATAGGCGTACCGAAGGCATCGATCACGGCGGCTGTCGCCAGCCCACCGACTACACCGATCGCGCCACCTATCGCCGACACCACCACGGCTTCAATCAGGAACTGCTGCATGATGTTGGCTTCACGTGCACCAGTTGCCATGCGGATCCCAATTTCCCGCGTACGTTCGGTGACGGATACCAGCATGATGTTCATCACGCCTATACCACCAACCAGCAGCGAAATCGCCGCAATCGAACCAAGCAGGATGGTCAGCGTATTCTGCGTCTGCTCCATCGCTTCCATAATGGAGGCCATATTGCGGATCTGGTAATCGACCGTGCCATGCCGCTCCAGCAATAGCTTGTCGACTTCTTCCTGCGTATCGTCTATGTGCTCGACATTCTCTACCGCTACCGTGACGTTACGCAGATAACGCTGGCCCGACAAACGCAAGCTGCTGGTGGAGTAAGGCACGAACACCACATCATCCTGATCCGAACCCATAGGCGACGCCCCGCGTTCCGACATCACACCGACGACCTGGAACAACAGGTTATTCACCAGGACAAATTCACCGATAGGATTTTCATCCGCAAACAAGGCAGTTGCTACCGTTTTGCCGAGCACCGCAACGGCGGCGTAATTCGATTCGTCTTCTTCACTGAAGAAAGTACCCTGCGCGACTGGCCATTGTCGCGCCAGCGGGAATTTGGCCGAGGTACCCGTCACGCTGGTCGAAGTATCCGAAGTACCAAAGCGCAAGGTCACGCTGCTGCTTTGCTCCGGCACTGCGGCCAGCACATTCGGCAACTCATCAATCGCCCTTACATCGTCAACCACCAGCGTCGCAGTGCTATTGAAGCCGCGCTGGTTAGGCACACCAGGTCGTACCAGCAGCAAATTGGAACCCATCGCGCTGATGCGCTCGACCACCTCTGCCTTGGCACCGTCACCGATCGCCAGCATCGCGATCACCGACGCGACACCAATCACAATACCCAGCAGCGTCAGTACAGAACGGAAGAAGTTCGCACGCAAGGAACGCAAGGCCATCTTGGCGGCTTCCAGCATATCGCCGAGACGTGAACAGACACCTGTCACCAACGGACGTACGAACTCGGCCTGGGTCGGCATTTTTTGCGCAGGTCCCGGATCGGACAGGATGTGGCCATCCTTGATCTCGATCAGGCGTTGTGCGTGATCCGCAACTTCCTTTGCATGTGTAATCAAGAGAACTGTATGACCACGTGCCGACAAGTCGGCCAGCAGCTTCATCACGTCCTGTCCACTTTTACTATCCAGCGCACCAGTTGGCTCATCGGCCAGGATGATGCGGCCGCCATTCATCAGCGCGCGCGAAATGGATACCCGTTGCTGCTGACCACCGGACAATTGATTAGGCCTGTGATGCGAACGCTCTTCCAACCCGAGTTCGCTCAGCAAGGCCAGCGCCCGTGCATGTCGCTCGGCTGGCGGCAAGCCGGAATACATCGCAGGTACTTCGACGTTCTCCGCTGCGCTGGCTGAAGCAATCAGGTTATAGCTCTGGAACACAAAGCCAAAATCGTCACGACGCAACATCGCCAGCTCATCACGCTCAAAGCCGGAAACGTCGCGTCCCATGAAGTGATAACTACCGGTGGTCGGCCTATCCAGGCACCCGAGGATGTTCATCAAGGTCGACTTGCCGGAACCCGACGCGCCCATGATGGCGACGAATTCGCCTTCATAAACCTTCAGGTCTATGCCGTGCAATACCTCGACTTCGAGCCCGCCATTGCGGTACGTCTTGGTGACACCGCGCAGTTCTATCAGCGGTGTTTCATCATGGGGACGCGTGATGTTACTCACGACGT
The DNA here is from genome assembly GCF_903993245.1 of Herminiimonas sp. Marseille-P9896. Taxonomy (NCBI): domain Bacteria; kingdom Pseudomonadati; phylum Pseudomonadota; class Betaproteobacteria; order Burkholderiales; family Oxalobacteraceae; genus Herminiimonas; species Herminiimonas sp. Marseille-P9896. The sequence continues at coordinate 193,117 of NZ_CAJEVT010000002.1, read as the reverse complement.
CCATGTCCATCTGCTCGTCCATTAACGACCCCGGCCCGATGGTCCGCCCATGCCTGGCGGCATGCCGCCTTGCTGGTTAGCAGGCGATACCGGACGTTTGGTCGATGGCGGCAGTTTGGGCCCGAGGACAACGGTGTCACCCTCTTCCAGGCCACTCAGTACTTGCATCTGTACACGATTGGTCACGCCCAGCTCGACTTTACGCTGTTCGATATTGCCGTCCTTGCCTATCACTTTGACGGTGCCAGTGCGGACTGCACGGGTAACAGCTTGTTCAGCGAAGCCACTGCTGGTTGATTCCACTCGTTGAGTGTCCCTGGCATTATCCGTCGCTGATTTTTCACCCCTGGCGGATTTAGCTTCTTCCTTTTTAGCGGCAACAGCGGCTACTGCTGTATCCGTCGCAGGTGTCTCTGCCGCCTTCTCAGCTTCACGCAAGGCACGGCGGCGCTCACGCATGGCGTCACGTTCTTCTGGCGACATTTTTTCCAGAGCAGCACGACGTTCTTCCGAAGTCATGTTGGCAAACGGATGGCTACCGGCTTTGGCTTTGTCGGTATTTGCCGTCGCAGCTAGCGCCGCAGGTTTGCCAGCTTCCGGCTTCTCAGCTTTCTTGTCTGTGGTTTTCTTATCGCCAGCAGCACTACCTTTTTGCTCGGCCGCCTTGCGTTCATTACCATCACCACGATCACGACGACCACCGGTACCACGACTGGTAGTGACTGCCGCAGTCGGCACCAGCAAGGCATCTTTCGCGGTTGCCGCGATGAAGAAAACTTGTGTCGTCATACTCGGCAACAAGGCCTGGTTTTTATTCGGTACGTCAAACAAGGCGTTATACAAGACCACGTTGTTGGTCACAGTAGGCGTAGGCTCGACCTTGCGCAGCGCACCATACCAGCGACGTCCCTGGCTACCCAATGTGGTGAAGTAGACTTCCATACCCTTGCGCAGCTTGCCGACTTCCGCTTCCGAAACCTGGGTCTGTACTGTCATCGTCGACAGATCAGCGATGCGCAAGATGGTCGGTGCGGTCTGGTTTGCATTCAAGGTCTGGCCCTGGCGTGCAGTCAGTGAAACCACTGTGCCATCCATGGGCGCATAAATTTTTGCGTAGTTGAGATTGGCTTCGTCGGCACGCAAGGTGGATTGTGTCTGTTCGATCTGCGCCTGCAAGGCATCGATTTGCGCCTTGGCCGAACGCAATGCTGCTTCTGCTGTTTGCATGGAATCGGCAGTAGTGGCATCGGCCGCCATCAGGTTTTTCTGCCGGTTGTATTGCAAGGTTGCGAGTGCCAGTTGCGATTCGCGATCTTTCATCGTCGCCAATTGATTGCGCAACCCCGCACGGCGCGCATCCACTTGTGCCAGGAAAACGGTAGGGTCGATCTCGGCCAGCAAGTCGCCCTCTTTCACGACCGAACCAACTTCTATGTACAGCTTCTTCAATTGCCCCGAGACCTGTGCACCGACATCCACATACTCCAGCGGCTGCACGGTACCGGTTGCCGTGACCAGATCCTGGATATCGCCGCGCTGCACTTCGGCGACCTGATACATTTCGCGCGGATCCTTTTTGCCATAGAACTTCTTCCAGCCCCAATAGCTGGCAGCCGCCACCAGTACGATCAATAAGGCTATCAATGCGCGACGACTGAAGAGACGCTGGCGCAGGCCGGTGAGAAAGGAGGTGGACTTCATGGACAAAGGCATACGAAAAATGAGCGATTAAGTTGGTAGATACAGCACGAAAGTACATCTGACGCAGACTGCAAGTTCAAGGGCGGCGCTGGATGAATGCGCCATCTTGAAGCATGGGCATGACAAGGAAATTACGGATGGTGCACAAGTCCTGCCCGGACTGGCTGGCTATTCCAAAACGTAATGGCGTGGCTGGCGTGTGACGTGCATCCGGGGCAATAACAGCACCGGCTTAACGGCACCTAAAGATAACGAGTCTGCCACGCATAATCAAGACTATCCCTGTATCCATAAGGTAAAGATTTGTGAAGTGCGACAGACAATAAAAAAGGCGCTGAATGTTCGTTCAACATTCAGCGCCTTTTTCTGGATTGCGGCAGACAACTGCTGCCGCTCCCGGGAGGATATTAGCCGCGATCGACGAAAGCGCGTTCGATCACGTAGTCACCTGGCTGACCTATACCTGGCGATACTTCAAAGCCGAGTTTGTCGAGTTCGCCAGCGGTGTCTTTCAACATCTCAGGGCTACCGCAAATCATCGCACGGTCAGTCAGCGGGCTCATAGGATCGATGCCCAGGTCTTCGCACATTTTGCCGGTCGAGATTGCGGTTGTGATACGACCTTCATTGACGAAAGGTTCGCGTGTCACGGTTGGGTAGTACAGCAACTTGGCGGCAATCTCTTCACCCAGGCCTTCAATTTGCAGCAATTCATTGGCGACGTAATCACGGTAAGCCAGCTCGCTCACCAGACGCACACCGTGTACCAGGACGACCTGGTCGAAGCGCTCGTAGGTATCCGGATCACGGATGATGCTCATGAATGGAGCGAGGCCAGTACCGCTACCGAACAGGAACAAACGTTTGGCTGGCAGCAGATCGGAAATAACCAGCGTACCGGTAGGCTTGCGGCCGACCAGTACTTCATCACCAACTTTCAGGTTTTGCAGATGTTTGGTCAACGCACCGTCCTGTACCTTGATCGACAGGAATTCCAGATGCTCTTCCCACGACGGGCTGGCAATACTATAAGCACGCAACACATTCTTGCCATCGATCGGCAAACCGATCATGACGAAATGGCCGCTTTCAAAGCGGAAGCTTGGTTCACGGGTGGTGGTGAAAGAAAACAGCGTGTCGTTCCAGTGGTGGACAGAGAGAACACGAACAGTGTCAAAAGCAGCCATAAAATCAATACATCCTAAATATCAAATTGTTTTTGTACAAACAAGCGAGGCAGACGGGCAAACAAATTGCGAGCGTGCCGACAGATGCTCCCGAGTTTCCCGGGAAAAAGGAGCCGGTATTTTACCAGTCGGGACTGAACTACCGCAGACATCAGCAGGCCAGCAGTAAGCATTACCAACTGCACTGCATGATGGAGATGGGTCAGAACACACTACTTGAGAATCGTTCTCATTATAACGGATGCCTTATAACTCGGCAACATTGCTCGTCAGGATACAGGGTCTGCACCGTTCTGATAATGATGGAATTGTCATTTGCTTATAACCAGAACGCTTAAAGCACAGCTGCCCATATGAATTTACGGGTGTATACCCAAGCTTTTGCCCCAAACAAGGGACTAGTTAAAAATTTGTTGTTGTTCACCAAACCGTAACAAAACTGTAATCAAGCTGTCATTTGGCCTACGCATAATCCGGCAATTTATTCGGAGACTAAACATGCGTTTCAGTGACAAACAGCTACGGCCACTCCCGCTGGTAATAGCACTACAAGCCGTTTTTGCCCTGCCTGCCTATGCCCAATTCACTGTCACTACTGGAACAAATGACACCGTCGCCAAAACGCTGACTGCTGCGACTGCCACAGTACAGCAAGGTGCCAGCCTGATCGTTTCCACGCCAAACAGCAACGCCGCGATTACCGTCAACGCCGGCACCTCCGTCATCAACAACTACGGCACCATCAGCCAGGCCACTGGTGGCCGTGGCATAGATGCCAATGCCGCTGCAACCAACATCACCATCAACAACTACCTCGGCGGTGTCATCAATGCAGTGGGCGACGTAGCTATACGTGTAGGCAAAGCCACCGACAGCTTCGTCATCAATAACCAGGGCACCATTTCGCAAACAGGTGTGAATGCTGGCGGCAAGCGCGCGATCAAGGTCGACGTCGACTTCACGACCACCGGCAATCAAATTATCAACGGCTCGGCCAGCAACAAACTGGCCGTTATCAGCTCCACCGGCGACGACGCGCTGCGCCTCGGCTCGAATACCCTGTTGACCAACTACGGCCAGATTTTCTCGACCGGCATCGTCAACACCAAGTGCCCTGACTACCTGGGCACCACCAGCTGCCCAAGCAGCGCTTTCTCGGCAGCCGACGGCGTCGCGATAGAAAACGGCATGAAGAATGTCGCCATCCTGAACTATGGCACCATCACCGGCCCGCGCCACGGTGTGGATGGCGGTGATCCGATCGCCGCAACGGCAGATGCGAACCTGATCGGCGTTGATCGCCTGATCGTTACATCCGTCACCCCTAACGGCGTGGTATTCGACAAAGTCGTGAATGGCGTCACCACATCCGGCATCAGCATACTCAACCCGGTCGTCATCAATATGGCTGGTGGCAACATCACCGGCAACAACGGTTCCGGTGTGGGCCTGGACGGCCATGGCGTGGTTATCAACTACGGCACCATCACAGGTAAATACGCAGGTGCAGGCAATGTCTATGACCACGGCGGCCTTGGCCTGACTACCAGTAACGGTGACGGCGACGGTGTCGATATCGACGGCGTGGCTTATGTAGAAAACTATGGCCGCATCCAGGGCCTGGGTGCAGGCGGTTTTGATTCCGGCGGTGCTCCGAACGGCGCTGACGGCATTGCAGCTGGCGGCGGCACCATCATCAACCATGCGGGTGCGACCATCTACGGCCAGTCCAAAGGCATATTGATAGATGACGGTTCCGACGGCACTGCGATCGCTGCAGGCCGCGGCACTGCAACAGCAACCGGCGCGGCGATACGCATCGTCAACGAAGGCAACATCATCGGTGACAAAAAAGTCGCGATCGGCCTGGTCGGCACGTTTAACGACACCGTCATCAACGGCGCAACAGGTGTCATCACAGGCGGCGCAGACGCAACCCGTCTCGGCGAGAACAATAGCACCGTAGCAGGCGCAGCAGTACAAATGGGCGCAGGCGACGACGTGCTGGTCAACTACGGTCGCATCGAAGGTAAAAACGGCCTGGCGATCGATATGGGCAGCGGTGACGATACCTTACGTCTGCTGGGTGGTGTCGTGGTCGGCAGCATAGACGGCGGTACCGGCGTCAACGCACTGGAAACCAATGGCACGCAAAACTTCAATGCCGGCCAGTTGAGCAACTTCCAGAACATCACCGTCCTCGGTGGCAATACCACCTTTAACTACGCACTGAACAACGTCAACAACCTGCAGGTCGATGCAGGCGGCACCCTGCGCATCAACGGTGATGTCAATGCCAGCGGCAACCTCACTGTCAACGGTACCTTGCAAGCACCAAGCGGCGATACTTTCCGCAACGTGACCGTCGCCGGTAACTACGAGCAAGGTGCCAGCGGTGTTCTGGAAGCACGCATCGGTGCAAACAATGCCAGCGATACCATCACCGTCACCGGCAATGCCAACCTCGCCAGCGGCGCAACCATACGCCCATTGATCACAGGCTCGGTAGCTGACGGCTCCAACTACACGCTGATCTCGGCAGGTACGCTGAACGCCAGCGCTGCCAACCTGCAAATCAACAACGGCAGCGGCGCGTTCTACACCTACACCCTGCAAGGCAGCGGCAATGACCTGCAACTGGTCGCGCATCGTCAAAACGGTCTGGCCAATGTCGTCCCGCAAAACCTCGGCAACTTGGCTAATTCGCTGAACCAACTGGCTTCGAGCGGTTTCTCGAATTCGGAACAAGGCCTCAAGCTCTTGAACAGCCTGCAATCCCTGCCGAATGCCAAAGCCCTGTCCGACGCCACTTCACAACTGGCACCAGAAACCAATGCAGCAGCACAATCGGCAGCGGCCGCAGCACAAGGCAGCGTGTTCTCTGCTTTTGACAATCGCATGGATGCAGCACGTGGCGGTGAACAAGTCGCGCTGAACAAAACCGGTCTGGCTGGTGGTGATGCCGCTGGCAATCGTTTCTGGGTACAAGGCCTTGCCTCGATCGCCAAACAAAAAGCACGCAAGGGGGCCAATGGTTTTGACCTCGATGCACAAGGTCTGGCAGTCGGTTATGAAACTGATCTGAACAAGACCGATATGGTCGGTATTTCGGGTGGTTACACACAGGCTGGCAGCGATGGTCGCGATAGCGGCGCAGGCGACGACAATGACGTCAAATCGCTGCATGTCGGTGGCTACTTCAGCCGTACCGAAAGCAGCTACACACTGGATGCGAGCCTGGCGATTTCTGCCAACCGCTACACCACGCAACGTCTGGTCAGCATTCCAGGCTTCAATGAAAGCCTGCGTGGCAAATTCTCCGGCAACCAGATCGGCGCGCGCTTTGAATACGGCCTGCCATTCGTACTGGATGCCACATGGAGTGGTCGCTGGTTGCTGGGTGCACGTGTCAGCCGCCTCGACAATGGGAGCTACACCGAAACCGGCGGCACCTCGGCACAAACCGTGGCCAGCACCAGCGCCAACTCGGTACAAAGCGTATTGGGCGTAGAGTTCAGCAACAAGCTGAGCGCCTCATCCAGCGCAACGCTGCGTGCCCGTTACCTGCATGAATTTGCTGATACTCCAGCGATCGAAGCATCGTTCGCGATCGGTGGTCCGGCCTTCAAAATCGCTGGCGTACAACCAGGACGCGAAGCATTGCAACTGGGCGTCGGTTACCGCAAAGTCACAGCCAGCGGCACCACCGTTGCAGTTGGCTACGATATGGAAGTCAGGGATAAATACCTGGGCCATCAATTGACGGCAAAAGCGATCTGGAACTTCTGATCCGGTTCAAATCGATAGGCGTACGCATACGATGATCGACACCCGGCAGGGTCACAAGCTCTGCCGGGGTAGTTGCCGGATAGCGACGCAGGAAGTCCTGCAGTAAAAACGACGGCACCACCTGGTCGTCGGCTCCCACTACATGTACTTGCGGCAAATGCGCCAGTTTCTGCTGCACTGCCACCACACTCAAAGAAGCATTTAACGGCGTCACCTTGTGATGCGTGGTCCAGGCGGCATGATCGAGCGGCGATGCCACCGTCATCAATAGCACCACATCATCACGCCGCGCCGCCACCAGCGCTGCCATCACGCCTCCACCCGAGTAACCTGCCAGCACGACTTGTTTCGCATGGGTCATGCGTTTGGCTTGCTCCACTGCCGCATTCAGGCGTTGCACCCATTTCTCGGCAAAGCGACCATCGGTCCAGTCCGCTACCGAGCAGGCTTCAAGTTCGTCGCTGCTCAGGTACTGGCAAGGACGTGCCAGGTACAGCACGTTTTTTTGTGAGATGTCTTTTGCGAGTCGCCAGCCGACCGGATCCACCGGTGTCGGATCCATCGACGGTTCACGCATATTCAGCCAGGCGCGGCCGTCACCTTCTATGACGACCCACAGGTAAGCAACAGATGTGGGCGCAGGTGTTTGTGTATGCAGCAAGCCAGTCAGCTGCGGTGCACTACCAAAGCTGACTGGGGCAAATCCGGCAGCCTTACCCTCTTGCGCTATCAGTTGATAACGCTCACCCGTCGTCATCGCGCAAGCGGATAACAAGAGGCCTGTGAAAAGCACGGAAAGATAGCGCAGCAGGCGGGAACCTGTGTCTGATTGAATATAAAAAAAATCCATTGCTTAATGTCTCTGCAATTAATGCAGCCGTCAAGCTGATGGACAAAATATGATGGATAACGCAACCGGTACTGCTCACCGCATGCCTGCCACGACCAGGTCATGCGACCTATCCGGTTTCCGCGCTGCTCAGGTAGCCAGCGCGGTCGCTCTACGTCGCCATCACAGGACTTCTGTTCAGGAAATTCCAATAAAAGCCGGCGCGCGACACTTCTTCCGAAAACTTCTTTGGTGCGACCGGTTTAACGATGTAGCTATTCACACCATACTCATAGCAGTAAGTAATATCAGGCTCTTCGGCACTCGAAGTCAGCATGATGATGGGAATGTACTTGGTCTGTTCGGTAGTTTTGAGGATTTTCAGCACATCCAGCCCGTTGACCTTGGGCATATTCAAATCCAGCATGAGCAAGGTCGGATCACCACTTTTACGATCAATAAACGGACCGGTGCAAAAAACATAATCCAGTGCTTCCTGCCCGTCTTTGACCCAGGTTACATTGCCCATCAGGCCGAGTTCTTTCAGTGCGTGCAAGGTCGCTTCCGCATCTGTATGCGTATCTTCTGCCAACAGAATATGTATTTTCTGCAAATCCTTCATGCACCCTCCGGCCCCTATCAACTCAAAACGACAAATGCGTGTACCGCGCAGCCATTCAAGAAACAATGTTTAACAAATCCGCTTCCATAAACACGAAAACCGATCAGAAATCGGAAATGTTTCCAAGGTACAGCAAAGCGTGAGGCTGACATATCTGTTTGCTGCCGAATTTTGAAATGTTTGCATTTGCCATAAAGCATTAATTTCATTGGAATTATTCTGCCCAGAGTGGGCAATCAAGGTCAGTGGCAGAAACTTGCAATACACATATGTAGTGCGATTCCGACAAAGCCCGTACGCAGAAAAAACCTACCCATACCGGCACGAGGCATACAATGTCGCTATCACTGCAACAAACACAGAATTGGAATAAAGATGGAAAACGCCGTATACAACAAGGCACTCAACGCATTGAAGATGCAATTCGGCATGCCGCGCCCGCTGCAGAACCAAAACGGCGCACGATTTTTACGCAACGGCACTATCACGATTTATCACACCGAACTGGCACCGGGTAATCAGGCCGAAATTACCTTCAACGTGCAGCCTATTTCGTCGTCCTACGGCATCGCACCTGCCAAACTCAACGCCTTGCTGGATGAGTGCCGCAAGCTGACCGGCCGCCCGACCGAGCTCAACAAACTACAGAACTGGCCACGCATAGGCCTGGCGACTGAAGAAGACGTCACGCTGGTGATGGACAAGCTGGCTGTCCTGAAAAAATAACAGTTGCAAATCCCCTCCACAAATCTGTTTCCCGCGTATAAACTGGAAGCACTAGCCGCTCGTGCCACAGGCTCGCCGATGTAATGTGACAAGGGGGAAATGATGGATAAGCTGAACGTACACTTTCATGTCTCCGTTTTAACCGTACCGCATTTCGTCACGGCAGATCAGTTCCCGGAATGGCTGCAACGCGAGGCGCTCGCCATCCAGGAACTAAGCGAAGACAATGGCCTGACTATCATCAGGCTCTTCCTCGCTGCACGGATACGCGAAGTGTGGCCAAAGAAAAAACTGGATGTGCTGCTGCAGGGTATTACCGATAAGTACCCGCATATCTTCCGGGTCGAGATGGTCGTCATCGACGATACGCTGGACTTCGATGAGATAGAGCTGATCCAGTCAGATGCCGAAGATGAACTGGCGCAGGTACTGGAAACCGTGAAGCAATTCCAGGAACTCAAGGTTGCGCGCAGCAAGCTGCATTAAGCCAGGCTTGACCCGACATACAAAAAAACGGCCATCAACATGGCCGTCCATCCCCTACTAGCTGAATACAAAGGCCAGCATCGCCGCATCTTCTTCCAGCATGACGATCAAGGTCAATGCCCATAGCAGGCCGTGCGCCTGTAGTGATGCCAGCAAGTCTTGCAAGTCGGGCTTGATATCCAGCTCCGGATAAGGGGTTGCGATGCGCCATCATACTCCGATGGCGCCAGCACTAACCAGCATCCCGATACTTACGCTGTCAGCTTTTGCATTTCGCTATACAGGTCCGCCTTGCCTTCAAAACCGATACCCGGCAAATCCGGCAAGGTGATGTAACCGTTCTGCACCTTCACCCCATCCGGGAAACCACCGTATGGCTGGAACAAATCCGGATACGATTCGTTGCCGCCCAAACCCAGGCCTGCAGCAATATTCAATGACATCTGATGACCACCGTGCGGAATGCAGCGTTTGCGCGACCAGCCATGCTCATGCAGCATGTCCAGCGTGCGCAGGTATTCGACCAGGCCATAGCTGAGTGCACAATCAAACTGCAACCAGTCACGATCCGGACGCATGCCGCCGTAACGGATCAGGTTGCGTGCGTCCTGCATCGAGAACAGGTTTTCACCTGTTGCCATCGGCTTGTCGTAGTAGCTGCGCAAGGTCGCCTGCAACTCGAAGTCCAGCGGATCACCTGCTTCTTCGTACCAGAACAAATCGTATTGCGAGAGTGCCTTCGCATATTTGATCGCGGTATCCAGATCAAAGCGGCCATTCGCATCCACCGCCAGCTTCTGGCCGTCACCCAGCACGCTCAGGATAGAGTCGATGCGACGCAAGTCTTCATCCAGTGATGCGCCACCTATCTTTTTCTTCACCACCGTATAGCCACGATCGATGTAGCTGCGCATCTCGTCCTTCAGCTTGCCGTGATCCTGACCCGGATAGTAGTAGCCACCAGCAGCGTAGACGAAGATCTTGCGATCAGCCTGGCCATTGCCATAACGATCCGCCAGCAACTGGAACAAAGGCTTGCCTTCGATTTTAGCTACCGCATCCCACACCGCCATATCGATGGTACCGATCGCCACCGAGCGCTCACCATGGCCACCCGGTTTTTCATTGGTGAATAGGGTATTCCAGATCTTGTGCGGATCGAGGTTGTCGCCAGCGTCATTCACCAGCGACGCCGGATCGGCCTCCATCAGGCGCGGGATGAAGCGTTCACGCATCAGCATGCCCTGGCCATAACGACCGTTGGAGTTGAAGCCATAACCGATGACCGGTTTGCCATCGCGGATAACGTCTGTCACCACCGCCACCAGGCTCAGCGTCATCTTGCTGAAGTCGATATAGGCATTACGGATGGGCGAACTGATGGGCAGGGTCTTTTCGCGGATTTCAACTATCTTCATGGCGGCTCCTAAAAATATCTCTGTATGCAGGTGTATACGAGCAAATACGGGAGCCCTAGCTTATGCGCAGAAGACGGCTTTATAATTCACTTAAATTCACATAATTATTTACTTACAGTGAAAACTGATATCACATCCGAACTGGAATTCTTTGTCCTGATCGCCCGCCTCGGCAATCTGTCGGCCGCCGCACGTGCGCTGGATATCACGCCACCGGCCGCGACCAAGCGGCTGGCACAACTGGAAACCCGGCTCGGCGTCAGGCTGGTCAATCGCACTACCCGCAGCATCAGCCTCACCAGCGAAGGCGACATCTATCTCGGCTACGCGACGAAAATACTGGCTGAAATCAAAGAGATGGAAGACGCCGTCTCATCCGGTGGCGGCACACCACGCGGCTTGTTGCGTGTGAATGCGACGCTGGGATTTGGTCGCACCGCGATCGCGCCACTGGTATCCGAATTCGTGCGGCGTTATCCGCAAGTGGAAGTGCAGTTTGAAGTCAGCGACAAGCCTATCGATCTGGTCGAAAACGGTTTTGACCTGGCGATACGCTTCGGCACCCTGCCCGATGCACGCCTGAACGCGCGCAAGCTAATGTCGAACCGGCGCTTCCTGTGCGCCTCACCGATTTACCTGGAACGCCACGGCACGCCAAAGACGCTGGCTGATTTACACCAGCATCGCTGCATTACGCACAGGCAGAATGATGAAGCCGCCGCCACCTGGCGTTTCACGCACCAGGGTCGCAATGAGGTCATCAAGGTAGAGAGTGCCTTGTCCAGCAACGATGGTGACATCGTGCTCGGCTGGGCGCTGGATGCACATGGCATCCTGATCCGCTCGGAATGGGATCTGGCCAAATATGTGAAGAGTGGCCGTCTGAAAATCGTGCTGCCGGATTACGTCTTGCCGTCAGCCGATTTGTTTGTCTACTACCCGAACCGGCGCAATCAAAGCACGCGGGCACGTGCCTTTATCGACTTCCTGATTGAGCATATCGACATGCTGGCAGCGCTGCCGCTGCCAGACTGAATCAACGCGGACAAGGACTGGCAGGATCAGCAGCCAGTGCTGCCAGGTGACGCGCGATCATTTGCGCCGCCTTATCAGTAACGCGTTGCGCACCTTGCGCCAGTGCATCCATACCTGCTCCCACTGGCTCGCTACCCGACCACTGGCAAGCAGCATACACACCGGTATCGCTGCGTCGAGCCGTCCAGCTAAAAGCAGCGTCTACACGCGTATTTTCTATCGCATCGAACTGGCGCAACTGTACCGCGACGCGCCACACGGCCTGCCCCTGGCTACGTCCGCTCTTGCTGACATCGACCGCACCCAGGCGATTCGTGATCCCGGCGGAGAGTGCATCGCGCATTTCATTTTCAAACGATGAGGTCCAGCGGTACTGTTCCAGCAACTCCAGCTCTGCACTCTGCCCACCCGGCTTGGTCAGCACCATCTGTGGCCGCGCCAGTCGTTCCGGTACCGCCACCGGTGCCAGTTCGATGAAGACCGGAGCTGTCGCAACAGGTGCAAATGCATTTGCTGCTGGTCCGCTCAGGGTGTAATAGCGTGCATTCGATGTGCTGCCGCAGGCACTGAGCAGCAAGGTTGTCGCCAATACGCTCATCACTGCCAACGAGCTCGATGGCTTCAGGAATTGCTTCATTTTTTCTCCTCCGGTTTACCGCGCAACAAGGATTCAGGGTGACGTTCCAGGTAATCAGTCAGCACGCGCACCGAACCTGCCGCACGTGTGATTTCACGCATCGCTTCACGCATATCCTGCTGCAGCGGTGAGTCCTGCGACAATGTCTGCTCTGCGCTATTGATCGTTTTACGCGCATCCTTCATCGCAGCTGTGATCTCTGGCGAGACGTCGTTATTCAACGTGCGTGTCAATTCTTCGGCACTGACCAGGGTCTTGTTCAGTGTTGCCAGCGAGGTGCGCAAATCCTTGCCTATCTGCTCGAACGGTACCTTGTTCAGCTTGCTGGCGATTTCCTGTATCTGCGCCTGCAACTCATCCAGGCTGTTCGGCACAGTCGGCAATTCAAACGGCGTCTTGTTCGGATCAACTTTGACGGCCAGAACTTTCGGGAAGAAGTCCAGCGCCACATACACCTGGCCGGTCAGCAAATTGCCCGGACGTAGTTGCGCGCGCAAACCTTTGCTGACTAGGAATTGCAGGCGTTTCTTTTGCGCCTGCAAGGATTCCTTACCTTCACCCGGTACCGGACGACGCAAGCGATCCGGATAGATCTGGATCAACACAGGCATACGGAATTCACGTTCGTCACGGTCGAATTCAACGCCTATCGATTTAACCTCACCGATCACCACACCGCGGAAATCGACTGGTGCACCCGGTGACAAACCGCGCAAGGATTGATTGAAGAACAGCAGCATGGTTTCTGCCGAACCGTCTTTCTGTTTCATCGCAGCAGCTTCATCGTCGGCCAGCGCGAAAGCGGTATTTTCCAGCGCTGGCGGGCTCTCGGTAGCGGTACCCAGATCAGGCGTACCGAAGGCAATACCACCGAGCAGGATGGTCGCCAGCGACTGTGTGCGCAGCGTCAGACCACTCGCGCTTACTTGCATATCCATACCGCTGGCATGCCAGAAGCGGGTATTGGCTTCGACGAATTTTTCATACGGTGCATTGACGAAGACACGCAGGGTGACACCCTTGCCATCACCATCCAGTTCATAGGCGGCAATCTGCCCTACTTTCACGCGACGGAAGTAAACCGGTGATCCCACGTCGAGTGAACCGACATCCTTCGCATGCAGCAGGAACTGACGACCCGATGCATCACGCGTGACGATAGGTGGTGCTTCGAGGCCGACAAATTCATCCGAGGTTTCTTCTGCGCTACCGGCGTCGACGCCGATGTAAGCCCCTGACAACAAGGTACCAAGTCCGGAAATCCCCGAAGTATCGAGACGCGGACGCACGACCCAGTAACGCGTATCTTTTGCGGTGAAGGCTGACGCATCCTTATTCAGTTGCACCTTCACCCGCACATGCGAGCGATCACGCGACAGGCGCAAACTTTCGACCATGCCGATCTGCACATCCTTGTACTTCACTGCCGTCTTGCCCGCTTCCAGCCCTTCTGCCGTCTTGAAACTAAGCTCGATCTCAGGGCCGCGCTGCATCAGGATATGCACCACCAGCGTGATGCCGACCAGTGCCGCAATGATGGGAATAAGCCAGACCAGCGAGGGCAACCAGTCGCGGCGACGCGCAACGCGGGGAGCCGGAGGTGCTTTTCGTTCTTCAGTGTTTGTCATGATCTGCTTTCCTTGTCGACTCAGCGAGCCGGTCTTGATTCAATGATTCTTGTGTCTCGTCGTCACCGTCCCAGGTCAGCTTGGGATCAAAGCTGAGCGATGCCAGCATGGTCAGCACCACGACAGAACCGAAGGCGGCGATGCCCAGGCCTGCGGTAATTTCCGCAAAGCCCTGGATCCGCACCAGCCCTGCCAGCAAGGCGACGACAAATACGTCCAGCATGGACCAGCGCCCTATCAATTCGATCACATGGTAAAGCCGTGCCCGTTCGCCGCGCCGCCAGTTGCTGCGACGCTGTGCCATCAGCACCAATATGAATAAGGCTGCCAGCTTGAATAGCGGCACCAGGAAACTGGCCACGAAGATGATCGCCGCCAGACCATAGGCACCGCTGACCCAGAAATAAATCACACCACTCATGATGGTGTCGTTTTGCGAGCCGAATAAAGTCTTGGTAATCATGACCGGCAGCAGGTTCGCCGGTAAATACATCATGCAGGCTGCAATCAGGAAAGCCCAGGTGCGGTTCAGGCTGTCAGCCTTGCGCGTGCGCAGCTTGGCGCTACAACGTCCGCAAGCCGCGCCTTCTTCTGCCTGCTCCCACACTGTATCGCAATGGTGGCAGGCGATCAGCCCCATATTGATGGCGCGCTGCTTCTGATCGCAGGCTTGCTCGCCACTGGCAACACTGCCATCGGTAGGGACAACCAGATCCAGGGTCTGCATGCTCATCGCAGCTCTCCCGCACCGAGTTCCTGCTTCTGCTCTTCCTTCTGCTCACGCTCTTCCACACCTTCGACCATATTCCAGAAGCCACGCGGATCGAAGGACACGACCACCGTCAGCAGAACAGTCAGCGCCATGAAGGCCCACAAGGCTGGCCCCGGCAAGACCGTGGCCATGCTCGATAATTTGATGATCGCGACCAGCACGCCGAGCAGGAAGACTTCGATCATGCCCCATGGTCGCAGTGACTGCATGATGCGCACCAGCCATGCGAAGCCGGTGGCACGATGCTGCTTTTGCAAAGGCAAGAGCAACCACAACAGGATCAGCAATTGCAGCAAGGGGAATAACAAAGTCGTCGCCAGCACCAGCATCGCCACCAGCGACATACCCTCACCCGCCAATGCCATCACGGCACCAGTCAAAGTAGTCTGGCTGCGCAAACCACGCAGTTCGATTTCCACGATAGGAAACAGATTCGCAATCAGGAACATGATCAGGCTGGCGACCGTCAGCGGCAGGATGCGTTGCTGCTGGCTGCCGGTATCGCGCTCCAGTTCGGTGCCGCAACACGGGCAGCGCGCGACTTCACGTGCGCGCAACGGTACCCGCGCGTACACGGAGTCGCAGCCTTCACACACGATGATGTCGCGCACTTCTTTCATGGTGACCTGTATGCCCGTAAAAACATTTGGATGCTGTAACTGCACGCCTGCCTGTCGCGTTCAGCCGGACCGTTGGCATAGCCGCCTTCCAGCCGCGCTTCCTGTGCAATGCCATTAATCAGATTGCCCAGCATGCGTGCCGCCTGCTCCGGATCATCTATTTGCAACTCGCCGCGTGCACACGCGGCACGCAAACATCGTTCCAGCGGATGATAAATCTGGATCGCAACTTGCTGCCGGAGATAATCCGACATTTTTTCCAGGCGATGGCACTCGGCCATCACCAGCCGATAAAATTGTACCGAACGTTGTTGCACCGAATGCGCGACCATGCGCTGCGCGATTACCTCCAGCGCTTGCGCCACCGGCAATGCAAAGACCTCTTCCGCGAACACCTGATTGCGCAACTGTTCGAGCTCGCGCTGCAGGACGGCGATCAGCAAGCCCTCCTTGTTACCAAACAACTGGTAGGCCGTCGACGCCGAACCACCGGCCTGACGCACTATCTCCTGCATCGACACATCGGCATAACCAAATTCGAGGAATGCATCTGCCGCCGTTTCCAGCAGGCGCTGGCGACGTGCCTCCCCTTTCTGGGTAGGTGCAACTCGGCTGGATTCGGATGCGACAACAGACATGATGGCAGCGGGTACTAAAGTCAGATTAAACAGTAATGTACACTACATTACACAAAACAATGACTTTCTTGCTACGCTGCACTCGGATAACAGATGCTTGTTGTCAGGCGTCGACCAGGTGCGCCAGGGCTATCGCTGCGCGACTATGGAATACATCAAGGGTATGCGCGGCATACCGGTTGGCGGCACCATGCGCCGTCCGCCACTATCCTGCATGCCGTCAAAACCTTTCCAGCCATTGGCGTAAGGGTACTCATCCAGCCGTGCTACGCATAAACCAGCCTGGCTCAAGGCCGTGATCACCTGCCCCATACCCCAGGTAAATTCATGGCTGGAATGCGGGTTCACAAAGTCTTGCTCACCTGCCTGATACTCTCCCACCGCCAGGCCATCACCGGATTCCGCCACATAATCGCTGACCCCACTCTCAGCCAGCGGCGCTGTATTGAAGTAGTCGTAGCACATCGTCCAGTCTTGATCAAAGACCATCGCATATGGATGGAATTCGATAAACACAAAGCGCCCTCCAGGTTTCAACACGCGTGCAATACCCTGCGCCCACGCATTTAAATCCGATAACCAGCATAAGGTGCCATAGGAACTGAAAACCAGGTCGACACTTGATTCAGCGGCATGCGTCAGGTAATCAAATACATCAGCCCGCTCAAAGCGTGCAGGTATGCCGGCATCAGCAGCAAGCTGCGTGGCAAAATCAATTGCTACATCCGAGATGTCTACACCGGTGATATCCGCACCCAGACGGGCGATACTCAAAGTATCCTGTCCGGCATTGCATTGCAGGTGCAAGGCCTTGAGGCCGTGCACCTCGCCGAGCAGTGCTAACTCTTCTGGGAATAAGGTAGAACCGCCATTACGGAAAAACTGCGCCTGGTCGCCCTTATGGCTGTTGTGCGCGCGCGTTGCGGCATTCCAGGAGAGTCGGTTAGCTTCATGTAAATCTTTACGCATATCATTTTTGATCGAAGCTCAGTCCGATAAAGGCTGGCTAGCTAGTCGCTACGCTCTGCTGTTCCGCCTTCTTATCGACAGTCTGTTCGTCTTCCTTCTTATCTTTATCGTTATCCAGTGAGACACCCTGCGTCAGCATATATTTGGCATAGGCTTCCAGCAAGGCCGCCATGAAGGACTCTTCCGTTTTAACCGGCCCCCAGCCTTTGTCCGTCAGTTCTTCGACCTTGAGGTCCTGGCCGTCGAATTTGACGCTGAGGGCTTTGGGATCCTGCGCATCTTCGAAATCCTTGAGGAATTTTTTCACAGATGATGACGGGTGATCACCAGCGAAGGCATTCATCGCACTCTTCAATGCGGCATCGCGCCCCATGGTGGCGGAACCGATCGCACCATCAAAGCCACTGCTGAGTGATGGATGATCGGCCAGCATTTTTTTGAACTGGGTATTGCGCGGATCACCGCTGAGCTCGTAACCATTCGCGCCTGCAGTGACACGCAAGACCGGCGGCACATTGATACCGTATGCCTTCAATGCATTACTCAAGTCCGTTGCGAAGTTAGCAGAGTTAGTCGCGCCGACCGGTGTTACCGCCGACAGGCTTTGCGCGATCTGCACATTGTTATTCGCCGTTGTACCCAGGACATCGGCGAACTGTGTGCTCGGTGTTTTTCTATACTGGGTAAAGGTGTTTTGTAGTGCCGCTATATTATCCAGATTGATTCTCGTCACGTCCGTGCTCCTGTCTGATGTTATAAGCCGGCAGTGGAATGCACAGTGGCCAGCGCCACTATTGTGACTATGGATAAAAGCGCCATCATCTTTGAACAAAGGGGTATACACCCGTCAGCTCCGGATTTGCTATGCACGGATGCTGTGCTAACTACGCTTATTTGTCGGAGAAGTAGCGCGCCGGTGACTTGCCTAATGCTTTCTTGAACATCGTGATGAATGCACTGACCGAGTCATAGCCGAGGTCTTCCGATACACGCTGCACCGTCGCGCCGGATGCCAGGCGTTGCAGGGCAATGATCAAATGCAATTGACGCCGCCAGCGGCCAAAGGTCATACCTGTTTCGTGCAGCACCAGCCGCGCCAGTGTCCGTTCGCTCATCGCGAAGCGTTCACCCCACTCGGCCACCGTGCTGCGATCATCCGGCTGCTGGGTCAAGGCACTGGCAATCTGGCGCAGGCGCGCATGATCAGAAACTGGTAAATGCAATTGCTCGGTCGGCATCAGGGTCAGTTCACTCAGCAGCACTTCAACTAGCCGCGCGGTATGGCTGTCCGGCGGATACTCTTGCGAGGTATCGGCCAGATGCAAAATCATTTCGCGTATCAATGGCGTCAACGCCAGTGTCGCGCACTCAGTCGGCAACTGCGCAGCACCCGGTTCGACGAACAGGAAACATAAACGCGCATTCGCCGTGGTGCGATTGCTGTGCGGCATGCCACCGGGTATCCAGACCCCGCATTGCGGTGGCACCATCCACAAACCACCCGGCACTTCGCAAGTAACGCCGCCATGCAAGGCCACCACCAATTGTCCCTTGCGGTGCAAATGAACCGGCGACTCGCACTCCGAGCCCTCGGTTTCTATACGCAAGGCGGTCGCAGGCTGCGACAGCCGGTCTGCGTTGTAGTCTATGGAACCCAGTAAAGTGACCATGAGCGGATTTGACTGTTTTTAGATATTAATTGTCATTATCCACAAATTCTTTAAAGCCGTTGCGGATTAAGCTGGAGGCAGTGATTTTTCAGCGAGACATCGTCGTGAAACAGCATTCCACAGCCTCAGCACCCACCACAGCACAACTGGCCAGCCCGGTCCTGCTGCTGTTTGGCATCCTGCTCATCGCCACCAACCTGCGCGTGCCGTTTACCAGCGTCGCACCGCTGATCGACGGCATACGCAGTGATCTCGGCCTGAGCTCAAGTGCGGCAGGTTTGCTGATTACTTTGCCGCTACTGGCTTTTGCAGCGGTATCTCCGTTCGGCTCTACCGTCGCGAAAAAATTCGGTATTGAACGTTCACTCCTTGCCGCCCTGCTGATCATCGCGGCCGGTATCCTGTTGCGCTCGGCAGGTACGGCATGGGCTTTATATCTCGGTACATGGATCATAGGCAGCGGTATCGCCATCGGCAACGTGCTCTTGCCCGGTTTGCTAAAACGCAGCTTCCCTGACCAGATCACCAAATTCACCGCCATCTATGTATTAACCATGGGTGTGGCTTCGGCACTCGGTTCGGTCTTTGCGATTCCTCTGGCAGGACTCTCGGACTATGGCTGGCGCTTTGCGATGGTGGCGTTAATCGTCCTGCCCCTGCTCAGTGCTGTCATCTGGCTGCCGCAATTAAAGCGACATACTGAAGTCAGCGGCAACACCACACCACCACCGCCGTCAGCACCAGTATGGCACTCGGCGCTGGCGTGGCAGGTCAGTCTCTTCCTCGGCTTCAACTCCTTCGTCTACTACATCATGACGACCTGGTTGCCAGCCATGCTGACTGATGCCGGTTATTCCGCAGCAGAGGCCGGTAACCTGCACGGCCTGATGCAACTCGCAGCGGCAACACCAGGCTTGCTAATCGTGCCGCTAGTCGGCCGCTTCAAGGATCAGCGTGGGATTGCATTCGGTGCGTCCATGTTGACAGTCATTAGCATCGTCGGCCTGATGTTTGCACCCGGCCTGGCCGTGCTCTGGACTTGCGTGTTTGGTTTCAGTGCCGGTGCGACCCTGATCCTCGGCCTGTCCTTCGTCAGCCTGCGTGCGACCAGCAGCTTGCAGGCAGCGGCACTGTCCGGCATGGCGCAATGCATAGGCTACACACTGGCAGCAATCGGGCCGACACTGATAGGCCGTATCCATGACGCGCAAGGCAACTGGCATTCAACGCTACTGATCAGCGCCAGCGCTGCTTTCCTGATGGCTTTGTTCGGCCTGTATGCCGGACGTAATCTGCACATAGGCAAGCGCGCTTAAGTCTTCCCACTAATCGGCATGCATGGTCATGCCGGTTTTTTCTGCGAGATCGTGCAAGTTCTGCCCGCTACCGACCAGCAGCATACGGGTGTGCAAATCTTCACGCACCCGACTGCTGACACGAGATCCGAGGCAACATAGCTTCTTCTCGCGCAAATCCACATAGACCAACTCATATTGCTTGCCCAGCGAACGCCACAATGCATGCGCTCCGGACGACTGTCGCGCACCGCTGATCAGGCTATGGCCACCATCCAGCCACCAGCGATAAATTGCCGTCGCGATGCCACGTCGCTGATACGGCGGCGCGTACTTCGAATGCGTGGCACGTAAATGTTTATCCTGCCGCCGATTCAGTTCTATCAGGCGATTGAAGATGGTGTAACCGGCCAGACAAGCGCGCTTCACATCTTCGACATAAATGTAATGTTCGCCGTCAGCAACCCGATAGCGAAACTTCAGCCCCGGGAAATTGATATCCAGCGTCGGCAAGTCATACAAGGCATCACCGGGGCGATGCAGGCGACGATTAATCGCATCCAGCTCTTTCTCGACTTCGGATGGCGGTAGTTGTACATCGATGCGCAGTTCCAGCAAACCGCTGGCCCACATCGATAAAGGAAAGGAAGCAAACAAGCTGCTCAATCTCACCCCCCAGGTATTTCTATACGCGATACTTTTTTACACATGCCGTCCCGGTCTCAAACCAGGCACGCCCCACCCCACCATCCGCTCATCAGCCGTTGCGGCTTGCTGCTTGCATGTACTTGCGCACTGGCTTCCCATGCTTCGACCTGCACCACCAGTCCGGCATACACACCATAGCCTTCACCGGCGCGTATTTCTTCCTGCGCCTGCAAACTCTCGCCAGCCTTGATCGAACCTTGCGCCACGATAGACTGCCCTGCCTTGATGCCCCAGTTTGCTTCCAGATGGCTGTCGCACAGTATGCTGGCACCAACCGCAATGCCATTGCCCACCCAGATGCTGTCATGCGCAGTCATCGCACCACCCACCCGTATATTCTTGTGGCAACGCAGTACGCCTTTGGTAATCAGGTCTTGCCCGACCATCAAATTGCCATCCAGCGTCAGGCTGGCACCACAGATCACTTCCCATTCAGCGCGCACATCACCACCGCTGCGGATCGCATCCTCGACTTCTATGCCCCACGCCACCTTGATATCGCCGCCCGCTTCCAATGTGCCGTCGCAACGTATGCTGCCGCCGGCCTGCACGTCTTCGCCGGCGATGATGGCCTTGCCGGCCCGTATGCCACCGCCTGCGCGTATCGAACGGCCAGCGCGCAATACAGTCGCTACTTCGATATTGCCCTGCACTTCCAGCGTACCGGCAAACACCATCGCTTCGGCATCGATTGCGTCCACCTTCAGCACTTCATCGGTAGGACCGAATTGCGTCAGCAACCAGCACGCATCATCTACCCGGCCTGCATCGACCAGCGCATTCAACAGCGGCTGGTAATCACTGCCATCGGCATGGTTGCGCAAGAACCAGCGAAAACCATCCGCGCACGGACGCTTGTTCTTGACGAAGTTTTTGGTCAGGTCCATATATCCCGCCCGGTAGCAAAAGAGATGCGTGCTGTATCAACAAGTTGACAACGATGCATGTACGCGGTGTGGTCGTACTGAAACCCGGCAAGACGCTGCTTGCCGCAAATAATTGAAGACATGATGTGATCCCAAAGCGCGGCCCACGCCCGGATACGGGACGGCCGCTATCGCGCCTGGCTTAAGCCCGGCGATAGATGATGCGCAAATGAGAAAGAGGAAATATCGCCGGGCTTAGGAATCTGCTGCCGGCTGGAGGACGTGCTCTGCGCCCAAGAACCTGAGCGCGTGCGAAAACAGAACGGTCATCAAAGACTGTTCAGTTGCAACGTTGCTCACGGAAGTGTGGTGAAAGGACATAGCCGTAAGTTTAGGCCATCTGCCAGCACGGGTCAAACCGCGACCCCTTGCCAGATTGTCCATTCCATCAATACCAGTAACGTTGTGCGTACACCAGGCTCATCACTATCCCGGCCGCAATCACAAACCAGCGCACGATGTAAGCAGGCAAAACACGCACCAGCAAACCACCGACATATCCTCCCAGCAAAGCCCCAGTCAGCATGACCAAAGTCTCCGGCCACTGCACTGCATCCTGCACGATGAAGATAGTGATGGCCGCCAGGCTCACCGCGGTAGCCAGCAGATTCTTCAAGACCTTGACCCTGCGTATATCATCAGGCTCTTGCAAAGAAAGCACAGCTGTCAGTATCACGCCCAGGCCTGCACCGAAGAAACCACCATAGATGGAAGCCGCACTCAATGCAGCAAGCCAGCGCCGCTTGCCAGCTTTAGTACCAGCACGTCGTCTCTCAGCCCAGACACTGATAGCAGGTGCAAACGCAAACAATACCGTCGCAAATGCAATCAGCGCCGGTACCGGCAATACGAACCAGCGATCAGGAAGCATCAGTAAAAGTAATGCCCCGAGCACGCCACCCATCACACATAACAATAAGGAGATGAGCAAATACTTATCTGGCGTCGGCAACTTCTCGCGATCAGCAAACGCCGCGATCAAATGTCCTGGCGCAACCGCCACCGCATTCGACGCATTCGCAATCACAGGTGTGAGACCGGCGGCCAGCATCACCGGGAAAGTAATCAGTGTGGCACCACCAGCCAATGCATTGATAATGCCGCCCGCAATACCGGAGATAAACAGAAGAAAAATAATCATCGCATCCATGGCCAACCTTTCCTGTATCAGGACAGGCTAACGATAGTAGGATGGATGATCTAGAACGTTTGTGACTAGCGCATGCGATTGCGGTAAGCAGCAGGCGTGACGCCAAATGCACGGAAGAAATGACGGCCGAAATGACTCTGGTCTGCAAATCCGCAATCAGCCGCAGTCTCCGCCACGGCAGCACCATCACGCAACCGCCCGCGCGCTGCATTCAGGCGCGCAACGATGCGATAAGCATGTGGCGACATGCCGACGTCGCGTACGAATTTTCGGCTGTAAGCTTCACGACTCAAACCGCTGGAAGCGGCAATGTCGGCGATAGACAATATGCTGTGGCGGAGTTCTTCCGCGCAGGCAACAGAACGTGCGACTTGTGTCGCACATTGTTGCGTCGCCAGCACCGACGCTATCTGCATCAATGCTGGCAATTGCTGTGCATATTCCGGCGTGTAATAAATATTCAGGCACTGCGTACCTGCAGCGACATGGGGCAAGCTGCGATGCGGCACACCCGCCGGTACGTATAGACACTGCCCCGCTTTCACATGCATGACTTCTCCATGCAATTCAAACTTCCGGCTACCAGACAGCACCAGCGTCAATTGCCCTTCATCATGAAAATGCGTACCCAAAGCCGGCGCCGCATCCCCTGCCCACAAGCCATACTCGGCAGCGCTCACGCCGCCATCACTCCAGTAAGTCCAGTATTCACGCCTGTGCATAAGATCCACCAGAAAAAATTGAGCAGAACATTTTCGGATTTCAATTCTGCATTGTTGCACACGAAAAAATATTCCGCGCACGCAATTCCGCAATTCTCACACGAGTTTAAGTGTATGTCTGATTAACCCGCGAGCCATGCTTACCTAAGATAAAACCTCCGTTTCCTACAGGAGGATGGAATGTCCAATACAGACATGCTCGAGCAAGAGAAGCAATCCGATCTCAACAATGCCACACCCACTCCGCCACCTGATGCACAGATGCGGCTGCGCAAGAATGCGGAGGAAAGCGACAAGCTGGATAACCCGGAGCGCACCAACGACTCAACCATAGATCCGAACAAGCCCAAGCAAGACATACTAAAAGGCTTCCACGGCGGCTAGACAATTCCAGGGGCCAGGCAAGCTGCATCCCCTCGTCCCGCTTCACCTCAAGGAGTTACTGCTATGAACAAAGATCAAGTTAAAGGCAATCTGAAACAAGCCGAAGGTGCTATCAAGGAAATGACAGGCAAGATCATCGGCAATAAAACCCTGGAAGAAAAAGGCAAGCTGGAAAAGCACGCTGGCAAAGTGCAGGAAAGCTATGGCGATATGAAAAGCAGTATTAAAAGAGAAAAGCAATACTAAAAATGGTGCCCTGGTTTAATCCACCGACCAAATAAAAAAATGGTGTTCAGTTCACACTGAACACCATCAAAGGTACTGCACACGAAGAGCACACAACAAGCAGATGGAACCGATCCACACGGTTCCATCCGATCACAACATCAACCTGACACTTCCTCCAGCGAACGACCCTTGGTTTCCGTTCCCATCACAATCACCACCAGTGCGGCAATACCGAAGGAAATCGCACCCAGGGTAAACACACCTGTATGTCCGGTCATAGGCAGGATTACACCCACTGCGAACGGGCCCAGCAAGGAACCCAGGCGTCCGACCGAGGAGGCAAAGCCAGAACCGGTAGCACGTGAACGGGTCGGATACAGTTCCGGCGTATAGGCATACAGCACCGACCACATACCAAACAGGAAGAACTGCATGCACAGACCGGCACCTATCAGTTGTGCGACCGGTGCTTGTGCAGTCGCTACCTGACCATACACATAAGCAGCACATGCACTACCCACCAACATCAACACGCAAGTCGGCTTGCGTCCCCACTTTTCCAGCAACCAGGCGGAGAAGATAAAACCAGGGATACCTGCCAGCGAGATATAAACCGTGTACATCACAGACTTGGTGACTTCATAACCGGCTTGCTGCAGCAAGGCACCCAGCCAGGTCGTCAGGCCGTAGTAGCCGAGCAAGGCAAAGAACCACAAAGCCCACAACATCACCGTACGCTTCGCATACACGCCATGCCACAGTTCGGCAAACAAGGCGCGCTTGTCCTGCTTGCGTGGCAATTCATTAATAGCCGGTGCCGGAGTCGGCAAAGGCTTGCCGCCATTAGCCTTGATCACATTCTTTTCGATCTTGGTCGTCACTGCATCGGCTTCTGCATCGCGACCGACCTCTTCCAGCCAGCGTGGTGATTCAGGCACGTAACGACGCACGATGAAGACGAAGACTGCAGGGATAGATAAGGCGATGAAGATACCGCGCCAGCCGATCAAAGGCAGTGTCAGGTAAGCAAGGATACCGGCAGCGATAAAGCCAAGCGGCCAGAAGCCTTCCAGGATGGCGACGTACTTGCCGCGACTCTTCGCAGGCACGATTTCCGACACCATCGATAAGCCGATAGGAAATTCCATGCCCATACCAAAGCCCAGCACCACGCGGAATATCATCAGCCAGGTTACGTCTGTAGCGAAACCGCAAGCCAGGCTACCGACGCCCCAGAAAATCATGCTCCACTGGAAAACAGGCTTGCGTCCGAATTTATCTGCCAGCATCCCGGCAATAGCGGCACCGAGGAACATGCCGAGGAAACTGGAGCTGGCCAGCAAACCGGCCTGGGTAGTGGTCAGCGCAAATTCAGCTTTGATAGACCCGAGCACAAAAGTCATAATGCCCAGGTCCATCGAATCAAAGAACCAGGCGGTGGCGATAATGCCAAATAGGGAACGCTGGTAACGGGTCATGGGCAAACGCTCAAGACGCGCAGCCACGTTGGCGCGGAGGGTTACCCCGGTATGTACATCCATCTTTGTCTCCTGTTGAACCGCCGTGGCGATTCGATTGTTCTGTTCTATTTATTATGCGTAGTGTCTAAGCACGTATCGTGTCGCACTGAGCTGATATATTACATGAATTCTAGTGACATTCAATGTGTTTTTTATTTTTTATGACAAATTGCAGATGGGAAATACGCGGCAAACTTTAATGCGCGACAGCTGCAAACAAAAAAAGAGGACTACGTAAATAGTCCTCTTTTTATTTAACTCGTCATGTGCGGGATCCCCGCACATGCAGCATCAAAAACGCTGGCGGATACCCACACCGGCACTGACACCGCTCGATTGCTCGCTCAGCTTGTCATAGCTGACGATGCTATACACATCGGTGCGCTTGGAGAAGAAGTAGTCATAACCGAGCGAAACAGTATTACGCACTATCGACGACGTCACGTCCGTGCCGCCCAGTACTCCACTGAAATCACCCGTTGCTTTGACATTGGTCCTGGCCCACGACAGCAGTACCGAACCCTGTCCCACCGGCATGCTGGCACCGAGTTGCACTGTGTTTGACTTCAGGTCGTAACGCGCAGCGTCTGCCGCATTCAACAAGTTGGTAGTTGAGTAATTCAAAGTACCGTACAGCTTGATGAACTGCATGTCATAAGCACCACCGACAAACCAGGTATCGTTCTTCGACGCGCCCAGCGTGTAAGTCGCGCCGGTTACCCGGTTGTACGGCGTGAACGAAAACACTTGCGAAGGTCCCACCGTCGTATCGACCGGATTACCCAACTTCACGGACTGGAAGTAAGCACCGAACGAAAGCGGGCCATTTGCATACATGGTATTGGCACCATAGTTATTCTTGCTCGAATCACCGGCTTGCTCACCGAGCTGCAAGAACAGACTGGTCGTAAAGCCACCCAGTTTAGGCGTGACGTACATGATCTCATTGCTCCACGCCGTGTCACCTGCAACGGTGGCAGACCATGCCCGCCCGGCATAACGGCTGGACGATGTTTGCGTATGCAAACCTAAAGGCGAAAACTGAAACGAAGAACCAAACGGATTGAAGGTCAGCGACGGCACGAAGTTAGGTGCCAGGTCACGGCCCAGCGACACGGTACCGAAGGAACCCGACAGTCCTACGTTGGCATCGCGCGAGAACATGGTATCCGTACCGAAGCGCCCCATCGCACCGACGTCAGGACGCATAAAGCCGGTCAGCGCAAAGTGCGCCTTCAGGCCATTACCCAGCTCTTCCGTCCCCTTGAAGCCCCACCACGAAGTTTGCAGGCCACCGCTATTCACCACTGATGTGGCGGCCGCATCACCGCTGCGTTTGATGGAACCGGCATACACATCGAGCATGCCGCTGACCTGTACGCTGGTCTGCGCAAGTGCCTGTGCAGAAAACGCACACGCGAGCAGGCCCAGCACGCTGCCGATGGCAGCATGTTTTACTTGTTTCATTGTTAGTTCCTTTTTAGATAGACAAACTGATTGCTACGCTCTTGTTACTTCATTCGTATTGCTGCAGATAGCGGGCATGGTTTCAATCTCCACGCTCTGGTTGGCTCTTATAGTCATTTGCACCCTTTATTGGTAAGGCATCCGGAGTTCACATTGCATATAATGTGGTACACCACCTTTATAAGAAAAAGAATAGGCGATTATTCGCCTACAGAACTGACATAGCAGTTACCGTGCCAACTGGTATTCATGGTTAAAACGAGGATCTTTCACAATGTTGGTGAAAGAAGCGATGGCACATTAGGTGGTATGCCACATTAATGTGCGTTGATGGAATGGGAGCGATCTTAAAACAGATGTACTCGGGCGATGGATTTATTGAATGAACAGGAATAGCGGAATATCGGTTTTAATACCGCGGATTCTGGATCTCATCACGGTAAGCGCCCGGAGTATGTCCAGTCCAATCCTTAAACGCCCGGATAAAGGAATTGACCTCCTGAAAACCAAGCAGATAAGCAATCTCGCCCTGCGACACTGACGGGCTGCGCAGGTAGTGTTGCGCCAGTTGCAGTCGTGTCGTATTCAGAATATCCATGAAGCTGGTCGACTCTACGCTTAACTGTCTTTGCAAGGTGCGCTTGCTGACAGCGAGATTCCTGGCCACCAGATCTATTGAATACTCACTGGCGGGCAAGCCTTCCAGCAGCACTGCCCTGACCCTGTCACTCATACTTGCTGCCGCATCGAGGGAAGAGAGGCGCTTACGCAGGCCAGGCTCGAAGTACTCCCACATAGCTTCGTTTGCTGTCAGAAATGGCCTGATGCCGTCCTGATGCGCAAACGATACCCTGACTGAGGTTCCGGTTTTGGGTGAGATGCCAAAGTAATCGGTATAGGGGGCAAGATTGGACGGTGCCTCTCGCACCACCACTTCCGCAGGAATCACGCGATGACGCGTGCCGACCCGAACGAGCTGCGTCAGGAACACCAGCTCTGTCATGGCCAGGCTCTTGGGAATCCCGCCTTCATTGCCGTAACACTCGACAGTAATCGAAGTCCGGGTCGCACCCACATCCACCGTCAAACTCATCGGCCCTATGAGCTTCTTGAAAGCCGACAAGCGTTGCATAGCAATATTGAGATTGGGGCTGCACAGGCTCGCGAAGATGGGCGGGTCAAATGCTTCGACCGAAATGGCCTGCCCGACCAGCAGCGGCAGCGATGCCGCTCCCGCTGTCTCTTCTATCGCTTGCCATAAGCTGAAGTACTGATCTGCACTGACAGTAGCCTCCTTGCGCGCAAACAAATCCGCAGGTAGGCCCGCCAGGCGCAGCAAGTGATCGGGATTGAATCCCATATCGGTCAACAGTATTCGCCAGCCCGGCTGGACAGAAAAGTGTGTTGCTTGTTTCATCTACTCTCAACTCCCCGGCTGCAAACGCCCTATCGTTTGGGTATCTGACCACTATCTATCATCTGCTGAAACATATCCTGCATCGTCACTTGCAAGGGACGATACAAAATCTTCAGCTCGCGAATGCTCTTGCTGTTATCCGCACGCCACGCATAGCCTACGTTTCGTGAAACAAATTTACGGGTAGTGCTTTTATCCGCCAAGGGCGCAGCCAGCCAGACCAGCCACTTCGGCAAGGTGCGGCGCGGTATCGGATAGGCAGCATACTTGGGCAACAAGGTGGCAGCGATTCCCGGCAATGAAGTATTGTGTCCGGAGACGATGTGACGCCCTTTGGCCTGCGGCAGGTAAGCCGCATGCACATGCGCGGCAGCCACGTCCCGCACATCCACCGCACCAAAGCCTACATCCGGCGCACCCGCCTTCATCTTGCCGTTACCCAATTGACGCACCAGATTAAAACTCTCGGAAGTACTTTGCGCATTCAATCCCGGCCCCAAGACCAGACTGGGGTTGATCACAACCAGATCCCAGCGCGACTGCCTCCCGGCGATGGCCCAGGCTTCATGTTCGGCGATGGTCTTGGAATAGGCATACGGAACATGCTGCAATGACGAACTGGTGTTCCACACATCTTCAGTGAAGATATGGCCCGGTGTATTTTCGATATCGACACAATCACCATAAATCGCTGCGCAACTGCTAGTCAGGACTACGCGCTGTACTGATTCAGTTTTATTTGCCGTTTCAAGGATATTGCGTGTCCCCAGCTTCGCGGGCTCTATGAGCTCTTTCTGCGGATCGCTGACATCCAGCTTGAAAGGCGATGCCGTATGAAACACGATGGCGCAGCCTTGCATGGCCTGCGCATAAGAACCCTCTTCCAGCAGATCAGCTTTGAAGTATTGGATAGTGCCAGGCAATACAGCAGCAAGCTCGTTCAGATGGGCCAGCTTCTTAAGGTCTTGCGGATCACGCACAGCAGCATGGACAGTCACACCCTCTTCCAGCAAACGCTTCACTATCCAGCCAGCGACATAGCCGCTTGCACCTGTCACCAGTACTGGTTTGCTCTTATCTATATTCAACATGGCTCTGCCCTCAAAATTTGTCGGCTCACGGTTAGCCTTAAACACGGGATTGCTCGATCAAGCAATTTCTGCAGACATTCTGATCCCACATGCGGCAAGGCCAACCATCCGATCGCGCCATTTGAAATTCAATATACGCCAAACTAGAGTTTTACCGGGCTTGGGTTAAACGGGTAACTTTGTGTAGTGATGTTTAAGTGCCGGATACGGCAGTATTACTGTTGGGTGAGTTGGTGGCGCTTCTCGGCATAAGCCTTCAGCGATAACAGGGTTCGGGGCAATCCTGTTTTCAACTGTTTAATAACGCCAGGGCCAAACAGAAAAGCCAGCGCGCCTGTGAACCAGACGCGGTGCAGGACTTCCGAGCCGCCTTCGATCGGAGTGACCGTATGTTCGAAGTGCATGCGGAACAGCGGAATGTAACCCTCTACCGTGAACGATCGCCCCGGCGTACGCTCAGTAACGACCATCGCAACGCCCATGCCTTTGCTGGGAACGATACGGCCTTTGGTGCCGACTGCGAATGGGCCATCTAGGTGGGCTTGTTTGGTGTCTGGATCCCACAGATGCCAGCGATCGACTTCGCTCCATATCTCGTCGATTATCGAAGGCGGGACGGGGATTTGGATGCGTTCTTCGATTTGCATGACTGGAGTGGCTCCTGACTGGTTTATACGTGGTGGGTGTTGATTTGCGTCGAAAACTGACCCACTTAGCCGCATAATTTGCATCCAAAACTGACCCACGTTTAGAACACAATCCTACTTACCAAAGTGAGTAGGAGATATGGAGTGATCGACGTGGCTTTACTTGGAATTATTCGACGCTGGCACCTTCGTGACCAGGTCTCATTGAGGGAAATATCCAAACGACTGGGTATCTCCCGAAATACCGTCAGACGTTATCTACGCTCGGAAATTGTCGAGCCGGCCTATGCTGATCGACGTTCCCCAACATCTCTCGACAAATATGCGTTCAAGCTTTCAGCCTGGTTAAAGACCGAGGCAGCGAAGTCTCGGAAGCAACGACGGACTTTGAAACAGATGCACATCGACCTATGTGCTTTGGGATTTGAAGGTTCGTATGATCGGGTTGCAGCCTTCGCTAGACAATGGAAGGTGGATCAATTGGAGAGGGTCAATTCTGCGAGCAAATCAACATGCGAAGGATCAACTCCCCCGATGACTTGCTTTCGTGCTGCTTCTCTTTTTTCTCTTGCAGCGGCTAGCGAAATGTCAGGATAAGTACCCAAGGCAAGCGACTTCTCTTTACCGCCGAAATAGTATTTCATTCGCCAATACCGACCACCGTTCGGTTTCACCAAAAGGTACATACCTGCGCTGTCGGTCAGTTTGTATTGTTTATCTTTGGGCTTCGCATTACGGCAAACAGTGTCAGTCAACGGCATAGGGGTATCTATAATCGGCTTATAAAAAAGTACCCCGAAAAATACCCCCTATTTTGTCGGAAGTAAATGAACTTCCTCGAACGCCACAAAACAAAAAACCCGCGTCAGCTCTTGGCTACACGCGGGTTTTTTAAACTTCTTTGCACTTCTTAAAACATGGTTCTGGCGGAGAGAGGGGGATTCGAACCCCCGGTAGGCTATGAACCTACACACGCTTTCCAGGCGTGCGACTTAAACCACTCATCCATCTCTCCTGAATCTGGTCTTCGCGGACTGCTTTTTAGCGAAGCCGCTGATTATAGCAAAATTTTCCTGAAAAATGCCCGTTTTCCTGCTTTCCCGCCCCTTCCCCCATAAAAAAACCGCCGCAGCGGCTAGCTGCGACGGCTTTTTTGGCGACTACCGGTAGTCTTTTTTACTGCTGTTTTTACTGTGCCTGCTTGAGTTGCTCAAGGATCGCCGGGTTTTCCAGAGTGGAAATATCCTGCGTGATGACTTCGTCCTTGGCCAATACGCGCAAGAGGCGACGCATGATTTTGCCCGAGCGGGTTTTCGGCAGGTTGTCACCGAAGCGAATTTCCTTAGGCTTGGCGATAGGGCCGATTTCTTTGGCTACCCAGTCACGCAATTCCTTGGCGATTTGCTTGGCTTCGTCGCCGCTAGGACGTGAGCGCTTGAGAACCACGAAAGCGCAGATGGATTCACCTGTGGTTTCATCCGGCTTACCGACGACTGCAGCTTCGGCCACGATAGGATTAGCAACCAGCGCTGATTCGATTTCCATCGTACCCATGCGGTGACCGGAGATGTTGAGCACGTCGTCAATACGACCAGTGATGGTGAAGTAACCGGTTTCTTCATTACGGATCGCACCGTCACCTGCCAGATAGGTACCGCCACCCAGCTCATGCGGGAAGTAGCTTTTCTGGAAGCGTTCAGGATCGTTCCAGATGTTACGGATCATCGATGGCCATGGGCGTTTGATGACCAGCAGGCCGCCTTTGCCATTCGCCAGGTCATGCCCTGCTTCATCCACTACTGCCGCTGCGATACCTGGCAACGGCAAGGTGCAGGAACCCGGCACCATAGGTGTCGCGCCCGGCATAGGCGAGATGACGTGGCCGCCGGTTTCTGTTTGCCAGAAAGTGTCGGCGATCGGGCAGCGTTCGCCGCCGATGTTTTTGTAGTACCACATCCATGCTTCCGGATTGATAGGCTCACCGACCGAACCCAGCAAACGCAGGCTGGATAGATCGTATTTGCTTGGATGCACGGCCGCATCTGCATCAGCCGCTTTGATCAGCGAGCGGATGGCGGTAGGCGCGGTGTAGAAGATGGTGACTTTGTGCTTTTGCACCATGTCCCAGAAACGACCTGCGTTCGGGAACATAGGCACGCCTTCGAATACGATTTGCGTCGCGCCGCATGCCAGCGGACCGTAGGTGACGTAGGTGTGGCCGGTGATCCAGCCGATGTCGGCGGTACACCAGTAGACATCGTCCGGCTTGATGTCGAAGCTCCACTTCATGGTGAGCATCGCCCACAGCAAATAACCACCAGACGAGTGCTGCACGCCTTTTGGTTTGCCGGTGGAGCCGGATGTGTAGAGGATGAATAAGGGATGCTCGGCGCCGACTGCTACCGGTGCGCATTCTGCTGCTTGCTTCTCTACCAGCTCGTGCAACCAGATGTCGCGGCCTGCGACGAAGTTGATGTCACCGCCGGTGCGTTTGTAGACGACCACTTTACGGATGGTGTCACAGCCGCCGAGCGCAAGCGCTTCGTCGACGATGGCTTTGAGTGGCAGGTTTTTACCGCCACGTACCTGGTAATCAGATGTCAGCACGGCGACTGCACCCGCATCGATGATGCGTTCCTGCAGCGATTTGGCCGAGAAGCCACCGAATACGACCGAGTGCGTTGCGCCTATGCGGGCGCAGGCCTGCATCGCGGCGACACCTTCGACCGACATCGGCATGTAGATGATGACGCGATCGCCTTTTTGTATGCCCAGTTCTTTCAGGCCGTTGGCAAATTTGCAGACGCGTTCGTACAGTTCTTTATAAGTGACACGTGTCACCTTGCCGTCGTCCGATTCAAAGATCAGCGCGACTTTGTCGGCGTTACCGTTGGTCAGGTGACGATCCAGGCAGTTGTAGGAGACGTTGAGTTCGCCGTCCTCGAACCATTTATAGAAAGGCGCATTCGACTCGTCGAGTCGTTTGGTGAAAGGTTTGCTCCAGATGACGTTCTGTTGCGCCAGGCGCGCCCAGAATCCTTCGTAGTCTTCCGCGGCTTCAGCACATAGAGCGTTATACGCATCCATGCCGCTGATGGCGGCATTGTTTACGAAATCTGCAGGCGGATTGAATACCCGCTCCTCTTGTTTGAAGCTCTCGATGCTGGACATTGTCCCCTCCAATATGGATTTTATTTGTTACTCACAATATGCTTTTACGCTTACTGAAGCCTTACACGATTGTGACCTCGTGGTCAGGCTCCGACAAGCTGAAATCGGCGACCCGTACCGCACAGGAAAACGGCCTGCACGTGTAAAATGCAGACTTCCGTTTTATCCCTAGTTACTCCAACGCATCTCATGAAACCATCTGTATCTACTGACGAATTGCCAACAAAACAGCCTATACCGCCGCTGGCGAGACTTATTTTCATGACGCGCTGGCTACAGTTGCCATTGTATCTGGGTCTGATTTTGGCGCAATGCGTCTATGTTTTTCATTTCTGGGTCGAATTATCTGATTTGATCGGCGCCGTACTCGGCAATCCTGATTCTTTGCAGCACATCCTGGACGCGGTGGCGATCCCGGGCGCAGCCAAACCAAGCAAGCTGAATGAAACGACTATCATGCTGGTGGTATTGGGCCTGATCGACGTGGTGATGATTTCCAACCTGCTGATTATGGTGATCATCGGTGGTTACGAAACCTTTGTTTCACGCATGAACCTGGAAAGCCATCCGGATCAGCCGGAATGGTTGTCACATGTAAATGCATCCGTACTGAAAGTAAAACTGGCAACTGCGATCATCGGTATTTCATCGATCCACCTGCTGAAAACCTTTATCAACGCTGCCGCTTACGATACCAAGACCTTGCTGGCGCAAACCGGCATACATATAGTGTTCCTGTTGTCCGCCATGGCGATTGCCTACAGCGATCGCATCATGGCCCAGACTGCCGCCATCAGCGACTCCCATTAATCCTCTTTCTCTAGCCGACACTGCCATGACCATCATTAAACAAGACGATTTAATCGAATCCGTTGCAGCAGCCTTGCAGTACATCAGCTACTACCATCCGCAGGATTACATCCAGCATTTGGCACGCGCATATGAATCGGAGCAAAGCCCGGCAGCGAAGGATGCGATTGCACAGATCCTGACCAACTCGCGCATGTGTGCCGAAGGCAAACGCCCGCTGTGCCAGGATACCGGCATCGTCAATGTGTTCCTGAAAGTGGGCATGGGCGTGCGCTTTGAAGGCTTCTCCGGCTCGGTGACCGACGCAGTCAACGAAGGCGTGCGCCAGGCCTATAACCACCCGGATAACACGCTGCGTGCATCCATCGTCGCAGATCCGCATTTCGAACGTAAAAACACCAAGGACAACACCCCTGCCGTGGTGCACGTGGAGTTGGTACCGGGCAATACGGTCGATGTACAAGTCGCAGCCAAAGGCGGCGGCTCGGAGAATAAAACCAAGTTCGTCATGCTGAATCCATCCGACTCGCTGGTCGACTGGGTCATGCAAACCGTGCCACTGATGGGCGCAGGCTGGTGCCCGCCAGGCATGCTGGGTATAGGTATCGGCGGTACCGCTGAACGCGCGATGCTGATGGCGAAACAAGTGTTGATGGAAGACATCGACATGTACGAGCTGAAAAAACGCGGCCCGCAAAACAAGACAGAAGAATTGCGTATCGAGCTGTGCGACAAGATCAACTCGCTGGGCATAGGCGCACAAGGTCTGGGCGGCCTGACCACTGTGCTCGACGTGAAGATCATGATGCACCCTACGCATGCAGCATCGAAACCGGTCGCCATGATCCCGAACTGCGCGGCGACACGCCATGCGCATTTCGTACTCGACGGCTCCGGCCCGGTTTATCTGGACCCGCCTGCGCTGTCCGACTGGCCTAAAGTCAACTGGATGCCAGATACCGAGCAATCGAAACGCGTAGATCTGAACACCCTGACCAAGGAAGAAGTCGCGTCGTGGAAACCAGGCCAAACCCTGCTGCTGAACGGCAAGATGCTGACCGGTCGCGATGCCGCACACAAACGCATACAGGACATGCTGGCCAAAGGCGAAAAACTGCCGGTCGATTTCACCAACCGCATTATTTATTACGTCGGCCCGGTTGATCCGGTGCGTGACGAAGTCGTTGGTCCGGCCGGTCCGACCACTGCGACCCGCATGGATAAATTCACTGAAATGATGCTGGCGCAAACCGGCCTGATCTCGATGGTCGGCAAGGCCGAACGTGGCCCGACCGCGATTGAAGCAATCAAGAAGCACAAATCGGCTTACCTGATGGCGGTCGGCGGTGCCGCTTACCTGGTATCGAAGGCAATTAAAAACGCCAAGGTACTCGGCTTCGAGGACCTGGGCATGGAAGCGATTTACGAGTTCGATGTGCAGGACATGCCTGTCACGGTCGCAGTCGATTCCACCGGTACTTCGGTGCACAACACCGGGCCTAAGGAATGGAAAGAAAAAATCGAGAAGATCCGATTGAACGAGATTCCTGTTTCTGCAGTCTGATCCGGCACATTCACATAGAGAGCAGAACGATACTGTGAGCTTTTCCGCTTATCCTGACCCAGTTGCAGCCGACGCGCCGATAGGAATCTTCGATTCGGGCGTCGGTGCCTTATCAGTATTGCGCCACATCCAGGCGCGTTTGCCATCCGAGCATTTGCTGTGTTTTGCTGATTCCGGCCATGCGCCGTACGGCGGCAAATCAGATGCCGCGATCATAGAGCGCACGCTGGATATCGCTGCCTTCCTCTCGACCAGAAACATCAAGGCGATTGTCGTCGCCTGCAACACCGCGACGGCAGCGGCGATCGAAGCACTGCGCCAGCATTATCCAAAACTGATCATCGTCGGTGTCGAACCCGGCCTGAAGCCGGCCGCCGTGTTCAGCAAAAGCGGCAAAGCTGGCGTACTGGCAACCGCCAGCACCCTCGCCAGCAGCCGCTTCATCGCGCTGCGTGACCAGATCAGCACCACTACCGGTATCAGTTTCCTGACGCAAGCCTGCGTCGGCCTGGTCGAACAAATCGAAAAAGGCGAGCTGGATACGCCAGAAACCGTCGCCATGCTGGAGCGCTATGTCACGCCGCTGCTACGCGGTGGTGCCGATACACTGGCGCTGGGCTGCACACACTACCCTTTCGTCCAGCCGACTATAGAAGCCATTGCGCAGCGCGAGAGCGCTGTACCGGTCACCATCATCGATACCGGTGAAGCTGTGTCACGTCAGCTTGAGCGTCTGCTGCAACAACGTGGCCTGCAACGCTTTGAAACCGCGCCTGGCTCACTGCAAGCCTTTACCACCGGCAGCCTCGAAGCTTTGGTAAATGCCTTCGCAAATCTGCTGAACCAGCACCCGACCGTGACGGAAATGCCCGCCAAAACAGCGGCTTAAGAAAAATTCAGCTGATTTCTTGAATTGATTTGCCAGCTGCGTATGAATTTTGTATAATGCGCAGCTGTCCTGCAGAACATTGCAAGGCAGATCGTTGTAAATCAGTGGTGGCTGTAGCTCAGTTGGTAGAGTCCAGGATTGTGATTCCTGTTGTCGTGGGTTCGAGCCCCATCAGCCACCCCACTGAACCCCATACATCAGCATGTAGTCCCTCGCTGAAAACACGCTTCCCCCCAAATTCGTAAAGTAATGCACAAGGACAATGGTCTTTGTTGGATATTTCTTGCGCAAAAATCTACATCCGATCATTTGCGCAAGATGCCATCCATACACTATTAAAAGACCCAGCGATAACTGGCCGCCAGCCAGTAAGTCGACATTTCACCTTCTGTACTCGCATTTAACATCACATTCGCGATACCGCCACCGACTTTGGCTTCCAATCCGAGCCCGGCGCGCAGCCAGTTCCGTTTCAAATCATGTCCGCGAAAAGCAAAAGCGCCTCCGCCCGCTCCGAGCAGTACACCACTGACTGTCGCGGCCTGGCTTTCAAAGCGATGCGCAGCTTCCAGGCGACCGAGCACGGTGACCGTCGGGCTGATTGAATGTACTGCATCCACGCCTATATGCGCGGTGGTCGCATTTTCCGTGCGCTTGTTCCACAACACGGGAAAGCCATCTCCCTGCTCCGTATAGCCATCCATCCGCGTTTTCATATACGTCAGGCTGGTGTAGGGCGTCAGGCGCGTCTTGCCTGCGCTGATCGCATCCATCCAGTCCAGCCGCAGCCGTATGCCTGCTGTTTCCGTATCCGGATTACCGTAAGCATGTGTCAATACACCGGCATTCCGATAAGCACGATCTATCCGCAAATCACCCTGCCCGTAGTAAGCGCTGACGGTAGCCAGCATGGCACTATTCGGCAGCCACAGGATCAATTCGGGTAATAGATAAGTACTGCGTGCCTTGGTATCACCACCCAAGCCGGTATTTGCGCTGCTGTAGGTACGACCCAATGCAATATTGAACTGCATCGCTTGTGTCGGACGATAGCCATAACCGACTTCAGCCAGACCTTGTTTGCTGCTGTAAGCATCGTGCTCCTGCCGTCCGACATCGCCGGCGGTCCATATATTGGCTCGCCCTACCGGCAACAAGGAGCGCATGGGACTGCCATGGGCACCATGCAAGACATCGGCATCCTTTGCCCCGAGCAAGGCTGAGTTGGCAACACTCTGCAAGCCTGCGTTGAACTCTGGCACATCGATCAGGCCGGAGGTGGCACGGGCGATAAAAGCATGGCCGTTATCAAGCTGTCCGACCACTACATCACCTGCCGCGTTGACATCGGTCGCGACACGGGTATTGAAGTGCACGACCTTGACGCCATTGGCTATCAGCCAATCCTCAATGGTCTGCATACCACCGGCCTCGGTCCAGCGAAAAGCGCGGACAGCGCCGCTGCTGATCTCGGATTCACCGACCACCACGTCGCCGATGTCATTAATGCCTCTGGCCGTGGAGTTATTGCCACCCAGCGTACCGAGATCCTGCATCTTGCCGCTGCCTTCTGTCCATAGAAAAGCATGGCGAAATCCATTGTTGACGCCCGGAACACCGTTGATGCTCTCCACATAATCGGCATAACCAACAACGACATCGCCGGCAGCATTGACAGCTATCCCTTCCGAATTGCTACCACCCAAAGTGCCGAGGTCATCCATTGTTCCGCTGGCGAACGTCCAGCGAAAAGCACGATAAGCGGCATCACCCCTGAGATTCGAAGTACCGACCACCACATCGCCGACTTTGTTGACGGCAAAGGCATTGGCTTCTGTCCCACCCAATGTACCCAGATCAGTCATTTTTTGATCGGCTGCCGTCCACCGGAAAACGTGACGCTCTTCGCTACTTGTGTTGGCACCACCGACCACCACATCGCCGGCCGCATTGACTGCATAGGCAGCAGATAAGCTGCCACCCAAAGTACCGAGATCAGTCATCTTTTGATCGGCTGCTGTCCAGCGGAAGGCACGCGTCACACCAGCACTGGTATCCGATTCTCCTACCACCACATCACCCGCGGCATTGACACCGTTAGCCAAGGAAAACACCCCGCCCAAAGTCCCGATATCATCAATCTTGCCGCTCGACGCATTCCAGCGGAAGGCGCGATAATAAGCGCCCCTGCGGACAAAACCCACTACGACATTACCGTCGGTATTGACACCGCTGACAACCGACGAACCAGCACCTATGCCCTGGTCCGCCAGATCAATCAAATCCGTTGCCGCTGCCTGCTGAGATGTGGCCAGAGCCACTAAAAACAGGCATATAACTGTCGCGAAAGGCATAACTTTAAGCCCGCTCTGCGCACCGCCACTAAAACTCATATCACTCTCTCCTATGCTCGAATGTGAAATCACCCTGATTTCATGTGCAACGATTCAACGTTGGCGCGAGCATAGAAAATGAACAAACAAAAATATTGTACGAATCTCCTAATTTTGGATAATCGTCCCAACAAAAAGCAAACAAATGCTAACAGCCGGCAGGAAGTTTGATTGCGCGCTACATAGTGTAAAAAACAGCTTTTTATAGCCCTGCATGTGCTTATTAGACCAAGGTAAGACAAATCTTGTTTTGATATAAGTCTGATGCCAGGAAGTCGAGTCTCAATGGTGCAGAATCTGCCCTTGCTTCAACAAACAAATAAAGCAAGATCACACCATCCCAAGCCTACCCCGCCACAATCAAGATTCAACTTCCCGGACACTCGCGAAAAAATCATATTGCATGGATCAAGCAGCCGTTTTCAAGGCACTACTGTAAATGGCTTGAAGACCTCTGCCCCGCTAGCACCGCGATATGCAATGGTGTAACTCGTCGCACCGGATAGTTCGAGGCGACCGCTGCCAACGTTAACCGTTACACCCTCTTGCACCGGCAAGGACGTGAGTGTGAAATTACCGGGCGGTGAAGTCGCCATCAATTGAAACGTCTCGCGGTCACCATTACTGGCCGTGATTTGTACCGGTACCGACGCTTGTCCGGCGCGGCCACACTGCCCTTATGACGGCATTGGTACACAGGTGCAATCAGACCAAGCGAACTACTGCCGACTTCGGTAGACGCGCTATGCTCTCGGAGAAAGCATAGGGAAAGAAATGCTGGAAATATCGGAAGTTGTATTATTTTTGAACCATCATCCCGATAATCTTCAGGGAGATACGCATACATGAAAAATTGAGCGCGGACATAAGAAAGACGCGAGCATGCTTCATTGATCAATGAAGCATGCTCGCGCAAAGCACTGTTGGATACTTACAGGCGCAAAGAAATCATGTGTAGTTGTAAGCTACGATTTTCCAGCTCGAGAAAAATATAATTAAAAAATTTTGTCGCTATGCAGGTAATCGACTGCAATTGCATTGATGGCCGCGAGGCGCACTTCTGCGTTACCACCCTGTGCCGCGACGATGCGGTGCAGGTAATCCAGCATCGCGGTCTTGGCTTTACGGGCGACTTCTACCGTCACGGCTTCTTCTTCGTACAGCATGACGTAGGAACGGGCGAAGTTCGCGATCAGGAAATAAGCGGCGGCGTTAGCGGAATCTTTTTCTATCAATGGCAGGCATTGCGCGCGCAACTCAACATACGCATCGGTACCTGCTTCGCCTGATTCGAACTGGCTGACTATCTCTGCTAAATTCATTTTCACTTCCAAAAAGGTCGGTTAAATTCACTTTTCAAAGCAGCAGTCGCGGAGGACTTTTTCTTTCGCCTTGAGGACATATTGTACCTAAGCTGTCAGGCTATGCACGCCCGGCGTGAATTCAGGTGTTAATCGGCAGCGCGCATAAAAAAACCGTCGCAAGCGACGGCTTTTTCTTTACACGATCTGATACAGATCAGTGACCGGACAATGCAGCTTCAGCAGCAGCATTTTGTTTGCGGATTTTTTCTTTTTCAGCTTCTTCAGCGCTCAGTGGAGCTGCTGGATCTGCGCTTGTTGTTTCTGCTGCTGGTGCTGCAGGCGCTGCAGGTGTGTGGCTTTCTGCGCCACAACCAGCCAACATCATAGCCAATGCGAATGCTGCGAATAATGCTTTAGTCATTGCTCTTCCTTCTGGATAAATGATTCTATGTATTTGCAAACGCACGCTAACACCCGCGTCTGCCACGCGTACTTACACGACGAACATTGCATACGCCACTGAAGCCTCTGATGCGAATATATGAGATGTTAAGAAAATGGTAAATTGTGGAATCCACTTAGCCTCACCTCCGCGCTATCCCAATACGGCTGCGGTTTCTACGTATATTGTGTAGTCATATGATGTGTGTGCTGCAACAAAAATCATGTGCAATCAGGTGCGCGAACCATAAGAAAGAAACAAAGATGAAACCTTGCTTGCGCAAGTTATTAAAACTGTCTGTACTCATCATCAGCGTGGTACTCATCACCGTACTCGCAGTACGTGCTTATGACGTACATGGTGGACCATCACTGCAACTCTGGCATACACATGTGCCGCATGAGATGTCGCGCAAGGAAATCGCACAAGCAGATTGGGTTGCGTATATCGCTGCTGAAAATGCAGTATTCGATGAAGTCAAAAGAGAAGTCACCGACAAGCTGGAAGCAGATGTACGTGTACCCGGCAATCGCTACTACACCGATAGTCCGATCTACCCGGGACATTTCAAGCAAGACTGGAATCGCTCCTTCCTGCTGGAGCCACAAGGTAGCCCACGTGGTGCAGTCGTGCTCTTACATGGACTGACCGATGCGCCATACAGCCTGCGTCATATCGCCAACCTGTATCAGCAACGCGGCTACGTCGTGGTTGCCATACGCATGCCGGGTCACGGTACCGTACCGGCAGGATTGACAGATGTTGAATGGCAAGACTGGCTGGCGGCGACGCATCTGGCAGTGCAGGAAGCGCGACGCCGCGTACCTGCCCCCCCTGCCCTTGCAGATAGTCGGTTACTCCAATGGTGGCGCACTGGCGCTCAAGTACACGCTGGAAACACTGGACGATGCGAAGTTGCCGCGACCCGATAGGGTAATTTTGATTGCGCCCATGATAGGTGTGACGGAGCTGGCGCGCTTTGCAGGTGTATTCGGCTGGCCGAAGATTTTCCCGGCCTTTGCCAAAGCTGCGTGGCTGGATATCGTGCCCGAGTTCAATCCATTCAAATACAATTCATTCCCTGTAAATGCGGCGAGTCAATCGTCTTTACTGACGCGCAATCTGCAAGCACATATCGTGCGTGAAGAAGGACGCCTGCAACAACTGCCACCGATACTCACCTTCCAGTCCATCGTCGACTACACCGTCAGTACACGTTCAGTCGTCAATAGTTTGTATGCACGCTTGCCCGACAATGGCAGCGAGTTGGTGCTATTCGATTTGAATCGCTATATCAAGTTTGGCCCCTTGCTGCGTTCCGGTAATCATTTGCAGGCAGATCGCTTGTTGCCACCGGCACCGC
The DNA here is from genome assembly GCF_903993245.1 of Herminiimonas sp. Marseille-P9896. Taxonomy (NCBI): domain Bacteria; kingdom Pseudomonadati; phylum Pseudomonadota; class Betaproteobacteria; order Burkholderiales; family Oxalobacteraceae; genus Herminiimonas; species Herminiimonas sp. Marseille-P9896. The sequence continues at coordinate 150,899 of NZ_CAJEVT010000002.1, read as the reverse complement.
GCAATTTCACATCTACCGTGATTACGAATGCAGGCAGCGATACGCGTGATGTGAAGGAACTGAGCACAGCAGCAAAGAGCAGCAATGAACAACGGCGCGCATTGGATCTGGCATTCCCGGCCGATGTGTTTTCACTGTCGCACCTGGCCCTGCCGTTTCCGCTCAGCGATCCCTTGTATGGCACGCAACCGGATAATAGCGATGACTTCGGCGTGAATCTGGGTGCAATGGCGATACGTGGCGAGCGCGGCGCCCTTATCGTCAGTCAGGATGCGCTGACGCGCCTGATGTCGAATCCCTTCTTTCCCTACATGATGGGGCGCATAGACGAAGGTTTAAGTCTGCCGGATAAGCACTGATTGAGGACTAGCCCGGCCATTAGGCTATCATTGCGTATTGGTCCACACTGAGGATCTTCACCGAGCTGCATTATCATGACGCAAACCCTGATCGACACCAAGGCACTGGAACAGGTGCTGGAAGAATTTGCCGAAGCGCGTAACTGGCGCCAACATCATTCACCGAAGAACCTGGCGATGGCGCTGACAGGTGAAGTCGGCGAGCTGGTTGAAATTTTCCAGTGGCGCAGTGAAGAAGACTCCTGGCACGTCGCGCAAGCGCCGGAAACCGCCGAGCACGTGCGACAGGAGCTGGCCGACGTCGCCTTGTACCTGATACGCCTGGCTTCGGTATTGAAGGTAGACCTGAACGCTGCGATCCAGGACAAGCTGGTAATGAACGCACAAAAATATCCGCCGCTGTAACAGCCGTCACCTACGTTTTGAATCATCCTGATATTTCCCATGACAGATACACCTTTCAACTCCAGAAAAAATCCCGCTACGACTTTTACCGAATGGTTGCGTGAACAAAACCAGGACAACTGGGATGCCGCCATCAATCACCGTTTCATCGATGAACTGTTTGCAGGCAGCGTCGCTACCGATGTACTGCAACACTATCTGGTACAGGACTATCAATTCATTGATCGCTTTGTCGCCTTGCTGGGTGCAGCGATTGCCAGCGCTGATCGCTTTGAATCACGCGTACGACTGGCACGCTTTACCGCCATGATTACCAGCGACGAAAACACTTACTTCCTGCGCGCATTCGATGAACTCGGCCTCCCGGCTAAACATCGCAATGCACCTCAACTGACGCCGCAAACCAAGGCTTTCCAGGATTTGATGACGGAAGCAGCGCAGAGTCAAATCTATCCACTGTGCTTGTCGGTGCTGGTGGTTGCCGAGTGGCTGTACCTGAGCTGGGCTGATCGTCCGGATGCCCCATTGCCACCGCGCTTCATTCACGCCGAGTGGATTACGCTGCACAACAATCCGGCTTTCGCTGACTTCATAGGCTGGTTGCGCTCCGAACTGGATCGTACCGGCGCAGCGCTGGATGCCGACGGACAGGCACGCAGCGCCGACATGTTTGGTCGCGCCGTCAAACTGGAACGTGACTTCTTCGATCACGTCTACAGCCCACTCCAATATTCTTGAACCACCGCCCGCTGATGCGTTGCGGGCAACCCCGTTATAAGGAAGACCATGTCTTTTACTGCTGAAATCTGGAAAAAGAATGCGGCCTTGTTTGAAACAATCCGCACCATGCCATTCAATCAGGAACTCGCTGACGGCACCCTGAGCCAAGAACGTTTCCGTCATTACATGATCCAGGATGCGCACTACCTGGTCGCTTTTGGTCGCGCACTGGCGGTCGCCGCCGCCAAGGCTGACAATGCCGACGAAGTGGTGCAATTCGCCAGCGCCGCCCACGGTGCGGTCGTGGTGGAGCGCAGCCTGCATGAGGATTTCATGGAGCAATTCGGCGTCAGTGCGGAGACCTTCGCTGCCACACCATTGTCGCCAGCCACGCACCACTACAGCAGCTTCCTGCTGGCCAATGCATGGAGCAAATCCTATCCGGTAGCGCTGGCTGGTTTATTGCCATGCTTCTGGATTTACGCCGAAGTCGGTCGCGACATCATCGGTCGTGCCGCCAAGAACAATCCCTACGACTCCTGGATTGCCACCTACGCTGGCGATGAATTCCATACGCTGGTACGTGAAGTAATCGCCACCGTGGATCGCGTTGCTGCTGTCGCCAGCGAAGAAACACGTGAGGAGATGCATATTGCCTATACGCATGCCGCCAAGCTGGAATGGATGTTCTGGGATTCGGCTTACCGTCTGGAGCAATGGCCGGTCTGAATTAGTGTAGTCTGATACTTAGCTGGTACTTAGTTTCCCATCACCTGACAGGAGATCGCCATGGACGAAGAAAATTTCAACCTCAGCATGCGCAAGTTTTTGAAAATGGTGGGCGTCAGCTCACAGCATGAAATCGAGAAGGCAGTCGCTGCCGCGATCGCTGATGGCAGCATTAAAGGCACGGAATCCTTTCCTGCCAAGGTGACGCTGGACGTTGCAGGGATCAAGCTCAACGTCAGCTTTGATGGCGAGATACGCCTGCAATAAGAGTTAGTAAGCAGCCACCATACAAAAACGGATGTGCATCACTGCACATCCGTTTTTTAATTTCTGCCTACCCTGCTGTGATACTTACCACTTGTACGGCGGGATCGCGATACTGACCAATTCATTGATTTGTGTCTGCTCTGCAAAATGCCCAGGATTGCTCTCAGCTGCGGCCTGTCGTGCATGCGTGATCATAAATAAGCCACCGATAACGGTGATTGCGCATACCAACAGCGTGTAGTGAAGTTTTCTCATAGTGGGTTCTCGATTCAAAAAATGGGTGTCACAGAATCACGGCAAGGTGCTGATAATCTGATCGCTACCTACGGTAATCTGCGGCCCGAAAGCCAAAATATTGGCATGTGCATGCCATGTCTTTTCACTACTGTCTCGGCTCATCTTTTGCTTCTTTCCCAACCATGGATTACGTTTATTCCTCTGCAGGGAATTTTCCTCACCCAATGCGTGCACGAACTCAGGCGTAAAGATGCTGGGTTCTGTTTTGTTGTATGCATAGCCTTCGTTCTGGATTTTATTTCCCAGGTAACGCAGTGCTTCCATTCGTTTTCGTTTCAGGATTTTTTCAGTGCGTTCAGCTTGATGTTCAACGATTTCATGGCGCATATTCACGTAGCCTGGCCATTCGATATCGCCCAGACGTTCGGCGATAATTTGCTTGAACATTGTCGATGTGTCGTCTGCTGTGCTTGGAAGAATGGACATGATCGCCTCTGATCTGATTTATTTAATATCTAAATCCTTATGTCATATTCAGAACACCCGCATGCTGCACCGTCCCTGCCCCGCCGTTGACTGACGTTTACAGAATCTGCAGCAGGGTATGAGTATCGTAGCTGTGGGCAAGGTCAGCTCATATAGGACAGAAGCGCAAGTTCGTGTAGGAAAAGATGAAGAAATGCAAACTTCCTGCCATAAATGCGATATGTCAGATGCCATCTAAAGACAGCTGTCAACCCTGCTGTTGTCTTTTGGTAATTTCACACTCATCAAACAAATACGCGCGCAATTTCCTGTAGGCTTGTGAGTCAGGACTAACTCAACATCGCACCATGCCTAACGACGAAACAGCTGTTAAGACCACTGCGCCCATCCCCAAACTCGCTATTCCCGCCCTTTCACTGGCCGCCTTCGGCAGCGCGATTTCATTGCGTGTCACCGATCCGCTGCTGCCGCGGCTGTCGCAGGAATTTGGCATTTCACTCGGGAATGTTTCCTACGTCATTACCGCGTTTTCCATCGCCTACGGTATTTCACAACTATTCTTTGGCCCGGTCGGCGACCGCTTCGGCAAGTATTTCGTGGTCGCCTGTGCCTGCGTCGCCTGCGCGCTGACTTCATTGTTGTGTGCGCTGGCGCCCAACTATCCACTGCTGCTGGTCGCACGCTTCCTGGCTGGTGCGACGGCGGCAGCCATCATTCCGCTGTCCATGGCCTGGATAGGCGACGTCGTACCCTATGACGAGAGGCAGCCGGTACTGGCGCAATTCCTGATCGGCCAGATTGTCGGGATTTCCGCCGGGGTCTTGTTCGGCGGCCTGGCAGCCGACTATCTGAGCTGGCGCGTGCCGTTTTTCAGCATTTCGTCATGTTTCGTGCTGATCAGCATTACATTGTTTTCCTACAATCGCCGCCTGCCCGCCTATGCGCTGACCACACACAAGGCAGAAGGCGCTGTGATACGCCGCATGATCAATGAATTCAAGCAGGTCTTGTCGACGCCATGGGCGCGCGTGGTTCTGTTTACGGTATTCCTCGAAGGCGGCTTCCTGTACGGTGCGTTTGCGTTTATCGCCACCCATCTGCACCACGTGCACCATCTGTCACTGACCAATGCCGCGTCGCTGGTGATGCTGTTTGGCCTCGGTGGCCTGCTGTATGCCAGCACCTCACGCAAGCTGGTGCGTAACCTTGGTGAAAAAGGTCTGGCGCGCTGGGGCTGCATCGTGATTGCCGCATCCTTCCTGACCATCGGACTGGCACCGGTCTGGTGGTGGGCGATACCGGGCTGCTTCGCTGCCGGCCTGGGTTTCTACATGCTGCACAATACCTTGCAGATCAATGCCACCCAAATGGCGCCCGAACGACGCGGTGCGGCCGTATCCACCTTTGCATCCTGCTTCTATATGGGGCAATCAGTCGGTGTCGGTATTGCCGGCTTGATGGTTGGTTTGATGGGCACCACCACCGTTATTTGCATAGGCGCCATCGGCGTATTGCTGACCGGACTCAATTTCAGTCGCCTCAAGGCCGCCAAGAACTGAGGCTGCGGCCATGCGCCGCGCCAGCGATTTTCTTGCGGCAACTGTCGTTAGCGATATACTGATAGTGCACACTATCGCTAATCAGGAGGCTATATGTATCGCAAAATTCTGGTCGCTTACAATGGCACACCCGAAAGCCGTTCCGCCTTGCAAGAATGTGTAAGGCTGGCGCCGACTCCTGCTACTGAAGTGCATTTGCTGGTCGTCGTCAGTCCGCCTCAATCCGTCGTCATCGGTGAATATGCGATGGTTTCCATGCTCGGCGTCGAAGAGGAAATCGCGGCGGAGCGACAAAAAATGGAAGATGAGCTGAACATCGGCCTGAATTATCTGCGCGATGCCGGTTTGACCGTGCAGACTCACCTGGAAGTAGGTGAACCGGTACCGATGATTTCAGACCTGGTAGATAAGCTGGGCATAGAATTGGTGATCGTCGGTCATTCCCGTCAGCAATCACTGGCCATGCGCTGGTGGCGCGGCTCTACCGACGCCTTGCTGGTAGAAAAAATCCGCTGCAGCCTGCTGGTTGCCAGCGATCCGAATGAACCGGTAAAAGCTTAAAGCGGACGGTGACACATCTTGTTACAGTCTTTACCAAATCGCTGTGGCAGGACGCCCCGATTAGGCGTTAAATACCATCATCATCAGTGAGATAGTCATGAAAAATATAGTGAAGCTTTCCCTTGCCGGCCTGATAACAGGCGCAGCCTTGCTGGCTGCGGCACCGGCAATGGCGGGCGGCGGCCATTGGTCGGTGAATGTCGGCGTCGGCCTGGGCGGCGGCGGTTATGGTGGCTACGGCTACTATGCGCCACCACCGATGTACTATGCACCGCCGATGAATAACTACTCCAACTACTATGCACCACCAGTAGTGTATGGCAGCGCGGTACCGGTTTATCAACCGCCACCACCTGTCTACTACGCACCGCCTCCTGTGATCGTTTATCGCAGTGCACCGCGTTACTACCCATACTATGGTCCGCATTACCGTAACCCGGGTCCACGTGGTCACGGCCCGCACGGCAACCACGGTCATCGTTAATCATCGTTAGTTGGTACCGCGATTATTTGACGATAACGTGCACAAATAAAAAAATGGCTAGCTTTTCAGGCTAGCCATTTTTTATTGCGTCAGCACTTTGCTTGGGCATAGTTGGTCTGCAGCTTACCTCCAGCCACGATAACCGTGACCGTAGTAGCGTGGGCCGTGGCCGTAATAGCCGCGCGACCGGTACTGGAAACCGAGGTTAATCGACGGCGTCACATACACAGGTGCCGGTGCAGCATAAACCGGGGCGGCAACGTAACCTGGTTGCGCGTAGTAACCATCGTTATAAGGCACTACCGCACAACCACCCAGTGCGGCTAGCGCTACCAGCGAAATTGTGAGGCGTTTCGCCATGCCTGGTGTAATTGATTTCATCGTAACCACCTTTCTTCGAACCTCTTGTGTAGAGAGCATTGCAGCGTATGTGTCGCCTTTGCCCTCAGTCCGATATTTATCTCGCTCGCATGGAAGTGCTACTGAAAAGCCATCCTTGCTTTAGCTTACAGCGGCGCTATCGGGTACGCCGCTGCCTGCATTTATTCCTACGACTTAGCGACGATAGTAATCACGTCCATACGGTTCGTAGTCCACACGTCGCTCATTGCCACGGTAATACTGGCCGCGATACGCATCACGCTGGGCGTAGCCGTCGCGATAGTAAGGGCGTTGATACACCGGTGCCGGGCGATAGTAATGTTGTTGCTGCGGCTGGTAATACGCTTGTGGCTGACGACCGTAGTAACGATCATCACGATGGCCGGAAGAAGCACTCGCGCCGACTACCGCACCGAGTACACCGCCGACGATCGCTGCATCCTGTCCACCTATGCTGTTACCGATGACGGCACCGACCACAGCACCGAGTGCCGTGTTGACGCCACGATTGTCTGCAAAGGCAGTGGTCGACACTGCAGCAGTCGCTATCAGGGCAATACCGATCAGTTTCTTGTGCAACATAGCGTTTCCTTTTATCCGTCGCGGAAACCAGATTTGGTTTCAATAATCGCTTCGCCATGGAATCACTATATAGATCGCCTGCGTAAAATCCACGAGGGAAATAGTCTTTTACAATTGTAAAGATGTATGAAGACAGAGCTCTGCCGCCAGACGCTAAGGCCTGGCGTTTGCAGAGTGATACGGGGGGAAGTGTGATGACAGATGCAAGTATTGCATCTGTATTTAATTCAGCAGGACAACAAAATGAAGATCAGAGATTAACTTCGGAAACAATCTTCCATTGCGCGCCTTCTTTCGCCCAGTACTGGCGTTTGCGCGTAACGTGCTTGCCCTTGCCTATCGTCGCTTCCTGCGTGAAAGCAGCAACGATTAATTCTTTCTGGTCTTTCTGATCCGGATAACGGAACAGTGTCACATCACGCAAGTTCACGCTGATTTTGCGCGCACCCAGATTGGATTGCTGCACTTTATCCAGCCAGTTATTCAGGTTCTGTCCACGCATTGCTTTGAAGTTGCGCGAATAATGACGGCGCAACAATTCAGGATTGGTGGTTTCCAGATCAGCGCGCCAGCTTTCCAGCATCTTGTTGGCAGCCTGTTTATCCGCTTCCCATTTCGCCTTGCTGACGAACTTCAGGTCTTCACTAATGATGACCGGTGTATTGCCGATCTCGACCGAAGCAGACAACTCCTTCAGATCAGGATTCGTCAACACCACGCAACCATCGGATGACAGCGGTGGACGGCTGTAACTATCGGACGGTGTCCCGTGCAACCAGATCCCGGAACCGCTACGGCCATTCGCCTTATCCCATTCGTTCGGATAATTAATAGGCAATGCACCCGGACCGTAGAACTCCGGCAGACGTGCGCCCGGCAAACGTGCTGTGATGTAGTACACACCCAGCGGCGTCTTTTGGTCGCCTTCCTTGAATTTGTTAACTCCCAGCCGGCCCTGGCTAATGTAGTAGTCGCTGGTCAGTTTGAATTGACCGTTGGCACGTTGATAGACATACAGGCGCGAGCGCTTGGCATCAACCAGCAGAATATTCTTCTGGTCTTCACGCATTTGCAGGATGGCGCGCGGAATCATGTCCGGGTCCGGACGTTCGCGCAGCGACTTCAGGCGGACGATCGCTTCATCACGCAAATTATCCAGCTTGTCGGCTGGTGCATTCGGTGCGGCGCCAAAGGTTTTGATAGGACGTGTGTGCAACAACAACAGATCGCCGCGCACCAGATGGCCGAGACGGAAGGTAGGATAAGCCGCTACCAGTGCATCCGCTTTGGCTTGTGCATCACGCAAACGATTTGCCGCCAATGCCTTGTAAACATCGATCAGCATGATTTCCGGATCAAGGCGCGCCGGTACGCCTGGCTTGCTGCCATTGGCCCAGGCCGGTGTCGCCATAACACTGGCGGCGACTACCAAGCCTAAAGCAGAACTACTTGCCTTATATCCGATACGACGTGCGATAAATCGCAATTGTGTGCACAAACAAACCATCAGCTACCCGAACGCTCCTGCTTGATATGCCATTTATTGCCTTGCCTGGTCATGACCAGGGTTTTGCGGCTATTGGCTTTGGTACGATCAGAATCGTAAATCTGACGGAATTTTACAGTAGCTGTGTTGCCGCTGACGGTGACTTGCGGTGTTTCTATCTTCACGCTGATGCGCCCCTTGTCTTCAATCCGGGCACGACGCTCATCTGCCCAGTCCTTGCGCGACTGGCCTGGTGGCAAAACAAAGTCGCTGGCGTAGGCATTCAGATAAGCCTTCACATCACGTGCGCTCCAGGCCTTGGCCCATGCGTTCACCGCGCTCATGACTTGTTCGCGCTCAGCTTCGGCAGCCGCATTCGCTTTGGCCTTGGCTTCACGCTTGGCGTCTGCTTCTGCTTTCTGGGCGGCTTTTTGCGCGGCCAGTTGAGCTGCTTTTTGTTCTGCTAATTGCTCAGCCTTGTGATCAGGCTTCACTTCCGGCTTGGCTTCTACCTTAGGTGTTTCCTTGACTACCGGCTTAGGAGCAGGCTCCGGTTTCACCGGTTCCGCACGCATTGGCGCTGGTGCCGGAGTCGGCGCTGCCGCCACTACCGCTACTTTAGGATTGGTGCCGCCTGTGGTATTACCGACCAGGGTACGCACCATCGTCAGCTTGGATTTAGCTGCGGTATTGTTGTTATCGAGTTGTAAAGCCTTGTCATAGGCCTGGCTTGCCAATTTAGCATGTACGTCACCCAGGTTTTCATACGCAGTGGCGTAAGTCGGGTTGGTACGTATCGCCATATCCAGCGCGGTACGTGCCTTGTCGTATTGGCCGCTGGACGCGTACAGCACCGCCAGGTTGTTATATGGCTCTGGCAGCGTAGGGTAATCTTCTGTCAACTTGGTGAAAATCGTGATCGCTTCTGCCGACTTGTTTTGCTCGGTCAGGATCACGCCTTTCAGGAAGCGCATCTGCGCATCACGCGGATTCTTGCTAAGGAAGGCATCGGCCTTCGTTAACGCCTGTGCATGCTGGCCGGCACGCAATAACTGGGACACATCCGACAACTCATCAGCAATCGCCGAAGAAGCATAAAAACCTGCAACAAAACCGATAGAGACGAGGGCACGGCTCAACGCGTGGCGTAGGCCTGAATGAGGGATGCGACGCGACGCAAAGAACATGGTTTTCCTTATTATGGTTGTGGGGTAAATGCGCACAGCCGATATAGTACGACAAACCGCTCAGCTTCCACTATCGATTGCTATAAGGAAATGTGGCTGCCTGACTACGTTAACGGGCGTTTGGACGGGATGATGCTCAATTTCGGGCTGTGTGGCGATTTAGCGCTACTAATTTACAACTGCAAGCACGGTAGAGAATGCCGCCAGGTATGGCGCTCGCCAATAAAAAAGGAGATACAGCATACGGCTGTATCTCCTCTCCTCCCCTGACTCTCCCTATACGAACTGTGCCGCTTTATATTCCTGCGCCTGTTTTCAAGAAATTACTTGGTCGGTGCCGCAGGCAGCGTGGTCAATGCATACGACATTTGCAGGTTGGCGACCGGTGCCGCCACTTCTGCCACCGCGTTGCTGGCCAGTGGCGCAGCTACAGTATGTGCCGCCACAGGTTTGGCGCCCAGCATTTGCAAGCCATTTCCCTGCACCGCCCACACTGCGAGGCCGGCACAGAGGGCAAAGCCTGCCGCTACCGCCATCCACGCACCAGCGCGTGATTTGACCGGCAAGGCAACCATGGATTCTGCCAGTACTGCCTCGGCACGCATGCGCCATTCTTCGTTTTGCTCGCCCTGGGTGCTGATACGTTGCAGCAGTTCATGCGCCACTGCTTGTGCTTCAGTTTGTTCGCGTTCCAGGCGGGCCTGATTGATTTTCGACAGTTCCAGCGCAGCAGCAGCCGACTTTGCCTGTTCCTGTGCATAGCTGAGCGCCATGCGTTCAGCTTCCAGTTGTGCTTCCTGTGCCAGGCGCGCTTCGGTTTCTGCTGCCAGACGCTGCTGCGCCAGTTCGGCTACTTCCAGTTCTGTAATCGCTGCTTGTTCGGCTTCGGTGCAGGCACGTTGTTCAGCTTGCAGCTTTTCTTGCATCGCGGTCAGCGCGATTTCGCTGGCTTCTGCTTTTTGCAATTCCAGTTGCTGTTGTTCCTGCAGCAGCTCCAGCGCCAGTTGTTCGGCGCTGACGCGTTGTGCTTCGATTTCTGCCAGCTCACGGGCTTCTTGCGCCTTGCGTTCTGCCAGCTCGCTCAGGAGGCGTTGTGCTTCAGCTTGTTGCGTCTCCTTTTCCAGTGCTTCCTGCTCGGCCGCAATCGCGGCTTCGGTCGCAGCACGCAATGCCGCTTGTACCTGTTCACGGCTACGCAGGATGCCGGTTTGCTCCTGTTCAGCACGCGCGCGTGCTTCGGCTGCTGCCAGCGCAGCCTGCTCGGCCTGCATTTTTTCCTGTGTTGCTTGCAGCAAGGACGCAGCTGCTTGTGCCCGTTGCTGCTCGGCTTGCAATTTCTTCTCGATCGCGTTCATCGCCTGCTGCTCGAGATTGGCGCGCTCGCGTTCTGTCTTCGCCAGTTCCTGTGCCTGCTGCGCTTTTACTTCAGCAGCGGCCGCTGCCTTGCGCTGCAGCTCAGCCTGTTGCTCGGCAGCTTCCAGTGTTTGTTTTTCTGCGGCCAGGCGCACAGCGCTGGATGCACGCAATGCCTCTTCCGCTGCGCTACGTGCTTGCAAGGTATGCGCTTGCTCGTGTTCGAGCAGGATGCGTGCTTCCGCTTCTACCCGTGCTTTTTGTTCCAGCGCCAGCTTTTGCTGCATCGCTGCCAACGCTTGCTGCTCGGCGGCGCTGCGTGCCTGCTCTTGCTGTGCCAGTTCCAGCGCCTGCGCTGCGCGCTGCTCGGATGCCAGTGCGGCGGCTTGCTGGAATTCGGCACGTGCCTTGGTTTGTTCCAGCGCGGTGCGGGTAGCAGCGCATTCCACTTCGCTGGCCTCACGAATTTTTCGCTCTTCCAGTTCACGTGCACGCAGCATTTCCATGTTCTGCAGTTCTGCTGCTGTACGTGCTTCTGCTTCCGCTTGCGCAGCGGCTTCGATCTGGCGCTTTTCTTCCAGCGCCTGCACGGCCAGTTCTTCAGCTTCGGCACGTTCGCGTTCAGCGCGTGTCAGCTCTACCATCTGACGGGTTTTTTCCAGCTCGGCACGAGCTGCCTTGCGCTGCATCTCTATTTGCGCCCTGGTTTGTGCCAATGCATGCTGTTGCGCCATTTGTTCCGCTTCATGGGCGGCGCGCAATTCCTGGTCAGCTTGCGCCTGCGCTTCCAGCAGGGCTGCGCTTTCCTGATTTGCGCGGTCACGTGCTTCAGATGCTGCTTTTGCGACCCGTTCTTTTGCAATTCTTTGGCGATGGCTGAGCAATTCCTGCTGTACTGCATCCGCGTGCGCACGTTCAGCTGCCAGCTTTTCCTGCATGACTTGCAGCGCTTTTTGTTCGTCCTGCAGACGTTGTTCCTGCAACTTGCTCAGTTTCACTGCTTCATGTGCTTTTGCCAGCGCAGCGTCTGCCGCTGCACGTTTGTGGTTGGCTTCGGCTACGGTTTGTTCCAGCGTCAGCTTGATGGCTGCGCTTTCGGCTTCCTTGGCGGACAGGTTTTGCTGCTCCGCTTCTTCTTTCAGACGCAGCAAGGTGGCTTGTTCCTGATCCGCTTCTGCATTCGCCGCGATGCTGGCGGCAACGGCCGCTGCCGCCTGTTTCTTCGCTTGCACGGCTGCCAGCGCAACTTGCTCAGCTTCAGCACGCTCACGTTCAGCATTCGCCAAAGCCAGCGCTTCTTCCGCTTTCTGCGACGCGGTTTCTGCCAATTGTTGTTGCAGGTTCAGGCGTTCTGCGGCGCGATCAAGTGCGACCTTTTCAGACGCTGCACGCGCTGCTGCCATCGACGCTGCTGCACGTTCCATCGCGACGCGCTGCTCGGCCAGTTCACGCGCACGCAGTTCTTCTTCGGTACGTACGCGAGCAGCGGCTACCGCCTGTTGCTCTGCAATTTCGCGTTGGCGTGCTTCTTCTTCACCGCGCGCTTCTACCGCGATGCGCGCACGCACCTGTTCATCTGCCTGATGCTCAGCTTCTACGCGAGCGACGGCAGAATTCTGCAATTCTTTCTCAACCTGGATACGCGCTTCAGTCGCAACACGGATGCGTTCTTCCGCTTCACGGCGCGACTGGGCTGCCACTGCCGCCATTTTTTCGACGTGTTCACGACGTGCCGCTGCCGCTTGCATTTCGGTTTCGGCTTGCATACGCATCTGGATCGCTTCCAGTGCACGCTGCTCGGATTCGAGACGGGCTTGCGCGATGTTGTGTTGTTCCTGCTCGGTTGCCGCACGTGAGAGTGCTTCTTCACGGGCGCGGACTTCTGCCGGTACGCGGCTGAGCATGGTGGCCAGCGCTTTGCTGTCGGCTTCTTCGCGTTGCTGGCTCAGAATGACCGCATCACGACGTGTGCTGAGCAGCGATTTATTGGTTTCCAGCGCCAGCTTTTCGCGGCGTGCATGTTCACGTGCCAGCTCCGCTACACGCGACTCCAGGCGGGCGCGCTCTTCCGCATCTTCCTGTGCGGCACGGGTTGCTATTTCAGTGGCGGAAATACGTTCCGCTACCTGGCGACGCATGTCTTCAGTTTCTTGCGCGAGTTTTTCAGCCGCAGCGGCTGCGCGTGCGCTCAGTTCACTTTCTTCGGCGATTTGTTCGACGGTACGCTTGCGCGCCAGTTGTTCTGCCTTGGCGCGGCCTATGGCGATGATGCCCAATTGGGTATCGGCTTCAGTGCGGGCGCGCAGTTCGGCGATTTCCTTGTTGACGGCGATGGTGCGCGCTTCACTCGCAGCACGTGCCTGGCGCTCCGCTTCCAGGCGGGCGCGGCTGGCAGCGATGGCTTCCTCGGCTGCACGTGCATGTTTATTGGCTTCGGCGATGGCTGCCGCATCGGTCTGTACGCGGTCTTCGGCCAGCGAACGGGCATGCGCTTCAGCATAGGCGCGGTTTTCAGCTGTTACGGTCGCCTTGGCTTCCGCTTCCACCCGTGCAATCGCTTCACGTATCGCCTTGAGATCCATGCCGCCGACACGTGCGCCACTTTTCGGCACATCTATAGTGCTGTCTATGACGTCGTCGTTCTCTGCAGCCGTCGCTTGCAGTGAAAGATTTTTACGCAGTGCCTGGTTCATTTCCATCGTGGATCCCCGTTTGTATAAGGTTTCCGGCTGTTTTCGTATGTTTACGCCGGAATTTCTTAATAAGCATTATCAAGGGGTGGCTGGCAAATCAGGCCGGAAAAAGAGGGGGAAAGCCGAGCCATTTCGGCGATATGCAATGGCAAACGAGGGGGAAATCATGCGTTAACAGCCGCATAATCGATCAGAAACGGCTGCTAACTCAAACAAAACTACCTAGCGCTGTGCCATCGACAGCTCATGCAGGATGCTACTGAGGCGCTCCATGCGGAAAGGTTTCACCAGGAAGTAATTCATCCCGGCATCCATACATATTTGTATATCTGACAATGCGCCAGCTGCTGTCAACGCGACGATAGGCAAAGTCGCCGCCGGTCCCGGCATATTGCGGATGGCGCGGGTAGCCGCCAGCCCATCCATTTCCGGCATGTGCATATCCATCAGTACGACATCGAATACACCGTTTTGCACCGCCTGCACTGCTTCCAGCCCGTTTTGTGCGATTTCCACGGTATGACCAGCCTTCTTCAGCAAGGTCGCCGCGACTTTCTGGTTGATCTCATTATCTTCAGCCAACAGAATGTGCAGTTGACGCGTGTTTTTGGCCGGGGCCACCAATACTTCTGCCACCACTTCGGTTTCGTCGCCTATGCCGAATTGCAGCTCGAACCAGAACTGACTGCCCTGGCCTTCGGTACTGTGCACACCTATGCTGCCACCTTGCATGTCGACGATTTTTTTGCAGATGGACAAACCGAGGCCGGTACCACCAAAGCGCCGTGAAATGGAATTGTCGGCTTGCGAGAAGGCCTGGAATAAGCGCGCCTGCGCATCCGGCGCTATGCCTATGCCGCTATCGATCACGGTAAAGCGCACGCGCGCCTGACTCACGCTCTGGTTCAGCAACTCTACCTTCAGCGTTACCCCACCCTGCTCAGTAAATTTAAGTGCATTGTTAATCAGGTTGAGCAAAACCTGGCGCAAGCGATTTGCATCACCGACCAGCAGGCGCGGAATCTCGGCCGGGCATTCGACCACCAGCGACAGCGAAGCATCGCAGGTACGCGACGCCATCAGGTTGATCACGCTATCCATGGTTTTGTGCAAATCGAACTGCGCCGCTTCAAATTGCAAATTGCCTGACTCCAGCTTGGAAAAATCCAGGATGTCATTCAGTATGCTGAGCAAGGCTTCCGCAGAATACTGCGCGGTCTCCAGATGTTCGCGCTGCGTGCGGTCCGAGGTCTCAGCCAGCGCCAGTTGCATCATGCCCAGCATGCCATTCATAGGCGTGCGGATTTCGTGGCTCATGACTGCCAGGAATTCAGATTTCGCGCGGTTGGCCGACTCCGCCTCATCCTTGGCGATCGATAAGTCGCGTGTACGTTCCACCACTTGTTGTTCGAGGTTGCGACTCAGATTGAGCAGCGATTCGTAAAGCTGTACGTTAGCCAGGCCAGCGGCAATATTCGTGCACAGCACGTCTATCAGTTTATGCTCGATCTCGGACAGGGCACGCTGCAACGGACACCAGATGACATATTCATTGGCATCATTAAGGGTCTGGATATACAGGGCGATATGCTGGTCACTATATATATTTTTTTGTGCAGCGAGCACCGTCTGCACGGTTTCCAGCACGGCTGGCTCGGTGCGTATGATCTTGCCGACCGAGGTCACGACCACCATGCCGTCACTGCCCAACGGACGTCGCATCACAATGCCATCCAGCGGATGCTGAATCAGCAGATTCAGCTGTTTCAGGATTTGCATCGCAAATGCCTGTTCGGACGGCGTCTGCAAGAAAGCCGAAGCCGCATTCACGACATGTTCGAGGCCGTTACGGCCTTTTTCCAGCAGCAGGATATCTTCGTAGGAACGCAGCGCCGAGATAATGCAGGTCAATAGTTTTTGTCGTGTCAGCTCAGTCTTGGCCTTGTAGTCATTGATGTCGTAATCAATTACCACATCCCGTTCCGGTGCCTGCCCCGGCTGGCCGGTGCGCAAGACTATACGCAAGCTGCGGTTGCGCATTTCTTCACGGATCTGACGCACCAGCTGCAGCCCGGCGTCCTCTTCTTCCATCACGACATCCAGCAGAATGATGGCCGTGTCGGGATGCTGCATCAATACCTGGCGTGCTTCGGCTGCCGAGTAGGCATGCAGGAATTCCAGCGGACGCCCCTTGAAGCGCACGTCTATCATGGCTACCGCCGTGACCTGATGCACTTCTTCTTCGTCGTCCGCGATCAGGACCTTCCACGGCAGGCCGCCATCAGTGCTACCTCCTTCTTTTTCCGGGGCAAATGAAAAGTCGTCAAACATCGCGCGTCCCTGCCCTGTCATTTGCGGCGTCGCCTTTTACCGCTTCGTCAGCGACTTCAACCGGATTGCGCGGAAAACGCACAATGAACGTCGTGCCCAGATCCAGTTGGCTCTCGACACTGATCTGCCCTTGCAAGGTACCGGTCACCAGGTTATGCACGATATTCAAACCGAGGCCGCTACCACCACGTCCGCGCATGGTCGTAAAGAAGGGATCAAAGATCTTGACCAGATTTTCCGGCGGGATGCCTTTGCCGTTATCGGACAGGCTGAGTTCGAGCATATCGGTTTCCCGTCCGTCTTCATACACGCTGCGCACGATAATCTGGATTTCGCCCTGGGCCTGTTCGGCAAATGCATGCAGCAAGGTATTCATCACCAGATTGGTAATGACTTGCGACAGCGCACCCGGATAGGTATCCACTTCTATCGTCTCATCGCAACTTACGGTCATCCTATGCTCGGAGCGCCGCAGCATAGGACTCAGGTTGGACAGGATTTCATCGATGTAAGCCTTGAGGAAGAAGGTACGTCGCTCTTCACTGGTTTGATCCACCGCCACATCCTTGAAGCTTTGGATCAGCGTCGCCGCACGCTCCATATTCGACAACAGCAATTTGCTGATGGTGCCTGCCGTGCCGACGTAAGCATCGAGGTCAGAGCGCTTCATCGCGCCGCTCTGGAATAGCGATTGCAAGCGGCTGGTTTCTTCTGCCAGGGTAGATGCGCCAGTCACGCCGACGCCTAGCGGTGTGTTGATTTCATGCGCGACCCCAGCCACCAGTTGCCCCAGCGAAGCCAGCTTGGCTGATTCCACCAATTGCTTCTGCGTACGACGCAGGGAGTTCAGCGTGTCGTGCAGCTCGGTGTTCTTCAGGCTGAGTGCTTGCGTACGTGCTTCGATTTTTTGTTCGAGGTCGTTATACAAACCGGCGTTTTCAAGTGAAATCGCAATCTGCGTCGACAAGATTTGTAATAGCTCAGTGTGTTCCGGCGTAAAGGCGTCGACCGCCAGATTATTTTCCATATACATAACACCGACCAGCTGGCCCTGCTTTTGCAGCGGCAAGCACAGTATGGATTTCGGCCGTTCGCGTTCTATATAAGGATCGCCATTGAATTGACTATCGCTCGCCGCATCGCCCAGCACGATGTTGCCGTGCGTGCGCTTCACATAGTTGATGACAGCCAGGCCCAGCGTTGTACTTTTTTCCAAAGGCAGGCCCTGTTGTACGACGATGGTACCGTCAGCACTGACTTCAGCCTGGATAAACAAACGCCCTTGCTCCATCAATAGCAGCGCACCTTTTTGCGCACCCGCATTTTCGATCAGCAGACGCATGAGCTTGGAGAGCAATTTGTCGAGCTGGATTTCACCGGACAAGGTTTGCGAAGCCTTGATGACGGTTTGGATATCGACCTGCCGTTCACGTGCCACTTCCATGTCGCGGCTATTTTCCCGACGTCGTGAAATCACACGCGCCAGCAGGATCGGATACGCCTCTTCCATCTGCATCGCTTTGGCCAAAGCACCCCACTCTTCATAGCGTGCATGCGCCTGTTCCAGGTGCATGCGGGCGTTGATGTCCTTGCCCTGGCTGAGATAAAACTTGCCAGTCAATTCGTGTGCCAGTGCTTCATCGTTGATGAAGCCATATTTGCGCGCACCGGTAATCGCCAGTTCATATGCTTGTTCAGCCAGCCTATTCTTGTCACTGACGCGATAACGCTCCGCTTCGACCAGCTGCCATTTATGGCGATAGTTCATCGGCGCATGCTCGGCCCAGTCCTTGAAACGGCGTTGCCACACCTTGACCCGCGCCAGCGTCGCCGATGAGTGCGCGTCATAAGGGCGGCACAAGGCCAGCTCCGATAATGAATACACCCACATCAGGAAGGCAGATGACGGCGTGCCGAAATGGAAGCCGGGCAATTCCATCGCTTCCGCTGCATGTATGCGCGCTTTGACGAATTCACCGAAATAATATTCGCCTATAGCCTGTATCGTACGCACATAGAAAATGCCCCACGGATCAGCAGCATTCTTGCGCGACTGTACATAGTCTTCCTGGTCCCGCCCTTGCGTGATATCGGTAATCGACTCACCCACCAGGCGCGAAAACAGCAAGGCCCACGGAATCATGACGCCGAGCAAAGCGGCGTAATCCATCTTGCGATAGATATCGAGATCCTTGCGTATGGTCTGCAAGGCTTCCTGCACATTGCCGCCCGACTGGAAACGTATCGCATCGGAGAATGACAAAGCCACCATCGCCCCCGGACGGTCGCCGGTTTCCATCGCCTTGACGTAGATATCCATCAAGGGTTCCAGCGACAGCCGCAGATGTTCGCGGTGATGGCGAATGATGCCGTGGAAAATCCCGGCCGCGCCCAGCGATATATTTTCTCCACCCAATTGGGCAGCAACCTTGCCGAATTTGTAGCCTTCTGCAATCTTGCCCAGCTTGCCGACCAGCGTACGGCCCCACACTGCATAAGCATACGCACAGTTCGGTGAAGAACCATAATGTATGGAGCGCCTGACCATTTCCAATGCCACCCACAGCACGGTATTGGAACCAGCCAGATACGTGAAGCCATAACCGAGAAAGGCCATGGTCGCGTGCAGCTGCAGCAGATAGACCGGATCAGTCGCACGCGGCAGGTGTTCCAGCTCCAGCGGATCACGGCCACGCAGCGCCACTTTCAACTTCATGCGCGCCAGCAGGATGTCCCGCTCGCTCAGGTTGGGCGGGATTTTGATGCCGGCGATTTCCAGCATCTCTATGCCGGTCTTCATCAGCTCTTGCGGCTTGTAGATCGCACCGTAACAACGGATCAGGTAATTCTTGGCGGCGATGATTTCGCCCGGAGTTTCACTGTGCTGGCATACGATCTGGCACAGCTTTTCCATTTCCTTGTAGTCAGCACGCGCAAACGCTGCATTGATCTTCTCCATGTACAGCTCATGCATGAAGACTTGCTTCTCACGCCAGATATGTACACTGCCGAACTCACCGGCAATATCAATGCAATCACGATGTACATCGAATGCCGCCGATTTGCGTGCCTTCTTTGCTGCCTGCAGGTTCAGTTCTGCCAGCTTCTCTTTCTCGCTTTGCAGCGTCAGCAAAGAGCGTCCCTGGTTCAGATGATCGACCAGTTCAAAGATGGATTCTTCCTTTTCTTCTTCGCTCAGGCTATTCAGCAGCAAACGCCCGATTTCCAGATGGATGGCATCGGCTTCGTATTTGGCTATGCCTTCATATGCGGCCTGCTGCACTTTATCGTGGCGGAATTGATAGACATATGAAACCAGCGCTGTCGCCGCCACCGTATGTTCTGCGGGTAAAACCAGGCCAGTCTGGATCGCATCGTGCAGCAGTTCACCTATCTCCTGCTTGGAACGCTGGCTGACGGTTTCCAGTGTCTGCAAATCAAAGCGACTGCCTATGCAGGCCGCGATCGTCAACAGGCGTTGCGTGGGTTCCGGCAGGCGTCGCAATTCTTTCGTCAGCAGGTCGACAACGTTATCAGTAATGTTAAGTTCTTCGATCTGCGCGATATTCCAGCGCCAGTGACCATGCTCAAAGAACAGGAAGCCATCACTGTTGAGGCTCTTGATGAATTGGCCTATGAAGAAGGGATTGCCCAGCGTCTTGCGATAAATCAGGCTCGCTAGCGAAACTGCTTCGGCCTCTTCGCACTGCAAGGTGTCTGCCACCATCTCAAGGATGCTGAGATCAGTCAGGGCATTCAGCTCTATAGTGGTGACGTTCGCTTCCTTGCGGATCAGGTCCAGCGTCAGATTCAGCGGATGCGCGATATCGACTTCGTTACTGCGGTATGCACCTATCAACAGTAGGCAGGGATCGTTCAGGTTGCGCATCAGCAAACTGATGAGTTTGAGCGATGCGGCATCGGCCCATTGCAAGTCATCGAGGAATAAGACGATAGGATGCTCGACGCGCGTAAACACGCTGACGAAGTTCTGCATCACATAGTTAAAGCTATTCCGCGTAGCACTTGGCAAAGGCACTTGCGGTTGCTTGCCGATGATGAATTCCAGCTCCGGAATCGCATCAATAATCAGTTGTCCGTTCGGCCCCAGCGCCTTCAGTAGCTTGGCGCGCCACTCGGCAATCCGGGTTTCGCTTTCGGTCAGGATTTGCCGCATCAATTCACGGAAAGCCTGGTTGAAAGCCGAGTACGGAATGGTGCGTTTGAACTGGTCGAATTTACCCGAGATGAAGTAGCCGCCTTGTGCCACCACTGGTTTGTGGATTTCATTCACCAGCGAAGACTTGCCGACGCCGGAGTAACCGGTGACCAGCACCAGCTCGGCAGTGCCGGCCGTGACGTTCTTGAACGCGCTCAGCAGGCGCGCATATTCGTACTCACGGCCATATAGCTTTTGTGAAATCTGCAGACGGTCGCAAACATCTTGCTGCGCCAATGGGAAAGACTGAATAGTCTCGCTTTCCTGCAAGGCAGTACGGCATCGCTCTATATCGCTGAGCAAGCCTTCCAGGCTTTGATAGCGGTCTTCGGCATTCTTGGCCAGCAGCTTGAGCACGATATTGCCGACCGCATCCGGAATCGCCGGATTGAAGCGACTCGGTGGTAGCGGCTTCTTCGCGATATGGCTATACACCAGCTCCATCACACTATCCGACTCGAACGGCAAATGCCCACTCAAGAGTTCGTACAGCACGATGCCAAGTGAGTAGTAATCGCTGCGGTAATCAACCTGGCGATTCATGCGCCCGGTTTGTTCCGGCGAGCTATACGCCAGCGGTACTGTGGCGTCGTTGCGGAACTCCACCGAACCATCCTGCAGCAAGCGCAGATTGGCCAGACACACTGCCTGATGCAAATCGACGCGTTTATGCACCTCGCTCAAACCCTTGATCAGGGCGACGAATAAGTGCAAGGCAGCATTCAGGTCATAGGCCGGAAGCTCGCCATGTTCGGCGCCGGGCTCACCCGCAATCGGCGACGCACGGAAAAACATCGTGCGGTGCAAACCGACTTGCGTCTGGCTTGCGCGCTTCGGTAAAGGTGACCAGGCAGATTGCTGTGGGAATTTAATTTGATGCTCCGGTTTCATCGCAATTTGGCGACAAAGGGTGCCACTTCGTCTTGCAAAAATATTAATTACAGTTAATGATAGGCAACTGTACTTTGCTCAACCGCCCCGCGTAATATAGCTGAAACCTATAGTGCGCGGCCATGATGTGGTATCAAATCTACAATTAATTTATGTCAGACAACACGCTCGCGCAAGAAACCATACCGGCCGGGGAAGCCCAATACATCGCCGACCTCTCCGCCCGCCTCAAAGCCAAAATCATTCGCGACAATCCCACCGGCATCATGCGCCGCGATGCGCACCCCAAAATGCACGGCGTGGTCAAAGCTGAATTCACTGTCGAAGCCGACCTGCCCGCCGAATTGCGTGTCGGCGTATTTGCCGAAGCGCGCACCTATCAGGCATGGATCCGTTACTCCAATCAGGACGGCACGATACAGGCCGACAAGGCACGTGATATCCGCGGCATGGCGATCAAACTGATGGGCGTCCCCGGCGACAAATTGCTGGAGAGCGAACGTCACGAACAAACCCAGGATTTCATCGTCATCAGCACCAATGTCTTTGTGACCAAGAATGTCGAGGAATTCGACGCGCTGATCAAAGCGATGACCGGCAGCATCCTGTCCAAGATTTTTTTCTTCGCCACGCATTGGCGCGTGATCTGGAATCTGGTGACTTCACTGAAGAAGTTCGCCAATCCACTGCAAATGCGCTACTGGAGCACCACGCCTTATTTATTCGGCAATACCGCCGTCAAGTATTCAGCCATTCCGCACGTGCGCAATCCTGATCCGCTGCCGTCTGATCCGGGACCGGACTATCTGCGCCAGGCCATGGTGCGCCAGCTGGCACAAGGTGAAGCACTGTTTGACTTCACCGTACAGCTGCAAACCAATGCCGACAATATGCCGATCGAGGATCCGGGCAAGGAATGGAAGGAAAGCGAGTCGCCATTCCGCAAGGTCGCGACGATACGCATACTGCAACAGGAATTCGACAGCGAAGCACAGCGCGTCTTTGGCGAGAACCTGTCCTACACACCGTGGCATAGCCTGCCCGCGCACCGTCCGCTAGGCGGCATCAACCGTGCACGCAAAATTGTCTATGACGCGATTTCCACCTTCCGCCACGAATACAACAAAGTAGCGCGCAAAGAACCGGCCAGCTGGGACATTTGAGCCAGCACGTCATCGCCGAAATAAAAAAGGGAAGCCGGCAGGCTTCCCTTTTGCTTGCATGTGTCTGTATCAGGTCGGATCGACGATACCTTTCGCGATCATGCGCAATGCCGTCATGCTCGGGATGAAGAAGTAATCGCCGCCACGCGTTTCCACCAGGCGTGGAATCTTGGACAGGAAGTACGGTGCTTCGTCACTATCTGCCGGAACCTGCAATACCGCCTTGCTCGGCTGCTCATCATCATGGTTGCCGAGGATGATTTCCTTGTCATTGGCTGCGCGGAAATCATTGCCATAGTTAATCCACTGCTGCTGCACGAATTCAAACTGGCGGTTGATGCTGGCATTAATCATCATGATGACGATGCCGTGGTTGCCATCATCACGTGCCGGATCCTTCACCTCACCATACGGCAAGCCACGTCGTATCACGCGACGGCGATTCGCCAGCGCACTCGGTGTATCAAATGCATTCGGCGTCAGCTCCAGTGATGCACGTGGATTGATGCGTCGCAAATGCGAACTGAACGGGCATTTAGCCCCATCCATATCGTCATCGAAAGTAAAGCCGCTCAGCATACGATCACGCTCGGCCGGGGTCGCCGCTGCAAACTTGGTATCCCATTGCGCCTTGCTGGCTGCGTCCGGAGCCGATACGATAGGCGCACCGTTATCGCGCCAGCGTCCGACGAATTTCGCTGCCAACAACTCCTTGCCGCCCGGGTACTTCGCGCCTTCCTGCTCCAGATAAGAATTAAAGGTACCGACGTTTTCATGCAGCTTGCGATACACCATGAAAGTACCGTTGCGCGATAACAGTTGCGGTGCCGGTGCGATCGGATACTCTTCCGCTTCATCGCGATGACCGAGGATGAACTCACCAGTTGCCAGTGGCGCCCACTTGCCACCCTTGAGTTGTTTGCCGCGCCCGACCACACGCTCCGGCTTGCCCGGCAAACCTTCAAAGACCGGATCGCCGATGCCGTCGGTATACCCGAAGTGTTCCTTGCTGGTCGGTTTGCCATCTTCAAATACGGCATGCACATCCTGGAACGGCAAATGCTCGGCACCATCATCACCACGATGACCGGACAGGATGGCCACGCCACCGGCGCTGTCATGCACTATCTTTTGCAGCCATTCATATTTTTCCTGCATGGCGGCACGAGACTGGCCGTTAATCGAGATCCAGACATGCACGTCTTTATGACGATCACGCTCACGACTCTCTTTCCAGATCGGGTCCCAATGTTCGGGCGCGCTGCGTTTGTCATCGCCCAATATGTCGACGCGCTTCTTCATGCCCATCACGAATTCCATAGGGAAGCCGATCAACGAAGCACGTGGTAATTCCAGCGTCTTCAGCCCGGGATAAGTGAAGGCGACATTCACAGTCGACATCGGTTTTTCGATAGGGTTCGGTCCCTGCCCCCAATTCACGGCTGTCGTGACCTGTTCGGTCACCAGGCGCACGAATTCACGTCCGCGTGCACCGTCGCGGATATTCAGGAAGACATAACGTGCATAGGGAAAGTTATAACGTCCATAGGCACGTATCACGTTGCCCTGGATATCCATCAAGTCCAAAACTTTGCTCACAAGAAGATCCTTCTACGATTGTGTTTGTAAAGTAGATTGTCCGGGCAGCCAGGTTGGCTCCTGCAAATTCGTCGGATTAACCCGCTGGATAAATGCGTGGTATACCTGCTGTAATTCTGCCGCTGGCAAGCCCTGGTGCTCAGTCACGAAGCGCGAGAACTCCTGCTTCAGATAGAGTCCCTTCAATTGCTCCGGCAGCGGCTCGTCGTTGGAGCCGACAAAGAACAGGGAGGCCGTCAGTTGGCACTTCTTGATATAGGCAATAAAGCTATCGGCATCCGATACATGCTCGAAGCCATAGCAGAAACCCCACAGGTGACGGATGTCATCACTGATGGCATTCCACATGCCGCGCAGGTAGGTATCCGGGTCGCCGTGGATATTGCAGCACCAGACCAGGTACTTGGATTGCAGATGATCTTCTTCCGGCAGTGCAGCGCGGCGGAAGCGATCAGAGAAGATGGACAGGAAGTCGTACCAGGTGCCGCCGAAGTCAGTGCCGGGCAAAGATTCGTAGTACACATCGTCGAGCACAAAGTAGCGGCACAAATAAGTTTGCGGCACCTTGGCCATCGGGCTCATTTCATTCAGGCCCCAGTCCTGCAGGCGACGGCGCACTTCATCGCTGTACGCGGTGCCACCGATATGGCCTTTCTGGATCGGGCACAGGCAGGTGATCGCATACGCGTTATTGCTGACATTACCCATGCTTATTCCCCCTTCGCCTGATCTGCCAGGCTGACAATCGGCGTCGGTTGCATATCGCCGAGGTCGTGCTGCAGGCTGCGCAACAAGGCCTTGTATTGCTTCAGGAATTGTTCTGGTTCTGCCTTGCCGTAGCTGGCGTCGAAAGCGATCAGTTCGGCCTTCAGTGTTTTCGCGGCCTTGACGTCATTCGCAGCCGCCATCGGATAGGCGTTGTAGTAGTGGTCGGTCTGGACCTGGTTGAATTGAATGTAGGAGTGGAACGGCGTCAGCGGGACAGACTTCGGATAGCGGATATTCCATTTCCAGAACAGATCCAGTCCGCTCGGAATGGCAAACGTGAAGGAGTCGACGTATTGCGCCCAGCTACCGTTGAAATTACTGAAGAACAGCATATACGCATAGTTCAGCTTCTCTTTCGGCTGCCGCTCGTCCAGATGCGGAAACTGATTCTTGCCGATAATGACCCAGCGTGCGTAATGTATCAGTGACAGCGTGATCAAACCCTTGAGGGTGGCTGGCTTTCTCAGTGCCACCCAGAAAATCACCTTATTAATCCAAGTCATATACCAACGGATCGGCGTGATCACGTTCATGGCATATGCCTTTCCAGCAATGTTGGACATGCATTTCCCCTATTTGCAGCAGCTAAATAAAAAGCGCACAGGTATGCCACCGCATACCAAATGCGCTCGCTTTACCAAACATGTCTGTGCATCCGCCGGTTGTGGGCTACTTAGTCCCTATGCTCGGCACGCCAGTGGCGTCCCGGCCCCGATCCGGCACAGACAATTGCATCTTTTCCTTCGATAGCATTTCCGCACGGAAAATAACTTTCGCAAGACTACATGAGAAAATGCGTTTTTTGCAATTCAAAGTACGGAGCAACACAGGGGATGCGCGGCTTTTTACTTAGGTTTATGCTTGAGATCGCGCTTTGATATATTCTTGCCTGGAGCCAGCTTTGGCCGGCCCAGCTAACGATGCAGGACTACCCGTCGGGAAACCATGTCTTCATATCTGCCGTTCACAACAACAAAAATCAGTCCGGCGCAACGCCAGCGTATCGCGCGCCGCCGGGAACACCAGAACAGCACACTGACTAATACGCAGTTGGACGAGCGTTTGCTCGACGACTTGCAACGCACGGTCAACAGCCAGATGAACGGTATCATCGGTGCGCTCGAAATGATCCGGCAAAACGACCTCGCGCCGGATCAGCGCGACATGATCCGTCTGGCGCAAAGCAGCGCCGACCGCCTGCTGCTGAATGTAGGGCAGCTCCTCGAATCAAATACCGATCTCGGCATAGACCAGTCAGCGTCCCAGACACTGGGCTCGCTCGGCGACATACGCATGCTGTTTATAGACGCCCATGCCGAAACACGCACCCACGTAGTACGCGAGTTACAGCAGCACGGTGCACGCGTCGAAGGTTTTGAAGTACCCAAAGTGGCACTGGCAGCCCTGGAAAGCGCAGCGCTGGCAGGCGATCCGTATCGCATCGCGCTATTCGATCAAAATCTCCCCGGCATTGATGGCGAAACACTGGGCACCGCGATCGGCAGCTCTCCCTTGTACCGCGACACACTGGTCGTACTCGTCAGTGATGAACATACAAGACATGACGCCGACCGCCTGGCGCAAGCCGGCTTCTCCGCCTGGCTGCCCAAGCCGCTGCAGCAAACCATGTTGCTCGATACCCTGAGCCTGCTCTGCAGCTGCATCGCCAAGAAAGATGCACCGCGCTTCGTCTGCGCAGGCGTGCATCTGAATACCGAATACATAGTCTCCGATAACGCCCATGCGTATACCCATACCCGGGTACTGGCAGTCGACGACAATCCGGTCAACCTGCAAATTGCCGAGCGCATGCTGGCGCGTTTCGGTTGCCAGGTCGATACCGCAGGTGACGGGCAACAGGCGCTGCGCATGGTGCACATCCGCAACTACGACCTGATCCTGATGGATTGCCAGATGCCGAATATGGATGGTTACCAGACCACTGCCCTGTTGCGCGCAGCGGAAACCGGCGACGAGCATGTACCCATCATAGGCTGGTCATCAGGCGTCAACCGCAGCGAGCGCGATACCTGCCTGGCAATAGGCATGGATGACTTTATTTTTAAACCGATACGCATGCGCCCACTGAGCGACATGCTGAGCCGCTGGCTGAAGCCAGCCTCCACGGAGCGTTCCATGGTACGTAATGATGATGAACTGGAAGCCACGCAGGAAATGTTTGGCGCTGACTTTGCCGAACTGGTGGATCTGTTCCTGACCGATAGCCCCAAGCGTTTTGTCTTCCTGCATGAAGCGATACTCGCCAACGATGCGCCGACTGTGGCCAAGTTCGCGCATGTCCTGTGCGGCAGCACATCGTCGATAGGGGCGACCACCCTGGCGGCCCTGTGTCGTGAACTGGAAATCCGGGCAAAGAACAATATCCTTGGCGATGCCAGCTTGCGCCTGACTGAGATCGAGCTGGAATATGCGCGCATAGACAAGAAATTGCGCGAGATGCTGGCTCGTACTGCACCGCATGTAGAGCTGCCACCGGGAGCGCACAACAAGCTCTGACAGCGACACACTATCCGCCCGAAATCTGAATTTTTGCTGACAGGTGTGTATTTCTATTCCTGTCCGCGGCTACATATCACTACAATAGCCGCACTACACTGACCTTACGATGAAACAAGCCGGAGCAAGTACGCATATGAGTCCTATCCCTGAATCAAAAAAGAATCACCTCTGGCGCAAGACCATCTGGTACACCGATCCGGAAAAGTATCCACTCGGTCCGCATCATTCAGCCGAGGTCTATTGCTGCGAAGAGTCGAATGGTTATGCCGTCTGGTATGCGCGCCGCCTCGCCAAGGACGACAGCCGCAATGTATCCAAGACAGAAAATGGCGATTACCTGCTCGGCTATTTCGCCAGCACCAAACGGGATGATGCGATAGAGCATGCAGTGCTGATCGCCAACAGCGATAGCGATGTGGATCAGGTTATTGCCAAGCTGGATGCATTGACGAAGAACGCGCAAAAAATCTAAAGTAAGGACGGCGATATCAATTGATATCAGGCCGTCATTTTGCGGAATTGCTTTTTCCCGCTTGCTTTCGCTTCATACATGAGGCGATCTGCTGCCTTCAGTATCTCGTCATAGGTCTGCAAATCGGGATGTGGCAACACGCATATCCCTATGCTGGCGCCCAGCCGCAAATCACTGCGCGGCGCACTCACCTCGGCGATCGCCGCCAATATCTTCTCTGCCACCAGATCAACGTCCTGCGGCTGGCTGACATGTCGTAGCAGGACACCAAACTCATCCCCGCCCAGGCGCGCCACGCGGTCCGAGGCACGTACACAGCCAGTCAGCGCAACCGCCACCTTTTGCAAGGTTTCATCGCCGGCTGCATGGCCGCAACCGTCATTGATCGCCTTGAAGCCGTCGAGGTCCAGCAGCAAGACTGCGCTGACTTCCTTGCCGTCGATACGCGACTTGAGCGACCTGAATAAATCATCGAATACATCAGCAAACCCGGCACGGTTCAACAAGCCGGTCAGGTGATCATGCTTGGTCGCTTCTTCGAAATGCGCGGCGCGTTGTTCAAACTCCTGCTTGTCCTGCTCCAGCCGCTTGACCAGTACCACCACATACAAGGGCACCAATACATTGATCAACACGATACCCGTCGCAACGCCCGGAATGGAACGCCAGTCTGTTGAAAAATAAAACGCAATACTCAACAACGAGCCGCCGACCACCGACGACAACCAGGTGTAGCGTGTGCCAAAGCGTAAACCGTTGCCTATGGAACCCAGCGCAGGTACCCATGCCACCAGCCCCGCCAGGAAACCAGCCAGATACATGCCCAGCGCCGGTAAAGCCTGGTCGAGTACGGTGGCCAGTGTGCGACGTACATTGGCATTGAAGAGCGAGAAACGTACGACGGCTATCCAGATCAGGGCATAAGCGATGTACCCGGCGGCACCGATGACGACGCTGGCCGGTACAGCCTGCCATTCAAAATGGGCGGCCAGGATGAGATACAAACAAAAGGGCGTGACATTCAGGACGCGAAACCTGGCCTGGCCCAGTTCGGTACCTATTGCAGACGGCTGAGGGGCAAAACTGGATAACCAACGAAAGCTGCGCATAGATCAGACCATCTTCTTTATGGTGGTTTTTATTAAGGCCGGCTTCTAGGCTAACAGCTTGGGCAAGGACGAACTCAGTAATGCGATACCGGACAAGGTGAGCAGGCTCAGGACCAGGCGGCGGAATGCGACATCAGATATCCGATGATACAGCCTGGCTCCGAGCAACGACGGTATCAGCATCGCCGGCACCAGCACCGCGAAGTAAGGCAGCATGGTGGCCGTGATAATGCCCTTATACAGATACGCCAGCATCGTGAATATCAAAGCGCCCAGATTGAAGTTTTGAATAATCACGCGTTGCTTATCCTTGGCCATGCCCTGCAGCGTGCACCACAAGGTCGGCACGATTCCGGCAAAACCGCCAAAGCCACTCATCACACCACCGATCAAACCGATAGTGCCATCCGCGACCGGCCCTTGCGGTTTGAGCTTGGGGAAGCGGGACACAAACAGCATGGATGGGCACCAGACGATCAGTATCCCGCCCAGCAAAGCCTTGAACATATCCATATTCAACAGCGGCAGCAACAACACGCCTATCGGGATGCCGATGGCACCACCGACAAAGAAAGGCAGCAGCAACTGCCAATCAAATCCGCGCTTCACTGTGAAGGCCGCAATGATTTGTCCGGTCAGTGCACCGAATACGGCCAGTGATGCAGCAATCACCGGATCCATGCCCCAAGCCCAGAACGACATCGCCGTCATGCCAAACGCAAAGCCCGACAGTCCTTGCACGAAACCGGCGGCGATACCGCCCACAATGATAAAAATATAGATCGAGTCCATCAGCCGTTTAGTTGGTCCACAACGGCGCTTCATCCATCAGCGCGACCTGCTCACGCAATTCCAGGATCCGGTCTTGCCAGTAACGCTGCGTATTAAACCAGGGGAAAGCAACCGGGAACGCCGGATCATCCCAGCGCCGCGCCAGCCATGCGGCGTAATGAATCAGGCGCAAGGTGCGCAAGGCTTCGATCAAATGCAGTTCGCGTGTATCGAACTCGGCAAAGTCTTCATAACCTGCCAGCAAGTCTGAAAACTGCCGCACCATATCGCGCCGCTCGCCGGACAGCAGCATCCACAAATCCTGGATCGCCGGTCCGCTGCGACTATCGTCGAAGTCGACAAAGTGCGGCCCCGCATCAGTCCACAGCACATTGCCGCAATGGCAGTCGCCATGCAGGCGCAAAGTGGAAACATCCCCGGCACGATCATAACAACGCTGCACGCCATCCAGCGCCTGCGTCACGACGCTGCGGTAGGCGTCGAGCAAATCAGGCGGGATGAAATTATTGGCCAGCAGGTAATCACGTGGTTCAGTGCCAAAGGTCTGGATATTCAGCGCCGGACGATGCTCGAAATTCTTTAATGCACCCACCGCATGGATACGGCCTATGAAGCGCCCCAGCCATTCCAGCGTGGCCGGATCATCCAGCTCGGGTGCGCGGCCGCCGTGACGGGCGAAGACGGCAAAGCGATAACCGGCAAACGCATGCAGGGTCTTGCCGTCTGCCAGCGCGGTAGCAGGTACTACCGGGATTTCGCTTTCCACCAGCTCGTGGACAAAAGCATGCTCTTCCAGAATGGCAGCGTCGGTCCAGCGTGCCGGGCGATAAAACTTGGCTACCAGCGGCGGACCATCTTCCATGCCGACCTGGTAGACGCGGTTTTCATAGCTGTTCAAAGCCAGCAAGCGGCCATCGCTATACAGGCCGACGCTTTCCAGCGCATCGAGCACGCAATCAGGTGTCAACGTGGAAAAGGACAAAGGGGTGGAATCATTCATTTGCCTATTGTACGGTGCCGCGCCTCCTAGCCCCTTACTCTATATCAATAGATTTCATTGCCGCCCAGCCATCGCTTAGGCTCAGGGGTGCTGGTACACTGTCGCCCTGATCATCATTGAAGAAAATCCCACCATGCATCTCGACCAGCCCCTCTCCGACAAGGAATTCGACGAACTCGACAAATTCCTGCTTTCCGACCGCACTGCAGATGACTGCATGGCGATGGATTCGCTGCACGGCTACCTGACCGCACTGGTGGTCGGCCCGGAAGAAGTGCCACTGATCGAATGGTTGCCGCATGTCTGGGGCGAAAACGCAGAAGCGGTACCTAAATTCAAGAACGACAAGGAATACGACCGCATCGTCGGCCTGATCGCACGTTTCATGAATGAAATCGCGATCACGCTGGAAGTCGCACCGAAAGAATACGAACCGCTGTTCTGCGAACACGAATGGGAAGGCAAGCCTGTACTGGACGGTGAAGCCTGGGCTTGGGGCTTTAATCTCGGCATGAGTTTGCGTGCCGAAGCATGGGAGCCTATCAATAGCTCGAATATCGCCCCGCTGATGCGCCCTATCTATTTGCTCGGCGCAGAGGAAATCGAAGAAGAAGAAATGGTGCTGGTCGATAATCCGGTCAAATGCCACAAGCTGACCATAGAAATCGAATCCGCGATTCCGGAAATCCACAAGTTCTGGCTGCCGCATCGCAAATCCGCGGTCAAAACCGTACAGCGTGAAGAACCAAAAATTGGCCGCAACGACGATTGCTCGTGCGGCAGCGGCAAGAAGTATAAAAAATGCTGCGGCGCGGCTAGCACAGAGTAATTAAATAAGTAAGCGACCAACAAAAAAGCCGGCACTCGCCGGCTTTTTTACGTCAGGCATGGCCTGCATTATTCCTTGATGAAATGCTCGCGGTAGTAGCGCAGCTCTTCGATCGATTCGAGGATGTCGGCCAGCGCGGTGTGCTTTTGGTGTTTCTTGAAGCCGTTGACCAGTTCAGGTTTCCAGCGACGGCACAGTTCTTTCAGGGTCGAGACGTCGAGGTTGCGATAGTGGAAGAAGGCTTCCAGCTTAGGCATGCCACGCGCCATGAAGCGGCGGTCCTGGCAAATAGTGTTGCCGCACATAGGCGATTTGCCGCTAGGGACGTATTTCTTGAGGAATTCGATCAGGGCGGTTTCGGCATCGGCTTCGGTCACGGTGGATGCCTTGATGCGGTCTATCAGGCCGGAACGGCCGTGCGTACCCTTATTCCAGGCATCCATGCCGTCCAGCACTTCATCCGATTGATGGATGGCAAATACCGGGCCTTCGCCCAGGATATTCAGGTTGGAATCAGTTACCACCACGGCAACTTCGATAATGCGGTCATTGTCTGGATCGAGTCCGGTCATTTCCATATCGACCCAGATCAGGTTGAACTCATTCGGGCGCAATGGGGTGGCAGATGACGACTCTAATTCAGTAGCTTGTGACATAATTGTTTTCCTTTAGCCTGCTCAATCCGCCATTTTCTCACAGGAAAAGAATGTCATCGCTCGCGTTTACCGTTTTGTTTGTCACTTTTCTGCTTATCAGCCTGCTGGTACGTTTTTGGCTGGCTTCGCGCCACATCCGCCACATCCAGGCGCATCGTGCTGCCGTGCCGCCACAATTCGTAGGGAAAATACCGCTGGAAGCACACCAGAAAGCGGCTGATTACTCGGTTGCGAAAACCAAATTCGCCCTGTTCATCGTGATCCTGAACGCCGCCACCCTGATCGGCTTTACGCTGATGGGCGGTTTGCAATGGCTGTCGGAAAGCGCGCTGTTTGTCTTCGGCCCCGGCTATCGCTATCAATTGGCGCTGGTACTGGCCTTCGCCCTGATCTCCGGCCTGATTGAGCTGCCGTTTGATTACTTCCGTCAATTCGTGCTGGAAGCGCGCTTCGGTTTCAACCGCATGTCGCCGCGCCTGTTCTTCACCGATCTGGCGAAAAGCACTGTCATCTCCCTCTCGCTCGGCCTCGGCCTGGTCTGGGTCACCATCATCCTGATGGAAAAATCCGGCGACCTGTGGTGGCTGTATGCATGGATACTGTGGTGCTCGTTCCAGATGCTGATGCTGGTCCTGGTACCGCTCTTCATCGCACCGCTGTTCAATAAATTCCAGCCACTGGAAGATGAAAACCTGCGCACCCGTATCGAAAACCTGATGCAGCGTGTCGGCTTCAAGGCCAGCGGCCTGTTCGTTATGGATGGCTCGCGTCGCAGCGCACACGGCAACGCCTACTTCTCCGGCTTCGGTGCGGCGAAACGCATCGTTTTCTTCGACACCCTGCTGGAACGCCTGGCACCGCATGAAATTGAAGCGGTACTGGCCCATGAACTCGGCCACTTCAAACTCAAGCACATCGTCAAGCGCATCGTCGTCATGTTTGCCGCTTCGCTCGCCTTCCTCGCCGTGCTCGGTTACCTGAAAAACCAGACCTGGTTCTACACCGGCCTCGGCGTAGAACCGATGATGGGTGCCAGCAATGACGCCATGGCACTGATCCTGTTTGCACTTGTGTTGCCGGTCTTCTCCTTCCTGTTCTCGCCACTGACTTCGCTCAGCTCGCGCAAACATGAATTCGAAGCCGATGCATTCGCTGCGCAACATACCAATTCGCAAGACCTGGTATCGGCACTGGTCAAACTGTATGAAGACAATGCGTCGACCCTGACGCCTGATCCGCTGCATTCGGCGTTCTACGATTCGCACCCGCCTGCTACGGTACGTATCAACAAACTGCTGGCGGCAGGTTGAGCCTGGACACCATGAGCAGCGCCGCCGACTTACGCCTGCAAACATGCCGACCACAAACGTCGGCATTGTCGGCAGCGGAAGTCGCGACTTATTTGCAGGCGCTGCCTGACTGGCAGCTGCAAGACGGCAAAATCGTACGGGTCTATACCTTCCAGAATTACTACCGGACGCTAGCCTTTGTGAATGCCATCGCCTACACCATCCACACCGAAGACCATCATCCGGAACTGGTGATCACCTATAAGCAATGCGTAGTGAAATACGACACCCACTCCGTGAATAACGGCCTAGGAGGCCTGTCGCTCAACGATTTCATCTGCGCGGCCAAACTCGATGCGATTTACGCGCAGTCAGTAGCACGGACTGCATCCTGATGACCACACTCATTACCGGTATCGTCATAGCCGCACATGGCCGCCACTATCTGGTGCAAACCGATAGCGCGAAACTGCAATGTGTGACGCGTGGCAAAAAGAGTGACGTCGCCGTCGGCGACGTCGTCAAACTGAAACTGACCTCAGCCAACCAGGGCGTAATCGAAGAAATCACGGAGCGCGACACCCTGCTGTATCGCTCCGACCAGTACAAATCCAAGCTGCTGGCCGCGAATGTATCGCAACTCTTCATCGTGGTAGCGACCGAGCCGGGCTTTTCTGATGACCTGGTATCGCGTTCACTGGTGGCAGCCGAAGCTGCGGGCGTCAAGGTACACATCATCCTGAATAAGATAGACGTGGTCGCCTCGCTGGAAAAAACCCGGCAACGCGTCGCCTTCTATGCCAGCCTCGGCTATCCGGTACATGAAGTGTCGGCTACCACGCAGCCGGAAGCGACCTGCGCCGCACTCTTGCCATTATTGACAGGCAACTCAACCATCCTGATCGGTCAGTCCGGCATGGGCAAATCATCGATCATCAACCTGATCGTGCCGGATGCTGACATTGCCGTGCGTGAGATTTCGGCCGCGCTCGATACCGGCAAGCACACGACGACCTTTACCCGTTTGTACACAATTGATGACGAAACAGCGATCATCGATTCACCGGGTTTCCAGGAATTCGGTCTTTATCATTTGACCGAAGGCATGCTGGAACGCGCTTTCCCTGAATTCGCTTCCTACCTGGGACACTGCAAGTTTTATAACTGCCATCATACAAATGAGCCTGAATGTGCGATCCGTACTGCGGTTGCGGACGGTGCAATAGCCCCTATGCGCCATGCGCTCTACCTGCAGTTATTGCATGAATCATCACAAAAGCTGTACTAGAGGAAGGGTAGTGCCCGGCCTTAAAGCTGGCTTTTAGATCGAAATCCCTTATAATTGAAGCAGTTACAACAATCGGCGGCAGGCGCCAACCTAGCCGCCGTTTTCAATTATGGCAATCAAACACTTTCTGCAGTTTTCCGATTTAACGCTGGATGAATTCGAGCACGTCATAGAACGTACCCGTGTTATCAAGCGCAAATTCAAGAACTACGAGCCCTACCATCCGCTCAGCGACCGTACGCTGGTGATGGTGTTCGAAAAGAATTCCACCCGTACCCGCCTGTCCTTTGAAGCCGGCATGCACCAGCTCGGCGGCGCAGCGATCTACCTCAACACCCGCGACAGCCAGCTTGGTCGCGGTGAACCGGTAGAAGATGCAGCACAAGTGATGTCCCGCATGTGCGACATCATCATGATCCGTACTTTCGGCCAGGAAATCATCGAGCGTTTCGCTGCGAATTCGCGCGTACCGGTGATCAACGGCCTGACCAATGAACATCATCCCTGCCAGGTACTGGCCGATGTCTTTACCTATATAGAACAACGCGGCTCGATCAAGGGCAAGACCGTGGCCTGGGTCGGCGATGCCAACAACATGCTCTACTCCTGGCTGCAGGCAGCGCAGGTATTCGACTTCCACGTCAATGTCTCGACGCCTAAAGGCTACGAAATCGACCAGTCGCTAGTCGCGATGGACAACACGCATTACACGCTGCATGCTTCACCATCGGACGCCTGTGCCGGGGCGCACCTGGTCACGACCGACGTCTGGACCAGCATGGGTTTTGAAGAAGAAAACGCAGCACGCCTGAAAGCCTTCGATGGCTGGATCGTCGATGCCGCCAAGATGAAACGCGCGCAGCCGGATGCATTGTTCATGCACTGCCTGCCAGCACATCGCGGTGAAGAAGTTGCTGCCGAAGTCATAGACGGACCGCAATCCGTGGTCTGGGACGAAGCAGAGAATCGCCTGCATGTACAAAAGGCCTTGCTCGAATACCTCGTCCTCGGTCGGCTAGATTAATCAGATACCACCTAACCATTTCCCCGCTCAGTCACCACTGACCTAACTACACCAAGTACGCGAAGCACACACCATGTCGAATATCCTCCAATCCGTTCCCGTCAATCAAAAAGTAGGCATCGCCTTTTCCGGCGGCCTGGATACCAGCGCAGCCTTGCACTGGATGCGTCAAAAAGGCGCGATTCCATATGCGTACACGGCTAACTTGGGTCAGCCTGACGAAACCGACTACAACGCGATTCCGCAAAAAGCAAAAGCTTACGGTGCTGAACTGGCGCGCCTGATCGACTGCCGTGAACAACTGGTGGCTGAAGGTATTGCAGCCCTGCAAAGCGGCGCTTTCCATATCTCGACCGCAGGTGTGACTTACTTCAACACTACTCCTTTGGGTCGCGCTGTCACCGGCACCATGCTGGTCGCTGCGATGAAAGAAGACAACGTCGATATCTGGGGCGATGGCAGCACCTTCAAGGGTAATGACATCGAACGTTTCTACCGCTACGGCCTGTTGATGAATCCGGCGCTGCGCATTTACAAACCATGGCTGGATGACACCTTCATCCAGGAACTGGGCGGCCGCAAGGAAATGTCGGAATTCCTGATCAAATCCGGCTTCGACTACAAAATGTCGGTAGAAAAAGCCTACTCGACTGACTCCAACATCCTCGGCGCTACGCACGAAGCGAAAGACCTAGAAGAACTGAGCAGCGGCATGAAGATCGTCGAACCTATCATGGGTGTCGCGTTCTGGCGTGACGACGTCGAAGTCAAACGTGAAGAAGTCACCGTGCGCTTCGAAGAAGGTCGTCCGGTTGCTTTGAACGGCGTGACTTACACCAATATGGTGGAATTGATGCTGGAAGCCAATCGCATTGGCGGTCGTCACGGCCTCGGCATGAGCGACCAGATTGAAAACCGCATCATCGAAGCGAAGAGCCGCGGCATCTACGAAGCTCCGGGCCTGGCTTTGCTGTTCATCGCTTACGAACGCCTGGTTACCGGCATCCACAACGAAGACACCATCGAGCAATACCGCGAAAGCGGCCGTCGTCTCGGTCGCCTGTTGTATCAAGGCCGCTGGTTCGATCCGCAAGCCATCATGTTGCGTGAAGCAGCACAGCGCTGGGTGGCACGTGCAGTGACCGGTGAAGTCACCATCGAACTGCGTCGTGGCAATGACTACTCCATCCTCAACACCGTATCGGCCAACCTGACCTATGCGCCGGAACGCCTGTCCATGGAAAAAGTCGAAGATGCACCGTTCTCGCCGGCTGACCGTATCGGCCAGCTGACCATGCGCAATCTGGACATCACTGACACCCGTCAAAAACTCGGCATCTACAACGATGTCGGCCTGCTGACCGGTAACACCTCGGTATCCCTGCCGCGCATCGCCAAAGACAGCGACAAATAATTTTTAATTTATCTCCCTATCAGAGCACAACTCATGAGCACACAATTCGATCAAGTCAGCGTCATCAAGAAAGCCAACATCTACTTCGACGGCAAATGCGTATCGCACAGCGTCCTGTTTGCTGATGGCACCAAGAAAACCATAGGCGTGATTTTCCCGTCGACGCTGAAGTTCAACACCGGCGCAGCAGAAATCATGGAATTGAATGCAGGCAAATGCCGCATCCGCCTGGCTGGTGCAACTGACTGGGAAACCTACGAAGGTGGTCAGCAATTCAATGTACCGGCCAACTCCAGCTTCGATATCGAAACCATCGATACCCTGGACTACGTTTGCCACTTCGTCTAAAAAATTCCGTCTGACGCAAACAACTGACAAAGACCGGACAAAGCTACCGGTCTTTGTGCTTTTCTTGCAGGACGCATAGCTGCATATCACGGAGTAAACATGTCTTCGAACGCCCCTGCGATCGTCCTGACCGGCGACCGCCCAACTGGTCCCCTGCACCTCGGCCACTACATCGGCTCACTCAAGTCGCGCCTGGAACTGCAGGACACCCACAAGCAATTCATCCTGCTGGCTGATACGCAAGCGATGACCGATAACGTCGGCCGTCATCAGCGCGTGACCGAAAACGTACTCGAAGTTGCGCTCGACTATCTGGCGGTCGGCATCGATCCTGAGAAATCCACCATCTTCATCCAGTCGCAGATCCCTGAACTGTATGAACTGTCGATGGTGCTGTTGAATCTGGTGACGGTATCGCGCCTGGAGCGCAATCCGACCATCAAGGAAGAGATTCGCCTGCGCAATTTCGAACGCGATATCCCTGCCGGCTTCCTGACCTACCCGGTCAGCCAGGCTGCTGATATCACAGCGTTCAAAGCGACCCTGGTACCGGTCGGTAACGACCAGTTGCCTATG
Organism: Herminiimonas sp. Marseille-P9896; assembly: GCF_903993245.1. Taxonomy (NCBI): domain Bacteria; kingdom Pseudomonadati; phylum Pseudomonadota; class Betaproteobacteria; order Burkholderiales; family Oxalobacteraceae; genus Herminiimonas; species Herminiimonas sp. Marseille-P9896. Next base: position 113,122 of record NZ_CAJEVT010000002.1, on the reverse strand, counting down.
ATCGAACAAACCAATGAACTGGCGCGCAAATTCAACAGCGTGGTTGGTAAAGACATCCTGGTTGAGTGTAAAGAACTGCTGTCGGCCACCAGCCGCCTGCCTGGCATCGATGGCAAGGCCAAGATGAGCAAATCACTCGGCAACTCCATTGCGCTGGGCGCAACCGCCGCAGAGATCAAAAAAGCAGTGAATGCGATGTACACCGACCCGAATCACCTGAAAGTGGAAGATCCGGGCCAGGTCGATGGCAATGTGGTGTTTTCCTTCCTCGATGCCTTTGATGATGACAAGGCGGCAGTGGAAGAATTGAAAGCACATTATCGCCGTGGCGGTCTGGGTGACAGCGTGGTCAAGCGTCGCCTGGAAGCGCAGCTGCAAGCGATGATAGAGCCGATACGCACGCGTCGTGAAGCATATGCACAAGACAAAGGCGAAGTACTCGCCATGCTCAAACGCGGTACCGAGCGTGCACGTGCAGTCGCAGCCAAAACACTGTCTGAAGTCAATGCTTCGATGGGGCTGAACTACTTTGACTAAGGCATTCCGTTTGATTGCCTAGCCAACAAAAAAGCCCGACTTTGTCATGAAGCCGGGCTTTTTCATAAAAGGTTCGGTCTGGACGGCCTTGCATGCCTTCCACCATAATGGCGCATTAAGGATAGCTCTCTGCCAGTTTGAATTAACTTACATCGCGCGACTTAGCCGCTGTGTTTTAACTAAGAAAGAAAAGCATGATTCTTGGAATTGATGTCGGCGGCACCCATACCGATTCGGTATTGATGCAAAACCGCAAAATTATCCGCAAATCCAAAGTACTGACCGACAAGAACGATATCCTCGGTTGCGTCATGCGCGCCACCCAGGCTGTCGCTACACCTGAAGATATCAAGCAACTGCATCGCATCGTCCTCAGCACCACCATCTCGACCAATGCCGTGGCACAGAACCAGCTCGATCCGGTCGGCCTGATCGTCATGAACGGCCCTGGCGTGTCGCCCAAGGACTTGCCGCTGGCTGAGCAGACCACGCTGATCGCCGGTTATATGAATCACCGCGGCATAGAAGCCGAAGCGCTGGACGACGATGAGCTGGCTGCGTTAAAACAGCAATTCAGCAAGGACAAGATCGAGAACCTGGCCGTGATCGGCAAATTCTCTACCCGCAATCCGGTGCATGAACAGGAAGTCGGTGCCTACTTTGATAGCCAGTCCAGCCATGTGTCGCTGGGTCACCATCAATCCGGCGTGCTGAACTTCCCGCGTCGCATCGCCACCACTTATCTCAACGCGGCGATCTGGCGTCTGCACAGCCGCATGGTTGATCAACTGGCCAGCTACCTGCAAGGCCTGGGCGTTGATGTCCCGCTCTTCATCCTGAAGGCGGACGGCGGCACCATAGGTGTCGAACCATCGCGCAAGTATCCGGTGCAAACCATCTTGTCCGGCCCGGCTGCCACCATCATGGGCGTGCTACCTTTCGTCAGCTCGACAGCCGACTCGGTATCGATAGACGTCGGCGGCACCACCACCGACATCGCCTTGTTCGCCGATGGCGCTCCACTGCTGGAACCACAAGGCGTAGAGATCGAAGGACACAAAACTCTGATACGCGGCTTGCTCACGCATTCGATGGCACTCGGTGGCGACAGCCAGGTACAGGTAGTCAATGGCGCATTGCAGATCGGTCCGGAACGCAAAGGTTCGGCGATGGCTTTCGATGGCCCATTCCCGACGCCTACCGATGCATTGATCGTACTTGGCCGCGCCAACATCGGCGACCAGGCCAAAGCGTTGCGCGCGATGGAAGGCCTGGCGACCAGCCTGCAGCAAACACCACAACAGGTGGCGCAAGCGATTGTCGACATCATGTGTGGTCGCATTGCAGCCAAGGTCAATGAAATGATTGCAGAGGTCAACAGCAAGCCGGTCTACACCATCCATGAACTGCTGGAAGGCAAGGTCCTGCAACCGCAACAATTGATCGCAGTCGGTGGTCCTGCTCCTTATATCGCAGAACAGGTAGGCGCATTGCTGGCGCTGCCCGCCATCGTGCCGCAGGATTCAGAAGTGATTAATGCCTGCGGTGCAGCGATGGCACGCACCACGGTCGAATTGAATCTGCTGGCCGATACCGAATCGCAGCAACTGAGCTTCGCCGAAGATGGCCGTAAACAAAAGATTTCGTCGCGCACCAGCGTCGATGAGATCGTCGAGATCGGCAAGGAACGATTGCTGGAAATCGCCCGGGCTGCCGGTGCACGCGATGAAGACCTCGAAGTCGAAGTCGCTGACCTGCAATCCTTCAACGTCATTCATGGCTACGCCACTACCGGCAAAAACATACGTGTCCGCTTGCAGATCAAACCCGGACTTATCAAGCAACAGCAATAAGCAAAGCGTGAGGAACACATCGTGACTAAAAAAACAGGTTTGGTATTTTTCCCCGCATTTGATTATGCGATCTCACCCACACATCCGGAGCGTGAAGAGCGCCTGCTGTACACGCAGGATCAGGTCTTTGAAGAAGGCTTGCTGGATTTCGACAACATCAAGGAATTCAAACCCGGCGTTGCTACCGTCGAAGATATCCAGCGCGTGCATTTCTGCGTGCCTGGCATCGATGAAATCGTGCATGCCTCGCACCTGATCGCGGTCGGTGGCTGCATCACGGCAGCAGACAAGGTAATGACCAAAGAAGTGGACAATGCCTTTGCATTGGTGCGCCCTTGCGGCCACCACTCCTACCGCGTGGTACATGGCAGCCGTGGCTTTTGCACGCTGAACATGGAAGCCATCATGGTCGAGTACATACGCCACAAATACGGCGTGAAGAAAATCGCCATCGTCGATACCGATTGCCACCATGGTGATGGTTCACAGGACATCTTCTGGCACGATCCGAATACCCTCTTCATCTCCATGCACCAGGATGGTCGTACGCTCTACCCTGGCTCCGGTTTTGCGGATGAGCTCGGTGGCCCGAATGCCTTCGGCACCACCATCAACCTGCCTATGCCACCGGATACCTGCGAAGAAGGCTTTCTGTATGTGCTGGATGAAATCGTCATGCCTATCCTCGACGAATTCAAACCCGACCTCATCATCAACTCGGCCGGACAGGATAACCACTACTCCGATCCGATCACCAATATGAAATTCACCGCGCGTGGATATGCAGTGCTGAATCAGCGGCTGGCACCGGACCTGGCCGTGCTGGAAGGTGGCTACTCGATCGAAACGGCGCTGCCTTACATCAACACCGGCATCATCCTGGCGATGGCAGGCATGGACTTCAGCCACATCAAGGAACCAGACTACGATGCGGAAAGCCAGAAGCAACCGGCCAACATCACCGCCTATCTGGAAAAACTGAAAGACGCGACCTTCCATCACTGGAACAACCGACATGAATTGCGTGAACAGGTGTATCCGGAACAGGAGTTCCACAAGCGCAGCATGGATGTGTATTACGACACCGACGGCATACGTGAAAACATCAACGAAACCGTGCGTTCCTGCCCGGATTGCGGCGGTACGGTAGTTATTGATTCACGCTGCAACGATACGCGCAACCACATCCTGGCAGTGCAAATCCCGCGTTACGCATGTGCGCCATGCCGTAGCTATGGTGAAGAGCAATATGCGAATGCGACCATCGAACGCTATACGCAAGTCTTCCTGCAAGACAAGGACAAGGATATTTACTTGTCCAAGTAAGGCGCTCTGAACTGAGCAAAGGCAGTGTCAGTTTTCTGGAACCGACACTGCCTGTATGAATTACCCCAACGTCCGCAAGACATCACTGCCATACGGCGACAGCAGCCATCCCACCAACGCGCAATGCAGCACTACCGTCACCCAGTAAATACGCTGGAAGCTAGCTTTGCTGGTTTTATGCCGCAACAATCTTTGTGCGATAAACCCGCCCGGCCAGCCGCCGAGGAAATCCAGCACGTGCAAATTGTTTTCACTGATACGCCAAGTGCCTTTGGGTGCGGCCGATTTATCGATCGCGTACGCGGCAAAGCTCAGCAAACTAAGTGCGAAATAACTACCCAGCACCTGCAATAAAATCTTGCTATCCATTTAGAACTCAAAGAAAAATCGGTTCAGGTTCCAGCTGCACATCGAAGCGCTGCGCGACGTCGGCCTGTATTGCTGCAGCCAGTTGCGCGATGTCGGTACCGCTGGCACCGCCACGGTTCACCAGCACCAGCGCCTGGTTTTCATAGACCCCGGCCGCACCTGCAGTCCTGCCCTTCCAGCCGCACTGGTCTATCAGCCAGCCTGCGGCCAGTTTGACGCTGCCATCCGGCTGCGCATAGTTCACCATCTGCGGATAGCGCTGCAGCAAGCTATCGCGTTGTGCCGGTGTCACCACCGGATTCTTGAAGAAACTACCCGCGTTACCGATAACCGCAGGATCAGGCAATTTACGCGTGCGTATGGCGATCACGGCTGCACTAATGTCCTGGGGTGTCGGTTGAGTAATCGAACGTGCAGCCAGTTCCTGCGCCACATCGGCATAGCGCACATTAGGCTGCCATTGCTTGGGCAAGGCGAAGGTCACGTCCAGCACCACTGCCCGGTCGCGTAGCTCGTGCTTGAAGACGCTGTCGCGGTAAGCAAAACGGCAGGCTGCCTTGTCCAATACGCGCTGCTCACCCGTAGCGAAATCAAACAGTGTCAACGCGTGAAACCTATCCTTGATCTCTATGCCATAGGCACCGATGTTCTGGATAGGTGCGGCCCCCACGCTGCCCGGTATCAGAGACAGGTTTTCCAGCCCGCCCAGACCGTGTTCCAGCGTCCATAGAACGAACTGATGCCAGTTTTCCCCGGCAGCGGCACGGACATAGGTGGCGCTCTCATCTTCGCCGACAATTTCTATCCCCTTGATGCCCATATGCAGCACCAGGCCGGGGAAATCCCGTGTCAAAAGGATATTACTGCCGCCACCCAGCACCAGGCGCGGTAAAGCGGCCAGCGTGGCATCCTGCAGCACCTGTTCCAGCTGCGTTGCGTCGCTGACAGGAAGATAGGCTTGCGCACTCGCCGCCACCCCAAAGGTATTCAGGTGGCGCAAGGAATAATTGTGCTGTACGGGCAAAGATTGAGTCATAGTGGGCGATTATAATCGCAGCACTAGCTGCCCGGTTTTTTGTCCGTTAGAATGGCAGCCAAACCGAATAAACCACAGGCTCCCGCTGGCACCCTGCCGCGAGCCCCGCAAGAAGGAAATCATCATGCCATCGTTTGATACCGTATCCGAAGCCAATATGGTCGAAGTAAAAAATGCCGTCGACCAGGCTGGCAAGGAAATCACCACCCGTTTCGACTTCAAGGGCAGCGACGCCCGCGTCGAACAAAAAGACCGTGACCTGACCGCTTACGCCGATTCCGAATTCCAGTTGAATCAAGTGCTGGATGTACTGACCGGCAAACTGGTCAAACGCAATGTAGACGTACGCTTCCTCGACCGCGGAAAAATCGAAAAAATCGGCGGCGACAAGGTCAAACAAGTCATCAAGATCAAAAACGGCATCGAAACCGAAGCCGCGAAGAAAATCGTACGCATCATCAAAGACAGCAAAATGAAAGTGCAAGCCAGCATCCAGGGCGACGCCGTACGCGTGACCGGTGCCAAGCGCGATGACTTGCAAGCGGCGATGGCCATGCTGCGCAAGGAAGTCGCTGACCTGCCACTGGAATTCAACAACTTCCGCGACTAAACATCCCGCTCGCAAGCAGTCCGAGCGAACTCAGGCCAGCGCCATGAAAACTACACTGCTTGCAACTCTCCTGTGCCTGCTCAGCTGGCAGGCACATGCAACGGACTCGGCCACCAACATCAGCGTGGTAGGCCTGTTTCCCGGCAAAGCAGTATTGGTCATAAACGGTGGTGCGCCCAAGACCTACTCGGTCGGCAATACCATCACAGCAGGCATCACATTGGTCGACGTCGACCAGACTACGGCGACCGTCGCCAGCAATGGCAAAAAGCAGCGCATAGAAATAGGCGGCCACGTCAATCGTATCGCACCTTCCGGCTCCAGCAGCGTCACGCTGCAAGCCGATGCGCAAGGTCACTTCCTGGTACAGGGACAAATCAATGGCGGCAGCATGCGCATGCTGGTGGATACCGGCGCATCGATGATAGCGCTATCCGCCACCGACGCTAAAAGACTGGGCATAGACTACAAAAAAGGCCGCGTGGCCTACGTCAACACCGCCAACGGCACCATCCCCGCCTACCACGTTGTGCTGAATTCGGTAAAAGTCGGCGATATCGTCCTCAATCAGGTCGATGCACTGGTGCAGGAAAACAATCTCGGCTTCGCCCTGCTCGGCATGTCGTTCCTGAAACGTACCGAGATGCGACGTGAAGGCGAGCAAATGATGCTGACCAAGCGGTTTTAGCAATCAGATGAACAGACAATAAAAAACGGGCACTGCATGCAGTGCCCGTTTTGATTTCGGCTACGCTCTCTTAAGCGTCCGGATCCTTGACGTGACGGCGTTGCTTGACCGCTTCCGCCAGGCCTTCCAGCACGCCCAGGCTGTCTTCCCAGTTGATGCAACCGTCGGTGACGGACTGACCATAGACCAGTTCCTTGCCCGGAATCAGATCCTGACGACCTGCCACCAGGTGCGACTCCACCATCACACCAACGATGCGGGTATCACCACCGGCAACTTGCTTGGCGATATCGGCGCAGACCGGGATTTGGTTTTCCGGTTTCTTCGAGCTGTTCGCGTGCGAAGTGTCGATCATCAGGCGTGAAGCCAGGCCATTGGCAGCGATGTCCTTGCATGCCTGCTCAACGCTGGCGGCATCGTAGTTAGGCGTTTTACCGCCGCGCAGGATGACGTGGCAATCTTCATTGCCGAGCGTCGAGACAATCGCGGAGTGACCACCCTTGGTCACCGACAGGAAGTGATGCGGCTGCGAAGCAGCCTTGATCGCATCAACCGCGATTTTCACATTGCCATCGGTACCGTTCTTGAAACCGACCGGGCACGACAGGCCGGATGCCAGTTCACGGTGTACTTGCGACTCGGTGGTACGCGCACCAATCGCGCCCCAGCTGATCAGGTCGGCGATGTACTGCGGGCTGATTACGTCGAGGAATTCGGTACCTGCAGGCAGGCCCAGTTCGTTGATGTTCAACAGCAATTCGCGTGCAATGCGCAAACCGTCATTGATGCGGAAGCTGTTGTCCATGTACGGATCGTTGATCAGGCCTTTCCAGCCGACCGTGGTACGTGGTTTTTCGAAGTACACGCGCATCACGATTTCGAGCTCACCAGCGTAGCGCTCACGCTCCTTGATCAGGCGGTTCGCGTATTCCATCGCGGCCTTGGGATCGTGGATGGAGCAAGGTCCGATCACCACCATCAGGCGGTCATCCTGGCCATGCAAAATACGATGCAGGGCAACGCGCGCATTGGCTGCGGTGGTTTCTGCTTTTTCGGTAATACCCAGCTCACGTATCAAATGAGATGGTGGCGTCAGTTCTTTCATTTCTCGAATCCGTAAATCATCTGTGCGTGGCATGTTTTTCTCCAGTCAAAATCTGTTCTGTAAAAATAAAAAACCGCCATCGCGGGCGGTTTTTTAAAGAATTTCGGTCTAAGCTTTTTTTACCTGCGCGCTTACCGCTTCTCCACCGCCGTTGGGCTGGAATAGCTAAAGTAAAAGTAAAATTGGAAGCGCGAGGAAGTCATGTTTTCACGTGTAATGCGGTTATCTGTCAGCAATAGTGCAATAAATCCGCGGGTTTCGCAAGTAAAACGGTTAAAAGGCGTGACAGATATGGCAATTATGGCCTGAATACCAACACTATCAGGCCGTACCGCCCACTGTCACCCCATCGATACGCAAGGTAGGCTGACCAACGCCTACCGGCACGCTCTGGCCTTCTTTGCCACAGACGCCGACACCGCTGTCGAGGCGCATGTCATTGCCTATCATCGAAACGCGATTCAGTACGTCAGGGCCATTACCGATCAGGGTTGCACCTTTGACTGGGTAAGTCACCTTGCCGTTTTCTATCATGTACGCTTCGCTGGCCGAGAATACGAATTTGCCGTTGGTGATGTCGACCTGACCACCGCCGAAGTTCACCGCATACAAACCGTTCTTCACCGACGCCAGGATTTCAGCCGGGTCTTTATCGCCGCCTAACATATAAGTGTTGGTCATGCGTGGCATAGGCAGGTGAGCAAACGATTCGCGACGTGCATTACCCGTCACCGGCATTTTCATCAGGCGCGCATTCATGGTGTCCTGGATATAGCCTTTCAGGATGCCGTCTTCGATCAGCGTCGTGCATTGCGTCGGATTGCCTTCGTCGTCGATATTCAGCGAACCGCGACGATCAGCGATCGTGCCGTCATCCACCACGGTGACACCTTTAGCCGCGACGCGTTCACCGATACGACCGGAGAATGCACTCGAACCTTTACGGTTGAAGTCACCTTCCAGACCGTGACCGATGGCTTCATGCAGCAAGACGCCAGGCCAGCCAGGACCCAGCACCACGGTCATCGGACCTGCTGGCGCCGGACGCGAGTCCAGGTTCACGAGCGCGGAAGCAACTGCTTCGCTCGCATATTTTTCCAGCAATTCATCGTCGAAGTAAGCATAGCTATAGCGACCACCACCACCACTGGAACCCATTTCGCGACGACCGTTTTGTTCAGCAATGACAGTAATCGAAACACGTACCAAAGGACGGATATCGGCAGCCAGCACGCCATCGCTGCGCACTACCAACACCACATCATATTCACCGGCGAGGCCAGCCATGACTTGCACTACACGCGGATCTTTGGCGCGTGCGATACGCTCTATTTTTTCCAGCAGCTTTACTTTTTCCGTTGCATCCAGCGAAGTCAGCGGGTCATGCGGCAGGTACAGCGAACGACCGCCAGCTGGCTGGATTGCCGACGCCACCTTGATCTTGCCTGCGCCCTGGCGTGCGATGGTACGGGTCGCCTGCGCGGCTTCGAGCAAGGCGCGTTCGGAGATTTCATCCGAATACGAGAATGCGGTTTTGTCACCGGACACGGCACGCACACCGACGCCTTGGTCGATGGAGAAGCTACCAGTCTTGACGATGCCTTCTTCCAGACTCCAGCCTTCACTTTTGGTGAACTGGAAATACAAATCTGCATAGTCGACGCGATGCGTAAACATCGACCCCAGCGTTTTGATCAGGACAGATTCATCCAGGCCAAAAGGCGTCAACAATACATCGCGGGCGACGGCTAGCGTTTTGAGATTTGGTTCGAATGGAGTCATTGTGTCTTTGCTATTCACGCGTCAAGCGCAAAAATTGATTCGGATAGGCGAATTGTAGAGCAAATGGCTCCTTCGCCCCCAACTACTACAGCTTGCGATGTTTCAATGCAGGAAGATTTTCCCGAACACCTGATAAATAATGGGGTTCAATGTCGCCGATTACAAGCCCCTCCCCCTCTGCCAGCACGGTTTTCACCTCGCCCCACGGGTCGATCAACATGCTGTGACCCCAGGTAGTACGGCCGTTTTTATGGCGTCCGCCCTGCGCTGCTGCCAGCACATAGCATTGGTTTTCTATGGCGCGGGCGCGCAGCAGGATTTCCCAGTGTGCCTTGCCGGTTGTATAAGTAAAGGCGGCCGGTACCACGATCAGTGTGCAATCACCCATCGCGCGATAGAGTTCGGGGAAACGCAAGTCATAGCAAACCGACAAACCGACCTTGCCAAACGGAGCCTCAAAGGTGGTCACATCATGACCATCGACGATGGTACGGGCTTCGTCGTAGGATTCTTCGCCCTTGGTGAAGCTGAACAAATGGATTTTGTCGTAGCGCTGTACACGCTCACCAGCCGGGTTGTACACCATCATGGTGTTCAACACTTTATCGGTGACCTGCGCCGCCAGCGGCAGGGTGCCGCCTATCAGCCAGATCTGATGTACACGCGCGGTCGCTGCCATGAATTCCTGGATAGGGCCGACATCCACTTGCTCGGCATAGCCCAGCTTGTCGGTTTCGTGCATACCCATCGCTGCCCAGTATTCAGGCAATAACACCAGTTGCGCACCCTGCTGTGCGGCATCGGCTATCAGGCGTCTGGCCGTCGCAATATTTTCCTCTATCGAAGGAGAGGAAATCATCTGGATCGCGGCTACACGCGAGAGGGAGTTCGTCATGATTCTGCTTTCTGTTCGCCTGGTTTCAACATCCTAGCCCGGCGTCGCCGCTGGTGCAGGCGTTGAAGATTGTTCATTCTTGCGGTCCACCTTGGTCACCGTAGGATCTTTCCATGGCCCGGTAATCTTGTATTCAAATGTGAACGCGCGCGCCAATGGTTCACGCAGGAACAATTGTGCCAGGAAGGTCCCTGCACCGATGACCGGATTCACTGCCAGCGCATAAGCAACCGAGGCCGCACCGGCATTGATTTCCGGGATCACCACAGCGCGCAGGTTTTGCGATTCCTTGTCAATATCGGCCGAGCCTTCTATCAATACGGTCGCGCTGACGCCGCGCATTTTCAGGTTGGTAGTAGATGCTACCCCGTTATTGATGTTCGCACTGCCGGTGATGCCGTCGAAAGCAAAGCCGTCAGAGAAGATATCGCGGAAATCCAGCGTCAGACGACGTGGGATCGATTGCAGGCTCAGCACGCCGAGTAGCTTGGCAGCACCCGGTTCTACCTTCAGGAACTGGCCAGACGCTATGTCCATGTTGATGTTGCCGGACAAGCTCGGATAATCGATGGAGAATGGCAAACCCTTCCAGCTGATAGTGCCTTCCATTTTTCCTTTACCGTTACGCACCACATCTGCAAAGTCGAAACGACCCAGCAGGTTACCGGCATTATTGATGTTCATGCTGTAGTCTAGGCTGGAGCTATTTCCGCTCTTCTTTGCTAGCCAGCTACCGCTCGCCTTCAGGCTCGCATCCGGATTGCTCAGCGACAGATTGCGGATACGCCATTCGCGACCTTCGGTGGCACGCACATAGTGTGCGAGCAATTCGAGATGGCCCAGCTTCTTACCCATCAATTCAAAATTATCCGCGATGATGTCCAGCGCAGGCATCTCAGTTGCAGTATCCACACCATCGAGCAGGTTCTTGACTTCGGTATTCGCTGTTTTCGGCACCGTCAGCGACGACAATCTGGCCGTCACTTTACCCAGTCCACGTCCGGATGACGATTCTATCCAGGTGATATAGCCGGACATTTGCGCCGCATCGACGTTGGCTTGCCACGCGCCTTTATCATGCGTTGCCCCCAGCACGACGTTATCGAATTTCTTGTCGAGCAAATTCAATTCCGTCGCACGCACTGCAATGCTGGTCGGATCAACATACTGCGACAGATTAACGACGCTCAACGGATCTGCTGCCACTTTCTTCTTCGGATCAGGCACATCCTTGGACATCACTTTGAGCCAGTCATCGACATTCAGGCTACGCATGCTGAGATTAAGCGCGAGGCCGCTGTTGGGTACCGGTGCAGGTGTGTTCACACCGATACCGCCATAGGCGACACGCCATTCGGGATTGGCGGCCGAGGTATTTTTCTCGCGTGCGTAATTCGCTGTAATCGAAGACCCCAGTGCCACCTTGATGGTGTCGCGCATCATGGTCGCGCTATCGGACTGCAAGCCTAACTGTTCAAACTTCAGTGGCAACGCATCTTTGGCCGCCTTGTTCAGCGGTACCGGGAAGTCCAGCCCCAGGCCGCGCAGATTGGAATCGACCACGATGTCTACACGCTTGCTGCGCACACCGATGCTGACGCCAAAGCGCGTACTGCCGTTGATCTTGTCGGTCAGTTTTTGCATCGCAGGCGACGGATAGTTTTTACGCAAACCCAATGCAGTGAGCGTGCCATCCGCCTTGATCAGGATGTTGCCGTCCTTTTGCGTGCCACCACTAACTGTCAGCGGGCCGCCAAGGAAAGTCGACTTGACGCCATTCAGCGTCAACCCTTTTTCATCAAACTCCAGTTGCCCCGTAGTACCTGACATCATGGGGATCACGTTCTGCAAGGTCACATTATTGTTATTGAATTTCAGTATGCCCTTGACCTTGGCATCTATCATCTTGTGCAGCGGCAGATGCAGTTTCAGCCCCAGCGTTGCGTTGCCGCTCGCTTTGGTTTCATCTGTAAAGTGATCGATCCAGGTAGCAACCGGGCTGTCCAGCGTGTACTGCACCAGGTTTTGCAGGGTACCGGCCGCACTGCCATCGATGTCCAGTACCGGCGCATCGGCCAACAGATCAGGAATCACGGCTTTCACGTTCGATACATCGACACCGTTGGTCTTGCCGGTCTCACCCTTGATTTCCATGCGGGTACGGTCGAACAGGATGGTGCCCTGCACTTTTTCCAGCAGCGGCCACATCGGTGCCTTGCCATCTTTCGCGAATAAATCCGGTGCATAGTTCAGGCCACCGTCTTCTATCCTGCCGCCAAAAGTGAACTCGCCTTTTGGTTTTTCGTTCGGCTTGCTGGTATGAAATGGAAAATGCGCCAGATCGCCTTTCAGCTTGATACGCGCATCGCGCAAGGTACCAGCAATCAGCGCATGCGATAGCCAGGTACGGAAGTCCTGGTTCATCGCGGTCGGCAGATAATTTCCTATCTTGTTCAATTCCAGTCCGGAGATAGTGCCTGTCACATCGATCGTGCCGAGGTCATGTCCGGCCCGCTTATGCAAAGGCATCAGATGACTGCCGGACAAACCTACCGTCAAACCCTGCTGCACGAAGTTCAAACCCTTCACGGTCAGCAGGAATTGATCGTTCTTCTGGAACGCCCACTGCGCATCCATATTGAAGGTATCAAATGCCACTTCCGGTTCGGAGAAATAAGTCGGCAAAGCCAGCTTGAGCTGATCCGAAGCCAGCACGATATTGCCGCCCTGGCTGTTGGCATCTATGCGTCCGGACAGGTTCTCAAAACCCGGAATCGCCGGTACTGCCGCTTGCGCTGGCGCAGTCTTGGTCGCTGCACGAGCCGAACGTGCAGGCTGTGCATTCATGGACAGATGCGAAAAATCACCTTTCAGCTTGTAAGAAGCAATCTCTGGATACGCACCCTGCCACTGCGCCGAAAAATCCTTCAACACACCACGCGGCGCAAAATCGCTGATCATCTGTAACTGTTCTTCCGGCAAAGGCAGGCGTCCGGCAAAATTGGCCCAGGCCTGCAAATCCAGTTGTTTCACCAAAATTTCGGCATGCTCGGGCGCATCTTTCTTCGCTGCCACATAGCGCTTGCTGAATGTCGTGCTGGGCAAAGTCAGGCCATCACGTGTCTGCAAGGAAAAATCCATCAGCGAAATCGTGTAACCCTGCGCGCCAAAGGTCAGTGTGCCGTCACGCGGACTTCCATCCAGCGGCTCGCTGATCGCGACCCTGCCATTTGCAGACGTCAACTCCAGCGGCACCAGGTCCTTGCGCAATTGCGCCGATACATCGGACAAGGCCAGGTCGGCAGTCAGGTCGGCGATACGTGCATGGTCAAACGCCAACCAGGCGCGCAGCGAACCCTTGGCATGCTGCAAATCGAACGGGAAGTCTATATAAGGCTTCCAGCTCGCCAGCTCGGTATCACGCAGCGCCGAATAAATAGTGCCGGTCCAGCGCGAGGCGTCGGAAATTTTCTTGGAGAAATAGGGATGGTCAAAAGTCGCGCGTACATCCAGCGGTGCGGCGATCTCGGCTGGCGGCGTCGCCTTGAATGCGAACTGATGACTGCGACCTTCATTATGCAAGACCACATCGACCTTGCTCAGTAATAGATCTGGCGCTTGTCGCGCCTTGTCCTGCCAGCGCAACTGGCCATCCTTGATCCGGATTTCGCGTTGCGACAGGATCCAGTTAGCGGCCTTGCCGTCGCCATCCTTTTGCAAATCAACCAGCATCCCGGCGACGTAGAACTTGCCATCGGCATCGCGCTCTATGTCCATATTCGGCTGGTCTATCTCCAGGCTGTGCAGGCGCAGCTCTGCCACCATGACTGACCACCACGAAACGGTGGCTGACACTTTAGGCAAGCGCAGGGCAACATCCCCGCCCTGATCGTAAATCGCGACATTGTCGAGCGACAGGTAAGGACGCAAGCCATGCCAGGACGCATCGATCGCGCCTATGGTGACCGGACGGCCTATGGCCTTGGTTGCGACATTTTCTACATCAACCCGGTAATTGGAAATCTGTGGCAGGACCACATAGCGCAAGCTGAGGAACAGCGCGCAAAAAACGAAGTAAGCCACCAGCAACAGCTTGCCCAGCCAGCATAAGGCATTGAAGCTGGCCTGATTGGCATAGCGCAGTGTAGCCTGCAGCGAGCGCCAGCCTGCCTGTAGCTGATTGCCTGTTGGGGACTGTTCTGGTGGACGTGGGTCTGTAGGCATCAATCAAAAAGGTCGGTGAGTCGACTTCGCGTAGAATAAAACAGTCGGCATGCAAAAAACTGACATTAGCCGACAACAGCGCGGACTTACACCGCAATCATCAAGAACCCCTAGGATACTCTCTCCCAGCCCGTGACGAACATACCTTTGACCCAAGTTGCTGCATCCCGGTTTTATACCCGATGGATTAACGCGGATGAAACCCGCGCACAAAAGGTAGCCGAAGTCGGCAAATTATCCCTGAACGCCGAGGTTTTCGCTCGGATTTTACAAAACGAAACAGATGCGGGTGCTTCGCTCCCGGCCGCCATGCGCCGCTTGCGCAATCTGGTGATCGCCACGCTGATCCGGCGCGACCTCAGCGGCCAGGCCGACCTGGCGGAAGTGGTCGATACCATGACCGCTTTTGGCGACTTCGCGGTACAGCGCCACCTGGCCGCCGTCATGGCGGACATGGTCGCCATCCACGGCACGCCGGTAGGCGCGGAATCGGGCGAAACCCAGGAAATGATCGTGCTCGGCATGGGCAAGCTGGGCGGCGGAGAATTGAACGTTTCTTCAGATATCGACCTGATCTTCGTCTATCCTGAGGATGGCGAGACCGTCACCACCACACCGGAACAGCGTCAGCTGTCCAACCATGAATTCTTTACCCGGCTGGGCAAGAAGCTCATCGCCGCACTGTCCGAGATCACCGAAGACGGCTTCACCTTCCGCGTCGACATGGCATTGCGCCCAAACGGCGTATCCGGCCCGCTGGCCGCCAGCTTCGGCATGGTGGAGGAATACCTGATCGTGCAAGGCCGCGAATGGGAGCGTTATGCCTGGGTCAAGGCACGTGCGCTGACCGGTAAACCGGCCGATATCGAAGCGCTGGAACAAATCATCCGCCCCTTCGTCTATCGCCGCTACCTGGACTACGGCTCCATCGATGCCATCCGCAACATGCATGCGCAAATCCGCGCCGAGGTTACACGGCAGGAAGCACGCCACCCGGATCGCAGCAACAACGTCAAACTGGGCCGTGGCGGCATCCGCGAAATCGAATTCCTGGCGCAAGTATTCCAGCTCATACGCGGCGGCCGCGACGCCGCACTGCGCGACCGCTCAACCCGCCGCACGTTGCGCATCCTGGCCGAAAAACAATTATTCAAGCCCGAAGTAGTCGACCAATTGCTGCATGCCTACACCTTCCTGCGTAATCTGGAACATCGGCTGCAATACCTGGATGACGCGCAAACCCACACCCTGCCTGCAAATGAAGCCGATCGCCTGATCGTCGCGCACATGATGGGTTACCAGGATGTGCCGTCCCTGCTGGCTGCACTGGAAGAACAGCGCAAACTGGTCGCCACCCAATTCGATGAAATCTTCAGCGACAAAGCCAATGACAACAACGAAGAAAATGTTGATGCAGAACTGAGTGCCGTCCTGAGCGACACCGACAATGCAGGTGCGATCGAAGCCTATCTCAACACCCTCTCCTTCGACCATGCCGCCGATGCCGCGCAGCGCCTGCTCGCAACCTGGCACTCACCACGCCTGCAATCGCTGCCGGAAGCCAGTCGCAACAAGCTGGTCGCACTGGTCAATGCATCATTGCCCATCGTCGCCAAAGTCACGGAAACACGCTCGCTGGCACTCAATCGCCTGTTGAATTTCTTTGAAGCAATTGCACGCCGCGCGGCCTACCTGGCGCTGCTGACCGAATACCCACATGCACTGGAACGCGTAATCCGCATGATTGCCGCCAGCGAATGGGCGGCACAGTACCTGACGCGCCACCCTATCCTGCTGGACGAATTGCTGGACGACCGCACGTTGAAGGCCGCTCCAGACTGGAACGCCTTCGCCCGTGACTGCCGTCGCCGCCTGGACGAAACGCCGGGCGATACCGAACGGCAAATGGACGCGCTGCGCGAAATGCATCATGCGCAACTGATCCGCCTGCTGGCACAGGATCTGGTTGGCGACCTCAGCGTCGAGCGCCTGGCTGACCACCTGTCCGAACTGGCCGACAAACTGGTCGCGGAAACCATACACGCGATCTGGAAAACCCTGCCGACACGCCATCGCGAAGAACCCAAATTCTCCGTCATCGCCTACGGCAAGCTGGGCGGCAAGGAACTAGGCTACGCGTCTGACCTCGACGTCATCTTCCTCTACGATGACGATGACCAGGAAGCGCCGGGCCTGTACGCCAAACTGGCGCAACGCTTCATCACCTGGATGACGGCGCATACACCAGCCGGCATCCTGTTCGACGTCGACATCGCGCTACGTCCTGACGGTGCCAGCGGCTTGCTGGTCTCCACGGTGTCGTCGTTCGAGAAATACCAGACCACCTCCGCCTGGCCCTGGGAACACCAGGCCCTCACCCGCGCCCGCTACTGCGCCGGTGATGCCGACATAGGCGCACGCTTTGAAGCGATACGCGTCGAAGTCCTGCGCCAGCAACGTGATCCGGTGAAACTGAAAACTGACGTGCTGGACATGCGCAAGAAACTGCACGACGCCCATCCGAACCGCAGCGACCTGTTTGATCTCAAACACGATAACGGCGGCATGATAGACATCGAATTCATCGTGCAATTCCTGGTCCTGCGCGACTCGGCGCAGCATGCACGACTGACCGGTGACATCGGAAACATCGCCCTGCTCAAGCTCTGCGGTGAACTGGGACTGATAGATCAGACGCTGTCAGGCAAAGTGGCCGATGCCTATCGTACCTTCCGCAAAATGCAGCATCAGATACGGTTGCAGGGAGCGGAACGGGCTCGGGTAGAGACTGAGCGGGTTGCTGCTGAGATTGCTGATGTTGAGGCTTTGTGGAGCGCAGTATTTAGTTAATAAACTCATTCATGTCAGCGCATGCCCACATTTGAGCATGAAATGAAATCGCTTATCTATCAATGACATAAGTGACTTGCCCTGAGCTTATCCACAAGGCTGTGCACAAAAAACGGGGATAACTTTATTAGTTATGCACATAGGTTAATTTGCGGGTTGGTGTTGCTGATTCGGTTTTCTCTTCGTAGAGAAGTGCGTTGCCGGGGGTGGCCCGGCGGCCACTCACTTTCTTTGCTTCGCCAAAGAAAGTAAGCAAAGAAAGGCGACCACGGCGCCGCTGCCCCTTCGGGGTTCCCGTTTGTGCGGGACAAAAAATGGGAAGTGGGCGAAACTCGCTACGCTCAGACACACCCACTTCTTTTTCCATTTTCTGTCCCGCACAAACGGCATCGTCACAGTGGACTCACAACCACAGCCTCTATGATTTACGCGAACACGCCCGACAACGTACTTCTCCACGAAGAGAACACTGCACCAATAAAAAACGCCCCGAAATCCGGGGCGTTTTTTGTTAAGTGAAACTGAATTACTTAGCAGTCATCAAAGCAACCGTAGTATCTAACATACGGTTAGAGAAACCCCACTCATTGTCATACCACGACGACACCTTCACCAAACGACCCGACACTTTAGTCAAAGTCGAATCAAAGTTGCTCGACGCAGGGTTGTGGTTGAAGTCGACTGAAACCAGCGGCTCGGTTTGGTAAGTCAGGATGCCTTTCAAAGCACCTTCCGACGCTTCCTTCATGATCGCGTTGATTTCTTCAACGGTCGTGTCGCGTGCCGCGATGAAGGACAAGTCCACGATGGAAACGTTGATGGTCGGAACGCGGATCGCGTAACCGTCCAGCTTGCCGTTCAGCTCAGGCAAGACCAGGCCTACCGCTGCAGCTGCACCGGTTTTGGTCGGGATCATCGACTGGGTAGCCGAACGTGCGCGACGCAGGTCTTCGTGCATCACGTCGGTCAGGACCTGATCGTTGGTGTAAGCGTGTACGGTAGTCATCAAGCCATTAACCAGGCCGATTTTGTCGTTCAAGGGCTTGACCAGCGGTGCCAGGCAGTTGGTGGTGCACGATGCGTTCGAGATTACAGTGTCCGTCGCTTTCAACACATTGTTGTTGACGCCGAAGACCACGGTTGCGTCCACGTCCTTGCCGCCTGGAGCAGAGATGATGACTTTCTTGGCGCCGCCTTTCAGGTGGGCCGATGCTTTTTCCTTGGTGGTGAAGAAGCCGGTGCATTCCAGCACGACGTCGACATTCAGTTCACCCCAGCCGATTTCAGCAGGATTGCGTTGTGCGAAGACGCGGATTTTGTCGCCATTGACGACCATGTAATCGCCGTCTACTTCAACGGTGCCTGGGAATTTGCCATGCGCGGTGTCGTAACGGGTCAGATGTGCATTCGATTTTGCATCGCCGAGATCATTGATCGCAACGATTTGAATGTCATTCTTTTTGCCGCCTTCGTAGTGTGCGCGAAGGATGTTGCGGCCGATACGGCCGTAGCCATTAATTGCAACGCGGATGGTCATCTTTTTCTCCAGAAAAATTCAACAGCAAACAAAAATATTCAGTACTTATATAGCGCACGCCTGCTGCAATGCAGGCAAGTCACGCCAGCCGTAACCGGCTTCCATCAAATCCAGCCCGTCCCATGTGAACGGTTGTTCGACCAATAGTTCAGCGCCCAGTTGCTGGTAGAACTGACGCGCGCCCTGATTACCGGCGATTACCCATACCAGCAGGCTGTGCGCGCCCTGCTTTTGCAAGGCTTCAGCAATCAAAGACAGCAAACGACGGCCGACGCCACCACGCTGCGCGATAGGTTTGAGATAAATGGCCGTCAGTTCGGCATTCATATCAAACTTCTCCGGCATCAGGAACATACCGGCAGCAAAACCCACCAGCTCGGTTTCGGCTTCCGCCACGAAGATCGAAATCGTCGGCAAGTCGGCCTGCAATACCTGCGACCACATGGCCGTACTTTCTTCCGCGCGCATGCTATCCAGATAGGCATCCGGCATCACGCCACGATAAGTCGTGCGCCAGCTTTCTACACGCAAGGCCGCTATGGCCTCGGCATCGTTAGCCGTCGCGCGGCGGAAAGTGATCTCGGTCACGCCAGTGTCTTTTTGACTGCAGCGATGACGTTCTCGACGGTGAAGCCGAAGTGCTTGAACAGCACGCCAGCCGGAGCCGATTCGCCAAAGGTATCGATACCGATGACGCCACCTTCGAGGCCTACATATTTGTACCAGAAGCTGGTGACGCCAGCTTCGATCGCGACGCGTGGCACGCCTTTGGTCAGGACGCTGGCCTTGTATGCTGCATCCTGGCGATCAAAGACGTCGGTCGATGGCATCGAGACGATACGTACTGCCACGCCGTGCTTGGCCAACTCGTCTGCCGACTTGGTCGCCAGTTCGATTTCGGAACCGGTTGCGATCAGGATGGCTTTTGCGTTCGGTGCATCACGCAAGACGTAACCACCGCGTTTGATGTCGGCGATTTGTTCTGCTGTGCGTTCCTGGAACGGCAGGTTTTGACGCGAGAAGATCAGTGTGCTTGGACCATCTTTGCGTTTAACAGCTTGTTCCCATGCCACCGCGGATTCAACGGTGTCGCATGGACGCCAGTTGTCCAGGTTAGGAATCAGGCGCAGGCTGGAAACGTGTTCTATCGATTGATGGGTAGGACCGTCTTCGCCCAGGCCGATCGAATCGTGTGTGAATACGAAAATAGAACGCAGCTTCATCAATGCCGCCATGCGCAATGCGTTACGGCTGTAATCAGAAAAAGTCAGGAAGGTTGCGCCGAACGGGATATAGCCGCCGTGCAAGGCAATACCGTTCATGATTGCGCTCATGCCGAATTCACGCACACCGTAGTTGATGTGGTTACCAGCCTGGTCAGCGCGGACTGCCACGCATTCTTTCCAGTTGGTCAGGTTGGAACCGGTCAGGTCAGCCGAACCGCCGAGGAATTCCGGTAATACCGGTGCCAGTGCCTGGATCGCGTTTTGACTCGCTTTACGAGTCGCGATGGTTTCTTTTTTCTCTACGCATGCAGCGATGTATGCATCAACCGCCTTGTTCAGGTCGCCCGGCAATTCGCCAGCCATCCGGCGTGCCAGTTCGGCGGCTTCTTGCGGGAATTTTTCGCTATACGATTTCAGCAAGGTATCCCAGTTGGACTCCAGTGCCTGGCCTTTTTCTTTCGCGTCCCATGCTGCGTAGACATCAGCAGGCACGTCGAATGGTGCATAGGTCCAGCCCATTGCTTCGCGGGTTGCTGCGATTTCCTTGTCGCCCAGCGCCGCGCCGTGCACATTGTGCGTGCCTTCCATGTTCGGCGAACCTTTACCGATCACGGTACGGCAGCAGATCAGGGTTGGTTTGTCAGATGCTTTGGCTTGCTTGATCGCTGCATCGACTGCATTAACGTCATGACCGTCCACTGCACGGATCACGTTCCAGCCGTAGGATTCAAAGCGTTTAGGGGTATCGTCGGTGAACCAGCCTTCTACGTGGCCGTCGATCGAGATGCCGTTGTCGTCATACAAAGCGATCAGCTTGGACAAGCGCAAGGTGCCAGCCAGCGAGCATGCTTCGTGCGAAATGCCTTCCATCAGGCAACCGTCGCCGAGGAAAACATAGGTGTGGTGGTTAACAACATCAAAACCCGGGCGATTGAATTCAGCCGCAAGCAGTTTTTCTGCCAATGCCATACCAACGGCGTTAGTGATGCCCTGGCCCAATGGACCGGTGGTGGTTTCGATACCTGGGGTGATGTCAACTTCAGGGTGGCCCGGGGTTTTCGAGTGCAATTGACGGAAGTTGCGGATTTCATCCATAGACAGGTCGTAACCGGTCAGGTGCAACAAAGCGTAGTGCAACATCGAGCCATGACCGTTCGACAACACAAAGCGATCGCGGTTGACCCATTTAGGGTTGGCCGGATTGTGCGAATAATGATTCGCCCACAAAGCGACGGCAATATCTGCCATCCCCATAGGCATACCGGGATGACCGGAATTGGCCTTTTGTACTGCATCCATTGCCAGCGCACGGATTGCGTTGGCCATTTTGGTAGTCGGGAGCGTGGAAGTCATGTGATTTGTGTAGATGGCGAGTCGAATGGAATAGAATCAAACCCAGAACAAAATACTGGTGCACCAGCAAATAAAAAACCTATTGCTGCGAAGCCGCATATTTTACCAGAGTGGCGCGCTCAGACTAAAATCGAATTCCGGCCTTTGGCCGAAGTTTCACCTAAATTAAACATTGCGATGCCCAATTGTGTCGCAAAACCATGTCGAAAAGACAAGCAACGGATCACAGATGCCTCGTTTTTATTGCCCGCAGCCGCTCGCCATCGGCGCGGTAATCACCCTGCCCGAGCATGTCGCCCACCATATCCAGGTGGTGCGCCTCAGTAGCGGCGACCATATCACCCTGTTTAATGGCGAAGGCGGCGAATACACCGCGACCATCACCACCATAGAAAAGAAGCGGGTGACAGCTGAAATCAAACTGTTTGAGCCACGTGAAGTCGAGCTGCCCTACGCAGTGACCGTGGCACAGGCACTGCCGGAAGCATCCAAAATGGACTGGATCATCGAAAAAGCGGTCGAACTCGGCGTCCATGCGATCCAGCCGCTGGCCGCACAACGTTGCGTGGTGCGGCTGTCGGCCGAACGCGCCGCCAAAAAGATGCAGCATTGGCAAGGTGTCATCGTCGCCGCCTCCGAACAAAGCGGGCGTAATCGCCTGGCGGCACTGGCAGAGCCGGTCGATTTCAATCAGTGGATACAGCAGCAGGATTTACATAAGCGCATCCTGCTCAGTCCGCGTGCCGAGCAGTCGCTGTCTGACTGGGCGCGCCATCACCCGCCGCAATCGGTGGCGATCATGATAGGCCCGGAAGGTGGCTTTACCGAGAAGGAAGAAGACCTGGCGCTGGCGCAGGGCGTATTAATGCTGGCGATGGGGCCGCGTGTACTGCGCACCGAAACCGCCGGATTGTCGGCGCTGGCCGCCCTGAATGCGGTCTGGGGCGAGATGTAACAGGCATTTCCGCCAGCCCCTTATGCGGAAAATCAGCTAATCACAGGCCGGTTTGTCCCCTTCTGCCATCTTAGTCGCAGGGAAACCTGACGAAAGCATTTATAATTCAAGGTTTTGCGACAGTTTCACTCACTCATTACATGAAGGTATTTCGCGGACTTCCCAATGCTGCATCCCGTGCGCCCTGCGCGCTGGCGATCGGCAATTTCGACGGCGTGCATCGCGGGCATCAGGCCCTGCTGGGACGCCTGCGCGAAGTCGCGTCGAAAATGGGGCTGGAATCAGCCGTGATGACTTTCGAGCCACATCCGCGTGAATTCTTTGCCGCGCGTGCCGGTGATCCATCCAAGGCCCCTACCCGCATCGCCTCCCTGCGCGACAAATTACAGTCGTTGGCAAAAGCCGGGGTCGACCGCGTCATCGTCGAACATTTCAATGCGCACTTCGCTTCGTTGTCGCCGCAAGAGTTCGTCGAAAAAATCCTGGTGCAGGGCTTGCACGTCAAATGGCTGATCGTCGGCGATGACTTTTGCTACGGCGCCAAACGCGCAGGCAATGTCGCGACGCTGATCGAGGCGGGCAAGCAATACGGCTTCCACGTCGAATCGCAGCCTACCGTGACCAGCAGCGCCGGCACCCGTATCTCTTCATCGGCGGTGCGTGAGGCTTTGCTGCAAGGCGACTTTGCCCGTGCCGAAGAATTGCTCGGCCATCCGTATGCGATGTCCGGCCATGTCATCCATGGCAAGAAGCTGGGTCGCACCATAGGTTTCCCGACACTGAATGTACGCGTCGCGCACAAACACCCGGCCGTGTCCGGTATATATATAGTGCAAGTGCATGGCCTCGATGACCATCCTTTGCCCGGCGTGGCCAGCATAGGCGTACGCCCGACGGTAGACGATAGCGGCCGCGTGCTGCTGGAGACGCATTTGTTCGATTACTCGCAACAATGCTATGGCCGCCTGATCCGCGTGGAATTCCTCAAGAAGCTGCGCGACGAAGAGAAATACATAGACCTGCCTACGCTGACCGCCGCGATCAACCGCGACGCCGTGGAAGCACGTGCCTATTTCAAGCAACTGACCGACGCGGCCACTTCCGCGACCGACCGAATTTGACGATGGCCCGCTGAAGTATCACGACCGTTGTTACACCGATCATCCTCGAAAAAATATTATGTCCGACAATCAAAACAAACCTGGCAAGCCAGCAGCAAAGCCGCAAAGTAAATACCCGGTCAATATGACCGACACACCATTCCCTATGCGCGGTGACCTCGCCAAACGCGAACCGCAGTGGGTCAAGCAATGGCAAGAACAAAAGGTTTACGAAAAAATCCGCAA
This sequence comes from Herminiimonas sp. Marseille-P9896, assembly GCF_903993245.1. Classification (NCBI taxonomy): domain Bacteria; kingdom Pseudomonadati; phylum Pseudomonadota; class Betaproteobacteria; order Burkholderiales; family Oxalobacteraceae; genus Herminiimonas; species Herminiimonas sp. Marseille-P9896. The sequence continues at coordinate 89,430 of NZ_CAJEVT010000002.1, read as the reverse complement.
GGCTTCCAAAGGCCGCCCGAAATTCATCCTGCATGACGGCCCACCGTATGCGAATGGCGACATCCACCTCGGACACGCCGTCAACAAGATCCTGAAAGACATGATCGTCAAGACGCGCCAGTTCGCTGGCTTTGACGCACCGTATGTACCAGGCTGGGATTGCCACGGCATGCCGATCGAAATCCAGATCGAAAAGCAATTCGGCAAAAACTTGCCAACCGCAGAAGTCTTGTCCAAGGCGCGCACTTACGCGAATGAACAAGTCGAACGCCAAAAGAAAGACTTCATCCGTCTCGGCGTACTGGGTCAATGGGACAAGCCATACAAAACCATGGACTTCGGCAACGAAGCCGATGAGTTGCGCGCACTCGGCAATCTGATGGAAAAAGGTTATGTCTATCGCGGACTGAAACCAGTCAATTGGTGTTTCGATTGCGGCTCAGCACTGGCTGAAGCGGAAGTTGAATACCAGGACAAGCGCGATCCGGCGATCGACGTCGGCTTCCCGTTTGCTGAACCGGAAAAGGTAGCGAAAGCATTCGGGCTGACCAAGCTGCCGACCGACAAAGGTTACGCCATCATCTGGACCACCACCCCGTGGACCATCCCGGCCAACCAGGCGCTCAACGTCCATCCTGAATTCACCTACGCGCTGGTACAAACCGAACGCAATGGCGAAACCATCCTCGTGATCCTCGCCGCTGACCTGGTCGAAGCCACGCTGCAACGCTATGGCCTGAGCGGTACTGTCATCGCAACCTGCGTCGGTGAAGCGCTGGCCATGATCAAGTTCAAGCATCCGTTTGCAGATGTCGATCCGGGCTACAACCGTTTGTCGCCGATCTACACCGGCACCTATGTCACTGCTGACAGCGGTACCGGCATCGTGCACTCGGCACCAGCCTACGGTATCGAAGATTTTATTTCCTGCAAATCGCACGGCATGCGCGATGATGAAATCATCGCGCCGGTCATGGGCGACGGCAAATACGCATCGTGGTTGCCTTTGTTCGGCGGCCTGACCATTTGGGAAGCATCGAAACCGATCTGCGCCAAGCTGGATGAAGTCGGCTCGCTGTTCAAGCTGGTAATGTTTGACCACAGCTATATGCATTGCTGGCGTCATAAGACACCTATCATCTACCGCGCTACGTCGCAGTGGTTTGCCGGGATGGATGTGATGCCGAAGAACCAAGGCGCAACCCTGCGTGAAACCGCATTGCAAGCCATCGAAGAAACCGAATTCTTCCCGAGCTGGGGCAAAGCCCGCCTGCACGGCATGATCGCGAATCGTCCGGACTGGACACTGTCACGCCAACGCCAGTGGGGCGTACCGATGGCGTTCTTTGTGCACAAGGAAACCGGCGACCTGCATCCACGCACACCCGAGTTGCTGGAACAGATCGCACAACGCGTGGAAAAAGACGGTATAGAAGCATGGCTGACACTGGACACGAAAGAATTGCTCGGTGCCGATGCAGATATGTACCTGAAGAATAAAGACACACTGGACGTCTGGTTCGATTCGGGCTGCACCCATCAGACTGTATTGCGCGGTTCGCACAAGGAAGAGCTCGCATTCCCGGCTGATCTCTACCTCGAAGGTTCGGATCAGCATCGCGGCTGGTTCCATTCGTCGCTGCTGACCTCGTCGATGATGAATGGTCGCGCACCCTACAAGGCATTGCTGACACACGGCTTCACCGTCGATGGCGAAGGCAAGAAAATGTCGAAGTCGCTCGGCAATACGCTGGCACCGCAAAAGATCTCGGACACGCTGGGTGCCGACATCCTGCGCCTGTGGATCGCATCTACCGATTACTCCGGTGAACTGTCGATCTCGGATGAAATCCTCAAGCGCGTGACCGAAAGCTATCGCCGTATCCGCAACACGGTGCGCTTCCTGTTGTCGAATACTTCGGACTTCGATGCAGCGAAAGATCTGGTACCGGTCGCCGACATGCTGGAAATCGATCGCTATGCGATAGCGCAGATGAACGCGCTGCAAGCGGAAATCCAGGCGCATTACCAGGTCTATGAATTCCACCCGGTCGTATCGAAATTGCAGATGTACTGCTCGGAAGACCTGGGCGGCTTCTACCTCGACATCCTGAAAGATCGTCTCTACACCAGCGGCGTGACTTCACATGCACGTCGTTCCGCACAAAGCGCGATCTGGCACCTGACGCACTCCCTGTTGCGCCTGATGGCACCGATGTTGTCCTTCACTGCAGAAGAAGCATGGGCAGTATTTGCCAGCCCGGAGATGAATACCGACGGCACCATCTTCACGCACACCTTCTATCAATTGCCGGAAGTGGCAGACGGCGCAGCCTTGCTGAGCAAGTATGCGTTGCTGCGCGAAGTGCGCAACAACGTCACCAAGCAACTGGAAGAAGTACGCGTGGCAGGCAGCATCGGTTCTTCGCTGCAGGCAGAAGTGGCATTGCAAGCCAGCGGCGACAAGTTCGATGCACTGGCCAGCCTTGAGGATGATCTGAAATTCGTGCTCATCACTTCGCAAGCCAGCGTCAGCAAGGTCGCCACGGCAGAGGAAGAAAGCGTAGCAGTCACACCATCGGCAGCGCAGAAGTGCGAACGTTGCTGGCACTATCGCGCCGACGTCGGCAGCCATGCAGAACACGAAGGTCTGTGCGGCCGCTGCGTCGCCAATTTGTTCGGCAAAGGCGAAGCACGTCGTTTTGCATAAGACTTGCGTAACACGGCATCATTGCGCCACACTTCGCTCCGGCTCCGGCCGGAGTGATTTCCATGACATTTACGGGCAAAGATAGCGATGGCTTCTAACAAACGATATTTTTCATCCTCCAGCAGCATGGTTCCATGGCTAGGCATCGCCGCCATCCTGATCCTGCTCGATCAAACCACCAAAATCACGATCCCCCGCCTCTTCGTCTACGGCGAATCGCACGCGGTGACTTCATTCTTCAACCTGGTACTGGTCTATAACAAGGGCGCAGCGTTCAGCTTCCTCGCGTCGGAGACCGGCTGGCAGCGCTACTTCTTTACCATCATGGGGATAGGCGCAGCCATCTTCATCATCTACCTGCTGAAAAAACACGCTGGTCAACGCCTGTTTTGCTGGGCGCTGGCGCTCATACTTGGCGGCGCGGTAGGCAATGTCATAGACCGCGTGCTGTACGGCCACGTCATCGACTTCCTCGACGTCCATGTCGGTGGCTGGCACTGGCCTGCTTTCAACATCGCCGACAGCGCGATTTGCATAGGCGCAATATTGTTTATCTACGATGAATTAAGGCGTGTCGGAAAGTAGCCAGTATCTCCAGCGTATCTACAGATTCACAACCGTAAGCTGATACACTAGCCCGCACATCTTTCAGGAGTCCTTCATGGATCTTGCCGGTAAAAAAATCGTACTGGGATTAACTGGTGGCGTCGCCTGCTATAAAGCAGCGGAACTGACACGTGCGCTTGGCAAAGCTGGCGCGCAAGTACAAGTCGTCATGACTGATGCCGCCACCCACTTCATCACGCCAGTCACGATGCAGGCACTGTCCGGTCATCCGGTCGTCACCGACCAATGGGATGCGCGCGTTTCCAACAACATGCCGCACATCGACCTGACGCGCGATGCCGACGCTATCGTAATCGCGCCCTGCTCCGCTGACTTCATCTTCAAGCTCGCGCATGGCGCCTGCGATGACCTGCTCTCCACGTTATGCGTCGCCCGTCCTGACACCCTGCCGCTGCTGGTGGCACCGGCAATGAATGTCGAGATGTGGCAAAACCCGGCAACCCGCCGCAATGTCGCGCAACTGAAAGCGGACCGCATCGCGGTACTCGGCCCCGACGCCGGCGAACAGGCTTGCGGCGAAACCGGCATGGGACGCATGCTGGAACCGGAGCAATTACTCGAAGAAATCATCGCCACCTTCCAGCCCAATCTGCTGGTAGGCAAAAGCATACTGATCACAGCTGGCCCGACCTTTGAACCGATAGACCCGGTACGCGGCATCACCAATCTCTCGTCCGGCAAGATGGGCTATGCGATTGCACGCGCTGCACGCGAAGCCGGCGCCGACGTCACACTGGTGTCCGGCCCGACTGCACTGGCCACACCGTACGGCGTGCACCGCATCAACGTACAGACCGCGCAGCAAATGCATGATGTCGTCATGTCGCGCATCAGCACGCAACATGTCTTCATCGCCGTCGCTGCAGTTGCCGACTGGCGCGTGGCAAATGTCAGCGCACAGAAACTGAAAAAAAATGCGGCCGGTGATGCACCGTCACTCGCGTTTGAACAAAACACCGACATCCTCGCTGCCGTCGCGGCACTGCCCAAGGCACCGTACTGCGTCGGTTTTGCCGCTGAGTCGGAAAACCTGCTTGAGTACGGCGAAGCCAAACGCAAGAAAAAGAATATCCCGCTGCTGGTAGGCAACATCGGCCACCAGACTTTCGGCCAGGACCAGAATGAACTGGTACTGTTCGACAATAAAGGCCATACCGCCTTGCCGTTGGCCGACAAGCAAAAACTGGCGCGTCAGCTGGTGCATGAAATTGCACAGCGCCTGCCCTAATCCGAATCACTATCCAACCCTCCTTTAGCCCATGAAGACTATCGAAGTAAAAATCCTTGATCCGCGCATGAAAGAACAACTGCCTGCCTACGCCACTCCTGGCAGTGCCGGCCTGGATTTACGTGCTTGCCTCGATGCACCTATCGTCATCAAACCGGGCGAAACCCATCTGGTACCAACCGGCCTCGCGATCCACCTGGCTGATCCGGGTTACGCCGCGATGATCCTGCCACGCAGTGGCATGGGCCATAAACATGGCATCGTCCTTGGGAACTTGGTGGGCCTGATCGACTCCGATTACCAGGGCCAATTGATGGTGTCGACATGGAATCGCGGTCAGACAGAATTCACACTCAACCCTATGGAACGCCTGGCGCAATTGGTCATCGTTCCGGTCCTGCAAGTCGGCTTCAATGTAGTTGAAGAATTTGATACAAGCGAACGCGGTATTGGCGGCTTCGGCAGCACCGGGAAACACTGAATCTAGGAGAATTTTTATGCATGCCCTGCTGCAACCCGTACTACGTAAAACGAAAGCCACCACCGCCTTATTCCCTATCGCTTTATTGCTGGCCGGTTGCAGCACTGTCTCGCTCGATACTCCCAGCGCCCGCCCCGGCACCGTCGCTCCAGCGCCGGTTACCGAATCAGCGCAAAAACAAGCCTTGCGCAGCGTCACCGCACAACAGGATCGCTTGTACCGCCTGGCAGCACCGCTGCTGGTCAACAATGCGCCATTGTGCAAGGGCAATGCGCGCAACCTGATCGGCTTCAGCGCCAAGACCAAATATTCGTTCTCGGAAGATTATGTAGAAGCAGCGCAATCGCTGGGCTTCGATGAACGCCTGCAAGTCACCGGCGTCCTGAACAACAGCGGCGCAGCTCGTGCCGGTGTCAAACGTGGCGACATCCTGGCGACAGTGCAAGACAAACCTATGCCACAAGGACCGAATGCAGAGCGCCAGGCCGCTGCGGTGCTCGGCCCATTGGTCAACTCGGTTTCCAACGTCAAACTCGGCCTGATCCGTAACGGCAGCAACGTCGCCGTCACCGTACCGCTGACCCGCGCCTGCGGCTTCGGCATCGAACTGGGCAATACCGACAACGTCAGTGCCTACGCCGATGGTCGACGTGTACTGGTCACGCGCGGTATGTTGAACTTCGCACGCAATGACAATGAAGTTGCGTATGTACTGGCGAAAGAACTGGCACACAACGCACTTGGTCATCCGGCACAGCAAAGAATGAGCGCGACTGTAGGCGGCGTCATCGACAACATGATCCGCATCACACCGGATGCAGGTCCACTCGGTGGCAGCGGCGGCATCAAGGCGGTACCGCAAGAAACCGATGCAGCAGCGGATCGCCTCGCGCTCTACATGCTGGTACGTGGCGGCTACAGCATCGATGGCGTCAGCAGCTTCTGGCAACGCCTGGCAACACAGTACCCAGCCAGCGTCACCAATAGCTACACCGCGATCCATCCAGCGACTGCGTATCGCATCACCGTGATCGACAAGACAGTCAGCGAAATCAAAGCCAAGCAGGCAGCGAAACAAAACCTGGTGCCGTGATCAATAGATAGCACCTGAAATAAAAAAGGAGCGCAATGCGCTCCTTTTTATTTGGCCTGGCTTAACACGATCAGGAATGTATCTTCATCGCCTCATCGATATCCGCACGTGTCAGCTCCGGCGCAAATTGCTGGATGAAGTCATACGTGTACTGGCGCAGATAAGCACCACGACGCACCGCCAGACGTGTCACGTTCTGCGCAAACAGATGCGACGCATCGATCACCTTCAGACCGTTGCTGCCATTCTGTTGCAGTGCCATCGAAGCGACGATACCAACACCCAGGTTCAGCAGCACGTATTGCTGAATAACGTCCGAGTCCATTGCGGTCAGCACGATATCGGTGGTGATATCCGCCTGCTTGAACGCGTCATCGATATGACCACGACCGGTAAAACCAAGGTCATAGGTAATCAATGAATACTGCGCCAGATCAGCCAGCGTGATCAGTTTCTTGTCCAGCAATGGATGACCATCCGGCACCACCACCGAGTGATGCCAGCGGTAGCACGGGAAAGACACCAAATCTTCAAACTGGCTCAAACCCTCGGTTGCAATACCGATGTCTGCCTTGCCGGACAATACCCATTCGGCAATATGTTCAGGCGTGCTTTGTTGCAGGGCGATCCGTACTTTCGGGAATTCTTTACGGAATACCTGCACCACCTTCGGCAGCATGTAGCGTGCCTGCGTGTGGGTAGTCGCCACTGCCAGTGTGCCGATTTCCTGCCCTGCGTATTCCTGGCTCGCACGTTGCAGGTTTTCTGCTTCCAACAACAGGCGATCGATGATTTGCAGGATGCCGCGGCCGGGATCGGTCAGGCCGGTCAGGCGTTTGCCATTGCGTTCAAAGATGTCGACGCCCAGCTCTTCCTCCAACTCGCGAATCTGGCGGCTGACGCCAGGTTGCGATGTGAACAGCACATTCGCCACCTCCGTCAGGTTGTAACCGCAACGTGCGGTTTCGCGGATCGATCGTAGTTGTTGAAAATTCATATCCAGGCACCTCTATCTATACTTGCGCAATAGCTCGGTGACTAACGGTCAGCGTTTATCGCTTATACCGATTCGTCAACGAACACTTGCAAACGTTTAGGACGAACAATCAGTGTTTCGCCCTCTTTCAATTTCAAATGACCGAAGCGCTCATTCGAGATCACCGCTTCTATCAATTCACCGTTGTCGTCGCGCTCCAGTTCCAGCTGGGCCAGCGGGCCGATCGCATGGGCACGGCGCAATTGCACCACGATGCCTTCTGCGCCAGTCGTGTAGCGATCCACTTCCAGGTCATGCGGACGGACATAGCCGATGCCTTTGGAATCCTGGGTTTCTGCATGTTCAGGTGCATCGAATGCGATACCCGACGATTGCAAAATGCCTTCATGCACACGACCGTGAAACAGGTTGACGTTACCGAGGAAGCCGTAGACGAAAGGCGAAGCCGGGTTGTTGTACACATCCTTAGGCGCACCGATCTGCTCGACATTGCCCTTGTTCATCAACACGATCTGATCCGCAACTTCCAGCGCTTCTTCCTGATCATGGGTCACGAAAATACTGGTGACATGCAGGTCGTCATGCAGGCGACGCAGCCAGCGACGCAATTCCTTGCGGACTTTTGCATCCAGCGCACCGAATGGTTCGTCCAGCAGCAATACGCGTGGCTCAACTGCCAGTGCACGTGCCAGCGCAATACGCTGACGCTGGCCACCGGACAATTGCGGCGGATAACGGTCAGCCAGCCAGTCCAGTTGCACCAGTTCCAGCAATTTGGTGACTTTTTCCTTGATCTGCGATTCCGACGGACGGGTCGCCGATGGACGTACACGCAAACCGAAAGCGATGTTTTCAAACACGGTCATGTGCTTGAACAATGCGTAATGCTGGAACACGAAGCCGACCTGGCGTTCACGCACGTGGCGCGCCGAAGCATCTTCGCCATCCAGCAGCACCTGGCCGTGATCCGGTTGTTCCAGACCGGCAATGATGCGCAACAAGGTGGTTTTGCCGCAGCCGGAAGGTCCCAGCAGCGCGGTCAGTTCGCCGGCCGGAAAGTCCAGTGACACATTATTAAGTGCGACAAAATTGCCAAATTGCTTTTGAATATTCTTGACTTCGATGCTCATGATCCCTGCTCCTGAAACTGTTCGTGTGTATCTCTTAAACGCCATTCGATGAATGATTTGAGCGCCAGTGTAACCAGTGCCAACATTGCCAGCAACGATGCTACCGCGAATGCCGCCGAAAATTGGTATTCGTTATACAGAATCTCGACCTGCAAAGGAATCGTATTCGTCTGGCCGCGGATATGACCGGACACCACCGAAACCGCACCAAACTCACCCATCGCCCGGGCATTACACAAAATCACGCCATATAACAGACCCCATTTAATATTAGGCAGGGTCACATGCCAGAAGGTTTTCCAGCCCGAAGCACCCAATACCAGCGCCGCTTCTTCCTCTTCGCTGCCCTGCGACTGCATCAGTGGGATCAATTCGCGTGCCACAAACGGAAAAGTCACGAATACCGTCGCCAGTACGATGCCAGGCACCGCAAACAGGATCTTGATATTGTGTTCCTGCAACCAGCCACCGAACCAACCCTGTGCGCCGAACAACAGCACATAAATCAGGCCGGAGATAACAGGTGAAACCGAAAACGGCAAATCGATCAAAGTCAGCAAAATGCTCTTGCCACGGAAATCAAACTTGGCGATACACCACGAAGCAGCCACACCAAACACCAGGTTCAGCGGCACCGCAATCGCAGCGGTCAGCAAGGTCAGCTTGATCGCCGATACTGCATCTTCATCCAGGATGGCGGCGATATAGGCGTCCCAGCCTTTTTTCAATGCTTCGGCAAATACCGACGCCAGCGGCACAAACAGGAACAGCGTCAGGAAAGCCAGCGCAACAATAATCAGTATGGTGCGTACCCAGACCGGTTCCAGCGTCGCGGCTGGCACGCGCGGTGCACGTGCGGTCGCAGCCGGGAATACAGCACTGGCTGGAGGAGCTATAGCGGACATATCAAACCTTCTCCGCCTGACCACGCTTGCGGGTCCAGGCTTGCAATAAATTAATCGCCAACAACATCACGAACGAAGCTGTCAGCATCACCACCGCAATCGCGGTCGCACCTGCATAGTCGTACTGCTCCAGCTTGGTCACAATAAACAGCGGTGTGATTTCCGACACCATAGGCATATTGCCGGCGATGAAAATAACGGAACCGTATTCGCCGGTTGCACGTGCAAACGCCAGCGCAAAACCGGTCAGCAAGGCTGGCAACACAGTCGGGAAAATCACTTTGGTAAACGTCTGCCAATTGCTCGCACCCAGGCTGGCTGCAGCTTCTTCCAGCTCACGTTCCGCGTCTTCCAAGATAGGCTGCACGGTACGCACCACGAAAGGCAAACCAATAAACGTCAGCGCGATGATCACACCCAGCGGGGTGAACGCAACCTTGATGCCGATCGCTTCCAGATAGCGACCGATCCAGCCATTCGGCGAATACAAAGCGGTCAGTGCGATACCGGCAACCGCAGTCGGCAATGCGAATGGCAGATCGACCATCGCATCAATAATCTTCTTGCCAGGGAATTTGTAACGCACCAGCACCCAGGCCACGATGCCGCCGAATACGGCATTCAGGAACGCACCTATCAGCGATGCGCCAAAACTCAACTTATAAGAAGCCACCACGCGATCCGAAGTCACCGCAGTCACGAATGCATCCCACGTCATCGTGAATGTTTTCAGGAACACGGCCGACAGCGGTATCAGGACGATCAGGCTGAGATAAAAGATCGTGAAGCCAAGCGACAAATTGAATCCGGGTAAAACCCTGGACGCGGTTTGTTTCCTGACAGGAAGGGCAAGGACGGCTGACATATGCTCTCTTATTACAAATATGGCTAACAGGCTGCAATAATTACACTTAGACGTTATAAAGAAAACGAATCTTTTTGCATTTTGTTAGAAGAAAAACGTATATAGAAATCAGCGTTCACTATTAATAAGAACGAGTTGGCCCCATCCGATTTCAGAAATTAGTGCTTGTAATCATGCACTTAAAAAATATTGCATATAAGGCAACGCATGGCCGAGGCCAATGGTCGCGACATACACAAATAAAAAAGGGCGATCATTGATCGCCCTTTCCTTATTAAGCCTCGCGGTGATATCACACCAAATGCTGCACTATGACTTCTTCATACTCACCAGTATCTGCTCACACAACTGACAAGCTTCTTCGAGATGCTGCGCCAGATGCACATGCCGGGAATTGGCTTGCCACTCCTCCATCGCGGATCGGAAGGTAGCCACCCATAGCGTTGCCACCATGCGCAACTCGCTACGACGCTCGGGTTCTGGCCACACCATGATCAGGGTCTGAAGCAGTGCGCGCTCCCACTCTATAAACGATGCATGGAAACTCATCCGTAACTTCTCGGTAATGTGCATCAATTCTTCCATCGCGACGATTTCATCGTTCGCATGCCTGGAAAGATGGTCGTTGAATACCCTGCGTATGAGCTGGAATGGAATCTCATCCCGCGACGCGACAGCGATATCTTCCAGCAACGGTGACCAGCAGCCCCGGTGCCAGGCGACCAGCAGATCTTCCTTGCCCGCGAAATAAGAAAAGAAAGTACGGCGTGAAATTCCGGCCGCTACCGCGATCGCATCCAGTGTCGTCGCGTGATAGCCATGCTCGACAAACAAGCGCATACCCGCATCAACTATGCGTAGATAGGTGTCGCGCCGCTTCTGTTCGCGTAATCCGAGCGTTGCCGACGTATCAATTTGCATATTCGTATTCACCAGGGCTCCTTGCAATTCTGCACTCAGTGCAATAATATTTGCACTGAATGCAAATATTTTACTCAATTTCACCCGCTTTCCTTCTGTTACCCACACTATTTTTCAGCCGCTGTTGCGAATTCCACCCGCACGCCATGTTGTAGGAATAGGCAAAAAAGGTAGCAGTGACCGGGTGTAGCGCAGGAGAGCAACTTGAAGCAAGCAAACATAGTAGTGGTCGGCGGCGGCATCGCCGGTCTGGAAATCGCGAGTTCATTAGGTCGAAAGTTTAAATCCGGCCATGCAAACTCCCCGCTGATCAGCGTACTTGATCGCGATTCAGCACACATCTGGAAACCCATGCTGCATACGATTGCAGCAGGTACGCGCGACATCTCACAACAACAAACCACCTACGCTGCTCAAGCCAGGGATTGCGGCTTTGCCTATCAACCGGGCGAGCTGAACGGCCTGGATCGCGCCAGCAAACAGATATCCATCGCTGCGCTCTACGCGCCGGACGGACGTTTGCTCATCCCGGAACGCACGCTTCCCTATGACAAACTGATACTGGCAGTTGGCAGCCAGGCCAATGATTTCGGCACGCCCGGCGTGCAGGAACATTGCTACATGATCGACTCCAGAGTACAGGCCGATGCCTTTAATCGCGAAGTGCGCCTGCGTATGTTCCAGTGCCTGGGTCTGGATCAGGAGCTATCGATCGCCATCGTCGGTGGTGGTGCGACCGGGGTTGAGCTGGCGGCGGAGTTGACTCAACTGGCTGAAATTGCAGAGAGCTACGGCGCCGTCGGCCTCGGATCAAAAATCCATATCACTTTGATACAAAGCGGCCCGCGCTTGCTGGATGCCTTCCCGGAATCGATTTCGCAAGCCGTCAGGGAAAAGCTGGAAGCACTGGGCATCAAGGTACTGACCAATACACGTGTGCAGTCTGCATCCGCCGACGGCCTGAACACGGCTGACGGCAACTTCATACCTGCGGCCATGTTGGTATGGGCAGCGGGCGTCAAGGCGGCTGAAGTAATGAGCCAGCTGGACGGACTGGAGTGCAATCGCAACAATCAGTTGATCGTCAACAATCGTTTGCAAACCACGCTGGATGATTCCATCTACGCGGTGGGTGATTGCGCCAGCCTGACGCTGCCGGGTGCAACGCGGGCGCTACCGCCAACCGCACAAGTGGCGCACCAGCAGGCCGTTTATCTGATCCGCCATTTCAGCAAGATACTGAACGAACAAAAATTCCCCGACTTCCGTTACCGTAATCTCGGCGCATTGGTCGCGCTGGGCGAATACGACGCCTATGCTTCCCTCGGCCAGTTTGGTCTTTTCAAGAACGGTTTTATACGCGGCAAGATTGCGCAATTGAGCCACGCGATGCTGTACCGTAGCCATCAATCCAATTTGCATGGATTCTGGCGCGGGAGTCTGCTGTGGATGGTCGACCAGCTGAATAAAAAAGTACGTCCTTCCATCCGACTGGACTAATACCCCAAGTTAAACAGGACGTAGCTGCGTAGGAGACAACACTCCCAGCCACGCTACACAGGCGATCACCAGCACCACCAGCGCGGTCTCCGTCAGCAGGCTTCTGCGCAACAAGCTGACAGCTTCGTCCTGATTGCCCGCTTGCATCGCCTGCTCCACACGTGGCCCGAGGAAGAAGCGATTCGCCGTCGCGAGTGCCAGCATGCCTATGAAGAGTGCCAGCTTCACAGACAGCAACATGCCGTACTGCGTGGTGATCAAACCTTTGATCGATGGCCCTATGATCAATAGATAATTGGCGATACCTGTGCTCATCAAGGTCACCACGATCACGGTGCCGAAACGGGCAAATCCGTTTGCCGTCTTGCTCAGCACTGCGGGCGCATCGGGATGTAATCCGGGATTCATCAGCGCCAGTATCACAAAAGAAAACAGCGCGCCGACCCAGGCACCAGCAGCGAACAAATGCGCGATATCTGAAACCAGATGGATCCAGCCTTGCACGCCTTCATTCATTGCAGCATGACCTGACCAGGCCAGTGTCGCCAGCGCGAGTGCCGATAATACTGCCAGCAAACCATAACGGAATCGCGTCCCGGACCTCGCCACCACGATGACACATGCAAGCAAGGCCACCATGCGCAGCATCCATGCCAACCCCATATTGGTACCAGTGATGACCATACCGACTATATGCATGGACAACTCTCCGTAACTCTCGGCACCCGACATCGCCTTGGCCATTACCAGCATGGACGCGACCGACAGCATCAGGCTGAGCACAGCGGCGGCCGCTGTGAAGATGGCGTACTGCCTGTCAAAGTAAGCGAACTTGACTGTTAGCCTTAGCGCATACAGTCCGAATACGGCAATACCAAACAGCGCCGCCATGCTGACGTAGAGACCAAATCGCAATGCGATATTGAGTCCGTCGTCAGCCATGGCTTATTTCACCTGGAAGGAGATGCTGCCTTTGATCGGATGCGTGTCGGCAGAGACTGCGCGCCAGTCGACGCGATAAGTACCAGCGACCAAAGGCTTAGCTGGTGTGATCACCATAGTCTTGTCATCGCTGCCACCTGCTACACCGGCGCTTATCTTCATCGCACCGTGATCCGCCATGCCCGGCATTTCAGTCATGGTGAGTGTGGCACCGGAGAACTTCTTGTTCAGCGTTTCACTGAACTTCAATTCGATAGTTGCAGGCGCTGCACCTTCGGACTTGTCAGCCGGAGTGGACGACACCAGTTCCGGATGCGCAAAGGCCGATGCCGCAAAAAACATCGCTGCTGCAGCGAAAGTAATTTTGCTAGAGAGACGGGAGAAAGACATGAGTATTCCTTTCTTTTAATAATTAATGAAGCCAGACTTAAAACCAGAAACGCAAACCGGCAACAAAGCGTGTTTTGACTGGCTTGCCGCCTTCAGCACGTACGAAGTCTGCAGTTTCGCCAAAGCTGCCGGCACGTTCAACGCCGATGTAAGGTGCAAACTGACGTGTGAATTCATAGCGCAGACGCAAACCTGCGGATGCTTCGGCCAGGCCGCTGCCCAACCTGAGTGCCGGATCGCGTTTGCCAAATGCTTGCAGTTCTACTTTGGGTTCGAGTATCAGTTTTTGCGTGATCAGGAGCTCGTAGCTGGCTTCAACTCGCAGTGCGGTACGTCCACCGCTACCGATATAGGCCGTGGCGTCCACTTCAAACCAGTACGGTGCCAGCCCCTGGATACCAAACGCAGCCCATTGACGATCCGGGCCTTCGCGACTGGAGTCCAGACGCACACCCGCCTGCACATCCCAGTACGATGCAATTGCACGGCTCCACAGCAACTCGGTGCGTGATTCCTGGATCCGACGTTTTTCCGCATCGCCTTCGGCCTTGATGACAAAACGGTTGTAAGTGGTGCCGTACCAGCCTTGCAAGCTGTATGCGGTCGCGTCATTGCCACCGTCGTTAAATCTGCGCTCCAGTTGCTCACCGCGTAGGGATGCAAATGTATGTTCGTCTGCCAGCATCAGACGATCAACACCAGGCACCATGTAATCGCCGTCGCCCAGCTTGATGCCATTGGAATAGGCGTGCGGATCACGCGCATCTGCCGGAGCCGAACCACCCTGCATTTGCATAGCGCCGTGATCCATCGCAGGCTCGGGTGCAGCACCACCTGACATGTCGTGGCCTGCATGCGGATCGGCCGCTGCCGGCTTTGCTTTCATATCGTGACCAGCATGTGGATCAGCAGCATCCATTTGCATTGCGCCATGTCCTGCGTGCGGGTCTGTGCTCTGCGCATATGCGGCGACACTGGCGAAGGACGCGCAGACCAGCGCTACGACCTGCAGATTTTTTGCTTTCAATATCATTTGCTTCCCCATCATTTCTCAGACACCACGACCTCGCGGAACATGCCCGCGTCCATGTGGAACATCAGGTGGCAATGCCAGGCCCAGCGTCCGAGCGCATCGGCCGTCACCAAAAAGCTGATGCGCTGTGCCGGTTGTACCGGCAAGGTGTGGCGACGTACGAGGAATTCACCGTCGGGACTTTCCAGGTCGCTCCACATACCGTGCAAATGCATGGGATGCGTCATCATGGTGTCGTTATGCAGGATGACGCGCAGACGTTCGTCATAACGAAAATGGATGGGTGTAGAACTACCGAATTCCAGCCCGTCTATCGACCAGCTGTAGCGCTCCATATTGCCAGTCAGGTGCAGCTCAACTTCGCGCCCGGGTTCGCGTTTATCTATCGGTCCTGATGGCGTGCGCAAGTCAGCCAGTGTCAACACGCGACGACCATTGTTACGCAAGCCTATGCCCGGATCATCCAGATTGGTACGCGCCATATCGACGCGCATATCAGTACTCGAACCATACTCGGTGCGTGCGTGCCGCGCGGTCTTGGACGGCACTGCCAGTCCGGACTTGGCTGACTTGGAGTCGCCATCCATCATGCTCATGCCATCCATGCTCATCATGCCGCCATCATCCATGCCGGACATCGCACTGTGATCCATGTTCATGCCGCCCATGCCAGCCATGCCGCTATGGTCCATACCTGCCATGCCACCGTGATTCATGCCGCCATGACCGCCCGAGCCATGCTGCATGTCCCCCATCATGTCGCGCATGGTCAGCCATTCAGCCTTGTCCAATGCAGGAACGGGAGCTTGCAGATCTTCGCGTACTGCCAGCGTGCCGCGCGCAAATCCGGTTC
The DNA here is from genome assembly GCF_903993245.1 of Herminiimonas sp. Marseille-P9896. Lineage (NCBI taxonomy): Bacteria > Pseudomonadati > Pseudomonadota > Betaproteobacteria > Burkholderiales > Oxalobacteraceae > Herminiimonas > Herminiimonas sp. Marseille-P9896. Next base: position 73,755 of record NZ_CAJEVT010000002.1, on the reverse strand, counting down.
TGTCCATCGATTGCGCAAACAGGGTGTAAGCCTCGTCCTTGGGTTCCACCAGGACGTCTATGGTTTCACCGGGACCGAAGCGGAATTCATCTACCGTCACCGGCTCAACATCTAGACCATCGACATGCACTACCTTTAACTTCAGGCCGGGTATGCGCACGTCGTAGAAAGTATTACCTGTGCCGTTGATCATGCGCAGACGCACGCGTTCGCCCGGACGGAACAAGCCGGTCCAGTTACCGGCGGGTGTGATGCCATTGGTGAGGTAAGTGAGAGTCTTCGAAGACAGGTCCGCCAGGTCAGTCGGACTCATGCGCATCTCGTTCCACATCTTGCGTTTGTCAAAGGCTGCACCAAATCCATCACGTGCGGCATCGCGGAAGAAGTCGATCACGGTAGGCTGGTTGTAGTTGTAGTAATCGCCCTGCGACTTCAGTTTGGCGAAGACACGCATAGGATCTTCATCGGTCCAGTCGGACAGCAGCACGACATGATCGCGGTCGGCGCGTATGGTCTCGGGACCTGCCGGATCGATGATGATGGCGCCATACATGCCAGTCAGTTCCTGCATACCGGAGTGCGAGTGATACCAGTAAGTGCCGCTTTGCTGGACCTTGAAGCGATAAGTGAAAGTGGTGCCGGCCGGGATACCGGCAAAGCTGATGCCCGGCACGCCATCCATTTGATACGGCAGGATAATGCCGTGCCAGTGTATAGAGGTGCTTTCTTTCAGCTTATTGTGCACCCGTATGGTGACGGTCTCGCCTTCGCGCCAGCGCAGTGTGGGTGCGGGTAATGAACCATTGATGGTGGCCGCCAGACCCGGCTTGCCGGTGAAATTGACTGGTAACTCTTCCACTACCAGGTCAAATTCATTGCCACGCAGTACCGGCGCTGCGCCGCGACTCACCTGCTCCCCCCGTGCGACGGCACTCAGGACCGGTACCGACAGGCTGGCCAGCACCCCGCCCGCAGCCAGGCCCTGGACAAACCGTCTGCGGCTCAAGCCGGCAGAAGGAAGGATGATGGGTAATCGACGTGACATGTGTAATTCCTCAATAAATCAAACGGCGGATCAAAAACGCGATGGTAGCTATCCTAGGGGGCAACGACTGTCAGGGAAATTACCACTTCATTACATTCCTGTAATGTTGATGTCATCTTCATGCCGGATTCCATCAAGTAGCCGGTTTGACGTGTAAAAATACGCCTGTGCGTCGGCTTAGCCGGACTACCAACAGAGGAAGCAATGAAAATATTGGTCGTGGAAGACGAGAACAAGACTGCGGACTACATCCGGCAAGGCCTGCGGGAAGCCGGGTTCGTGGTTGATGTGGCACGCAATGGCCTCGACGGTCATCACATGGCCATGAACGAGTCCTACGACCTGGTACTGCTGGATGTAATGCTGCCCGATGTGGATGGTTGGCATATCGTCAAATCACTGCGCGATGCCGGACACCAGGTGCCGGTACTGTTCCTGACCGCACGTGGCAGCGTCGACGACCGCGTCAAAGGGTTGGAGCTGGGGGCGGACAGCTACCTGATCAAACCGTTTGCCTTTTCTGAATTGCTGGCACATGTCAGAACCCTGTTACGCCGCAGGAATGTCCCCGCCCAATCAGACCAGTTGCAGATCGCCGACCTGGTGCTCGACCTCGCACGCCGCAAGGCCACGCGCATGGGCCAGCGCATCGTGTTGACGAATAAAGAGTTTGCCTTGTTGGAACTGCTGGCACGGCGTCGTGGTGAAGTACTGCCGCGCTCGCTCATCGCGTCGCAAATCTGGGATATGAATTTCGATAGCAACACCAATGTCATCGACGTTGCGATACGCCGCCTGCGTGCCAAGATGGACGAACCGTATGAGCCCAAGCTCATCCATACCGTGCGCGGCATGGGCTACACCTTAGATATTCCGGATGAGAACTGATATGACTGGTACCAGCGCCGAGAAACGCCGCCCCGCTTCACTCGCGCTGCGGGTCACCATATTGGTCGGCATCACCACCACGCTGGTGTTCATGGCTTTCAACTGGGTGATCGTGCGTTCACTGGAAATGCACTTCGCCGAGCAGGACACCACCGAACTGCAAGCGGTCGCCGGAGCCGTGGTCAAGACCCTGAACGAAGTGCCGCATCAGGAAGGCAAGGATTCCGCTATGGCAAAACAGCTTGCCGCCATCGCCATCGGCCGTCACGGCGTGGCCTATAGCGTGTACACCAAGTCAGGCAGCCCGGTCTACATCGGTCATGGTGCAGACCTGAGCCGCTTGCTCAAGCGCGACAAATTCGATTCTGCCATCAACGACGAGGACGTCGTCATCTGGAAAGACAATGGCAGATCGTATCGCGGCGCAGCGCTGGAAGTCGGACCTGAAGCGACACCTGGCGGCACCCCGTTCATCGTCGCGATCGCGATGGACATCGACTTCCATCTGGAATTCCTGACGATGTTCAAGACCATCTTATGGTGGGCCACGCTAATCGTCTCCGTCATCGCACTCATCGTCGCCTGGTGCGCGGTGCAATGGGGCCATAGGCCGATCCGCAAGGTGTCGCGCGATATCCGCGCCATCCGTTCGTCACGCCTGGATGTGCGGCTCGATCCGACTGAAGTCCCGATCGAGCTGGAAGAACTCGCGGCATCGTTCAACGATATGCTGGGACGCATAGAAGATGGTTTTGCGAAACTGGCCAACTTCTCCGCCGACATCGCCCACGAGCTGCGCACCCCCGTCACCAACCTCGTCATGCAAACCGAAGTCGCACTCAGTCAAAGCCGCTCATCAACCGAATACCGCGAAATCCTGTATTCCAACCTGGAAGAATTCGAACGCATGAGCCGCATGATCAGCGACATGCTATTCCTGGCACAGACCGAGAACGATCCGCACAATCTGCATCTGTCGGAAATCTCGATCGCAGCCATGATCCAGGACTTGTTCGACTACTTTGAAGCGCTGGCCGAAGAAGCCAGCATCACGCTCAAACTGGAAGGACATGCGATGCCTGTACAGGGCGACCGCGAAATGATGCTGCGCGCACTCAGCAACCTCATCTCCAACGCCATCCAGTATTCTGCCCCCGGTTCCACCGTCATCGTGCGTTTGTCGCAAGACAAACAAAAGACCACAGTAAGCGTAGAGAACCCGGGCGAACAGATCGTCAAGGAAGACTTGCCGAAACTGTTTGATCGCTTCTTCCGCACCGATCCTTCGCGCAAGCGTAAAACATCGGGTGCCGGGCTGGGTCTGGCTATCGTCAAGTCCATAGCCGAAGCGCATGGTGGGACGGTGCAGGCGACTTCGGAGCAGACGCGGATTAAGTTTGAGCTCAGCTTGCCGCATATCCAAAAGACTTAATGCGGTGACAGCTGTCACTTTATCGCGGCCCATGATAGCATACGTTTCATATACGTTTTATACATACTTTATATAAACACCAATATCATGGGCATCGTCAAAATCACCGAAGAAATGCATACCAATTTGCGCCTGACCAGCGGCGCGATGAGTCGCTCCATCAATTCGCAAGCCGAACACTGGCTGCGCGTAGGCATGATTGCAGAATTGAATCCAGGTCTTTGCTACAACGAGATCTGTCAAAAATTGATAGAGGCCGAGCAGCAAGCGGGAGCATCCAGTCGTGACATCAACCTCTCACTGGAAAAAAGCTGATGCCTAAAGTTGAAATCAAAAGCGCAGCCGACATTGCGATGCTGCGCATTTCCGGTGGCCTGGCGGCAGACGTCCTGCGCATGATAGGCCAACACGTCAAACCCGGCGTCACCACCAATCAGCTGGATAAGCTATGCCACGATTACATCGTTGATGTGCTGCATGCGGTGCCTATCAACATCGGTTATCACGGCTTCCCAAAAACGATATGCACGTCGGTCAACCACGTGATCTGCCACGGCATACCTTCCGATAAAGTATTGAAGGACGGCGACATCATTAATATCGATGTGGCCTTGACCAAGGATGGCTGGCATGGCGATACCAGCCGCATGTATTACGTAGGCCAACCCAGCATAATCGCGAAGCGCCTGGTCGAAACGACTTATGAAGCCATGCGCGCAGGGATACTTGCAGTCAAACCCGGTGGGACATTAGGTGACATCGGCTATGCAATTCAATCGGTCGCGCATCGTGAAGGATTCAGCATCGTGCGCGAATATTGTGGACATGGCATAGGCCGGATTTATCACGAGGACTTGCAGGTACTGCACTACGGTCAGCCGGGTGCGGGGGTGAAGTTACAGCCCGGGATGGTGTTCACGATAGAACCAATGATTAATGCAGGCAAACGCCATTCAAAGGAATTGGCAGATGGCTGGACCGTGGTGACCAAGGATCACTCGCTGTCGGCGCAATGGGAGCATATGGTGGCTGTGACGGAAACCGGATTTGAAGTCCTGACACCGTGGCCAGACGGCTACGGCGTATACTCACCCATCTCCGCTTGAACAACTTGCACTGCCGCCATGGCAGTGCGGGTCTGGATTGATAGCGGCATCATTGCTCTTTACCTGAGCTGCTCGACATCGGGCAACACCCAGGTTTTCTCGGCAAATTCTTTCTTCGGCCCATACAGTCGGAATAACAACTCAAACTGTCGCTTAGCATCGGTAGGCACCCAATTGGATTGCTTGCCTGCAGGTGCCGTCGGACCAAAGTAAATATCGGTCGAACCGTCTGCATTCTTTTGCACTGTCGTGTCATTCGAAGCAAGACTAGGACGTGACACGCCTTTGATGAGTGCGTGCGTCCCGCGATCATAGGCAGTCACCGACCAGTATTGTTCGATAGGCGCGTTAGGCGGAACCCTGAGGCGATAGGTATTTTTTCCCTGCAAGGGCTTGCCAGCACGATCGACGATATTGATGAGATAGAACTGGCCTGCGCCTAGCACTTTCGCGCTGAAGTAAGCCATGTGGTACATCACCGCACGACCGTCGAGTCCGTATTCATTAGGATCTGCGAAGTTGTTGCCCAGGCCATCGCGCGTTTCTGGTGGAACAGGCACCGACCAGTGCGTCCGCTCAAAGAATGGCGGCACAAAACCACCTTCGTATTTCACGTCTATGACAGCATGCGCCTCTTGCGCAGCCTTGCTCAAGATGGCCTTGGTCTTTGCATCCGGCTTGAAGGGCTTGCCCTTTTCTATGCCCAGCGTCTTCAATGTATCTATCATGACTTTGTCGCGCGTAAGCCACGGCTCTTGCTGCACGAAGCGGTTGAGCAATTCAAAGAAACTCGCATCGTAAGGAATCGTGGCGTCAAACGGTTGGTCATAAGCATCGACAAACACCGTCGCATCCGGATTGCCACCCAGCGGATAAACCTTCACCCTCTTGCCGTGATCGACAGCAGACTTGATGTCGACGTCGCTGCGGCTCTTAAAGTTGGAGCGCAGGATCACGAAGCCACGGTAAGTTTCGGATGGCAGCACGATGTAACCATCCGGCGCTTTATCCTTGTATCCCGGTGGCGTGATCAAATACTTGGCACCCTTGCCCTTATCCATACCAGCCGGACCGACATCAGCCAGCGCGTTCTGCCACGCCACATCGAAGCTGCCAACGATCACATGGCCGGCATCAGCCGGTGGAATTTCCACCACTATCGGGCCGTTCTTCGTGTCATAGAAAGGGTTAAGGTAGATCGTGTCCGGATTGGGCGTCAGCGTCTGGTTTTTCCAATTCACCGGTCGCGACCAATAGACCACCTGATTCAGCTTGGCACCGTTATCGGACGCCGCCTGCAGCATGCGCTCGTAATTCACAGCAGGCATGCCCCACATGACAGCTTCTACTGCCCGGCGGTAGATCGTTCGCTCGACTAGGTCGGCCTTTTTTTCCACGGACGGGGAGTTTGCGCTCCACGCCGAAGTCGAGCACATGGCACATAGCGCGGTCAGGAATGCGACTAGTTTTTTCACGATGATGCTCCCTTTACTTTGCGTACAAAACATCAGTCAGATCGACATGCATGCGTGGCACCCTACTTCACCAATTCAAAGTCAGCCGGTTTCCAAGAACCATTGAAAGCGGCAGCTTCCGGACCATAAATCCGGAAATAGACGAACCAGCCCTTGCCCGGTTTGGTCTGTATCCAGTGGTTTTCTTTGCCCTTGGGTGCCTTGGGACCGAAATAGAGTTCGGTCGCACCAGTCTTGGGTACGTCCTTCAACTCAAAGAGGGAACGCAGTGCAGCCTTGCCCTGGTCCGTGACTACCTGGCTACGTGTTTCCGCATCGTAGACAGTGACTGACCAGAACAAATGACCCGGCACAGGCTGCGGGACAACTAGCTTGTAATTTTTGCTGCCATCAAGAAAAGCTCCGGAGCCATCACGCTGGGCGAGCCAGTACAGCGATCCTGCTTGCGGATCACGACGGAACATGGCCGGTGACGAACCTATGGCCTGGAAGTACCATTTGTCGCGTGCATAGGTATCGACATAGTTGGCGGCATTGAAGTCACCATCCTCAAAGCGCAGCGCAGCCCATTCCCATTTACGATCCGGCCATACGATGCGATCTGCCCGACGGTCGGCAAAGGACTCGACACGCATCTGGGCATTGGCAATTTTTGCAGCTTCGGTCAGAATGCGTTTGCTGCGTTCATCAGGCTGAAACGGTTTGCCCTTTTCAATACCCAGGGCCGCGAGTTCGCCATAGGCATCGCGATAGCCGTCGAATGGCGCTTCTTTTTGTACGACTTCGTTCAGCGCTTCCCAATATTTAAAATTGTTTTCCCAGGCCAGCGGCGTCGAATCTTGTGGCTGGGGCGTCAGGTCTTTCCATGCTGATGCGTTCCACTCCATCCAGTTCGCATCCGGATTGAGTGGTCGTACCTTGATGGTCTTGATACGCTCAATCGCACCAGGCACGTCACCCGCTACCGGTAGTGAGCGTATACCTACCAGCATTTGATACGTCGTGGAACGCGCGATCCGATAACCTTTAGGTTCCTCCCCCTTATAGCCGGGCGGCAGGAACACGACTTTGTCACCCTTGCCCGCTGCCGGACCAGGCACTCCCAGATCCGCGACCCAGCGCTGGTTGATGTCCATAGCAATGCAGATGAGCGGTCCGGCCGGCAGTTCCACCACCATAGGTCCGTTGCTCAGATCGAGAAACAGTGGCGCGTAAGGCGTGTCGGAATTGAGTGTGTAACCTATATGTTTAGGTTGCGTATCGAGGGTACCGGACACCTTGTTGGGGAAGATACCGATCTTTTCATTCCCCTTGAGCATTGCATATCCGGATACCGTCGGATAAAAAATGCGATAGGTCTGGATAGCGCGATTCAGGTCCAGGCTGTCGTAAGCCTTACGTACGGTTTCTGGCGTCGGATAACCACCTTTGAATTTGTAATCATCTGCATATGCAGGTGAACCTGCAAGCACCCCCAGCAGCGTCATGGCAAACAATGAAATTCCGGTTTTCATGCGATGTTTCCTTTCACTTTGTTAGACACAAACAAGCAGGAAAATAAACAGCAGGAGTGCAGTTTACGGACGACCAGCGAGACACACCGCGATGCCGCAGCATGTAGCGAAACTCAAAATAGCAAAATGAAAGAGGCAGTGCTATTGCCTGTAGGGACTAGTGGCATTGCCCTTTAGGGCAGAACTTTTTGCAGACTGGCGTGGGAACACCCCATGAACATGGAGCGCGAAAAAGGAAAAGCCCGCATCCTGGTATGAGATGCGGGCTTTTATGCGAACGGCTAGCAGCCGCTGGCTAGTTACACAAACACCAGTTGCCCTCGCATCGCGGCAACGAAGACGTAGCCGATGAAGGTACCAAGGATAGCGAAAATACCGCCGAGCACGTTCGGTGCCGGGATAGGTGCGCGCACCGATGTGTAGATGAGGCCGGTAACAAGTCCGACAACGGACGCCAGAATTTCGGTTTGACCGAAGCCAATTTCAACCATGATAGTCTCCTGTATTTTTTAAATGAGTGATGGCGTAAGTGCCTTATTTTTTCGGCGCGCCGAAGACTACCGCTTTACGTACGCGCTGCACGATCAGGTAACCGATGTAGGTAAAGATGATCGCGAAGATGCCGCCGAGCACCGGTGGTGCTGGAATCGGCAAACTCAGCCATGAGTACAGGGTGCCTGTGATGAGACCGACGACCAGCGCCACGATTTCATTTCTGCCTACATAGACGTGTTCTACTTGCATGTTTACTTCTCCTCCTGGTTGGTCGGCAATAGTTGCCGCTTAAAATTTTTGCATCTGGCTGGCACCTGACTTGCGTCAGTGCCGGCTCAACTCTTTTACTTCGGGAAAATGGCTTTCTTGATGATCGCGTGTACGCCCCAGTTGCCATCCACCACCTGCGTGATACCAAAGTCGACCGATACCGAGATCAGCGAGATTGCTTCGTCTTCGGTCAGGTCGCGGGTATCCATCAGGAAGCGACGGGTCTTGTTGAAGGCGTCAGTCATCGCGGTATCCAGCGAGGATTTCTCGAGGATCTTGGTTTCTGCGTTGTCGCCGAGTTCCTTCAGGTAGTTAGGTACGCTGAAACCGTGCAAGACCAGCTCGCTTGCTGTTTCCAGCAATGGATAGTCGAGGCCATACAGTTTGGTACCTGGCAGATCCGCTTTCTTGTGCAGGATGAATTGGAACAAGCCGGTCAACGAGCATTCGATCGCCGTGCCACACAGCTCCGCGTCACCTTGCGATGCATGCGGATCACCGACCGAGAACATACCGCCTGCCACTGCGACCGGGAAGAACGCAGTCGCGCCTTTACCCATACGCCAGTTATCGAAGTTACCGCCGGTGTAGCCCGGTGGAATCGACGACACGATGTCTGCTTCAACTGGTGCCACGCCTATCATGCCGAAGTGCGGACGAACAGGGATTTCATAGCCCTTGAGTACGTCATAGTTCGGTTTGATCGAGTTCTTGTCGACTGGCACGCCTGGATAGTCGATGATCGGATGGACGACGCCGAACGGATCGGTTTGCGGTGTCCAGCGATAGTTATATACAGCCTTGGCCCACGATTGTTCGCCTTTGGCGTCGACTTCATAAATCGTGATGACTTCACGGCCTTTAGGCTCGGTGATCAGATTGTTGTAGTGGAAGCCCCAGTTACTCGCAGCATTGGAACCGAAAGTTTTGCCGCGATAGTCAGGGTTGCCCGATGGACGTTGCATGGTATCGACGATGCGCACTTCGAGCACGTCACCCGGTTCCGCACCATTGATAAAGATAGGGCCGGTACAAACGTGCACGCCGATACCACCGCCTGCGCCGAGTGGATGATCCATAGGACCCATGCCGCGACGGTCGACGGCCTTGCTCTTGGCATCCCAATGGAAAATGGCTTCGACGCCCTTGTCGCCCTTGACCATACGGTCAATATCGTCATTCGAGTGATGGGTCACGGTTTCTATCGTGACGTAGTCACCGGATTCCACCTTCAGCAGCGGATCCATCTTTTTGCTGAAGAAGCCCCAGTGCACGGTTTTATCGTTGGCTGGAACGTAGTAGTGACTGACTTGTTCGCCCGCTTTCTTGGATGGCAGTGCACGCTGGGTGACACCGGCCAGGCCCAGGGTACCTGCACTTGGCGTGCCGCCTATCGCGGTGCGCAGGTTCTTACGGGCTTCGGCAAATTCGCCCATCAAATCGGGATCGTTCAGATGCGAAAAGTGGTTGCATCCAGCACTGCAAATATGGTCTGACATAATGCTCGTCTCCTAATTATTTATTCTGATATGCCACTGTGTTGTGGTCTGGTTCAGATCATAGGAGCGCCTGATTTCGGAATCTTGTCTGCAAGCGTACGATTTGTTGTCAAATCCAGCGCTCAAGCGCGTTAAACGAGGATCCGGAGCCGAAAAAGACTATTCCCTGTGCACCTGCAACATCCTCATGCCCGCACGACCATCCCTTGCAATTTTGCAGATATACCTTGGTATATCCGGGGTATGCGCATAGTCAGTAAATAGGGTCTAAGGCACACTGGTTCTAAGCCGACGCGAATGGCAAAATTCATGCCGTTGCATAAATACCGGAACGCAAGCATTTATGCGGCATCGCAATATCGCCGCGGGCTCGTTAGTCGCCCTCATTTTTTATTTGCCCAGGAGCTGAGCATGGACCCCGACTCTAGTTGTAGTCACAACACTCTCCCTATTTCTTTACCACTTTCCATTCATCTGGCTCCTGGCCGGAGGCCGCTCATCGCCTGATCACTGAGCCAGCTTCCTGCCGGGTCCGTACTTAAGGAAGCTGCTCATGAAACACCACATCTACCTCGCACTACGCGCAGCCGTCGCCAGCCGTCGCATCGGCAACCTGCAACAGCTCTTCACCGAACACGGTGTACTCGCATTCACCGAGGCACTGTTGAACTGCTCGCCACGTGTGGCAGCCGATGCGCTGTCCCTGCTCTCCGCGTCGGAACGCACCTCGATATTGCGTCACCTGCCGCAGAGCGCACGCGAAAAACTGCGCCCTATGGGTTTTCAGCTGGAGCAAAACATCACTAATCCCTGCCGCGTTCCGGCGCACCAACTCCGGAGGCAATTCGCATGATGTCCCTACTCGTCACCGGTGTGTACACCGAACTATCCCAAGTCACGCACAACGCGACTCAAGGGAACGGCCCGCATACCTATGTCAAAAAACATACGCGCCCATTCATCGCTGTCATTACGCTGGTATTGCTGTGTATCGCCCTTGCAGGTTGCAATGAACAGCCCGCAAAGGCGGAAACGCATAAAGACAAGGACACAGCAGTCATACGCAAAGGCAGCGTGATAGAAGTATCGGAAGCGTCGCCACTGCGCGCACGCCTGGTGGTCGAAGCGGTAGAGCTCAGCGAGATCGAACGCCCGCTGACTGCACCCGGCGTCATCGAAGCCGTCGCGGAAAAACTGGTCAAGGTTGCGCCACCGGTACCCGGCCGCATCATCCGTTTGCAGCGTACGCTGGGTGATCCGGTCAAGGCTGGCGATCCGCTCTTCACACTCGACTCGGCAGAAATCTCCAGCGCCCGTTCCGAATATACGAAAGCCCGTAACGCACAAGCACAGGCACAGCGTGACTTCGCACGCCAGAAGTTGCTGTTTGATGCTGACATCACGGCAAAGAAGGATTACGAAGCAGCACAGCTGACCATGGATAGCGCCGACAGCGATGCCCATGCGGCAGCGGATCGGCTGGCGCAACTGGGCGTCGCGAAGCAAACCCACTCCCGCAGCGAATATGTACTGCGCTCGCCTATCAGCGGCCGTGTGATTGAGATGGCAGGTTCACAAGGTGGCTACTGGAATGACATCAATGCACCGATCATGACGGTGGCCGACCTGTCCACCGTCTGGCTCACCGCCAATGTGGCGGAACGCGATCTCAGGCAAGTGTTCGTCGGACAAAAAGCGCACATCACACTCAATGCCTACCCCGATCAGCAAGTCGAAGGCATCGTGCGCTACGTCGGCGAAATACTGGACCCGGAAACCCGCAGCGTCAAAGTACGCGTCGCTGTGACCAACACAGATGGACGTTTCCGTCCTGGCATGTTTGCGCATGTAGCGTTTGACGGACAGAAACAGGAAGCACTCACGATACCGCTGTCAGCCATCCAGCAGAACGGACTGGAAGTGCGTGTCTTCATCGAGCAGGGAGCGCACCACTACACACCGCGTACCGTGACTGTCGGCGCGCAACTGCATGATCGCGTGGAAGTGACTTCGGGCCTGAAGCGCGGCGACCGCATCGTCATCAAGGATGGAGTGCTGCTCAATGATTGAACGCATCGTCCACACTTGCTTTCACCGGCGCGGCATCGTCTGGCTGGTGTTTGCTTTCGCCGCGCTGTATGGCGTTTTCAGCTGGAAACAACTACCTCTGGAAGCCTACCCCGACATCGCCGACGTCACCTCGCAGATAGTCACGCAGGTACCCGGTCTCGCAGCGGAGGAAATAGAACAGCAAATCACCGTACCGCTGGAACGCGCGCTGCTGGCCACACCGGGCATGCATGTGTTGCGCTCGCGCAGCCTGTTTGGCCTGTCTCTCATCACTGTGGTGTTTCAGGATGGGGTCGATGGTTACTGGGCACGCCAGCGCCTGCAGGAACGGCTGAATGAAGTCGATCTGCCGTATGACGCCAAAGCCAGCCTGGATCCGTACACCTCGCCGACCGGCGAAATTTATCGCTACACGCTGGAAAGCAATACCCGCAGCTTGCGTGAACTGTCCGAACTACAGTTCTGGACCGTCATCCCGCGTCTGAAAAAAATACAGGGCGTGGTCGATGTGACCAACTATGGTGGCCTCACGACCCAGTTCATGCTGGAACTCGATCCGGCACGCCTGACCCAGTATGGTCTCACCTTGAGTGAAGTGATCGATGCGATCGACGCCAACAATCAAAGCGGCGGCGGCAGCGTCATTGATCGCGGCGAACTATCCTATGTCGTGCGCGGCGTCGGCTTGCTGCGCTCACTGGACGATATGGGCAACGTCGTCATCAAAAGCGTAGGTGGCGTGCCAGTCCTTACCAAAGACCTGGGCAAGCTCACCTACGGCAATGTGGAACGACGCGGCATCCTCGGCAAGGACGACAAGGCGGATTCGATTTCCGGCGTCATCCTGCTGCTCAAGGACAGCAATCCATCGATCGCCCTGAACGGCATCCATGATGCAGTACGCGAGATCAATGACAAACTATTGCCGCGCGGTGTCAAGCTGGTGCCTTATCTGGATCGCAGTAGCCTGATCGAAGCGACCACGCATACGGTAGGCAAGACGCTGCTGGAAGGGATGATCGTCGTCACGCTGGTACTGCTGCTCTTCCTCGGTAGCCCGCGTGCGGCGCTGATAGTCGCACTCACGGTACCGCTGGCGCTGCTATTTGCCTTCAGCTTCATGCATCACGCCAAGGTACCGGCCAACCTGCTATCGCTGGGTGCGATCGACTTTGGCATCCTGGTCGATGGTGCGGTGGTGGTAGTGGAAAACATCTTGCGCCGCCGTGAAAAGCAGGAAGGACAAGCACTGACGCCGCGTGATGCGATCACCGCCACGCTGCAAGTCGCACGTCCCATCTTCTTTGGCATGAGCGTCATCGCCGCTGCCTACCTGCCGCTGTTTGCGTTTGAACGCATCGAGTACAAGCTGTTCTCGCCTATGGCGTATGCAGTCGGTGCGGCACTGGTCGGTGCACTCGCAGTGGCGCTGATGCTGACGCCCGGCCTGGCATGGCTGGCATTCCGCCGCCCGCGCAAGATCTTCCACAACCCGGTACTGGAAAAACTCAACACAGCTTACGCCGCCTTCCTCAATCGCACCATCGGTCAGTGGCGCTGGCTGGCGGCCAGCATAGCCGCCATGCTGGTCACGCTATTGCTGCTGGCCGGCACCATAGGGCGCGACTTCCTGCCCTATCTGGATGAAGGCTCAATCTGGTTACAAGTGCAAATGCCGTCCGGCATCACGCTGGACAAAGCCAGCGAAATGGCGACCGAGCTGCGCAAAGCTACGCTGGAATTCCCCGAAGTCTCCAGCGTCGTCACGCAAACCGGCCGCAACGATGACGGTACCGACTACTGGACGCCTTCGCATATCGAGGCCAGCATTGCGCTGCATCCTTACGACAGCTGGAAGTCCGGTATCAGCAAGCAGGAATTGATACGTCGGCTCGGTGAACGCTATGCGCAAATGCCCGGCTACGCCATCGGCTTCATGCAACCGATGATAGATGGCGTGCAAGACAAACTATCCGGCGCGCACAGCGACCTGACAGTGAAGATCTTTGGCCCTGATCTGGAAGAAGACCGCCGTATCGCCGAGCATGTCGCTACCACCTTGCGCAAGGTGCCCGGTGCGGCTGACGTGGTAGTCGACGTTGAACCACCACTGCCGAATTTGCGCATAGACCTGGATCGTGCGGCAGCGGCACGCTATGGCATCAATGCTTCTGACGTCGCGCAACTGATCTCCACCGGCATAGGCGGCGCCTCCATCGGACAACTCTATGTCGGAGAAAAGAACTACGACATGACCGTGCGTTTCTCGCCGGAGACCCGCGCCAACCCGCAAGCAATCGCCGACCTGCGCCTGACCGCTGTCAATGGCGCCAAGATCCCGCTGGCCGATGTGGCGCGTATCAGTACCACCACCGGGCAAAGTGTCATCGTGCGTGAACGTGGCGAACGCCACATCCTGGTCAAGCTGAATGTACGCGGCCGCGATCTGGCCAGCTTCCTGGCCGAAGCGCAGCCAACCATAGAGCGCGAGGTCGAATACGACAAACAGCGCCTGCACATTGAATGGGGTGGACAGTTCGAAAACCTGCAACGTGCCGAAGCACGCCTGTTCGTCATCCTGCCACTAACGCTGGGCATCATGCTCCTGCTGCTGTTCGGTGAATTTGGCAACCTGCGCCAGCCCTTGCTGGTGCTGGGCGTCGTACCGCTAGCCATGGTCGGAGGTTTTGCCGGGCTGCATTTGCGCGGCATGACATTGAACGTCTCGAGCGCAGTCGGCTTCATCGCTCTGTTTGGCGTCGCGGTACTCGGTGGCGTATTGATGGTCGCCCAAATCAATCGCTTGCGACGCGATGAAGGCAAATCACTGCATGAGGCTGTGCTCGAAGGCGCGACCAGTCGCATGCGTCCGGTACTCATGACCGCCACCGTCGCCGCCTTCGGCCTGACCCCGGCGATGCTGGCCACCGGTCTAGGCAGCGACGTACAGCGCCCGCTCGCGACCGTCGTGGTGTTCGGCCTGATCAGCGCGACTGCATTGACGCTGCTGATGCTACCCGCCCTTTACCAATTGATAGAAGCCAGCGTCGAAACCAAAGCCTTGCTGCGTGCGAAAAAAGCGCAAGCAACAGACGGTGCCAGCGACGAAGTTGGCTCACTGCCTAACAGCTGAATCGGAGCTGAACATGACATTCAAGAAAATCGCCATCAGCCAGATGCTGATACTGGCGCTGGGCGGACTGACGGTACATACCGTGCGCGCCCAGAATGCGCCAGCCACAAAACTAAATTTTAAAAATTACCTGACCGCAGTCGAAACCAACAGCCTGGAGCTGGCAGCACAACGCGAGACCATCGTCGCTGCTGAAGCAGGCGTCGGCATAGCTGGCATACGCCCAGACCCAGAGTTCACCTATAGCGCCTCGCGTGAAACTGTCAGTGCGATCCATCCGCGTCCCGTCAGCCGTGGCCCATCGCTCAGTATGACGATAGAGACTGGCGGCAAACGCGATGCGCGCATCAAATCAGCACGCAGCAATGTGATGCTGACTGAAGCCACAGTCGCCGGTTTCAAACAACAGTTATACAGCGATTCGGCCATCGCCTTCGCCGAGGCATGCCGCACCCGCGACGTACTGGCGCGCAAGGAGAATACACTCAAAGCCCTGTCCGACATCGTGCGGGTCAACGAGGTACGACGCAAGGCTGGCGATGTAGGCGGCATCGAATTGCTGCAATCACGCGTGGAACGCGACCAGTTCCAGGCCGATGTCACGCAGTCGCGCGCAGATGCTGCATCAGCACGACTGGCGCTCTCGCTCACATTGGGACGACGAGTTGAGGATGTATTCGGCATGGCCGCCCTGGAATGCGGCTTTACGCCATTCGAGCGTGGTAACGATATCGAAGCCCTGATCCCGGAAGCCTTGCAATCACGCCAGGATGTATTGATTGCACGCGCCACGCTGGAGCATGCACGCGACAACGCCTCGCTGACACGCGCAAACCGCTCGGCCGATCCGACCGTGTCACTGGGCGTCACCTCTACCCGTGGCTATCCGGGTGGTTTCGACCAGGGTGGCAACGCGATAGACGGTACTTCACGCTCCAATGTACTGGCCTTATCCATCAGCATTCCCATCCCGCTGTCGCGCCTCAATCGTGGCGACATCGTGCAAGCAGAATCTGCAGTCACACAAGCCATGCTCGGTCTGAACCAGTCTGAACTCAAGGCGGAATCGGACGTACGCACCGCACATCAGCGCTTCATCGCCGCTCGTGAAAACGTGGATCATTACCGCAAGGACGTACTAGTAAATGCGAACCGCATGCTGGATGGCATACGCCTGTCCTATCGTAATGGCGCAGCCTCGCTGCTGGAATTGCTGGCGGCGCAGCGTTCGGCGGATGAAGCCTACCTCGCCTATCTGCAATCTGAAGCGGACATGGCGACCGCTACCGTACAGCTCCAGCTTGCCATTGGTGAGCAACCATCGCTCTGATTGGATGACGTCGATGACTCACAGCAAACTCGGCATGATAGTTCTCGCCATCATGCTGCCGCTAGCAACCGCCTGCTCGACACTGTACGAAGGCAAATACGATTATTCAGATGGCTGGCGTGCTGCAATCGTGGAACAGCTAAGCACGCAGCGCGATGGCTTGAGTTGCCTAATCCAGGACGATCATCCTGAGCGCGTCACACCCACAGTCGATAACACTTTTGCGCTCGTCACGTATCGCGTGCTGAAAGGCAAGCGTAAGCGCATCGTAAAAATACCTGCGCTTGCTCCGGTACAAACAGGTGACACGGTCTACATCAACATACGCGATGCAACACTGGAAGCCGTACTTCCCACTCGTCATAAAAACTGAATATTCATTTTCATATATATCAAGCGGAGCAACATCATGATTTGGCCCACTTTTCAATTTTCAGTCTGGCTGGCTTCCCTCGCCAGCCTCAGCGTCGCCTTCATACTCGGCGGCGTCATCGGCCTCGAACGCCAGATACGGCAACGTACCGCAGGTCTGCGTACCAACACACTGGTGGCAGTCGGTGCGGCGGTCTTCGTCGATCTGGCCGTACGCTTTCATGATGTACATGGCGGCTCACCCGGCCCGCTGCAAGTCGTCGCCTATGTGGTGTCTGGCATCGGCTTCCTCGGTGCAGGCGCGATCATGAAAGAAGGCTCGAATGTATTCGGCCTGAATACGGCCGCCACGCTATGGGGTTCGGCTGCGGTCGGTTCCTGTGCCGGAGCGAAAATGTTTCCGGAAGCCGTGCTGGCCGCGATGTTCGTATTGGCAGCCAATACCTTGCTGCGCCCTGTCGTCAACCGCATCAACCGTCGTCCGCTGCAGGAAGAATTCAGCGAAGCGACCTATACCGTCTACGTCATCTGCGAACGTGACTACCAGGCAGAAGTCCATGAAAAGATGGTGGCACTGCTTGAGGAATCCAACTATCCGGTACGCTCAGTCGACCAGCATCCCTTTGGTAACAATGACGTGGAAATCGAAGCCACCCTGTACGCGACTGCGATCGAGGCAGGGGAGCTGGACGATGTCATGACCGTCCTGCTGCAGGAGCACGGCGTACAACAAGCGTTCTGGAATGCCAGTTCAGAAGAGTAAGGGAAGAATAAAACCAGCCATCCTCCTGCCCCACCCTATGCAGGATCAGATACGGTTATATTACTGTCGGAGCAGACATAAGCGGCTGATCACCCTCTAGAGCTATTCAATATGAAACACGACATCGGCAGACCTTTACGTTCCCATCGCGTCCTGAGCATGGCAGGCCTGCTCGTCGCCATGGCCGTCATCTTTGTGGCGGACACGGTTACCGACTATGCAGTTGCCGCCGCCGGTTTCTACACGGCAGTGATCCTGGTCGCGGCACGCCTGATATCGGCGCGCGCACTCATCCTCCTCGCCGGTCTTTGCATCTTCCTGACCATATTCAGTTTTGCCCTGACCAAATTCGGTTCCTACCAGGTTGGCCTGATCAATTCCTGCATCAGCATAGTGGCAATCGCCATCACCACTTACCTGGCGCTGAAAATGAATGCGGCACAAGCTGCCGCGCAGCAGGCACAGGCACAACTGCTGCGCATCGCCCGCGTCACCAGTCTGGGCGAATTGAGCACGTCGATCGCGCACGAAGTCAATCAGCCGCTGGCTGCGATCGCCACCAGTGGCAATGCCTGCCAGCGCTGGCTCGATCAGCAACCACCTAATCTGGATAAGGCAAAACAGGCAGTCGAACGCATACTCGGTGACGCACACAGAGCCAGCGACATCATTGCGCGTGTGCGTGGCCTGACTCAGGGCGAACAGCCACACAAGAGTCACTTTGACCTGAATCAGGCGATACACGAAGTCGTCGCCATCTCGCGCACGGATGTCGAGGCACAAGGCATAAGCATAGACCTCAGTCTCGATGAAAACCTGCCACAGGTATTGGCAGACCGCGTGCAGATCCAGCAAGTCATCGTTAATATGGTGCTCAATGCCAGTGAAGCGATGGCAGACTATCAGGACAAAAAGAAAGAAATCAGGATACAGTCAGAACTGAGTACGCCGCACACAGTACAGTTCAGCATCATCGATAGCGGCGGCGGATTTGCCGCAGGCAGCATTGCACATATATTCGATCCGTTCTGGACCACCAAAGGCACAGGCATAGGACTCGGACTGGCGATCAGCCGCACTATCATAGAAGCCAACGGCGGCCGCATATGGGCCGAAGAGCATACTGACGGCGGTGCCATTTTTAAATTCAGCCTGCCGCTCGCAGAAGGGAACGCAGCATGAATGCAACGGCATCGACAAGCGGGATGGAAGCAGCCATCGTCTACATCATCGATGACGATAGTTCGGTGCGCGCCGCACTGGAGGATTTGCTGGCATCGGTAGGATTGCAGTCAGCCTGCTTTGGCTCGACCATGGAATTCCTCAAACACAAAATGGCAGATGCACCGGGCTGCCTGGTACTGGATATCCGCATGCCGGGTCAAAGCGGCATGGATTTCCATCGCCAGATGACAGAGCTGGGCATACAACTACCTACCATCTTCATCACCGGCCACGGCGACATCGCGATGGGTGTGCAGGCGATGAAAAATGGCGCGATCGAATTCCTGACCAAACCTTTCCGTGACCAGGATTTGCTCGATGCGATCCAGCACGGTATAGAAATCAATCGCGTGGCACGTGCCGAGCATGCGATCAGCGCACAACTGCAAAAACGCTGGAACTCGCTGTCTGCAGGTGAAAAGCAAGTCGTGCAACTGGTCGTGCAAGGCCAGCTGAATAAGCAAATTGCAGCAGCCCTGAACATCAGCGAGGTGACAGTCAAGGTGCGCCGCGGCGCTGCCATGCGCAAGATGGAAACTTCATCGCTGGCCGACCTCGTCAAGATTTCCGAGAAGCTCAAGATATGAAGCGATCCCCAGATCACGATCAGATCGTCGGCATCCTGCTGGCAGCAGGCCGGGGCAAGCGCTTTGATCCGTCCGGTGCGCAAAACAAATTGCTGCAAACTACCCGCCAGGGCGACAAGGTCGTCGTAGCAGCGGCCAGCAAGCTGCTCGCCGCGTTACCGCAAGTCACGGCCGTTGTACGCAATGCGGATGACGCCGTCGCGCACGAGTTGGCGGAACTGGGTTGTCAGCTTGCGATCTGCCCGGACGCTGATCAGGGTATGGGCGTGTCATTGGTATGCGCGTTGACGCAACGTCGACATGCAGCGGGATGGGTCATCGCGTTGGCGGATATGCCGCATGTGCAGGCAACGACGATAGCCGCACTGGCTGAGGCGTTGAAGCAAGGAGCCGATATGGTCGCGCCCTTTTATCAGGGACAACGCGGCAATCCGGTTGCTTTCAGCAGCAAACACATAGCTGAACTACTGTTGCTGGGCGGTGATCAGGGTGCGCGCACCCTATTAAAAGCGCATCCGCTCACCCAAATTGAAGTCGACGATCCCGGCATACATCACGACATCGATACCTCGGCCGACCTCAAGGCCGCGGTTTAACGCCCCTCATTGAACGTATCCGGGTCTGACAATATCTCTACGATGCGGTCAAACACCAGCCTGATACGCGCCGGTACCGGACCGCGCTGTGGACGGTAGACATACAGTTCCCACGGCTCAGGCTGATAGCTATCCAATACTGTCATCAGGCGACCCGCACCTATGTGATGCTCGGCCAGGTGATTCGATATTTGTCCATAGCCCATGCCGGCCAGTACGGCGTCGCACTCCACTTCCGGATCATCGGTCACCAGTACCGGCATGCTGGGTGTAAATTGCATGCCTCGCGAGAAATACCACGGCCATATCCGTCCGGTATTACCATCCGTCAACTCTATCGTCGGCACTGCTGATAAATCCTGCGGATTGCGCGGCACGCCCCACTTGGCGATAAATTCCGGCGTAGCGACCACAAAGAAATCAACTTTTGCGACCGGACGCACGACAAAGCGGTTATCTCGCGGCAAGCCTATGCGCACACCGATATCGATCTTTTTATCGACCACATGTGTCACCAGATTGGTCACACTCAACTCGAGTTTGATGCCGGGATGCTGGCTTAATAAAGGCAGCAGGGAGCGCAACAGATAGCGCCGCCCTATCGTGCTCGGCGCGGTAATGCGCACCACCCCGGCCAGGTCACGATCAGAATGGCTGTCACTGGGGCGAAACAGGCTGTCCACACCCGTCACCATCTCACGCGCATGCTCGGCCAGCTGGGTACCGAACTCCGTAATCTGCATACCGCGCGTATTACGATGGAACAGTACCTCGCCTACCGCTTCTTCCAACTCCTTCACCGCGCGTGTAATCGCCTGCGGCGAAGTGCCGAGGCGGGCGGCTGCTTCCTTGAAACTGCTTGAATCTGCTGCGGCACAAAAAAGTCTAAGCATTTCGAGGCGATTCAGCACTTTTGCACCTTTTTTGTTCGTTATGCGCTTTTCAGATAGCGCTGACGCGAATTCCACATTTTGGAATTCTCAAATCTTAACATTTTCATTTATTGTGCGTTCAGGACTGCAGATACTAATAGCGCAATTTTGGTCACCCGCATTTCATCCCACCTCACTCCAAAAAATCATGGCGACTCTCACTATCAACGGCAAACAACATCAAATGGACCTGTCTGACGACACCCCCTTGCTGTGGGCATTACGCGACCACCTGGGAATGACGGGAACGAAGTTCGGTTGTGGCATGGCCTTGTGCGGTGCGTGCACCGTCCACCTCAACGGTCAGGCAATACGCTCCTGCATCACACCGGTTTCTGCTGCGGTCGGGCAAAAGATCACCACCATCGAAGCGATGGC
Organism: Herminiimonas sp. Marseille-P9896; assembly: GCF_903993245.1. Classification (NCBI taxonomy): domain Bacteria; kingdom Pseudomonadati; phylum Pseudomonadota; class Betaproteobacteria; order Burkholderiales; family Oxalobacteraceae; genus Herminiimonas; species Herminiimonas sp. Marseille-P9896. The sequence continues at coordinate 52,646 of NZ_CAJEVT010000002.1, read as the reverse complement.
GGAAGACAGCGTAGGCCAGCGCGTGCAACAGGCGTGGACAGATCTGGGCGTACCGCAATGCGGCTACTGCCAGTCGGGACAAATCATGTCCGCCACCGCCCTGCTGAAAACCACGCCGCATCCTACCGATGCCGAAATTGAATCGGCCATGAGCGGAAACATCTGTCGCTGCGGTACCTACACACGCATACGCGCTGCAATCAAACAAGCCTCAGCCAAGAAGGGTTCATAAGATGAGCACCATATTTGAAAACGACAACAACGAAGCCCAGCTGCCTGCCCTGCCATCGATGAGCCGCCGTACCTGGCTCAAAGGCGTCGGTGCGCTCACCGGTCTGGCGCTGACGATAGGCACTTCCGGCATAGTACGTGCCGCTACCAGCGATGAGATCAAGAAATACGGCGGCGATGCCATGCCCGGCGGTCTGGTCGATGACACACTGGCTTTTGTATCGATAGGTGCAGATGGCATCGTCACCATCGTCGCGCATCGTTCCGAAATGGGACAAGGCGTGCGCACCAGCCTGCCTATGGTGGTGGCCGATGAACTGGAAGCCGACTGGAGCAAGGTCAAGGTCGTCCAGGCGCTGGGGCTAGAAGAGAAATACGGCAACCAGAACACCGATGGTTCACGCAGCATGCGTCACTCCTTTGAGCCTATGCGCCGGGTCGGTGCAGCCGCACGCCAGATGCTGGAAATCGCAGCAGCGCAGCAATGGAATGTCAAACCGGATGAAGTCCGTGCGAAAAACCATGAAGTGGTACACACCAAATCCGGCCGTCGTCTCGGCTATGGCGCACTGGCCGAAGCCGCAGCCAAGATCACGCCGCCAGCAACCAAGGATTTACGCCTGAAAAAACCTGCCGAATTCCGTTACATCGGCAAGGAAAGCACACGCGGCATCGATTTCAAAAACATCGTCACCGGCAACACACACTACGGCATAGACACACGCCTGCCCGGCATGCTGTATGCAGTCATCGCACGCCCGCTGGTGATGGGTGGCAAAGTCAGCAGCTACGATGCATCGGCAGCACTCAAAGTACCTGGCGTCATCCAGGTCGTCGAACTGAAAGGCAGCCCGGCACCCGCCGGCTTCCATCCGCTCGGCGGCATCGCGGTCATCGCCAGCAATACCTGGGCGGCCATGAAGGGGCGCGAAGCACTGAAGATCACCTGGGATGATGGCAAGCACGCCAGCTACAACTCGGTGGAATATAAAAAGACATTGCAGGAAGCCGCGCGCAAACCGGCCAAGGTAGTGCGCAACAATGGCGACACCATGAGCACGCTGTCCAAATCAGCGCGTCGTATGGAAGCGGAATACTATCTGCCGCATATCGCACACGCGACGATGGAGCCGCCAGCCGCAACCGCACAAGTCAGCAATGGCAAGTGTGAAGTGTGGGCCTGTGTACAGGCACCGCAGGCAACGCGTGAAATCATCGCTACTCATCTCAAAATCAAACCGGAAGATGTCACTGTGCACGTCACGCTGCTGGGCGGTGGCTTCGGTCGCAAGTCTAAACCCGACTTCGCGGCAGAAGCGGCCTTGTTGTCACAAGCGATGAAAGGTGTGCCGGTCAAAGTGACATGGACCCGCGAAGACGACATCCACAATGATTACTTCCACACTGTCTCGGTCGAACGACTGGAAGTAGCACTGGATGCAGCGGGCAAACCGACGGCCTGGCTGCACCGCACTGCCGCACCGACGATTGCTTCCATCTTTGCAGAAGGAGCCAAAGGCGAACAACCATTCGAACTCGGCATGTCCGCTGTCAACATCCCGTTTGTCATACCCAACTTCCGGGTTGAAGCACCGGAAGTCGAAGCGCATACCCGCATCGGCTGGTTCCGCTCGGTTTCCAACATCCCGCACGTGTTTGCGATTCAATCCTTTGTCGCCGAACTGGCGGCAGCGGCCAAACGTGACCATCGCGATTACCTGCTGGACCTGATCGGCCCGTCGCGCAAAATCAATCCCAAGGATATGGCCGATGAATGGAACTACGGTGAATCGCCGGAGCGCTATCCACTGGATACCGGCCGCATGCGTAAAACCATTACGCTCGCCACCGAAAAAGCAGGCTGGGGCCGCAAACTGGCGAAAGGACATGGACTCGGCCTCGCTGTCAGTTACAGCTTCGTCACCTATGTCGCTGTCGTCATCGAAGCAGTCGTCAACGCCAAGGGTGAGCTATCGATCCCGCGTGTCGACATCGCCGTTGACTGCGGCCCGCAAATCAATCCGGATCGCATCCGTTCGCAACTGGAAGGCGCCTGCATCATGGGACTCAGCCTGGCATTGACGGGTGAAATCACCTTCAAGGATGGCCGTGCCGAACAAGGTAACTTCCATGAGTATGAAGTCATACGCTCGATGGATGCACCACGTGAAATCCGTGTGCACTTTGTCAAACATGATTTTGACGTGCCTTTGGGCGGTGTCGGCGAACCTGCAACACCACCGATCGCTCCGGCGCTGTGCAATGCCATTTTTGCGGCTACCGGCAAACGCATACGCGACCTGCCTGTGCGGAATCAGCTGCAGGCAAAAACATCCTGAGCAGATAAGGAATAGCTATGGATAGCATCGATCTCGAAGTACTCAAGGCTGCCGATGCGTGGCTGGATGAAGGTCATGCCTGCGAACTGGTCACCGTTGTGCAGACCTGGGGTTCCAGTCCGCGCCCGGTCGGCGCCATGATGGTGATACGGCAGGATGGACGCATCATAGGTTCGGTCTCCGGCGGCTGTATCGAAGACGACCTGATCGCACGGGTGCGCGGTGCTGAAGTAAAACGCAGCGCACCCGAGCTGGTCACCTATGGCATCAGCGCGGAAGAAGCCTACCGTTTCGGCCTGCCCTGCGGTGGCACTATCAAACTGGCCATCGAACCGCTGGCGGAAAAGAGCAAGATCAAGCAATTGCTGGCACACGTCACGCGCCACGAACTGGTCATGCGTCAGCTCGACCTGCACAGTGGCGCCGTACGCCTCGCCCCGGCCACAACTGGCGCGACACTGGATCTCACACTCGGTGTGCTGACTACCATCCACGGTCCGCGCTGGCGCTTGCTGATCATAGGTGCCGGACAGCTGTCGCAATTCCTGGCGCAGATCGCGACCGGCCTGGATTACCAGGTGGTGGTGTGTGATCCCCGTGAAGAGTATCGCCTGGCGTGGCAAGTGCCCGATGTAGAAGTCATCCATGCGATGCCGGACGACCTGGTACTGGAAATGAAAATGGACAGCCGCACTGCGGTGGTCGCACTCACGCATGATCCCAAGCTGGATGACCTGGCATTGATGGAAGCACTGAAATCGGAAGCATTCTATGTAGGCGCTATTGGTTCTCGCATCAACAATGCGCGCCGTCGTGAACGCTTGAAGGAATTCGATCTCAGCGATACACAATTGCAGCGTCTGCACGGCCCGATCGGGCTGTATATAGGCAGCAAGACACCGGCAGAAATCGCGATCTCTATCCTCGCCGAACTGACCGCGATACGGAATGATGTCGCCCTGCCGGACAAGATGAGCGTGGCAGCAGCGAAAGATGAAATCGAAATACCATTGTGGACGGTGACAGAACAGGAACACCTGCCGCAGCAGGTCAACTGATTAATGTCGCAGTAAGCGGGCCCTGATCTGCGAGACGGGCTGCTGCATTATGGGCCCGCACCACTACCTCAAACTCGGCATTCGGCACCGGCCGACTCAACAAATAGCCTTGATAGGAAAGACAGCCCAGCGCAGCCAGGAACTGTCTTTGTTCCTGTGTTTCCACGCCCTCTGCTATCACATGCAAACCCATGCCGCGTGCCAGTTCGACGACTGTACGTACGATGGTCACATCATTTGAATCAAACAACATATCGCGTACGAAGGATTGATCGATCTTGAGCTGGTCCAGCGGCAGCTTCTTCAGATAACTCAGCGATGAATAACCGGTACCGAAATCATCGAGTGACAGGCGTACGCCTTTTTCCTTGATCGCATGCATTTTGCTGATGATGTCGTTCACATCGTTGACCAGCATGCTTTCGGTCAATTCAAGTTCGAGCCGGGTCGGGTCTATACCGGATCTATCCAGTACCGACACCAGCTGACTGACGAAATCCGGTTGCTTGAACTGCAGTGCACTGACATTGATCGCCAGGCACAGATGCGCGGTTTCCGGATTTTCTGCCCAGCTACGCAACTGCGCACAAGCCATGCCCAGCACCCAATGCCCTATCGGCAGGATCAAACCAGTCTGCTCGGCCAGTGGAATGAAGTCTGCCGGTGACACCATGCCCTTGACCGGATGCTGCCAGCGCAGCAGCGCTTCAGCACCGACGATGCGGCCATCATTGCCGGTCTGTGGCTGGTAATACAGCATCAACTGGTTCGCTGTCACGGCCTTGCGCAAATCTGCTTCCATCACATTGCGCTCAGACAGATCGGCTTGCATCACCCACAGCAGGGTCCAGAGCAAACCGGTCACCAGGATGTTGTGTATCCAGGTGCCCGCTATCCGGACATCCGGCCCCAGCGCATAAGCGGTCGTCGGCACCCAGGAAGTGCTGGCAAAGAAGACAAAGCCCAGCAAGGCCATGAATACCATGCCATGCCTGAGCCAGCGCTTGTCACCCTTAAATACCAGCCAGGCAAACAAGGCAACTACGAGGAAGTAATTTTGATTGGAGCGCGGAGCGTCCGGCGTCGGCACATCGAGAAATGTGCAAAACACACAGAGGATGAGATAGACCGCGCAAAACATGGTGATGGAAGCCGCGCGTATATGGCCGCGCAATGTCAGCGCCGCAGTGGCAGCAGCAACGGCAACCGAAACGACATTCAGCGGCCAGACATCCCAGTTACCCCGCGCGACAAAATACACGCCCCACACCACGGAAATGATAGCCAGCACCAGGGAACTCAGCAGCAAGGCACGGCGCATGCGTAGCGACTGCTTGCTGATGAAGTTGGCCGACATATCCATAGATAGCTTCTCCCTGTCCGGCTCCCAGTTTGAATTCAAGGCCGATTGGAGAAAAGTCTACGCCGGAGCAATGTTGACAGCAAGAAAAAACGGAAACCGGATGATCAACTGCTATGTCAGAACGACGCTTAAAAGGTCAGGGCCAGCATGCCCCAGAGGCGACCGGAGCGATCGGTATCACTGCGCGCCGGTTCACTGCCGATTTTATGCGCGTACATCACGCGCAGTTCCAGCCGGCTTGGCATCGCGAACATAACGCCGACACCTGCACCCGACAAGCGACGCTGATTGTCGCCCTGGATAAACGGCTGCGCGTTGGTCTTCACCATGCCGCTATCGATAAAGCCACTCAGCATCAATTGACCTGGTAACAGTTGTTGATCCAGGGTGTGGCGGATTTCAGCCGTTGCCACATAGCCCTGGTCGCCCGATGCTTCGCCACTGGGATAAGCGCGCACTGCGAAGGGCCCGCCCAAGGACATCTTTTCGGCCGAATCGAGATTCTTCGACGCTTGCTGGCCGTTGACCGAGAGCAGCAACATAGTGCTGTTACTGAGCCATTGATATTGCGCCAGCGTATAGGTGTAGCGCTGGTAAGCACCATTGGTACGCGCCGACAAATCATCTATCTCGCGCGCCAGCGGCGTCTCGATATCAAGTTGTCCGCTTTCGGCACGCAGGCTGAACGTGGTCGTACCTTCCGATGAACCTATGCGATTGCGCACATCACCGCTCAAGCCCAGGCCCGCGACCTGATTGGTTTTGCGCGTGCTGCTGGCAAAGGCACCGACATTATCCTGCAAGGACTTTTGATCCAGTCCGGCTTCCAGGTTCAGATTGGAATCGCGCGAACGTCGCAACGGATAGCTGGCAGTCGCTGACCATACGCCAGCGCGGCCGTATGCATCCAGCGACGCGAAATTGCCGCCCACCTGATAGCGTGATTCGACATAGGCCAGACCCACGCGCAAGCCATCACCACCGACTGCGATGCTATAGCCGAGGCGTGCATAGTCCTGTCCGTCGGCTGTAGTAAATACGCGTGCGTCCAGGCGATCGGCATTACCAGTAGGATTGTTCCACTGCACGGCACCGCCGAAACGGTTGCGGCCGGTATTGCGCACACCATAGTTATCGGCTTCCAGTCGTGCATATACACGCGGTGCCGCACCTACCTTGACGGTAAGATCGGTAGTGCCCGGTACAGCACCCGCTTGCAAATTACCGCCAGCCTGGGACGCCTGCGTGACGTCCTGTATCAGCAGGATCGCACGCTCCAGCTCTGCGTCGCTGACGGTCTCACCCAGCTGTTGCGGTGTCAGGTAGCGCTGCAGGATGGCGTCGGAAAAACCAGACTGGTTCTCCAGCCTGACCTTGTCGTAATGCCCTTCCAGCACCGCGATTTCGACCACGCCGTTCTGTATGTCCTGTGCCGGAATATAGGCACGCGCTACCAGATAACCGTGCTTGCGGTAGTAGCTGGTGATGCGTTCCGCCGCAGACTCCAGTTCGCTCAGGCTGCGCTCGGGACCAATGACATCCTGCACCAGCGGCAGCAGCAGCGCGCTATCTATGGATAGATTCCCAGTGATGCGAAATGCCTGTACCTGGAAGCGTATGCTATCGACCGCAGGCACGGGTGCCTGCGGCTCCGGTGGCAGTTGTATCGTGCCGGTCGCTGGCATGGGCAAGGCCGGAGCTGATTGCTGCGACTCGCGCAAGGTGCTGCCCGCATTCGGCAAGACCTGCGCTAGCGCAACTGCACTACTGCTTAAACACAAGGCCAGGACCAGACCGGATGGTGCATAAGCACGATCAAACGACATACGGGTTTTCTTCATACAGATAGACATACACACTTAAACATTTTCATCCTCGTCTGGATATACAGGGAGGCCTACTTACCCAGCAAATCTGAAACCCGGTTCGGGCGTTGCGCAGCTTCTGCCTCCATTACCCGGCCTTTTTGGATTAAAGCGGCGGCCTCTTGCAATCCACTAGCCACCGCATTAGCTGTCGAGCCTGCACCAGTCGCCGGTCTGCCTGTAGATGGGCTCGTAGCCTGAGCAGTCATGACATCGCGCAGATTAGGCCGGACGGCATTAGCTCTGCTGCCCTGCGTAGCTGCGGCGTTCGTCGCTGCAAGCGCTGCACCTGTAGCTGCCCCGGACGCACTGACTGCTCCGTTTGCGATGCTGGCTGCTGCCGCGGTGATTGCATTCTGAAACTTCTGCTGCCCTGCAGCCATTGCCTGATCAGCAGCTGCGGTTCCCGCATCTAGCATTGCCTTCGTGTCGCCCAGCTTTTGGGCAATCTCAGCTTGCCGCATTGCCTGCACTTTTGCCATCATGTCCGCTATCATGGTTGACACGGCAGTCCCATCAGTAACGGCCGGGCTTGGTGTCGGAGTTGCGGTCGTTGCGCCTGGAGGTGCAACGTCACCCATTCCAGCTATTATTTTTTTCATCACCTCACTCATTTCGGCGATGAAGCTCGTCGCCTGATTGTACGAATCCCTGCTCTTCTGATTAAGGCCATCCAGTCGTGCCAAATCAGTCTGCGAGGAGGGAACAGCCCCATTAGTCGTGCCATTGGTAGCGACCTTGTCCACTTCCGGTTTCTGGGTTGCGGCCTGTGCATTCAGGAATTTTGATCTCGCGTCTGCAATGCTCGTCAACAGCTTAGCTACCGCATCCGACATCATCTGATCAGCCGCAGCCGTCATGGTTGCGCCTTGCGCCTTTAGCTCGGCGACCGCTTTATCGCGCTCCGCGTTACGCCCGCCGAGGGCATTTTTTCTGGCATCCAGTTCTGCCTGCTTGGCCGCTTTGGCAGCCTCTGCAGATGAGTTAGGCTGAGTTTTATCCAGCGGCTGGGCTTTGCTCAAATCAGGAGGCACGCCGTCAGGCATTTTTTTGTTTAGGTCGGCAATCATGGCTGCCAACTGAGCCGGGCTTACTGCACTATTTGCCAACGCGGTTTTCACAAAATCACCCATCAAACTATCGATCATGCCGTTAATACTCGCGAGGGCCTGAGCATCGCTAATGTCTACCGAGTCCTTGAATTTCGCCAACTGCTCTGTGAGCAATTTCATATTCTCTGCAATTATCTCAGCCTGGCTTTTTAATATAGTTTCAATGATCTTGGGATCAACGGACTTTATAAAGCTGTCTATGTCTATCGGCTTAATGTTTCCTTTTAAATCGGGTGCCAATGCCGCCTGCACTGCGTTGATGTTTTCTGTCAAAGCTTGATTCTGTGTGACAGATGCAACCGTCTTGGGAACAAAATTCCAGGCAAAGACCGGAGCCGCAGCTTCCTGTTTCCAGATACTGGCAAAATCCCATCCCGCAAAAATAGGACGCGAGCCGCCGCCCTGCATTTCAAGCGTGCTGCGACCTTCACCACCTGCACTGCCGCTACGTCCGGAGGTCTGTGTGTTCCAGTAGCTGGCATCGATAGTGGCAAGTGACGCTCCAGGCGTCAGGATTTCGTTACTGCCTATCAGTCCACCGATATTGCTGCCGCTACCGGTGACAGCTCCAGTTGCATAGGTATTGCGCACTTGCCCGCCATCCTGGATATTGCCTATGAGGCCACCGACACCCGTATTGCCGCTAACCGCACCAGTGGCATATGCATTGCGGATTTGTCCTCCATCATTCAACCCAACCAGACCGCCAACACCAAACTGTCCGTTCACATTGCCGCTGGCATACGCCTGGTCTATCTGCCCATAGTTCCAGCCGACCAGACCACCAACGTTATTGATACCACTCACTGTGCCGGTGGCGAAGGATTTCGTGATGCTGCTGCCCTGATAGTTGACGCCCACCAGACCACCAACAAAGTCACTACCGCCTTCATTACCACTCGCACTGCCGGTGGCGTGTGCATTGTGCACCGACGAATTCAACAAGGAACCAGCGAGCGCGCCGACATATGCAGCGCCGACGAAGTTACCGCCGATGACGCCGATGTTGCTGAGACTGCCGTTTTCTACCTGGCCAAACAAGCCGACATAGTTCTGCGACAGGCGATTGATGGTCATGTTCGCGACTACATATCCCTGGCCGTCGAAATTACCTTTGAAAGAATTGCCGAGATTACCGATAGGGACAAAGCCGGCACCGCTATTCCAGTTCGCGGTGCCGGTGGCATCGATATCATTCGTCAGGCGATAGCTGCGTGCCAGCAAGGCGGTACTGCTGCCCACGCCCTGCAAACCGTAGACATCTGTAATCCGATACGCATTGCCGCTGCTGCCATCACCACCGGCGGCACGTAAGAAGCTGCCGTTGTTGATACGGAAGTCCTGCGCACTGAAGGCAGCCAGTTTGCTGCTGTTTTGTATCCAGTTACCACCATTCAGCGTAAAGGTTTTGACGTTCACCGCTGCCGGTGCGCTGATGGTGTTCACGGCATTCAGCGTCAAACCACCTTGACCCGCGTTGATCGCGGCATTCAGGTTGATGTTGCGCTCCGCTTCCAGTGTCAGGGTATTCGCCGAGTTCCAGCTCACGGCGTCATTGACGAAAATATCGCCATTACCGGCATGACCATCGTTCACTGTCTTGAAGGTCACATTGGTGCCACCCAACATGGTGCTGAGGGTGCTGGCCGTGATGTCGCCGCCGCTGTTGGCAATGATGAAGTCGTTCGGGTCTATCAGCCACATGCCAGTCTTGCCGTTGGCTGCTGCGGTCGTGACTTGCACGCTGTCCGCTATCTTGACCTTGCCACCGGAGGTATCGATGAAGCCGCCATTGCCACCGGCGCTGGCAGATGCATCCAACTTGCCGTCGACCATGGCAGTACCGCCATGTGCCATCAGGCGGATTTCACCATTCTGATTGCTGACCGTACGCGCCTGGATCACGCCGGTATTGTTAACCACACCGGACAGCACCGCATCCTGCCCTTTGCTGCTGAGCAGTACCACGCCGCCATCGGCCTGTATCAATTGGTGATTGGCTGCCAGTGCATCTACCGCGCCCTGGTCTATGCTGAGTGTCAGCAAACTATGCTCCGCCAGCGTCAAAGTCATTTCGGTGCCAGCCGCCATCGTCACATTGCCGCCATCCGCAAGCAGCTTACCTTCGTTGATGACTTTCGGTGCCAGCAAGGCGATGTAGCCACCGTTAGCGTTGATCTCACCCTGGTTCACGACACTAGCTCCGGCCACACCACCCGGTGTAAATACATACTTGCCATTGCCGTTCATGAAATCGTTGTCGCTCAGCTTCATGGTCGTGGCGACCAGGCCACCCACATTCACTTGTGCGCCATTGCCAAACAGGACGCCGTTCGGATTCAGGATGAACACCTGGCCATTGGCCGACAGATTGCCGAGGATTTGCGATGGGTCTTGCCCCAGCACACGGTTCAGCGCAATCGCATGCGCACCCGGCTGGTTGAAACGCACACTTTCGTTGGCACCGATATTGAAGCTATTCCAGTTGATCGCCAGGCGATCGCTGTTTTGCTGGATGGTGGTGGTATTGCCGCTTTGTGCGATGCTGCCGCTGCCGGCGCTGACCTGACCTCCTGCCGGAGCAGCACAGGCCAGAGCTGCGGGCAGCAGGCCGGATAGCAGTGCCGCCAGTCGCCGTGCGCTGCGACGCTTGTTGCGACGGCCGCCGCCAGACAGTTCAGAGACGGCAACCAACGCGCCGTGCGTTCTGCTTCTGATCACGCGATAGATGTGGTTCATGCCGGCCTCGCTTAGTGGTGTAATGGCTGGCATGATAAAAAACTTTCTTTATATCCACATTGGACTAAAGTCTCATGCAATCTAAATAATATTGTGACAAGCTCGATCCCGGTCGCTACCCATATTCCTATTCATGACCCAGCCCTCCGCCACCAATAACAACAGCCTGCAGGCCGATCAGATCTACCGCGCCCAGATGGCGGTGCTGCGCCATAACTTCCCGTTCTCGTTACTGGGCGCCTTGTTGACGGCTGTTTTAATCGTGCTGGTTTTGCATGATGTCTTCCCCATGCGCGATTTATTGCTGTGGCTGGGACTCAATTGCCTGTTGCTGGCTTGCCGTTTCGGCATCGTGCTGCGCTATCGCAGTGCCAGCGCCGACGAGCAGGACGTAAGCGCACTGCAACGCTGGGAACGATGGACGTTATGGAGCACGGCAGCGGCAGGCTTGCTGTGGGGCCTGCCCTACGCCTACTGGATGTACTACGCTCCGTTCGAGCAACAAATGTTTTTGATCGTCGGCTTGCTGACGCTGGGTACCGGCGCGATCTACGCCTACTGCATCCACCTGCGCCTGCTGTACGCATTCGAGATTCCATACTTCGCGCCACCCTTCGTGATCCTGGCGCTGTTGCCGGGTAGCGTGCACCATATCCTGGCAGTAGCCGGTGCCTTGTATCTGCTGGTGACACTGGCATTTGCGCATCGCATGTATCGCACCCAGCTCGATTCGCTGCGCATGCGTTTTGAAAATACCGACCTGCTGAAAAAACTCGCCATCGAAAAGGAAGCAGCCGAGCGCAGCAACCTGGCGAAATCACGCTTCCTCGCCGCTGCCAGCCATGACCTGCGCCAACCGGTGCACGCGCTCAGTCTTTACCTTGGCGTCTTGCGTGAACAGGATTTGAATCCAAAAAGTCGTCAGCTGGTCGATCACATAGGTCGCGCCACGCTGGCGATGGGTGGTCTGTTTGATGGCTTGCTGAATATCTCGCGGCTGGACGCAGGTGTGATCCGGCCACAACGCCGTCACTTTCGCCTTGCACCCATACTCGAACAACTGCTGCTCGAGTACACCCCGCAAGCCAGCGCACAGGGCTTGCGACTGCGCCTGCATAGAGGGCCGTGGCCGGTGGTGCAATCTGATCCGGTTTTACTCGACCGCATCCTGCGCAATCTGGTCGACAACGCGATACGTCATACCCGCAACGGTGGAGTGCTGATAGGATGCCGTCGCCGTGGCAACACGTTGCGCATAGAAGTGTGGGATAGCGGCGTCGGTATTGCAGCAGCCGAACAGGAAAACATCTTCATGGAGTTTCACCAGGTCGACAATCCGGAACGGGATCGCAGCAAAGGGATGGGCCTGGGCCTGGCGATCGTGCGTCGTACCGCTGACCTGCTCAAGCACCCACTGACACTACGCTCACGCCCCGGACGCGGCAGCGTATTCAGCCTGAGCCTGCCGCTGGGTGATGCGCACACTGCAGATCCGGTCGCGCATAAAGCGGAAGTACCGAAAGCCGACGGCCAATGGATATTCGTGATTGATGACGATGCAGACAATCTGCAAGGCTTGCGCCTGCTGCTGGAAACCTGGGACTACAAAGTAGTGACCGGCCATAGTGGCGACGACATCCTGCAAGCGGCAGCGCATTGCCCGCACAAGCCTGATTTGATCCTGAGTGATTTCCGCCTGCGTGCACATGAAACCGGCATAGAAGTGATAGACCGCCTGCATGAGGAATATGCGGATGACACTATCCCGGCGGTGCTGTTGACGGGTGATACCGACCCGCGACGCCTGATCGAAGCCTCGGCACGCGCCTGGCCCTTGCTGCATAAACCGGTGGATGCTGCGCATCTGCGGCGCGTGCTGGCACAAATGCTGGAACACGGCGCGACTGAAGCCGCCGTTAATACACCGCTCTGAATCTGCGAATATTTAGCGCGGCTTGCCGAGCAAACCTGCGCGACGTGCAACCAGCGTCGCCTGCGTACGGTTAAGTACACCGAGTCCGGATAGCACCGCAGTGACATGCGCTTTCACGGTTTTTTCCGTCATACCAAGTTGTTCGGCAATTTCGCCGTTACGCAAACCATCACACATCAGTCTTAGTACTTCGGTCTGACGTGGCGTCAGCCGACTCAGCAGGGATGCATCATCGTCGTTGTTGTTGCCATGCGTGTTATCCGCAGTCGCGAGGCTGTCAAAAGTCGGCGGCAAATAACCGTGCCCCTGCATCACACTGCTCAGTGCGGCAAACAGGGTTTTGCTATCTGCTGATTTATGGATGAAGCCATGCGCACCGCTGGCCAGTGCATGTCGCACATCATCCGGATCTTCCGAGGCGGACAGCGCGAGTATGCGCAAGCCGGGCCGGAGTTGACGCAAACGCTGTAGCAGCGCACCACCACCGATATCCGGCAGGTAGTAATCCATCATCACGGTGCTGATTGCCGTTTCCGTTTGTACCAGCTGTAGGGCTTCGTTGCCGCTGGCAACGCTATGTATCTGCAGCGTCGGATCAGCCTGCACCAATGCCAGCGTCAGTCCCTCGCGGAACATAGCATGATCGTCGATCAGTAATACAGATGACACTGGCGTCTCCTTGGCTTGCGCTGGCCTTAGCTGACTCGCATTATCGCTTAATTGGAACTATGCCTGCGCCCTGATTTGCTTACTGTCCGCCGCGTGCTTCAGCGAGTGCGATGGTCAGGTGCTGCACTTTCTTTTTCAACTGATCGCGTTCTTCGTTCAGTTCAGCGATTTTCAGATTCAGTTTATGAATGGTGATTTGATCTGGTGTCGCATCATCCGGCGGTGGCACCGGCTCAGGCTTGGGTGGCAGTTTTGCTTCACGTACCTGGCGCGCAACCTGACGCAATTCCTTCTTGCCACCGGCGACCGCTTCTTTTTGCTTCTCTTCCGGTAGCGAAGAAATCGCGGCGGCGGCATTGATGGACACCACGCCGGTCTTTACCGCCTGCACCAGTTCTGGCGTTGCAGTCTTTTGGATTTTTTCTATCTGGCCCAGCGTCACGCTGCTGATACGTGCTTCCTTGGCGATGACATCACGTTTCAACGGTGGCTCGGCTGCGCTTGCAGCGCTGGCTTCCGCATCTGCCTCAGCAGGCGCGGCTTCCTTCACCTGCACCACGCGCGCCGACAGGATCTCCTTCTTGCGCAAAGCCAGTATGCCGCGCTGGAAGTCAGATACGCTGCGTCGCCCCAGATGATTATCTATCATCCACAGGTGGACATCGTCCATCGACTTGAAGGTTTCGTTTTGTCTCGTGTTAAAGGCAATGCCGTGTTTCTGGCAGATACCGTAACGATTGTGACCATCGATCAGCAAATCACCCCATAACACCAGCGCATCACGGCAACCTTCCGCCAGCAAACTACGCTCCAGCGCCGCATATTCGTCGCTGGTCAATGGATCTATATAGGCTTTCAGTTCTTCGTTGACGGTAATGGTGGTCATGGTTCAGCAAAAAATGAGTAAGGCGGTAGTTTACACACAGGCACGACGATGTCGCAAAGTAATTCCGCAGCGAACACGGGCAGTTGCCCATACGGATCGTTACTGTTTCAACAATCATCAAAAAATATTTGTCACAAAATATTGACTTCGGAAACGATCACTTCCATAATCGCATCATGAAACCATCGACCCACTCCAGCAACTTGTCCAATCCGCGCGGCCGCCCACGCGAATTCGATATGGATGACGCACTCGACAAAGCCATCCCTTTGTTTTGCGCGCGGGGTTTCCACGGCGCGTCCATCAATGACATCGCGGAATCCATGGAGCTGACGGTAGGCAGTATCTACAAAGCTTTCAAGGACAAGCGCGGAGTCTTCCTCGCTGCGATCGACCGGCAACTATCGATACGGCAAGCCGCCTTGCGTGACATGATCGCCGCGCAAAAATCCGGCCGCGATAAATTGCGCGCCGCGCTGATGTTTTATGCAGGCGTGTCGAATTGCGATGCAGACATACAGCAAGGCTGTCTCATCGTCAGCACCACGGTAGAGTTGGCCACCTTCGACGACGAAATCGCCAATCGTGCCAAAGACTCCTTCAAACGACGTGAAGTCATCATCGCCGAGTTACTCAAGACAGGTGAGGCAGATGGCAGCATCGCCGCCAGCAGCAACAATGCAGCAACCGCGCGACTGATGTTGTGCCTGATGCAGGGTCTCATCGTGATCGGCAAGGCAGGTCGTACCCGCAAAGAGTTAATGGCTGTGGTCGATGCAGCGATGAAAACCCTCGATTAATTTTTTTTGACAATTTAGGAAATATTTATTTCCTTATTTAAAGTATTTGATAGGATGAGCATGTTAAGCAAAACATTACCCGGCACGATACCTGTCACCGCCCAAGCCCTGCCCTCGTGGCTGACATTTTTACTGGCGCTGGCCTGCGGCCTGATCGCCGCGAATGTCTACTACGCACAACCGCTGATACGCCTGATCAGCGTGGATCTTGGTCTCTCCTTGCAGGCAGCGGGTCTGATCGTGACCCTGACACAACTGGGTTATATCACCGGCCTCATCTTCGTCGTGCCGCTGGCCGACCTGATAGAAACCAAGCGCCTCACCATCAGCGTGATGGCGGTCAGCATACTTGCCCTGATCGGTGCGGCACTGGCGACCAAGGCAGAAGGATTTTTGTTCGCATGCATATTGCTCGGACTAGGCTCCGTCACCGTCCCCATCCTGGTACCGCACGCCGCACACCTGGTAGCGGAAAGTGTTCGTGGTCGTACTGTCGGCAACCTGATGAGCGGCATGATGCTGGGCATCATGCTGGCGCGTCCTATATCCAGCCTGATCGCTGACCACAGTTCATGGCATACGGTATTCATTGTGTCGGCTGCGGTGATGACACTGCTGGCGATTTCATTGCACTTCGCTTTGCCGACACGCAGGCCACAGGGGAAATTCAGCTACGGACATTTGCTCGGCTCGATGCTGACGCTGGCACGGCAAACCCCGGTCTTGCGCAGACGCGCGATTTATCACTTCTTCCAGTTCGCCGCGTTCATCCTGTTCTGGACCGTCACGCCTCTGCTACTGACCGGCCCGGTCTTCCACTTGTCGCAAACAGGTGTTGCCTTGTTCGCGCTGGCTGGCGTCGCCGGTGCCATCGCAGCACCGATTGCCGGACGTGCTTCCGATCGCGGCTGGACCAAACCTGCAACCGCGCTGGGCATGCTGGCCGTCGCCATCGCATTCCTGATCACGCATATTGCAGAAGCCGGATCGCCACTGGCGCTGACCTTGCTGGTCGTCGCTGCCATCATGCTGGACTTTGGCGCTACCGCGACCCTGGTACTGGGTCAGCGTGTGATCTTCGGCCTAGGTAGTGAGATACGCGGCCGTGTCAGCGGCGTGTACATGATCATCTGGTACTTCGGCGGCGCACTGGGTTCGTCAGTTGGTGCATGGGCATATGCACACGGCGGCTGGGAACTGGCTTCGTGGGTCGGATTGTCGTTGCCGGTGATAGGCTTGTTGTACTTCGCAACGGAAAAAGAGTGAAGTACATGTTTTAATTCAAGCAGTAAGTACGTTAAAAAAGCGAACCCGCGGGTTCGCTTTTTTATTTTTCTGCGCTTGCCGTCAACACCCGTTGCAAGCGCGTTTCTGGTGACAGGTCACCTTCCAGTCGCAGCACCTCGCACTTGCGCGTACCCAGCCATAAATTATGCCGCTCGAGACTGCGACCTTCTGCAGTACCAGCATCATATTGTGCTGCCCAGGCCAGAAATGCCGGATCAGCTTTACCGAAGCGACGTTCTTCGCGCACCTTCAGACGCGCCAGCCTGAGCTCGGTCGGGATGTAGAGGAATACGATCAGGTCGAATGCATGTTCGAGTTCCAGCCCCCAATCGATCAGAGAACCTGCGACCACCGTATTCTGATGGCTGCGTATATCGTGCAACAAGACTGCAGCGCGCTCCGCTACATCACGCTTGTGTTGGTACGGCGGATCGCTGGGCAACCAGAAATAATCGTCGGTCTCTATACATGTGGCTTGCGTCGCTTCAGCTACGGCTGCAGCCAGCGTCGAGGTGCCTGAACCGGCGGCACCGGTAATAAGTATGTGCATGCGAAATGATAAACCTAACTATCGAGCGGGACGACGCGGTCACCCGCTGCGGGTACGCAACCATCGGCGATAGGCGTCCAGCCACGATGTACTACAACTTGCTTGCCGTCGTGACAGATCTCTACCCGCTCGCTGTCCGGATACTGTTGATGCACAAAGGTTTCGACGGTGGCAGGCAAACTGATTTTCAGCTTAAGTGCGTACCTATCCTCGGCCGGATGATCATCCAGATGTAACAAGGGGACGAAGCTGGAGGCAAACATCAGCCAATGTGAATTGACAGCTGTCGGCTCCGGCGCGTAGTGCGCCTGCTGCAACCAGAGCTGTGCACGGGCGCGCAGGTCCTCACCGTCAGGCAGATCGCCCCAACCCGCCGCCATGGTTTCCATTACCCACTGATTACAGTTCTGGTAGTTCAATGCATAGACATACGCATTGGCGCTATAGGTCGCTGCCAGCAAACGCAATGCGCGTGGTTTATCCAGTGCCGCCTGGCGCAAGCTCTGTGCCGCCTGCTCTGGCAGCTTGACGATGGAGATGTAGCCTAGCGATGGATTGTCTATGCCCATCGCGAAGCCAGCCATGCCCTGGTCAAAGATACGAGGACGCTCTTCTTCGCAGGCATAGTAAAGCTGACGCGCAGTCCATACCTTGTCTTCATCGCGCCAGGCGATGGCGGCATGCGAATAGCGTATCTGGAAGCGTGACAGGTCGAGGCCGGAACGGCTGATCAGGACCGTATCGGAATTAACAGCAGCTAACTCTTCACGTACAACACCAGCAAAGCGCAGGATGCGGTCTTGCTGTGCTGCCGTGAGTTGATGTGCGCGATCACAGAAATTGGATGCGGCGGATGAGCCGGAAGCGGCATATGCGGCGCTGGTAACGGTGCTGGTAACTATAAGCGCGCTAATAAGGGTTAACGCGCTTACAAGGGATAGCCTGAACCTCACAGACCTACTATGCGCGGTGTGAGTTCTTCATGCCATTTGTCGGCCAGCACCAGATAGAAAGCTTCACGCGTATCGCTGCGCGCAAATTCCAGTCCATATACACGGTTCTGTGCATAGACCAGGTCGCCGCGACCCAGACCTTGCTTGTCAAGGATATTGGCTGGCAGGTCGAGCACGATGCGTTGCTGTGAGGCATCGGCCTGCATGGTGACGCGACGTAAATCAGCGCGTTCCGGTGCTTCGGCCACGTCGATGATGCGGTAGTCACCGTCGGCGCGCTTTTCATCCTTGCTCGAGCTGTCGCTGGATTCATGTAGCGATGCAGAGACGCTGCCGCTGGAAGCGGAACCCGCACTCGACGCCGATGACGGCAGACTCTCGGCATGTGCTGTGAAGGCGAGACCGCTTATTGCAGCAAGGCAAGCAAGACGCAAACTAACTGGGAAGTTCATGATGGAGACTCCTTCTGATTTCATCGAACCGGGATAAGCTCTCTGACCACACAGTGTGCAGCAGAGTTCGCAAAGCAGGCTATGCCTAGATCTTATATTGTCCGGCGTCCTGGCGGAATTAAATCTCCGTTAAATTTAGCTAGAAAGAAAAAAGCCCGCTGTCAGCGGGCTTTTTGTAAGAACTACAATCGAACACCTACGATCAGGCTGCAGCGCGCAGTGTCTTCGCTGCTGCCACCATATTGTTCAGTGCTGGCAACACCTCAGCCCATTGACGTGTTTTCAAACCGCAATCCGGATTCACCCACAGGCGCTCTGCCGGTACACGCTCTGCCGCTTTCTTCATCAGTTGCACCATGTGCTCCTGGGTCGGAATGTTAGGCGAGTGGATGTCATAAACACCAGGTCCGATCTCGTTCGGATAGTTGAAGTTGTCGAATGCATCGAGCAACTCCATATCCGAACGCGATGTTTCGATGGTGATGACGTCGGCATCCATATCAGCGATAGACGCGATGATGTCGTTGAACTCCGAATAGCACATATGGGTATGGATCTGGGTTTCATCTTCCACGCCATTTGCAGTAATACGGAACGATTCCACCGCCCAGTCCAGGTAATCCTGCCATTGCGACTTGCGCAGCGGCAAACCTTCGCGCAACGCAGCTTCGTCAATCTGGATCACATGTACACCGGCTTTTTCCAGATCCAGCACTTCGTCACGAATCGCCAGCGCGAGTTGTTTGCACGATACCGAACGTGGCTGATCGTCACGCACGAAAGACCAGTTCAACATGGTGACCGGGCCGGTAAGCATGCCCTTCATCGGTTTCTCGGTCAGCGATTGCGCATAGGTGCTCCACTCGACTGTCATCGCTTGTGGACGGCTGATATCACCGAACAGGATAGGCGGTTTCACGCAACGCGAACCATAGGACTGGACCCAGCCGAACTGGCTGAAGGCGTAGCCTTGCAGTTGTTCGCCAAAGTATTCGACCATGTCGTTACGCTCTGCTTCACCGTGCACCAGCACGTCGAGACCCAGTGTTTCCTGTTCACGCACACTGCGTTCGATCTCAGCCTGCATCGCAGTCTTGTAGCTCGCATCATCCAGACGACCGGCCTTGAATTCACTACGGGCGTGACGAATTTCAGCAGTTTGCGGGAAGGAACCGATGGTCGTGGTCGGGTATGCAGGTAATTTCAGCAATGCAGCCTGCTTCTTCGCACGCAGTGCATAAGTACTGTCACGTTTGCCCAGGCCCGCATCGATCTTGGCGATCGCTGCCTGCACAGCCGGATTGTTGACACGTGGCGATGCACGGCGTGCTGCCAATGCTGCCTTGTTCTCAGCCAACTCTGCTTGCACCGAGTCACGGCCAGTGCGCAGTGCTTTACCAAGTACACGCAATTCAGCCAGCTTCTGGATTGC
The DNA here is from genome assembly GCF_903993245.1 of Herminiimonas sp. Marseille-P9896. Lineage (NCBI taxonomy): Bacteria > Pseudomonadati > Pseudomonadota > Betaproteobacteria > Burkholderiales > Oxalobacteraceae > Herminiimonas > Herminiimonas sp. Marseille-P9896. The sequence continues at coordinate 32,977 of NZ_CAJEVT010000002.1, read as the reverse complement.
GTAGGCGAGCCAGGACTTGATCTCTGTATCCAGTTTTTGTTCGCTGTTCAGATCGACCGGCACGTGCAACAAGGAGCACGACGGTGCGATCCACAGGCGTTCACCCAGGCGCTTGGCCAGTGGCTCTACCCAGTCCAGCACGGCAGTCAGATCAGTTTTCCAGATGTTACGGCCGTTAATCACGCCCAGCGACAGCACTTTGTCAGCGCCCAGCAAATCGATCAGCGGCAATACGTCATCGCGGCCATTGATCGCATCGACGTGCAAACCCGCAACCGGCAGGCTCGCAGCCAGCGCACGGTTTTCCAGCAATTGACCGAAGTAAGTCGCCAGCAGCAATTTGACGCGGCTGTTTTTCAATTGATCGTAGGCAGCCTTGAATGCGTTTTGCCAATCGGTGTCCAGCTCGGTGACGAGGATAGGTTCATCGATCTGTACCCATTCCACACCTTGTGCTGCGAGTGCATCCAGCAATTGCGCATACACCGGCAACAAACGTGGCAGCAAAGCCAGTTTGTACAGATCGTCTTTGGCCTTGCCTTGCGCCAGGTAAGTGATAGGGCCGATGATGACTGGCTTGCCTTTGACGCCTTGCGCCTTGGCTTCTGCCAGTTGTTCCAGCAAGCGTGTGGTGTCGAGTTTGAATTCGGTTGCAGCTGTGAACTCAGGCACGATGTAGTGATAGTTGGTATCGAACCATTTGGTCATTTCACCTGCCGCGACACCGCCACAGCAAGCACTGTGGTCTTCTGCACCTTGTGTCGAACGGCCACGCGCAACGCGGAAGTAGTTGTCCAGCGCGTCGCCGTGGAAACCACGCACACGCTCAGGCAGGTTGCCCAGCGTGAAGCTCATGTCGAGCATTTGATCGTAGAACGCAAAGTCGCCGACCGGCACCAGATCCAGACCGACCTGGTTGTCCCAGTGGCGTTGGCGCAGTTGTGCACCCAGATCTTTCAGGGCGTCGCGCGAGGACTCGCCCTTCCAGTAGGATTCGAGTGCAAATTTCAATTCACGCTTTGCGCCGATACGGGGAAAGCCGAGGTTGTGTATGGTGGTCATGGTTCGCTCCAGAAAACAAGAACGAGAATAATAGGATGCGCAATCCATGAAGTAAAATGGTATTATCTCAGACATACATGAATTTCACTCATGCATTGAATTAGACCATGTTAGAGCGCATCCACCTCGCCGTCGTCCTCGAAGTAGAAAAACAAGGCTCCCTGACCGGAGCCGCCAACGTGCTGCACGTCACGCAATCCGCGCTGAGCCACAGCATGAAGAAACTGGAGCAGCAACTCGGCACCGATATCTGGGTGCGCGAAGGACGTGCGCTGCGCCTGACGCAAGCGGGGCAATATTTGCTGGCGGTCGCCAATCGCGTGCTGCCGCAACTGACGCTGGCCGAGGAACGGCTGCGTCAGTTTTCGCAAGGCGAACGCGGCGCCTTGCGCATAGGGATGGAATGCCACCCCTGCTATCAATGGCTGCTGAAAGTGGTGTCGCCTTACCTGACGGCCTGGCCGGATGTCGATGTCGACGTGAAACAGAAATTCCAGTTCGGCGGCATCGGTGCCTTGTTTGCATATGAAATCGATTTGCTGGTCACACCAGACCCGCTGTACAAACCCGGCCTGCACTTCGAACCGGTGTTCGACTACGAACAAGTGCTGGTGGTACCGCATAAGCACGCGCTAGCCAAAGTAAAGTATGTCGAACCTGAGCAACTGATGAGCGAAGTCCTGATCACCTATCCGGTTGCCACCGACCGGCTCGACATCTACAACCAGTTCCTGCTGCCTGCGGGCATCACACCGAAGCGTCACAAGACCATAGAGACCACCGACATCATGCTGCAGATGGTGGCCAGCGGTCGTGGTGTGGCGGCATTGCCACGCTGGCTGGTGCAGGAATACGCCAGCAAAATGGACGTGGTACCGGTACGTCTGGGAGCGGACGGTATTGCCAAACAGATTTTCCTCGGCGCACGTGAAGCCGACCTCGATACCGACTACCTGCAAGCCTTTATTGCGCAAGCGCGGGAGCCGGTGGCGTCGTTTAATAAAGGCAAAAAATCGTAAGGCTGCTTGCCGTATGGTCAACTATGACGTGGCTTACCGGCGATCCCTTTCTGGTATCCTTGCGCGCTGTATAGTGAAAATTCGCCGCAAATCCAGCAATCTCAGGCACCAGTTCATATCGTCATACGACTACCGTTTTAAAGGCTGTGCATCACACCTTGCACGCCCGTGTTTCAAATTTGTATTTAACGCTTTTAGATAAATTGAGGAATAGATAAAAATGAAATGTGCATTGGTAGGTTCGCGCTATTTCGGCGCCTTGGTATTTGAGACGCTGCGCAAGGAAGAAGGTATCGAATTCACCAGCGTCGTCGCGCCGTCGGAAGATGACCGCCTGGCACAAGCAGCGCGCGCTGCCGGTGTACCGCTGCATATCATGGAAAACCCGCGCTTCGTGCCGGGTGAAGCCATTGCCGAAGGTACCGACGTCATCCTCGCCGCCCACACCCATGCCCGCGTCAGCGATGAAGCATTGGCCCGCGCCCGCCTCGGCGGTATCGGTTATCACCCTTCCCTGTTGCCTAGACACCGTGGCATAGCCGCAGTCGAATGGACCATACTCGAAGGCGACCCTATCGCTGGCGGCTCCATCTATCACCTGGCCGACGGTTGGGATGCAGGTGCGATCGCGGCGCAAGACTGGTGCTTCGTCGAAAAAGGCGAAAGCGCACGTGAACTGTGGGAGCGTGCACTCGCACCTATGGGCCTGAAACTGTTGAGCCAGGTCATCCACTACGCAGCGGAACACAATGCACTGCCAGCGTTTGAACAAGACCAGCGCTTCGCCACCAAGGCACCGATGATCCGTCGCTCGGTCGTATTGGCAGAAGAAGTCGAATCCAATACCGTAGCCCTCATCGTTTCCATCGTCGGCACCGATCGTCACGGCATCGTGCGTTCGCTGGCAGAACGTGCAGAACGCTACGGCGCAAACTGGGCCGCCAGCCGTATGACACGCCTGGCCGGTGAATTCGCCGGTATGGTGCACTTCGAAGTGCCACGCGAAAATGCTGAAGCCTTGACCAACGCATTGCGCAGCCTGGATTCCAGCGGCCTGCAAGTAGTCGTGGCGAAGAGCGATGGTGCCAATCTGTCCGACTCGATCAAGAGCGTCGAGCTTGAGCTGGTCGGCGACGACCGCGTCGGCATCGTCAGCAGCCTGACCAAGATGCTGGCCGAGCGCAATATCAGCATCGAGAGCATCCACACCGAAATCGTACGCAGTGGTGTCTCCGGCAAGCAAACCTTTAAAATCGGCGCGCACCTGCTGGTACCAGGCAAGCTGTCCATCGATGAGCTGCGTCAGGAACTGGGCGCACTGGCCCATGAAATGACAGTCGATATCGCCCTCGGTGAGAAGCCTGCAGCAGCCTGAGACTGAAATCCGCCGGATTGGCATTCCGACATGCCAAATAACTAATTAAGTTGTAATTCGGCGGACATTCTGAGCATTAACCAGAGTTCAGCGCGCTACTTTGGTAAAATCTCTCCTTTTCGGCATTTCATGCCTTTTGTGGCCTGGCCAGGTAATCCCTGTTCAGGCCGAATTTCTTTATTATTGCTGGAGCAAACGTGCCAGGTCTATTACCCAACGTCGATCCCGACGGTCTTCTTGAATACTCCGTCGTCTACACAGATCGCGCGATCAATCACATGTCCGAACGCTTCCAAGGCGTCATGCGTGACATTTCCAAGACTTTAAAACATGTCTACAAGGCGCAATCCGCCATCGTCATGCCAGGTAGCGGTACCTTCGGCATGGAAGCGGTTGCCCGTCAGTTCGCAACCAAGCAGCAATGCCTGATCCTGCGCAACGGCTGGTTCAGCTATCGCTGGACCCAGATCCTGGACACCGGCAGCATCCCTGCCGCGACCACAGTATTGAAAGCACGCCAGCTGGAAGATTCGGCACAAGCACCATTCGCACCGGCACCTATCGCTGAAGTCGTTGCGACCATTAAAGAAATCAAACCGGCAGTCGTATTTGCACCGCACGTAGAAACCGCTTCCGGCATCATGCTGCCAGACGACTACCTGCGCCAGGTTTCGGATGCCGTGCATTCGGTAGGCGGCTTGTTCGTACTCGACTGCATCGCTTCCGGCACCATCTGGGTCGACATGCAAGCGACCGGCGTTGACGTCCTGATCAGCGCACCGCAAAAAGGCTGGAGCGCTTCCGCTGGTTGCGCCTTCATCATGCTGAGCTCCCTCGCCCGCGAAAAAATCGAATCCACGCAAAGCACCAGCTTCGCTTGCGATCTGCGCAAATGGCTGCAAATCATGGAATCGTACGAGCAAGGTGCAGTGGCTTACCACACCACCATGCCGACCGATGCACTGACCATCCTGCGTGGCGTGATGGAAGAAACCGCTGCATATGGTTTCGACAAAGTCCGTGCCGAACAACAGGAGCTGGGCGACAAGGTACGCGCACTGCTGACCTCCAAAGGCTACAAGAGCGTGGCAGCCGAAGGCTTCCAGGCTCCAGGCGTAGTCGTCAGCTACACCAACGACGACGGCATCCAGTCGGCCAAGAAATTTGTCGCAGCCGGTTTGCAAACCGCAGCTGGCGTGCCATTGCAATGCGATGAACGCCCAGACTTCAAATCCTTCCGCGTCGGCCTGTTCGGCCTCGACAAGCTGCACAACATCGAGCGCACGGTAGCCAATCTGTCCAAAGCTCTGGACACCTTAGGCTAAAACCTGCGTATCTCCCTATCGATCATGCGTGATGGAATTCAGCCATCACGCATGCGATAGTTCCCATCCAAACATGTACAAGAATTTATTGATGTCGCTCGCGCTCAGCGTACTGGCTTCCACCAGCCACGCAGCAGGTGACGTCGCCGCTGGCAAACGCGTATTTGCCAAATGTGCGAATTGCCATCAGGTAGGACCATCTGCACGCGGCAACTTTGGTCCGCAATTGAATGGCATCGTGGGACGTACTGCAGGCACGACCAAAGACTATAAGTATTCCAAGGCGATGAGTTCTTCGCGCGTGGTATGGACTGAGGCCAACCTGCGTGCCTTCATTAAATCGACAGATGATGTAGTGCCGGGTAACAAGATGCGCTTTTTCGGCATCAGTGATGAGAAGCAGCTGACCGACTTGCTGGCTTATCTGCAAACCTTCAAATAAACAGACGTCAGCAAACTAGTTGCAGCTGGGATGCACCATGTCCAGCAAGGTCTGTAACTGGCGCAAGCCCTGCTCCCAATCGCCCAGATTGGATTCCGCATTGATATGTCCGAGTGCACCCGCACTGAGGAAACCGCAACCCCAGACATCAGCCCAGTAAGCCGCACGATTGCTTGCCATCCACGGATCATTGCTGCTGCCGATGACGATGGACGGACATGGCAGGCGCGCATCGCGCAAGATGTCATCGACCCCGAACTTTTCCGGATCGGCCGGTGCGACCAACAAGGCTCCTGCCAGGTCAAAGCGACCATGACTCGCTGCCTGCATGGTGGTGAGACAACCAAAGCTGTGCGCGACGATCAGCGTAGGCTGATCCGACTCACTCAGGACTTCGGTCATGCGCTGCGCCCAGCGTGTCAGGTCGGGTTGCGACCAATCGTCCTGCACGACGCGCTGGAAGCTCGGATACAAACGCTCCCAGCGCGATTGCCAATGGTCAGGGCCGCTGCCATGCAGACCCGGCACCACCAATACACGATAATCAGATAGATAAGGGAGAGTCATGATTCCAGGCCTGCCGTCGCAATTGCTTCCGGCTCGCTCGCATCCTGCGCAAAGCTAGCCTTGGGTTGATCCCACAAATAACCCTGCGCCAGTATGGTTTGATGTGCCTGGGCACCCAGCTTGCGCAGCTTGTCGTAAATCTGGCTTGATTCTACACGTTTGAAAACCAGCTTCACATTCTTCTCACCGGCCACGCTGAGCAAGTCCAGGGTAGCGGCTTCATCGGTGATTTCTCGCACGTCAACCTTGATCACATCCGGCTGCACCTGCTCCAGCAGATCCAGCCCCTGGCGCGCATTCGCAGCATTCACTGCCAGGCGGAAACCATTGCGGCGATAGTTGTCAGCAACATAGTTCAGCAGCCAGGCCTGGTCCGGCTGGATCAGCGGCAATTGCAAAACGATTTTCTTGTGCGGCAAACCGAGTACATCGAGTATGCGGCGGAATGACATGCCGTGATTGCTATCGACCGCTGCCAGCAGGCGCGCGTGCACGCTGAGGTAGAGGTCGTAATCCACCATTTCCGGCTGACGATAGAAATTGACCGCGTGCAGCAGGCGGCACAATCTATCCAGTTCTATCGATTGTTCATCGGTGGCGCCAGTATCCAGCAATTTCCAGATACTCAGGCCGGTGTCATTCTTGGAATAGCTGCGCATGAAACCCTGCACACCGATGATGCCGCCTGATTCTGGCGAGCGTATCGGCTGGAAGGCACTGGTCAGCGTCGAGTTGAAGTAGCGTCCGTGGGCACGTCCCTGCTGGTCCAGCCCCAAGCTACTGTCAGCCTGGGGGGAAACATGCAGGCGCGATAAATATTGTTGCAAGGCGGGGAAAGTCATACTGCTGTTCCTTGATCATCAAGGAGACATCTGAAAGCGCCTGCGTCCATCGCAGGCACGCTTTCAGAAGCGCCTTAGGTTCATAACAGTTTGGCGAGCGACACTTCAGTCGCTTTCACCAGTGCCACCACTTCGGTACCGATCTTCAATTCCAGATCCTTGACCGAGCGTGTGGTGATGACCGAAGTCACGATACCGGCTGGTGTTTCCACATCGACTTCCGAGACGACCGGGCCTTCGATGATGGTGCTGATTTTTCCTTTGAATTGATTACGTGCGTTGATTTTTTCGATGCTCATGCTATTTCCTTCGTGTGGGTTAAAAATGTATTTCGATCAAACAAGTTAAACGGCCCAGGCAAACTGGTTCACTGTTTTCAGCAGTGAAACATCGCCCAGGGAAGATTCATCAGCGTCAGCCGAAGGCGGTATCTGCAATACATGCGCCAGAATTCTTTCTTCCAGCTGTGCAAACGTGGCATTGCCACGTGCGCGTGGTCGTGCCAGCGGTATGCGTTCATCCAGCGTGATGCGGCCATCCTCGATCAGCACCACGCGATCCGCCAGGGCAATCGCTTCCTGCACATCGTGAGTCACCAGCAAGGCGGTAAAGCCGCGCTTTTGCCACAAGGTTTCGATCAATTGCTGCATCTCGATACGCGTCAGTGCATCCAGTGCGCCGAGCGGTTCATCGAGCAATAACAATTCAGGGTCATGCACCAGCGCTCGTGCCAGCGCCACGCGCTGACGCTGGCCACCGGACAGGACTGCTGGCCATTCACCAGCACGCTCTTCCAGACCGACCTGACGCAAGGCTTGCAGCGCATCGTCTTTCTTCGGCAGACCGAGTGCGACGTTGTCGAGCACACGCTTCCATGGCAGCAGGCGCGAGTCCTGGAACATGATGCGGGTTTCCGGCGCGGTCTTGCCATCGCCAAAAGTCAGCGTGCCGCTGTCTGCTGTTTCCAGTTCCGCCACCAGGCGCAGCAAGGTACTTTTACCGCAACCACTGCGACCAACCACGGCGACGAATTCGCCCGGCTCCAATGTCAGTTCGATCGCTTTCAGTACTTCACGACCGCCATAGGATTTGTACAGGCTCTCAACCGCAACGCGGATGCCACGTCGCGTGTCCGGCGCAGCGGACAATGCCTGCTGTTCTGTTTGATTAATTTGCATAAGCTGTCTCATTCTTAATGACGGTAACCAGGATGCCAACGCAACCAGTAACCTTCCAGCGCGCGCGATACCACGTCAGCCAGCTTGCCCAGCAAGGCATACAGCAGGATGCCTACCAGCACGATGTCGGTTTGCAGGAACTCACGCGCATTCATCGTCATGTAACCGATGCCGGATTGCGCCGAGATGGTTTCTGCCACGATCAGCAATACCCACACCAGACCCAGCGAGAAGCGCACGCCAACCAGGATCGAAGGCAAGGCACCTGGCAGAATCACATCGCGATACAACGACCAGCCTGACAAGCCATAACTCTTGGCCATCTCGATCAAGCCTTTATCGACCGAGCGTATGCCGTGGAAGGTATTCAGATACACCGGAAAGAACACTCCCACTGCGACCAGGAAAATCTTCGAGGTTTCTTCTATGCCGAACCACAGGATGACCAGTGGTATCAAAGCCAGCGCCGGAATATTGCGTATCATCTGCAAGGTGGTATCCAGCAATGTCTCTGCCGTCTTGAAGGTACCGGTCAGCAAACCCAGCAACAAACCCAGTCCGCCACCGACCGCGAAGCTGGTAGTGGCACGCCACAAGCTAACCTTGACGTGGGTCCACAACTCGCCGGACAGTGCCAGCTCCCATGCTGCTTTCGCTACTGCAAACGGCTCCGGCAAGATGCGGCTGGAGAGCCAGCCGATTTGCGAAGCAAATTGCCACACACTGATCAACAGTACAGGCACTATCCACGGCACCAGCTTTTTCAGACCGCTGGCACGCCAGCTTGATGGCGTCCTGGCTGCGGCAGTGCTGCCGGTAGCGAGATTAGGGAGAACGGCACTCATCAGGATTCCTTAGCTCTGTGAAATTTTAGGCAGGATGTCATTGGAAATGACTTCGCCGAATGGACCGGTCAAGACCGCTTCCCCCGAACGCGCCTTGCCTTTGCCCAGCAATGGGAATACCAGTTCGGCAAAGCGATATGACTCCTCCAAATGCGGATAGCCGGACAGGATGAAGGTTTCGATACCGAGATCGGCATATTCCTGCATACGTGCGGCGACCGTTTCCGGGTCACCCACCAAGGCGGTACCTGCGCCACCACGTACCAGTCCGACCCCGGCCCACAGATTAGGTGATACTTCGAGCTTGTCCTTTTTACCGCCATGCAATGCCGCCATGCGGCGCTGGCCTTCCGAATCCATCTTGTTGAACGAAGCCTGTGCCCGCGCGATCAGATCGTCATCGACGTACTTGATCAATTCATCGGCGGCTTTCCATGCCTCTTCATTGGTTTCGCGCACGATCACGTGCAGGCGTATGCCGAACTTCAAGGTACGACCGTGTTTAGCGGCACGTGCACGCATGTCGGCAATTTTTTCCGCCACGGCAGCCGGTGGTTCACCCCAGGTCAGGTAGACATCCACCTGTTCTGCAGCCAATTCATGCGCTGCTGGTGACGAGCCGCCGAAGTACAGCGGCGGATATGGTTTTTGTACTGGCGGGTACAAGGTCTTCGCGCCCTTGACCTGTATATGCTTGCCGGCGAAATTGTAGCCTGCATCACCGCCCTCACCAGACAGGGAGGCGCGCCATACTTTCAGGAATTCATCGGTGATTTCGTAACGCTCGGAATGGCTCGCATGCAGGCCATCAGCTTCCAGTTCAGCCTGATCACCGCCGGTCACGACATTGATCAACAAACGGCCTTTCGACAAACGATCGAAAGTAGCGGCCATGCGCACGGCCAGACCTGGTGTACTCAAACCCGGGCGTACCGCGACCAGGAATTTCAATTGTTTGGTTACTCCGATCAGGCTCGATGCGGCCACCCATGCGTCTTCGCACGAACGACCGGTCGGCAGCAATACGCCGTCGTAACCCAGCGTATCTGCCGATACAGCGACCTGTTTCAAATAATCGAAATCAACCTGACGCGCACCTTTGGAGGTACCCAGATAACGACTATCGCCATGTGTCGGCAAAAACCAAAATACATTCAAACTCATGATCTCATTCCTTCAAACAAACTGGCGCTAGCGCCGTGCTGCATTACTTAACGCTTGGCCGAAACCAGCGCATCCTTGACTGTGATTTTTTTCGGGATCAGTTTCAGATTGCTGAATACATCGGCAATCTTTTGCTGTTCGGCGATGACTTCTGCGGTTACCGGTTTTACGCCATATGAATAACGTTTCGCTGCCAGTTCCACACTAGGCTGGTCGAGGCCGGTCTGGGCTGCCAGGATATTCGTGACTTCTTTCAGGTTCTTGCTGCTCCACTGGTCTACTTGATCCAGCTCATGCAGCAAGATGGAGATAATTTGGGGGTTCTTCTCTGCGTAGCCACGCGATGCCAGGAAGAACTGGTGATTCGCAACGATGCCGCTACCGTCAGCCAGTACGCGTGCGCCGATTTGCTTTTCTGCTGCGGCCAGGAACGGATCCCAGATCACCCATGCATCGACGCTGCCGCGCTCAAACGCTGCACGTGCATCGGCCGGAGCGAGGAAAATGGTTTCGATATCCTTGTAATCGAGACCTGCTTTTTCCAGTGCCTTGACCAGCAGGTAATGCACGTTCGAACCTTTGTTCAATGCGACCTTTTTACCTTTGAGATCGGCCACGGTTTTCAGTGTCGAGTTCTTCGGCACGATGATGGCTTCGCTGGTAGGCGAAGGCGGCTCATTGCCGACATACACCAGGTCCGCACCTGCAGCCTGGGCAAAGATAGGTGGCGCTTCACCGACGGTACCGAAGTCGATGCTGCCTACATTCAGGCCTTCCAGCAAGACAGGGCCGGCCGGGAATTCTGTCCATTTCACTTCTATGTTTTCTGCTGCCAGGCGCTTCTCGAGCGAGCCGCGACCTTTCAGGATGACCAGCGTGCCGTACTTCTGGTAACCGATGCGCAGCACAGTTTTGTTTTGTGCACCCGCGAAGTTAGGCAAACCGATGCTGAGTGCACCTACTGCTGCCGCCGACAAATATCCCAGGGTGCGCCGCTTGGCCTGACGCTTATCGTTCGCATTGCTCATGTCGTTTTCCTTGTTATGCAAAATTTTGAGAAAAAAGTTCCCCATCGGTGCCGTAGCACCGATTTTTTTCAAACTACCGGATAGATATTTGTGCGGCTAAACTGCTGCTTTGGCTAACTGCGCAGCAGCGTTCAAACTAACGCTCGATCAAACACTGCAACGCACGCTGGAGAAAGGAATCGAGTCGAACTCGTTGAGTGCTACTTCATTCAGCGCAGACAAGCTGGCAGAGAGGTTCTCTATGCCATCGCTTACGCGCTTGGCTATCGCCGGGTCCAGAGTCAAGCCCTGCTCTGCAGACCAGTTGATCTGCAGGTCTGTCGCATAAATGCTCGGCAATACATGCTTGGCATCCAGCGCCGACAACACAGGACGCAAACCGTAATCGAGGGCCAGCATATGAGACTGGCTGCCACCTGTCGCCAGGGGCAAGACCAGCTTTCCACGCAAGCCATCCTGTGGCAGCAAGTCGAGGAAGGCTTTCAGTATTCCGCTATACGCCGCCTTGTAGACCGGCGTAGCAATCACAACTGCATCCGCCTGCGCGACTTGTTCCCGTGCCACCCGCAACAACTCATCATTGAAATCTGCATGCACCAGTGCCTGGGCAGGCAAATCACGTACATGCAGCTTCACATAACGATGTCCCAGCAGTGCCAGTCTTTCGCCTACGTGATGCAGCAAGCGGGTAGAACGTGATGGTGTTGAAGGACTACCCGCGAGCAACAAAATATTCATTTCTGTTCCAAAGAATGATGCAGATTATTTTTTACCTGGTTGATAGATCTGGTCGAACACGCCGCCATCAGAGAAGTGTTTCTTCTGTGCTGCTGTCCAGCCGCCTACGTCCGCAATCGTGTACAACTTCAGTTTCGGGAATTGCGCTGCATATTTCTTCGCTACTTTTTCATCGATAGGACGATAGTAGTTTTGCGCTGCGATTTCCTGACCTTCGGTCGAGTACAAGTACTTCAGGTAAGCTTCAGCAACTTTGCGTGTGCCACGACGATCGACCACTTTGTCGACAACTGCAACTGGTGGTTCAGCCAGGATACTGGCAGACGGAGCAACGATTTCCACCTTGTCCGGGCCGAGTTCCTTGATTGCCAGGATGGCTTCGTTTTCCCATGCCAGCAGCACGTCGCCGATACCGCGTTCAACGAAAGTAGTGGTCGAACCGCGTGCACCGGAATCCAGCACTGGTACGTTTTTGTACAGCTTCGAGATGAAGTCGGTCGCAGTTGCTTCAGTGCCGCCTGGTTGTTTCAATGCATACAGCCATGCTGCCAGGTGATTCCAGCGTGCGCCGCCCGATGTTTTTGGATTTGGTGTGATCACTGATACGCCTGGTTTGACCAGATCGTTCCAGTCCTTGATGCCTTTAGGATTGCCTTTGCGAACCAGGAACACGATGGTCGAAGTGTAAGGTGAGCTATTGTGCGGCAGGCGTTTTTGCCAGTCTTTGGCCAGCAAGCCGTGCTCTGCAATCGCATCGATGTCATATGCCAGCGCCAGGGTGACTACGTCCGCTTCCAGACCATCGATCACCGCACGGCCCTGTTTGCCCGAACCACCATGCGACGCTTTCAGTTTGAGGTCGTCACCGGCCTTGGCTTTCCACTCTTTGGCGAAAGCTTTGTTAAACTCTTGATACAGTTCACGCGTCGGATCGTACGAAACGTTCAACAACGACACTTCAGCAGCATGTACGCTAGGCGCAACCAGCGCGATTGCGAATGCGGTTCCTAGCAATTTCTTCAGCAACATTTTCTTCCCCTTGAGCGATTTCGTTTCTGGAGATTGAAGATTAAATTGCTGCCGACAAAAACAAAACGAATTGTTTCTTCGTTCCTTATGCGTTTTATGCATAAGGAATATCTCGCCTTCTGCTGAAGAATCCCGTCTTTTCCAGCTTGCACCCCATTCTTCATTTGTTGCTAGACTAAAAAAGACCACCCTGAAAGGAATGCACGCAATGAAGTATCAGCAACTTGGAAAAACAGATATCAAAGTAAGCAATATCGCACTAGGCACCATGACCTGGGGCGAACAGAACACCGAAGCAGAAGCCCACGCGCAACTGGATATGGCAATCGCTGCTGGCGTCAACCTGATCGATGCCGCAGAAATGTATCCGGTGCCGCCCAAGCCGGAAACACAGGGCCTGACCGAACGCTATCTCGGTAGCTGGCTCAAGAAATCCGGCAAGCGTGATCAATTGATCATCGCCACCAAAGCCGCTGGCCCTGCCCGACTGCCCCACCAGCCACAACATGTACGCAATGGCCAAAACAGTTTTGACCGTACCAGCCTGACCGAAGCCTTGCACGGCAACCTGGAACGCCTGCAAACGGATTACATCGACCTGTATCAGCTGCACTGGCCGGATCGCACTGTGAATATTTTTGGTCGGCAGAATTACACACACCACCCGGATGAAGACACGGTACCGATTGCCGAGACGCTGTCAGTGCTGGCTGACTTCGTTAAACAAGGGAAAATACGTTACATCGGCGTCTCGAATGAAACACCGTGGGGACTCGCGCAATTTCTGCGCGCATCGGAACAATTGAACTTGCCACGCATAGTCAGCATCCAAAATCCGTACAGCCTGGTGAATCGTTACTTTGAAATCGCCCTGTCGGAGTTCTCGCATCAGGAACAGATAGGCTTGCTCGCCTACTCGCCACTCGCGTTCGGTGTGCTGTCTGGCAAGTACCTGAACGGTGCACGCCCTGCTGATGGCCGCATCACCCTGTTTGAGCGCTTCGTGCGCTACAAGGCACCGCAAGTGGAAACCGCGGTGGCAGCCTACGTCGCACTGGCGCACAAACATGGTCTGGACCCGGCGCAGATGGCACTGGCATATGTCAACACACGACCGTTTTTAACGAGTACGATTATCGGTGCAACCACGCTGCAGCAATTGCAAAGCAATCTGGATAGCATCAATCTCGAACTCAATGCAGCAGTACTGGACGGTATCGAAGAAATTCATAACCGACATGCCAATCCCGCAGCATGATATCGGACATGCATGAGTAAATAAGTCAACGCAGTACTTCTCCCACGAAAGGAAGGTCATGAGCAAAACTTATAACGTCGCTGTTGTTGTCGGCAGCCTGCGCAAGGATTCGATGAATCGCAAGATGGCGCAGGCACTCGCCAAGCTGGCACCAGAATCATTGAAACTGACCATAGTGGAAATCGGCGATCTGCCGCTTTTCAATCAGGATCATGAAGGCACACCTACACCAGCCGTCAGTGATTTCAAGAACAAGATCAAATCGGCGAATGCCGTGTTGTTCGTAACGCCTGAATACAATCGCTCGGTACCTGGCGTGCTAAAGAACGCGATAGACACCGGCTCACGTCCTTATGGTCAAAGTGCGTGGACCGGCAAACCCGGTGCTGTGGTCAGCGTCTCGCCGGGTGCAGTCGGTGGCTTTGGTGCCAACCATCATTTGCGTCAGGTACTGGCATCTGTCAATGTACCAACCATGCCGCAGCCAGAAGCCTACATTGGTAACGGCGGCAAGCTCTTCGACGACAAAGGTGATATCACCGAGCCCTCGACCGCTGAATTCCTGAAAAAATTCCTGATCGCTTTTGATCTCTGGATAGAACGCAATATTTGATACGTAAACTGAAAACGGCGTAACAAGGCAGATGCCTCGTTACGCCGTTTTTTATTGGGGGGCTGCTTAAAATCGCTTCATGCGCCAACGAATACCGGCCACAAAATCACCAGCCAGGTTGCACACGCCAGCAACAAGGCCAGCATCACCGCAGCACTGCCCAGATCCTTGGCATTCTTCGATAAAGGATTGCGCTCCAGCGAGACGCGATCCACGACGGCCTCTATCGCCGAATTCAATAATTCAACTATCAACACCAGCACGAATACACCTATCAGCACCAGCTTCTGTAATGCGGACACCGGCAACAGCAATGCTGCTATCGTTGCGATCACCACGACGATCAGCTCCTGGCGGAATGCATGCTCGCCCTTCCATGCAGTCTTGAATCCAGCGATCGAATAGCCGAACGCGGAAAAAATTCGCTTCAGGCCGCTTTTGCTTTTGAATTCACTAACTGGTGGTTCTTGATTGATCATGCGATACACGGTGTAGGTGGAAAAACGCCCAGGCGGCGGAATAATGCAGCGCAATAGACTGCAGCGATTATCGGTGCAAGCCAGATTGGGCACAAGCGCCGCAAAGTTGTCAATTGTCACCGCCTGGACGTGAACATGGCGTTAAGCAAGCTTGTTACCACGCAATTAAATGAAAGTAGACTTTTGTCATCTTTCACAATGTGATATAAAGTCTGGACTGCAATGCACAAACCAGAACATGAAAACAGCAATTAATGCAGAGACAGACAAAACCTCGATTCAAGTCATAGAACGCATGGTGGCGCTACTGGATGCCCTGGCACTGTACCCGGACCCAGTCAGCCTGAAAGAGCTTTCCAGCGTGACTGGCTTGCATCCTTCCACTGCGCATCGCATCCTCAACGACCTGGTTATCAAACGCTTTGTCGATCGTTCCGAGCCCGGCACCTACCGGCTCGGTATGCGTTTGCTTGAGCTGGGCAATATCGTCAAAAGTCGCCTCGATGTGCGCGAAGCTGCACTCGACCTGATGCGTCACCTGCATCGCAAAACCAATCAAACCGTGAACCTGTCGGTACGGCAGAACGATGAAATCATCTACATCGACCGTGCCTTCTCCGAGCGTTCCGGCATGCAGGTGGTACGTGCAGTCGGCGGACGTGCCCCTTTGCACCTGACCTCGACCGGCAAGCTCTTCCTGTCTATCGATGAGCCACGCATGGTGCAAGCCTATGCGACCCGCACCGGTCTCGCCGGTCACAACAAAAACTCGATTACCGACCTGAAGAAGCTGGAAGGCGAACTCAATCAGGTACGTCTGCACGGCTATGCACGCGACAATGAAGAGCTGGAGCTGGGCGTGCGCTGTATGGCGGCAGGCATCCATGACGACACTGGCAGGCTGATCGCAGGTCTCTCCATCTCTGCTCCGGCCGATCGCTTGCAGGAAGAATGGCTGGCTGACCTGATGGAAACTGCGAAGCAGATTTCAGCAGCACTGGGCTATAGCGAAGCGAACTAAAGACCGCAGCGAATTGAGCGGCAAATAAAAAAAGGCGAACCGTAGTTCGCCTTTTTTATTAATCAAACGTCAGGCTCAATCAAGCTTTCTTCGCATCAGAGCTTTGCCTCCCTGCACTACGCCATATACAAACATGGCCATATAAAACCAAACTCCCCAAAAGAGAAGAAATACCAGTGACCCTACCTCAAATGAAAATGGTGGTATATCAGAAGGAGATGAATCGCTTTCAGCGAAGACCATGAGTACCCCCTGCACCAGTACAACCAACATGCCAATAAGTACGCAAACGCGACTAGCCCTGCTCGCGGACCAGAAGCGGATGGCAACGACAGCAGACGGCACCACAACCGCAATAAATCCCACAAACAGCACAACCCAATAGCCTGCACTGAATTCCATTTAATCGCCCAAAAAGTAAAAACGGCAAGATCCGAAATCGAATCCTGCCGTTAGAAAAATCAGCTAGTTCTTTAATTCAAAAATCAGCTCTCAACCGCTCTGCGCTTGCCCGCAATATTTTGCGGTTGCGGATGCTGGGTTTCCAGCCATTTGCGTATGCGCGCTGCGTCACCCAGACGGGAGAGCTTGCCTTTGGAATCCAGGAAGATCATGACGATAGGACGACCATTGATGTTGGCTTGCATCACGAGGCAGCGACCTGCTTCAGAGATGTAGCCGGTCTTCTGGATACCGATTTCCCAATCAGGATTATTGACCAGACGATTCGAGTTTGCGTATTGCAGGGCACGGCCACCTGGTTCGACTACATATTTGGTATCGGTCGAATACTGGCGCAGTATCGAGTGATTGGAAGCTGCGATCACCAGCTTGGCCAGGTCGGCAGCGCTTGCCACGTTGTTGCTGGAGAGGCCGGTCGAATCCACATAATGCGTACCGCTCATGCCGAGCGCACGTGCTTTTGCATTCATCGCTGCGACGAAAGCGCGGATGCCGCCCGGGTAGTGACGACCGAGTGCCGATGCAGCACGGTTTTCCGAGCTCATCAATGCAATGTGCAGCATGTTTGCACGTGACAATTGCGAACCTACGCGCAGGCGCGACGAGCTATTTTTTTCGCGATCGATATCTTCGTCCGTCACTTCCAGGATTTCATTCATATCCTGCTGTGCTTCAACCACGACCAGGCCGGTCATCAGTTTGGTGATCGATGCAATCGGCAAAGTCACGTTCGCATTTTTTTCAAACAATACTGCCGATGTCGATTGATCCAGTACCAGCGCTACGTTCGATGCGAGTGCCAGGGAATCACGCGTCATGTTGAGACCAGCGATGTCGCCAGCTGTCAGCACTGGTGGCACTACGGTCATGACTGGTTTCGCTACGCGTTGGTAGATGACTTTCTTTTTGCCTCGCACGACGACTTCTTTCTTTACCAGCTTTTCATTGCTGTTAAGCGAAGTGGTGTTGCGTGCTTGTTTGGTGTTTTTGCTGCTGGCTTTGGCAGTACTTTTTGGCGCTGCAGTTTTTTTGCTGCTGGCTGCGGATTTGCTACTCGCTGCGGTCTTTTTGGATGCGGTCTTAGCAGGCGCTTTGGAAGCTGTTTTAGCTGGTGCCGCCTTCTTGGCAGCAGACTTTTTAGTCGCAGCAGAACTCGGCTCTTTAGCCAGCGCCGTGGGGGCGTTGAAAACGATAAATGATGAAAAAAGTATCCCCAGCGCGGACTTAAGCATCTGCGACTCCCCAAAACGTACGATGAAATATGGCTTGCAGTTTAGCAAATCTCTAAAAATGTGCAAGAGAATTAGATAGTTAGCTGTTTTCATTAATCTATTTTCTAACTATCGATATCTTTTTTTTCACACATTTGGTGCATTTTTTATGAGAAATAAGCTGATTTTCGATAAAAATTAGTTTCCTTGAAACAACGAATTTCATAGGAGAAACGCCTGAAAAAACCTACTTTTTCACTACAAAAGCCACCCCTATCACAGCAAGCAACATGCCTGCGATGCCGATCAGGCTGAAAACCTCGCCAAACGCCGCCCAAGCCATCAAGGCTGTGGTCGGCGGCGTCAAATACAGGAGGCTGGTGACTTGGGTCGCTGCGCTTTTACGTATCAAGGCAAACAACAGGAAGATCGCGCCTATGGAAAGCGCAACCACAGACCAGAGCAAGGCGCCGATGAAGCTGGGGGTCCACTCTACGGTCTGCAAGGCAGGCGAGAAATCCTCGAAGATCATTGCCAGCGGTACCACCACGGCGCAAGACGCCGCGAATTGAATAATCGTACCGGTACGCAGATCGAAATGCGGGCAATAACGCTTCTGGTACATGGTACCTATCGTGATCGACAGCAGTGCCATCACACACAGTGCGATGCTGCCCCAGGTCAGGCCAATCACGGTGATCTTGTTAGCCACCACCAGCGCCACACCGCACAGGCCGAAGATCAGGCCTATCCACTGGCGCGGCCGCACCTTCTCACCGATCAGCGGCGCAGCAAACGCCGTCAGTACTGGTTGCATGCCGACGATCAGCGCCGATAAACCGGCCGGCATGCCGAGTTTGATCGCACACCAGACGCCTGCCAGGTAACCCGCCTGCACCAGGATGCCGGCCACCGCAATGTGCCGCATGCTGCCGACCGGCCACGGCGCACGCAGCAGCAAGACCAGCGGCAGCAGGATGATGAGTACGCCTATGAAGCGCAAGGCGAGGAAGGTCAGCGGCGGCGCATAAGGCAGGCCGAATTTCGCCACGATGAAGCCCGTACTCCAGATCAGTACGAAGAAAAACGGCATGGCGGCGAGCCAGGGACTAGGGGTACTGCGTGCTTCTGTGGACATTTCTGCTTTCTGTGCGGCGTCTATGTGCGCCTGCATTATCTTTGGTGCCGTCCCCTACCGGGAAAACGGCCTTACTGCAGCTGAAACCTTTGTTTTCCAGGCTGGATATTTATTTTGTGCAACGCAACAAAAAGTGCTTGACATGCCGTTTGCAATGACTAAAAATGAGTTCATGTTGCGACGCACAACAGAATTTTAACCCATGTAGTTAGATATGCCCTTCATATAAAGGAGTAGCCCATGTTTACTATCCCTGAGCAATTTTCGGCGGCCACCAAACATCAGTTTGAAGCACAGCTCGCGATCCTGAACTCGCTGGCCAGCACCACTTTCGACAGCGTACAGAAAATCGTCGACCTTAACCTGAACGCGGCAAAAACCTCTTTGCAGGAATCCAGCGCGACTGCGCAAAAACTGGCTACCGCCAAAGACCCACAAGAATTCTTTTCGCTGAGCGCTTCGCACGCACAGCCGAATGCTGAAAAAGCACTGGCATATGGTCGTCACCTGGCCAGCATCGCGACCAGCACCCAGGCTGAATTTACCAAGGCAGCAGAAACACAAATCGCTGAAACCAATCGCAAGGTCTTGTCGCTGATCGACGAGCTGAGCAAGAACGCTCCAGCTGGTTCGGAAAACGCTATCTCTATCCTGAAGTCGGCAATCGGCAATGCCAACGCCGGTTACGAACAACTGTCGAAAACCACCAAGCAAGCGGTAGAAGCATTGGAAGGCAATTTGAATGCTGCGGCAAATCAGTTTGTCAGCGCAGCAGAAAAAACCACTACACGCTCACGCAAATCGTAATACGTCACCGAGTCTCCTCACTGGCCGCAGACTCACACTGCAGCGCCATGTTTATGCCCCCTTCTGCGGGGCATTTTTTTATCCTGCTTTTTGTGCGAATCAACGCCTGCCGACAGCAATCGCACGCGCCAGGATGATGACCGGCACGATAGCGATCATCACGATAGTCAAAGCAGGTAGCGCTGCTTCACCCAAGCGCTCATCGGATGCCAGCTGATGGGTAATCACGGCCAGCGTATCGAAATTGAACGGGCGTATCGTCAGCGTCGCAGGTAATTCTTTCACCACATCGACAAAGACCAGCAAACCAGCCGTCAACACACTGCGCCACAGCAAAGGCACATGGATGCGCATCAGCATCGCGCCCAGTCCTTCGCCCAGGCTGCGCGCACTCGCATCCATCGCTGGTGTGATCTTCAGCAAACCCGCTTGTACGGTCTGGAAAGAAACCGCGAGGAAGCGCACCAGGTAGGCATACACCAATGCAATTACGCTGCCACTGAGAACCAGTGTCACGCCGTGTTGTGCATTCCAGTTATCGAGATAGGACAAGGGAATCAGGATACCGACTGCGATCACCGCACCCGGAATTGCATAACCCATGCTGACGATACGATTGCAGAGCGCTTGTACCTTGCTGTTGGATACGCGCGCTGCATATGCGAGCAAAACGCAAATCGCGACGGCGAGCAAGGCGGTGATGCCGCCGAGGACAACGGTGTTTTTTAACCAGCCGATATAGCGTGCGCTAAAGCTGATGACTTCTTCCTGCCACAACAGATGCAACAGGATGGCCAGCGGCGCAAAGAAACCCAGCACCACAGGCAAGGCGCAGAATGCCGTCGCGGCCCAGCCCTGCCGACCTTGCAGCGTCGTCAATCTTTGCGCCGCGCTACGCGCACCTACCGCATAGTAACGTGCGCGACCGCGACTCTTTTGCTCCATCAGCATCAATGCCATCACTGCCAGCAACAGCACGCCCGCGATTTGCGCCGCCGCATTGCGATCAGAAAAGATGTACCAGGATTTGTATATGCCAGTCGTCAGGGTCGGCACACCGAAGTAAGCGACCGCACCGTAATCAGCCAGCGTTTCCATCAGCGCCAGCGCAATCCCGGCCACCGCAGCAGGTCGCGCCAAAGGCAAGCTCACCTGGAAGAAGGCTTGCCACGGACTCGCACCCAGCGTGCGTGCCGCATCCCACATGCGCGGACTGCGTTCTATGAAAGCATTGCGTGCCAACAGATAGACATACGGATACAGGACAAAGGCGAACAGCAAACCGGCACCGCCGACCGAGCGTATCTGCGGGAACCAGTAAGTCGGCCCCTGCCAGCCAAACAAGGCTCGCAAGCCGCTTTGCACGGGACCAGTGAACTGCAGGAAATCGGTGTACGCATACGCGACCACATAAGCGGGCATCGCCAGTGGCAGGATTAGCGCCCACTCAAAGAATTTTTTACCGGGGAATTTGAAGACAGCGACCAGCCAGGCACAGCCTATACCCAGCACGGCAGTCAGCACCGTCACGATCAGGGCCAGTAACACACTATTGCCTACGTACTCCGGCAATACCGTCGACCACAGATGCGCAAAGGTACTGAGCTCCGCGCCCGCGCCGCCGGACAGCAGATTCGACAGCACACCGGCGACCGGCATGCCGACCAGCACCGCAATCACAAGCGTAACCAGCAGCAAGGGATGCAGTGATCCGCTTTGTCCTTTAAGCACGCAAATAGCCCTATATATAAAAACGCATGAATACGCCGCGATGAGCGAAACGAGAATTATAATCAATAGCCCATTTCACCCAGCCAATTATTTCCGGAACCCTGCGTCTCATGTCAGCCATTCCTATTCCGTCAGCGCATTTGCAAGTTGAGTCTATCCGCGTGGGCTACCAGCTCGGTGCCCAGATGCATGAGATCGTGCACAGCTTGTCCTTCGCCTTGCAACGTGGTGAGATCGGCTGCCTGCTTGGCCAATCGGGTTGTGGCAAAACGACGGTGCTGCGCGCGATTGCGGGATTTGAATCACTGATTGCAGGCCGCATCGCACTGGGCGGCAAGGAACTCAGCAACGCACAGCACACCACCGTGCCGGAAGCGCGTCATGTCGGCGTGGTATTCCAGGACTACGCACTGTTCCCCCATCTGTCGGTGAGCGACAACATAGGCTTCGGCTTGCGCAAACTGGCGACCAGCGAACGCAATGTGCGGATTAAGAAATTACTGAAACTGGTAGGCTTGCAGGTGCAGGACAAAAAATTCCCGCATGAGCTATCCGGTGGCCAGCAACAACGCGTGGCGCTGGCACGCGCACTCGCACCGCAACCTGATCTCTTGCTGCTGGATGAACCCTTCTCCAACCTCGATGTGGACTTGCGCGAACGACTCGCCAGCGAAGTACGCGACATCCTGAAAGAAGTCGGTACCACTGCGGTACTGGTGACGCATGATCAGCATGAAGCATTTGCCATCGCCGACCAGATCGGTGTGATGCAAGACGGCGTCATCGTGCAATGGGACCAGGCTTATAACCTCTACCACAGACCGGCCAGCCGCTTCGTCGCTGATTTTATCGGACAAGGCGTATTCGTACCCGGCACCGTGAATCAGCTGGATGTTGCAATAGAACTCGGAACCTTGCCGCTATGCCAGGGCTTGCCGGTTTGTGAGGTCGACGAACAGGGAGAAGTGGATGTCTTGCTACGCGCTGATGATGTGATACACGATGACAGCAGTCCGCTCAAGGCCGAAGTGATACGCAAGGCTTTCCGCGGCGCAGAATTCCTCTACACCTTGCGCCTGCCTAGCGGCCAGCAATTACTGGCGCTGGTGCCGTCACATCATGACCATGCATTGGGTGAACACATAGGCATACGCGTCGAAGCCGACCACGTTGTGACCTTCCCGCGGCAAGACTAGGCTCGCCCGCGCTTGATTAGACGTGCTGTAATTCCAGCTTGCGCTGTTTCAGCTCTGCCAGCAGTTTGTCAAAGGCCAGCGCGCCCTGCTCTGCATCACCTTTCACGCCCAGCTCTATGTGTCGGCGCGTATTCGCATCACCGACGCTAGGCAGGCTGAATACTTTCACCTGTGGGAATTCGCTCTCTATCTCTTCCATCAATGGCGTCAGTGCAGACTCCATCGCCTGATAGACCAATACCGATTTTTCGAAGTGTGCGAACTGGTGGAACAGATGCGGATAGTGGGTATCCAGTATCCACTCTATCATCGGCCATGCCATTACCGGGAAACCCGGCATGAAGTAATGCGCACCGCCCTTGCCGTGCTGGATAGAGAAACCCGGGATTTTGTTATACGGGTTAGGCACGATCTCGGCACCTTGCGGGAACTCGCCCATCTTCAGGCGATGCAGGTTTTCCGGTTTATTCAGATCAAACGGCACGTTCGCTTCCTGCGCCATCTCCAGCATGCGTTCCTGGATTTTTTGTTTGGCTTCCGGATGTAATTCGACAGGCACACCTAGCGCGGCGGCCGCGCACTGGCGTGTATGGTCATCCGGCGTCGCACCTATGCCGCCACAACTGAAAACAATATCGTCGCTGGCAAAGGTACGCTTCAGGGTCGCGGTAATACGCGCGCGGTCATCACCCACCACTTCCGCCCAGGACAAGGACAGGCCACGTGCTGCCAGCAACTCCACCACTTTGGGGAAATGCTTGTCACTGCGTTTGCCGGAGAGGATTTCGTCGCCGATGATGATGAGTCCGAATGCCATGTTCTTCCTTCTTGCGTCAGGGATGAGGTGTATTTGTAGGGTCGGTGTTTTCAGATGCGGGCAAGGCGATCACGCTTACTGTCGCTGCCTTCGCTTGCTCCGCCGCAGCCTGTTCGGCGCGATACTGGGTCAGTGCATCCATGCAGTAATGCTGGAACCACAAGCCACTGAAGATAAAGACCAGCACATACAGCCAGATCGCACCCGCTGCCAACACCGGGAAAAAGATCACCGACAAAGCGCCACCCAGCCACAGCAAAGTGGGCGCAGCACCCATCGCGCCAGTGATCGCGCCTATCACCAGCAATTGCCAGCGGTGTATGCGCAGGATGATTTT
The DNA here is from genome assembly GCF_903993245.1 of Herminiimonas sp. Marseille-P9896. Taxonomy (NCBI): domain Bacteria; kingdom Pseudomonadati; phylum Pseudomonadota; class Betaproteobacteria; order Burkholderiales; family Oxalobacteraceae; genus Herminiimonas; species Herminiimonas sp. Marseille-P9896. The sequence goes on along the minus strand of NZ_CAJEVT010000002.1, from coordinate 9,293 downwards.
GCGTTCTGCCGGATCAGCATGATCGGCCAGTGCGTCGTAAGCCATTACGCGATACGTCAGCCAGCCCCACAGCAACGGCTGGATCACAAAGGTCAGCGGCGGTATCAGCGAAAGCGGCAAAGTGATCAGCCACAGCACGAGGAAGACGGTGAAGGATGAAGTCGACATCCACAGGCTGCCGAAGAAGGTACCGCCCTTGCGTGCTTCCAGGTCCTTGTAACGCCGACTGCCTACATGCTTAACGATGGCCGGCATCGCCATCACACCGACAAAGATCAGCGCCGTCAGTATCATCAGCGGCAACAAAATCCACATCGCAATCAGCGGCACCACCACTGTCTTGAGCGCTCCCATGCCCAGCCACATCAGTAACTCGTTGGTGACGCGGAAGCCGTCATTTTCCACAAAGTAATTTTGCAGCCAGTCAATCATGGTTTGCAGGTACAGCCACAAACCTATACCCCAGACGATAATCGACAGCACGAACGGAATCACGCTCAGCATCAGCATCCTGAAATGCAATTGCGATAAAAGTGCTCGTCCGAAAGAAGTGAATACCGGGCGCATGATGAAAATATCCTTAGAAAAATCTATTCCGTACCGACCTGCCGCGGCAGGAAAAGCCCACACCGTACGGGTCAGCCATTTTACCGTGTCGGCCTGCGGCGCGCCTGCGCCGGGCCAGCTACTGTTAAAACCAAATCCACCTGCTACAATCTGCTCCACTTTCTGACTACATTTTTAAAGGAACCACATGGCTACCACCTCGACCTCCTCCGGCCTGCAATACGAAGACAAAGTAGTAGGCGACGGCGCTGAAGCAACTGCAGGCGCGCACGTGACCGTACATTACACCGGCTGGCTGCAAAACGACGACGGCAGCGCAGGCGCCAAATTCGATTCGAGCAAGGATCGTGGCGATCCGTTCCAATTCCCACTCGGCGCTGGTCATGTGATCAAAGGCTGGGACGAAGGCGTACAAGGCATGAAAATCGGCGGTACCCGTACCCTGATCATCCCATCGTCGCTCGGCTACGGCGCACGCGGTGCTGGTGGTGTAATTCCTCCGCACGCTACCCTGATTTTTGAAGTGGAATTGCTGGGCGTTTAAGACTCGTTCCGCTACGCTCCACCACGGATACACCTGTCAACTTTCTTAAAGGAACAGATATGAGCCTGCAAGAGCAATTCGAGCAAGCATTAGCCGACTCCAAGACTTTGCCGGAGCGTCCGGACAACCTGACGCTGCTGAAAATCTACGGTTTGTTCAAACAGGCCAGCAGTGGCGATGCAACTGGCGAACAGCCAGCGATGACAGACTTCGTGGCTCGTGCCAAATGGGATGCGTGGAACAATCTGCAAGGCACGTCGCAAGACGATGCCAAGCAGCAGTACATAGACCTGGTAAATGATCTGAAAGGCTGATCTGCCACCACAACAAAAAGCCCCGTCACGACGGGGCTTTTTTATTTGGAACCAAGTAAATACTCAGGCAGCTTCGGCAAAATACTTCTTCATATTGCGCGCCACTTTTTCCTGCAGCGGGCCGGCAAAAGCCTTGAACAAGAAATCCAGCGTGATATCGATTTGCGCTTCTTTCTCGCGCAAGGCCAGCGTACCGGCCACACCACTGCGCTTGAACGACAGGGTGTCGCCCTCCCATTGCGTGGTCATATCGAATTCTGCCGCCATCCTGTCCGCGACTTTCTGGGCCGCGTCTTTTGCCTGTTGCAGCGGGAGCTGATGCTCCTGCGTGATACTGATATCTGCCATGTGCTTACTTCTTCGCTTTCACTTCCGGGTTGAGTAAATTCGGTGGTTGCTGGCCGCTCATGGCTGCTGCCAGATTGGCCGAAGCGCAATCCGCCATCGCCCGGCGGGTTTTTTCCGAGCCGCTGCCTATGTGCGGTGTCAGCACCACATTCGACAAGGTCAGGAAATCAGGGTGCAAGGCTGGCTCGTTTTCAAACACATCCAGCCCCGCCGATGCGATGCGGTTCTCACGCAAGGCAGCGATCAGCGCTACATCATCGACGATGCCGCCACGTGCAATATTCACCAGCGTTGCGGTCGGCTTCATCAGCGCCAATTCGGCCGCGCCTATGATGTGATGCGTTTGCGGCGAGTATGGCAAGACCAGGATCAGGTGATCAGCACCGCGCAGCAATTCTTCCTTGCTGACATAACGTGCGTTGTTAGCATAGGCTTCCTGCTCTGGCGTCGCGCGCGAGCGGTTGTGATAAATCACGTTCATATCAAAGCCCATCGATCGACGTGCGATCGCCTGCCCGATGCGACCCATGCCAAGAATACCCAGCGTCGCGCCGTGGATATCCGCACCGAGGAAGCTGTCGAAACGCCAGTGCTTCCAGTGACCAGCACGCAGCCAATGCTCGGATTCGCAAACACGGCGCGCATTCGACATCAACAGCGTCCACGCATAATCAGCGGTGGTTTCGTTCAGTACATCCGGTGTATTCGTTACCATCACACCGGCGGCGGTTGCTGCTGCCACATCGATATTGTTATAACCGACGGCGACGTTACAGATGGCTTTCAATTGCGGATTGGCGGCAATCACTTCTGCCGTCATTTTTTCGCTGGCGGTGATCACCACAGCATCCTTGCCCTGCATTTTTTGCAGCAACTCGGCAGGAGAAAAAATCTTGTCTTCCTGATTCGATTCAACTTCAAACTTCTGCTGCAAGCGTTCAATCACGTCGGGAAACGTTGCGCGCGCGACGAGTACTTTCGCCTTCATATATCTCTCCTCAGGTGAAAAAAATGAACGTCATTAAAACAAACAGGGGAATCAGAATCGCACACGACCAGGCCATATAGCCAAAGAAGGACGGCATCTTGATGCCGCGTTCTTCGGCTATTGCCTTGACCATCATATTCGGTGCATTCCCGATATAACTATTGGCACCCATGAACACCGCACCGGCAGAAATCGCAGCCAGCGTGGCGGCCATAGTCGTCATCAGGATCTGCGCATCACCACCGGCAGTGTTGAAGAAAACCAGATAGGTTGGCGCATTATCGAGGAAAGAAGACAGGATGCCGGTCGCCCAAAAATACATGGCATTGATAGGCTGGCCACTGCCATCGGTAACGGCGCGCACGATGCTGGAAAAAGCACCCGCTTCGCCGGCACGCAGCATCGCAATCACCGGAATGATGGTGATGAAGATACCGGCAAACAGCTTGCCGACTTCCTGTATCGGCCCCCAGGAAAATTCATTGCCACTGCGCGCACCCTTGGGCGTCACTGCCAGCGACAGGAAAATCACCGCGATCAATGCGCCGTCGCGCAACAGGTTTTGCAGTTCCAGCGTATTACCGAACAGCACATAGGAAACACCGGGCTTCCAGAAGCCACTCAGCAATACCATCACGACGATGATGCCCAGCAAAACGAAATTGATCTTGCCCTCGAAACGGATCGCTGAATCCGGTGTCGGGTCCAGTTCAGGCGGCTTCACTTCTTCGCGCTTGTGATAGTAGTGACTATCCAGCAGGTAAAAAATAATCAGCAAGGCTACACACAGGAAGATGGTGGGCGCGAACAGATGTTTAACCGTCCAGAAAAAATCGACCCCTTTCAGGAAGCCGAGAAACAGTGGCGGATCGCCCAGCGGCGTCAGCGCACCGCCAGCATTCGCTACCAGGAAAATAAAGAAAATCACGATGTGCGCTGCGTGCTTGCGATTATCGTTGGCGCGTATCAGCGGGCGGATCAAGAGCATTGCCGCGCCGGTGGTACCCATGAAGCTGGCGAGGACAGTGCCTATCGCCAGCAAGCCGGTATTCAGCGCTGGCGTACCGTGCAAATTACCGCGTACGCATATCCCGCCCGCTACCACAAACAGCGAAGTAATCAGGATCAGGAAAGGAAAGAATTCAGCGACAAACGCATGTACTGCACCATGTACCGCAGTCGACGCACCAAAGAAATAAGCGCATGGCAACAAAAAGGCCAGTGACCAGGCGGCCGTCAGTTTACCGAAATGGTGATGCCAGAAAGCAGGCGTCAACAAAGGACAAAGTGCGATGGAGAGCAGTAGTCCAGCAAAGGGTATCCCCCACAAAACTGACAGGCCATTACCATTTAACTCTGCCGCGCCGCACAGGGCTGGGCTCAGGGCAAGCATGCCGACGAGGAAATTTGCGCGCATGGGGACTCCGTATTGAGGGGATGCCATTTTAGCCCAGAAAAATCATGTCCACCCGGCAATCCCGGGCCAGGCTGCAGCCGCAGCGATCCGGAAAAAACGCGCGCCGTGCCGCGACATAAGACGCTCAACGCATTTGCTTATTCGGAATCGGTATAAGAGTGGTTTGTGGGAAATAGCGATTTGCCTTAAAATACAACGCTTTGCGGCTGCAATAAGGCGGGTCTTAAATACCTGCTGTCATGACCAGGCAGCCGATGCTTAATTCAAATATTTACAGTTAGGACTGGTATGACCCACGTAGTAACCGATTCCTGCATTCTTTGCCGTTACACAGACTGCGTAGATGTGTGTCCGGTTGATTGCTTCCGCGAAGGCCCGAATTTCCTGTCTATCGATCCGGATGAATGTATCGATTGCGCAGTATGCGTAGCTGAATGCCCTGTCAACGCGATCTATGCAGAAGAAGATGTGCCGGCTGACCAGCAGCACTTCATCCAGCTCAACGTCGAGTTGTCGCGCGCATGGCCATCGATCACCAAAACCAAACCACCTATGGCTGAAGCCGAAGAGTGGAAAGACAAAACAGACAAGCTGCAGTACCTGGAACGCTAAGCTACCGCTATCCGATAAAAACGCCCTCTGGTTCGCCACAGGGCGTTTTTTCTTGTGTGGCCTGGCAACAAAAATTATTGTCTTGGCAACAACATAATGCTGCTTTACATCCGATAAACGTTGTTTAACGTAGAATAGTTATCAATGGTGCATTGCAATATAATGGCTTTGTCCCGACAATCAATTGACCACTGTCAACGAAAGAAGTCTCTATGCTTTATCAATTGCATGAGCTCAACCGCAGCCTGCTCAATCCGCTGATCCAATGGGCGGAAGCATCGTCCAAACTGTTTAGCGATCCCGTTTCCCCTTTAGCCTATACACCTTTTGCCCAGCCTATCGCGGCTGGTTACGAATTGATGTATCGCCTTGGCAAGGATTACGAGAAGCCGCATTTCGGTATCAGCTCGGTCAGCGTCAAGGGCAAGGACGTCAAGATTATTGAAGAAGTGGCAGAAGAAAAATCCTTCTGCACGCTGCTGCATTTCAAGAAGGATTTGAGCGCGAAGGCATTTGCCGCACTCAAGCAACCCACCATATTACTGGTCGCACCATTGTCCGGCCACCACGCTACCTTGCTGCGCGATACCGTACGCAGCCTGCTGGTCGAGCATGATGTCTACATCACCGACTGGCGCGATGCGCGCATGGTGCCGCTGACTGAAGGCCCGTTCCACCTGCACGATTACATCTATTACATCCAGGATTTCATCCGTCAACTCGGACCCAACCTGCATGTGATTTCAGTGTGCCAGCCTACCGTACCGGTACTGGCTGCGATTTCACTGATGGCGAGCGAACGTGATCCGCACCTGCCCAAGTCGATGACCATGATGGGCGGCCCTATCGACCCGCGCAAATCGCCGACGCAAGTCAACAACCTCGCTACCGAGAAACCATATTCGTGGTTTGAGAACCAGGTCATACACAGCGTGCCTGCCAGCTATCCAGGCTTTGGCCGCAAGGTCTATCCGGGCTTCCTGCAGCACGCCGGCTTCATCGCGATGAATCCGGGTCGTCATGCACAAAGTCACTGGGACTTCTATATGCACTTGCGCGAAGGCGACAACGAATCAGCGGAAGAACATCGCAAGTTTTACGATGAGTACAACGCGGTGCTGGATATGCCTGCCGAGTACTACCTCGAAACCATCAAGACCGTGTTCCAGGAACATCGCTTGCCGCTAGGTACCTGGGAAGTGGAAGGCAAGCTGGTCAAGCCGCAAGATATCAAGACTGTTGCGCTGTTCACCATCGAAGGTGAGCGCGATGACATTTCCGGCCTGGGCCAGACCCATGCGGCGCAGGAATTGTGCTCGTCTATCCCCAAAGCCAACAAGCAGCAATTCACCGCACCGCAGTGTGGGCATTACGGTATTTTCTCGGGTCGCAAATGGCGCGAGATCATTTGCCCGCAAATTAGCGACTTTATTGCGAAGCATTCTTAATTAGCGCAGCCCGAGGCAAAAAAATCGGGCTGCAAACCCCTTCCCGCCCTTTTCTATTTGGCGCAGTCGCCCGGATAAGACGATAATCTTGTTTTATCCCTTACACGACTGCTGTGTCTCCACCTAGCCAAAAATCGCTCGCCGATCAGCTTGAAGATCTGCTGCCCCAAACGCAATGTACGAAATGTGGCTATCCCGCATGCCGTCCGTATGCGGAAGCGATAGCCGACGGTAGCGCCAACTACAACCAATGCCCGCCTGGTGGTATAGAAGGCGTGGCGCGTATGGCGAAATTGCTCGGCAAGCCTGTCATCCCCATCAATCCGGTCAATGGCCATGAGCGCCCGCGCCCGGTCGCCGTCATCGACGAAAGCCTGTGCATAGGCTGCACGCTGTGCATACAGGCGTGTCCGGTGGATGCGATAGTCGGTGCTGCCAAACAAATGCACACCATCGTCAATGACCTGTGTACCGGCTGCGACCTGTGCGTCGCACCGTGCCCGGTCGATTGCATCGCAATGGTCGACGTCACCCCTGGCAGGACGGGTTGGGATGCATGGTCACAGGCGCAGGCTGACGACGCACGTGCACGCCACGATTTCCGCACGCAGCGCCTGAAGCGCGAAAAAGAAGAAAACGACGCACGGCTGGCCGCCAAGGCCGCCTCCAAACTGCAGGCCGTGCAAGCTGAAACGCCGATCTCGGAAGAAGAAAAAGCCGAACAGGCACGCAAGAAAGCCATCATCCAGGCCGCGATAGAACGCGCCCGCCTGAAAAAAGAACAAGCGGAAAAGGACGCCAAGTAAATGAACGCAGAAAAACGACGCGAGATATTTACCCGACTCCGCGCTGCCAATCCGCACCCGACTACCGAACTTGAATACCAAACCCCGTTCCAGTTACTGATCGCCGTGCTGCTGTCGGCACAAGCCACCGACGTTTCCGTCAACAAGGCAACGCGCAAACTGTATCCGCATGCAGGAACACCGAAAAAAATCTATGCGCTCGGCGTCGAAGGCCTGATCCCTTACATCCAGACCATAGGCTTGTATCGCACCAAGGCGAAGAACGTCATTGAAACCTGCCGCATCCTGATTGCCGAACATGGCGGCGAAGTGCCGCGCACACGCGAAGCACTGGAGGCATTACCGGGGGTGGGTCGCAAGACTGCGAACGTGGTGATGAATACGGCTTTTGGTGAACCGACCATCGCGGTCGATACACACATCTTCCGCGTCTCGAATCGCACCGGCCTGGCGCCGGGCAAGAACGTCGACATTGTCGAGCAAAAGCTGATGAAATTTGTCGCACCGGAATTCCAGCAAGATGCGCATCACTGGCTCATCCTGCACGGACGTTACACCTGTATCGCGCGCACGCCTAAATGCTGGAATTGTGTGATTTCGGACTTGTGTGAATACAAGTCCAAGACACCGCTGCCTGCCAAGGGCGTATAAGCCCCTGGCTTTATCCCTGCTTACAGCACGATCGCGCAAGCCGCTTCAAAGGTCAGGCGTGGCAAACGCGGTTTGATTTTTTCGTGGTCGCCATAGCCGATGCTGCAAATAAAATTGGCCTGTACTTTAGTACCGACGAAGAAAGCCTCGTTCACTTTCGCTGCATCAAAGCCCGACATCGGACCGCAATCCAGGCCGATAGCGCGTGCTGCCATGATGAAGTAAGCACCTTGCAATGAAGAGTTACGGAAGGCGGTGTCTGCAGTCAGCTTTTCATCTGCATTGAACAGTGATTGCGCATCCATGTGCGGGAACAATTGCGGCATCTTGCGCGGAAAGGCCATATCCATGCCGATGATGGCGGTGATAGGTGCGGTCAATACTTTCTGCACATTACCAGCGGAGACGCAGGCTGCCAGTTTTGCTTTGGCTTCCGGCGACTTGATGAAGGCGATACGGGCCGGTTGCGAATTCATCGAGGTCGGCGCCCACTTCATCAATTCGTAGATCTCACGCAACTGACCATTGGTCACCGGTTTGTCGGTCCAGACGGTATTGGTATGGGCTTTGGTAAAGAGGGTATCGAGCGCTTCCTGGTTCAACATGGCGACTTTCATTTTCAAAGTTTCAAAAGGCATGCCCTGACGGACTGCAATCGGGGCTAAATCGGTGACAATAGCCGCTATGGTATCCGAAACCAGGCCAGCAGTTCAGCGCCAAGCCACGTACAATGTCGGTCTGTGCCTAATGTCCGGCTCTTTTATGCAGCTTTTTATGCAACCTTGAGCAGCTTCTGAATCCATGTTTACACCTTCACAACACGACGTACGTCGCTTTTTCTGCGAAACTTTCCGCAAGCAACGTGCGAATGAAATCCTCACTCCGCTGGAAGCTATCGCCCGTGACTGGATCATTCAGCACCCGGAATACGCGGATGCGTTGACAGACGTCGAAGCAGCGCTGGCACAGGATTACACGGTGGAATCTGGCCAGGCCAATCCGTTCTTGCACCTGTCCATGCATTTATCGATCGCTGAACAGATTTCGATCGACCAGCCGCCCGGCATACGCGCCGCCTATACCGGACTGGCGCGCCGCCTGGATTCCGAGCATGAAGCACACCATCACATCATGGAATGCCTGGGAGAAATGATCTGGACTTCGCAGCGCAGTGGTTTGCCGCCTGACGGAGCGGCTTACATAGAATGCATCAAGCGCCGCTAAACGCACTCCATCTTCCGACCATCAGGCGAAACCAGCTTAGACGAACTCGCCTATCTTCTTGATCACCGCATTCCGCACCGAACCGCTGACCACAAACGATTGCGCTACCGCGATATCGTTGTGGAACCAGCGATCACCATCGAGGCAGGCTGGGATCTGTTTGCGGATTTCAGTATAGGCAGCCTGCGTCCCCTGACCCAGCACCACACCCGGTAACAAGTCTTCGGTCATTGTCAGTGCTTGTGCTGCCAGCAGCATTTCCACACCGATGATGTATTGCGTGTTGGCGACCACCGTTGCCGCCTTGCGTGCGCACCAGGTCGAATTGGAGACGTGGTCTTCGCTATTGCCTTTGGCCGGGATGCTGTCAACGC